>CAZSXW010000004.1:0-241574 GCA_964610385.1 uncultured Actinomycetota bacterium
AAAAGATTTATTATATAATAGTATTATAAATATTATTTATTTATATAAATAATATATTCATACAATTATGAAAAAAGTAATAGAGATTTTTAGGACAAGGGAAGAACTTGATAGATTAGTCAATGTTCCCAACCCAAAATACAAGTCTGGAATAAGAAATAGAGCTATTCTTGCAGTTTTATGTTATGCAGGATTAAGGGTTTCTGAACTACTTAATTTAAAGTTGTCGGATTTAAAAAAGAATGATAGTGCTATAAGAGTTAATAATACAAAAAGAAAAAGTTCGAGGATTGTATATGTCCCGGGATATTTATTCCATTATATTGAAAAATGGGAAGAAATAAGACCTAATAGTAAATATTTATTCTGTTCCCGGCATAGTAAAAAACTTTTACCTGACTATATACAAAAAATGGTAAGAAGGTATTCTAATAAAATAGATCCCTATAAAGATATTCATCCTCATTGCTTAAGACACTCAATAGCTACAATATGGCTCAAAGAAGGAAAACCTATAAGAGGAATACAGAAACAACTTGGACATAAAAATTTAAATACTACCCAAATTTATATGGATTATTTTGATGATGACAGGAAGGAAGAGTTTAGTAAAAGCGATAAAAATATAATAAAAAGGATAGAAGAATTATCAAATGGGCTGGAAAAATTAAGGATAGTTTTAAAGATATAATTCATATCTTATATTTTTCAATAATGGTTAAACTCAATGTGCAGTGTTTTAGATTTTTCCGAGTTTATTATTATTTAAATAAGAACCAATAGCTTTTAAAAATTAGATTATATCTTGTGATAGAGTACTAATATTCTTAAATTATATCTATTTTTATTTTATAATAAATAGAGAAATGATTAAAAGATTATTATTTCACTGAATGATAAAAAAATACATATTATAATTTCATCGGTATGAATTCAAATCAACTAGATTTTTTTGATAATACAAATAAAAATTTGCTAGTAAAAAAACATATTAATAGTAATCGGAAGATTACTGGTTACACTATATATAATGCTGAACAGAAAAGAAGAACTAAAAGAAATAATTTACCTGATTTGTATCCCGAATTGCCTTTAAAGAAATATGATATAATTTACGCTGATCCCCCTTGGGACTATTCTGGAAAAATGCAATTTGATAAAAGTAGTAAAAGTGCTGATAAGATTGATTTAGAGAAAAATATTTTTATTAGTTCTGCAAGTTTTAAATACCCAACGTTGAAAACAAAGGTTTTAATGAAAATACCTATATATGAAATAGCAGAGGATGATTGTTTATTATTTATGTGGGCTACTAATCCCCATCTTGCTCAGGGAATTAATCTTGGTATCGCATGGGGGTTTGAGTATAAAACGGTGGCTTTTGTTTGGGATAAGATGAAGCATAATCCAGGGCAATATACTCTATCTTATTGTGAATTGTGTTTAGTCTTTAAAAGAGGCAAGATTCCAAGACCTAGAGGGGCGAGAAATATGAAACAGTTAGTAAGGGTACCTAGAGGAAACCATAGTGAGAAACCTGTTGAGGTTCGTAAAAGGATAGAAAATATGTTTCCCACGCAAAAAAAGATTGAATTGTTCGCAAGGCAAAAGCCCGAAGGTTGGGATGTCTGGGGTCTTGATATTAGAGAAGTCTATGAATAGAAAGATTAGAGAAGCATTGGAGCTATATACTTCTCAAAATGACTTATAAGTTTATATGGATCTCTAGGATCCCTCCAAAAAAAATAATGTGCAATATATTCATCATACCAACAACTAATTTCTCTCACTCTGCAAGGATCTCGAGTTATATCTCCCTGGAAAACAATCCAAAAGGGAAGTACATCAGGGCCAAGATTTCCTTTATTTCGGAGAATTTTTAATAGTCCAGGCGTAAAAAATTTACAGGATCTCTCATGGGCATTACCTCTACCATCAGCACGTTTACCACCTTCTATCCAGCCATCTTGTCTTTTTACTTCAACATAAATTGTCTTTTTTGTTTTAATATTATCAATAGCATAGTCTAGTATTACTCCATGTCTTTTTATTGGCTTTGGAGGAGTGTAAATCTCTGATATTTCTTGTTTGGAAAGCTCTATATTGACATAGATGTTTCTGAATTCTTTTGGTTTAGATCTGATTCTGAATTCAGTATTTTTAAATACTATATTGAATGTTTCAAAGAAATCTTTTTCTGCTGTGCCTGCTTTTTTACCACTATAATCTTGCCACTTTTTCCTTAATCTATTTGCTTTACTTCCCATTGTTAAAGTTCATTAGGTAACTAGTAGGTAAATCAAGTGCCCTGGATATTTTTTTAATGTTTATTATTGTAATATTTTTTTTACCCCTGTCAATCATTCCTATATAAGTACTATGAATACCTGTTAGTTTTCAGCCAGTTTTTCCTATGATATCTTCCTTTTTAATCTTTCTTCACTGACCTTATTACCAAATTTTTTTATTATATTTTCATTTTGAGTTATATATAGAAAATGTAGGACTGTGCTAACTATAATTCTGTGTATAATAATTAGCTTTTTAGTAAATTTTTTAGTAGAATAATAATACTATTTTTTAAAAGTACATATTTTTTGTATTTAATAATCATAAGAAATGGAGGTAAAAGTGAAAAAGAAATTATTTTCTACTGTTGTTGTGCTGGTAGTAATCTTAATTTTAGGATTAACTGTATCCTGTAGTGTACAAGCTCAACCAAACAATTCAGGTAAAAACAATGCTATACAAGAGGTTAAAGATGCCTTAACAGTAGATGTTTCCGGGTCATGGGAAGCAGTAGAATATGAAGATGGGTATGTGGTAAGGCTTGATGATATGGCTTTCTGGTATGTAAAAGGTGGTACAGTATATAGCTTAAATGGATTTGCTAAAACCTATGCCGAAAATACTGATTATGAATACGGTATACCCTGGGAAGATCTATTTGAATAGAAAGAAAAATCTATATGTATTGTAAAAGGTGTGGAAAAGAAATACCTGATGGATCTGAATTCTGCAACTTCTGCGGTAATAAAATTGGTGTGGAAGAATTAACTAGTCTGGAAAAGACCGGCCAGAAGATATCAAATATAGGAAAAATTCTAACTTTAACTGTAAGCTTACCGATAGGGATAATCTTTATAATATTCCTTATATATAGCTGTAGCCAGTAGATAATAGCCTATTTGAGAGCTGGGAATATATTTATTAAATTTACTGTCATAATATACTTTCATACCTCCCCCTCTCTCATATACTAAAACACCCTCACAAAAAATCAGCCCCATTGGTGCCTTCGATATCTGGAAGAAAAATTTGGAAAAAATTCTATTTTTTAAAGATTATAAATATACTTGACAAAATATATTTTATTTTATATTGTAGAGTAAACTTTATATACATGCTGGTATTAAGCATAAATTTCAAAGAGGTGTTAACCCATGCCAGGATATGACAATGAGGATTTTCGAAGGATAAGCAAAGACTATAAGACTAATAGAAATGTAAAAAGAACCAGATCAGAAACAACGCAAAGGAAAGGTAAAATACTTAAAACCATTGAAAATGAAATAACAGCAGAGAGGATAGATTATAAGCATTTTATTGAAAAACTTCCTATATTAGATGGAAAAATTTTAACTCTTTTTGCAGAGGGATATAGCCTTAATGAGATATCTAAAAAGTTAGGATTGAGCTATAAATATGTGAAGGAAATTTATAAAAATGCTTCTTTTAATTTTACTTTAGAAATCTCATCTGATGAAAAAAACAGGCTAAGAATTGTTAGAAGTGCCTTGGATATAACACAGGAAGAAATAGCTAAAGCGTTAGGGCTAACCAGAGATGCTTTCAGTAAATATGAAAGAGGACATTTTGAGTTCGCAGATGATAAAAAAAAGAAAATGATGAAATATATTATGAGCAAGGTAAAAGCACCTAAGGATTTTATGGATTGCAGGGATAAATTGGATTTTGAGTTTCAATGGAACAGGGCAGTCTCTATTTTCTTCCCACCTAATTATATAGACTACGATTTAATTTCAGAAAATAAGAACAATAGTCTTAATTATGTATTTTTCTATTTGCTTGAATATTATGATCTATTACACGAAAGACAAAAACGCTTATTAAACTCTATTATATATGTAGATGTTTTTGCAGGTTTTAAGGGATTAAATATTAGCATGATTAAAGATTATCTTTCTAATGCCGGCAAAAGAATGACTTATAGTGAACTGGTAGTAAACATGGAATTAGTTAAAGCAAAGGGATTAAAGTTCAGCAGAGATTTTAATAACGTCAAGAAAGAATTTTTAAAAATTAATAAAAAAAGAGAAAATGCCGCAGAGCTACTTGGGTTCTTTTATAGTGCTTATAAATCAAGAATGTATAATGATAAGGATTTTATTGAAGAATTATTTTTTGGCTATCCTAAGATTGACAAAGAGAAAGCTAAAATCATTGCAGATAGAATAAAAACATTTATGAAGTAAATATCTTAAAAATCTCATAAAAATAAATATTTTATATTTAAACCTCCAACTTGAAAAGCTGGGGGTTTTTTATTTACCCAAAACTTACTGAAAAGGGGGTGATATTAATGGAGAAACCGATTGCAAAGGGACAACCCAGTATATATTCCTCCGAGGACATAAATAAGGCCATTAGTGGTTATTTTGAACAAAATGCTCCCAGAAAAGGGGGAAGCCTTATATCAGTTGAAAGTCTTGATATTAAAATTTTTACAGAAAAGCTGAAGAAATCGGATAGAAAGCTATGGGGGATTCTTAAAATGCTCTCGGAAGGTTATAGAAAATCCGAGATAGGCAGGATTTTAAATTTGCCTTATCGGCAAGTGCAGAGATTAGTAGATGAGATCGCAGGCAAGTTAAAAGCTTATCTTGGCTGCTGAACTTATTGATATTTTTAGAAGGAGAGAGAGGTGATAAGTCATGAAAGAAAGTTCTGAAAGTCAAAAAACCGAAAAAACACGCAGTAAAAAAATACTGGATATGATTGCATGCAAACCAGTATTAGAGGAAATCTATGAAGAGATACTGATAACACTGGATGAACAGTGGGAGAGGCGGATGGATTTAAAACTGAAGCTGGAGAATATTGTACATGAAGTAGTAAGAATGCATGATGATGAATCGCAAGTAAAAAGAGTTGGAATAGTGTTAAAACAGTTTATTGATACTGAAAGTGTTTTAAAGGACAAATTATTTCTGGAGAGCGAAGAGATAGAACATCTGATTTATTCCACCTAATAGGTCATGCATAAAAAGGGAACCAATATATATAAATATATGGTTCCCTTTTTTATTGGAGAAAGAAAATGAAAAAACAAAAGCCTAAATTTAAAAAAAATTACTCATATAAAAAAAACATAAAAGATTTGTTGTTTGAGGTTTACAAGTTAATTCTGGGTGAAGTGCAAAATATCAACAAAATTGATGGCAGCGATAGTGACCTTGAAAAAATCAATAATAGAGGTAATGACAATGCTTAGTAATGTAAAGACATTATATATAGGAGGGAGGTGTAAAAATGACGGAATTTGAAAAATTATTAAAAGATATAAGTATGGCATTTGAAGAAGATTTGCAAAAATTTACAGATTTGAGGGTAAGGCTTAATAATTTTCTACATGAAATTTATAATTCCGATGCTATTTTTGATAGACGATTAAGAAGAAGAGTAAAGCTATTGCGAGTATCTCTGGATACAGGTATTGATACCTTACTCCAGTCATTATCAAATTTTGAAGAGGTAGTAAAAACTATGAAGCCACTTCAAAAATAATGTCATTATGTTTCAAAAAAGGGGAGTTAATTAATTTAAACTCCCCTTCCTTATGTATATGAAAATTAAAAGTATATGGTGATTATCAAAATTATCATATATATATTTTATATATGTACAATTATTTAGTATAATAAAAAAGTATTTTTTAAAAAATGGATTTACTTACAAAAAAAATAATAAAGAAACTCCCAAGGCTATATGAGCAAGAGGGTATGGGGATTGATGCTATAGCCTATGTTAAATTCTTTACCCCATGGTCAAGCTGGACATGGTATGCTACAGAGTTTGATGGTGAAGATATATTCTTCGGCCTTGTGGATGGATCCGAGAAAGAGATGGGGTATTTTTCATTATCAGAGCTTAGGAGTATTTGTGAACCAAACGGATTGAAAATCGAAAGAGACTTTTATTTTAAACCTACATCTATAAGGAGATTGTAATGGAAAAAGTTAAAGGAGTGAAAGTAGCACCATATTACAGGGTTTCTACTGATGAACAAAAGGATAATAAGACTATCGAGAACCAGAAAATAGAGCTCGAAAAATTTATAAAGGAATATGGTTATGAGGTTTATGATAGCTATTTAGATGAAGGAATATCTGGAACTGTTCCCTTCGAAAAAAGACCTGGGGGTAAGAGGCTCCTGAAAGATGCTGAAAGAAAGAAGTTTGACTTGGTGCTCGTGCTAAAAACTGACAGGCTTGGAAGGAGCTTAAAAGTGATGCTCGACGCAGTTGATACTTTGTCAAGACTGAAAATTAACTTTAAATCTATTTCAGAACCCTACAATACACAGGAGCCAGAAGGCAGAATGATGTTTAGCATTATTAGCACATTTTCAGAATACGACTGGAATAATATCCAAAAAAATTCTATGCGAGGCAAACAGAGAGCTATAAATGAAGGCAGGTGGATAGGTGGCTTGGCACCTTACGGATACATCTTAAGCAAGAAAACAAGAAAGCTCGAACTATATAATAAAAAGACTCTCCTGGGCAAGTATTCAGAAGTTGACGTAATCAAAATGATTTTTAACTGGTGTGTTAATTCAAAGATGACTTGCGAGAAGATAGCAGAAAGGTTACGTGATATGAAAATTCCTACCTATACTCCCGGGAAGGCTAATATTAAAAGGGAACGTGCAGAGTATTGGATTGCTGAAAGGGTTAGGAATCTATTAAGTGACGAGGTTTATACAGGAGAAAAAATAATTGGCAAGAGGTCAAAAAATAAAAACAAGAAGATTATGATTGTCCCCTCGTTTGTTTCTAAAGATGTTTGGAACATGGCTCAAAAAGTAAAGAAAGACAACGGATTCTTATCTAAGAGAAATGCAGTAAGACATTATCTACTCACAGGTAAAATAAAGTGTGGTAAGTGTGGCAGAAACTTTTCAGGTTTGGCATACAGGGAATATACATACTATGCCTGCAATAACTACAGACTAAGGAATAACAAGCACCCAAAGAAGTGTAAGAATAAACCTATTAGAGCAGATGGACTGGAAAGTGTTGTCTGGGATGACATCTCAGGTTTTATAAAAGACCCGGACAAGATTAAGGCTTTTTTGGGAGAAGCTTTGTCCAACATTTCACAGGTGGACATATTATCTAAGTTACAGGAAATAGAAAATAAATTATTGAGCATAAGGTGGCAGATAAAGAAGTTAATAAAGTTCATCACGGCCAGTGATAACTATATAGAAAAAGACATAATGGTTGAGATTGAACAGATGAAGCAAAAGGAAGAGAAACTTGTAAAAGAAAAGGAACACTATGAAGACATAAAGAAAAAAGAAGAATTCGAGAAAAGAAAAATATCCGAAATCGAAAAAGTTACCTCTCTTTTTGTGGATAAAATTGATAATGCAGACCTTGATCTTAAAAAGATGATTGTAAGCATAATGGTAGATAAAATAATAGTCTATCCCTTTAATGAATCAGAAGATGCAAGGAAAGTTGAAATCTATTACAAATTCAATAAAAAAGACCCTTATATTAAAAAATTATCGTCGATAGGATTATTGTTGGTGAAGTCAGAGATTCAATGGCGGCATATCAGATGCTCCAAGCTCTTAATATAGGGCATAGAGGTAGTTTCAGTACCATTCATGCTGATTCTGCATTGGACTCTTTATTAAGACTAGAAACATTAGCAATGGAATATAAAACTAATCTTAATAATTATGTTATAAAAAAAATGATTTCAAGAGCAATAGATTTGATTTTATTTTTAGATTATGAAAAAGATGAGAATTTTAATATTTGCAATAGGAAGTTAAAAGAAATTTTAATTCTAGATAATAACTTAAGTAAAAAGGGAGATTATAAATTAAAGTATCTGTAATTATATCTATATTAATTGGGCTGGGATTTTTATATATATTTGGATCTTTAGCAATTTTTATTATTGATCGAAAAAAGAATATAATTAATAGAATTTTAAGGATATACAATAATAAAGAATTTGAGAGTGAAGAGAAGAAAAATTTTAGTTTTCTTTACAGAGTCAATATTTGGCTTAATAAGAATAATTTAAATCTAGATGCAAAAGAATTTCTAATATTTATTTTTGTATTATTATCTCTCACTTTTCTAGTAGGATTATTTTTTAAACAAAGTCTGTTCTTTTCTATTCTATTTTTAATCGTAATTATTTTTTTATTCTTTATTTTTATAAATATAAGAAGAAGAAGAGAGAACATTAAAAAAGAAAATCAACTAGAGCAATTTTTATTGGATCTTGTTGGATACTTATACGGTAATCCTAATATTTTAAATTGTATACAGATGACAATAGAGGAAACTGATTATCCATTGAGAAAAGAGTTTGAACTAGTATTAAACGATACCAGAAGAGGCCTTCTTTTAAATGAGGCTTTAAGAAATATGATTAAAAGAAATAGCAGTCCTTTGATTCAAGTAGTACTAATAGGATTTATTGTCGCAAATGAGAAGGGAATTGATTTGATAGGATTTCTGAAGAATCAAATTGATTATATTAGAGAAAAAAGAAATACAGAGATGTATATAAAAATTTTAAGCTCTGGACCAAAATATACATCATATCTTATAACTTTAATACCTGTGATCTCAATAATAATTATTGTTCTGATTAATAAAGATATTTTGAATATTCTATTTACAAAATTTGGGATTTTAATTCTTGTATATATTATTCTAAGTAATCTGGTTGGATTTTTTATAATAAATAGAATGATCAATTATTATGGGGGGAATAGAATTATAAAATGAACTTACTAGTAATACCGACCGCTATTCTTATTTCAGTTTTTACATTCTTTTTATCTACTAGTGTTAATTATAGAAATTCAAGATTAATTTTTAAAAGAATAGAAACCAGAACCGGAAATATTTTTAAAAAACTAAAAAAAACAAAATTAAGTGAGGATTTAAAAATATTATTTAATGAACAAGAAGGAATTAGAGTCTTAGGTTTTAAAATAAAATCTATAGAGGGATTATTTTTATTAAGAATCTTTCTTTCTATAAGCTTTCTTATATTTTTTATCGTTTTAGGTTTTCTACTGGGTAAAAATTTTATTTTATATTCGTTCATAGCAGCAATAGTGATTTACTTCTTAATCTTAGAGATTATTAAAAGCCAGATTAAACTAAAAAGTAAAAAGGTCTTGGATGAGCTTCCTGATATAGTGGATGTTTTATCAGCTTTGATAGAAGCAGGCTTAAATTTAAATGAAGCATTAAATTATATATCAGATAATTACAAAGGAGAAATAACTAAACTTTTTAAATTAGCAAGAATAAAAATATTTGAAGGTTATAACAAGAAAGATGCTTATTATTTAATTGCCAGACTATCTTTTTGTAATGATTTTAAAACTTTAATTAAAATCTTGATACAGGCTGAAATGATAGGTAATCCAATTAATAAAGTTCTAAAAGGAATATCAAAGGATATAAGATCTAATCAAAGAGATCTTTTAAAAATAAGATCTGAGAGACTGGAAAGTAATTTGGTTATTGTAATATTTATTTTCATGTTTATCCCAATGATATTTCTATTTTTATTGCCGGTTTTGCCTCAGTTAAAAATGTTTTTTTAATAATATAAAGATTTTATTTAATTCTTCCATTGAGAGTTAAGAAATTGTTTAAGTGATTATAAATTTTAATAAGTAAATAAACGGGGGGTGAAGATTTTGAATTTATTAAGCAAATTTATAAGTAGTATATTTTTCAAGTCAAAAGGAGCTACGTTAATAGAAATAGCTCTATATATAGCACTTGTTGTAATTGTTTGCATTGCGGTAGTATCTGCACTTGGAGGTAAACTTCAATCAGTTTTCCAATCTATAGTAGATAGCTTGTAAATCTAAAATTAAAAAAATATATATTTCTTTAAAGTTTATAGAAAATAATTTAAAGATATTTGCTAATGCTCAAATTTAAAAAAAATTCAGAGCAAGGGAATGTTTTAATTGAACTTGCTTTAATAATGCCAATATTAATACTTTTAATTGCAGGGATCATTCAGTTTGGATTTATATTAAATGCAAAAATTGCTGTAAACTCTGCTTCTTATGAAGCTGCTAGGGCTGCTACTTTATCTGATAAACCAGAATTAGATGCGGCAAATGCAGCATTATCTTATGCATGTTCTACATTACCTGGATGGAGTTTTGATGAGAGACTAAGTCTAAGAGTTGATATTTCAGGGGCAGATCCAGGTGATTTAGTACAAGTAGATGTGGTTTATAAAGTACCAGTCTTTTTTTCTAAAATATCGCCTTTCTCAATGTTTGAAGATGGTTATGCAGAGATCTGTGGAAGTAGTGCAATGAGTATTGAAGAAAAAGAATAAATAGGGATTATTTACATGTTAAATAAGAAGAAAGTAATTATTTTTTTAACTATAGGCATAGCCTTACTCGTTTTGATTATTGTTAGATTCAATTATATTGAGGAAATATTCAATCATCTAAAAGGCTGGTTTAATAGAGATAAAAGTATTCATAAAATCGAAGATGATATTGATGATTATCCCGAATATATTTATGAAACTTTCCTGGATAAAGATGGAAATGAGGTTGTTATTGAGATGGAAAAAAAGACAGGAACAATAGATGGAGAGGATGTTATATTTTTTGAAAATACAGCTGATACGGAGGTTGTTTATTGCCATTTTTACCAGGGGATTATTAGTAGTGTTGATGATGAAAAGATAATATTTTTAGTAGACAAGGAATGTAAAAATGTAGATTTAGATGAGTCTTATTATGATTATAAAGATGTAGAAGATTATGAAATAGAGTTTATTTTTAATGAATATATGTTTGAAGATGTTAAGTCTGGTGTTAGAGATAGAATAGCTATTAATTCAAATGAAATTAAAAGTACTAAAGAAATAAAAAAGTTTATTGGTCAATATATAAAAGTAGTAGATAGTAGTTTCATAGATAATGTATCTAAAGTTTCAAGCAAAAGTTTAGATTTTTGTATTAAGTAATTATATAAGTATTTATTAAGAAGAAAGGTTAACCCTGAAAAATCTATTTAGAATTGGGATATTTTTATTTGTTTTAGTTCTTATAGCATTTTCGTTTCCTATAAAGCTATTAGGAGAAAGCTGGTTAAAGGTAGATATTTCTGAAGGGGAACAGGTTTGGATCGATAAATCACATTGGGAAAATAAAAAAATATGGATCAATGATGGATATTATGAGGAAACTTTAAAAAAAGAATGGATTAGTAAATCTAAAACTGTAAATCAAGGTTACTGGAAAACTGAAGAATATCGTGTATGGATTAACTCTTCTACTTTAATGCCTTACGCAGCTTATAGAAGGGTTGATACTTCACATTGGGAATTAAAGTACACATATATAAAAAAATGGATTTCTGTAAATCTTACTATTTATGTCGGTACTGATAAATATGGATGGAGTGTATACTCTTTCGCATCGAAACCTAAAGGTGAGACAACTATTATATATAATGGTAATAGATATAAAGCTCATAAATGGATTATAGACTACCGACCCTACTATGGAGGTCATATTCTTGCGACTAAATATAAATGTTATGCAAGAGAAACTCAAATTGGAGTGTATTATAATGTTTGGATTGAATCTGGATATTGGGAGCCTTATACAGCTTATAGAACAGTAGATACTTCACATTGGGAAACCAGAACCAGGAAAGTATGGATTGATACTTCCTATACAGTACCATCATCAGGATACTGGCGTTATTACACAGAAAAAGAATGGGTTAATACAAGCCACTATGAATATCGTAGGGTTTGGGTCGAAGATGGATTTTACACCTCACCTCTTCAGGGTGAGGTAATTGTTGAAAAAAGTCCTAAGTTCATTTTTACCAAATGGCATAAAGATAAAAATAATAAAGAATGTAGTATGGAATTAAAAATAGGCTGGAAGATTGATAATAGTGAGTTAGATGAAGGTGAGGAAGAAAAAAAAATTGTCCAAGTATATATTTATCAGGATATTTATAGGTTTAGTGATAATGGAATTGAAAAAGTAATTATTTACGATGAAGCAATATCTCCTTCTACCGAAGGGAGTATAAATACAATTACATGGTTTGATTACAGCGGTAGCGAAGATAGTATTTTACATATTTATCTATACGCTCAGAGTGAAGAGAGTACTCATATTTATTTTAGTAATCCCATAAACGGTTTTAGATCGATTAATATAAATTCACAGGGAAGCAGTTCTGATGCGAATAAATGGCTGGGTGGGAATGATTATGGAAAAATTGAGTTCTGATTCCAATTCAAATAAAGGCTCAACTTTATTAATTGTGGTTATCTTAATGCCTATATTTATTCTGATAGTAGGCTTTGTTATAGATATAGGCAGAGCTTTTATTTATAAAGAAGAGATAAATAAGATATGTATGATAGCTGCGGAAGAAGCTTCTAAGCGTATTGATATTGAAGCAGCGCAGGAATTAGGCGTAAATAAACTGGCAGAAGATTACCCGAATATAATCTATGAATATTTTTATAAGAATTATAAGAACGTCAATGACTGTACTATAAACAATCT
This sequence comes from uncultured Actinomycetota bacterium, assembly GCA_964610385.1. Classification (GTDB taxonomy): domain Bacteria; phylum Actinomycetota; class Humimicrobiia; order Humimicrobiales; family Humimicrobiaceae; genus CAZBSE01. The sequence continues at coordinate 12,872 of CAZSXW010000004.1, forward strand.
TGATTATGATGTGATAGAAAGTGTTAATAATCCAAAATATATTGAGGTATATTGTGAGGCAGATGTAAAGTGTTTATTTTTAAAGATAATCTCTATTAATAATATAACCATCCATACTAAGGCCAATGGTAGGCTAAGAAGAATAAAATAAGTGGTCAAGAATATTACTAATAAATTTTGCTTGACTATATATCATATATGATATATATAATGAAGTGGGGAATAGAGTTATATAAAGCATCATATGAGAGGTATCCTGTTTTAGATTATATACAGTCACTACAACCAAAGCAGAGAGCTAAAATTGAAAAGGTAATTGACCTATTAGAATTACATGGAATTTATTTACCTTATCCATATACTAAGAAAATAAAGGGGAGTAGGTATAAGAATCTATGGGAGTTAAGGATTAGTTGTGATAAAAGTAAATTTAGAATAATTTATTTTTTGTATATGAATAATATTTTTATATTACTTAGTGCTTTTTGTAAGAAGGAACGGAAAATCTCTAAGTACGAGTTGGAGTTATCAAGAAAACGGATGATTGATTATTTAAATAGATATAAGGAGATAAAATAATAGTGAAATGGAAAGATGCTAAAGAAATTATAAATAAAGATCCAGAAGTCTTAAAGGAACTTAAGAATCTTGAGCCAGAGTATAGGATTATCGGCCAATTAATTACTCTAAGGAAGGAGAAGAAATTGACTCAAAAAGAGCTAGCTGAATTAATTGGTGACAAGCAATCTAATATTTCTAGACTTGAAAGCGGAAACTATAATCCCACAATTGCTAAATTAAAGAAAATAGCTGATTGTTTAGATTATAAATTGGATATAAAATTTATCAGTAAGGCGCAATAATATTATTATCGTGGTGATCTGTTTATAGATATTGAGATTGTAAGGAGTTTTTACTCCACCGAAAATTCAACTGTTTCCACAATTTCATCATTTAAGTACACTACTGCGTTATACCTTCCTGAAGGATACCCTTTATTTATAGTGAAGCTGAATCCTACATAACCGGAGCCGGATTCCTCCGGGAAAAAATCGGAGGTATATATTTCTTCACCGGTCTCGATATAATTCCATTTGATAGTCAGTTTATCTTTGGTAGTGATATTATCGACTTTAACTGATATATTAACGATCCGGGTTCCCGCTGGGAAAGTATCAGTTGGTCCTATAGGTTGATTATTATTATCCAGACTCTGGCAAACAGTTATCTTGCTGATCTCCAAGGGACCCGTTTCAAGTAATGCGCATCCTGCAAGTGGGGTCAGGGTAAGTGTGGTAATGGCTATAAAGATTATTATTTTTGTTTTCATGTTTAATCCTTTTTAAGTTATTGCTTTAGATGCTGCCTTACTTGCTAAAATGATAGAAGATATTTTTCTTTTTGTAAATGTGAAACATATAAATGTTGAAGTATATATTATTATAGGTTATAAATAGATACAGATATGGAATGGTCATGAGAAGGTATTATGGAAGCCAGTAGCAAAAGGGAAAGATTAAAGGAATTTTATCTTAAAATCAGGGATTGCGATAAGTGTGATCTTTCTAAGGCAAGGACTAAATTTGTTTTCGGGAGCGGAAGCGCTGAGGCAAGAATAATGTTTGTGGGAGAAGCTCCGGGTAAAAATGAAGACCTGCAGGGGCTGCCTTTTGTGGGGCAGGCAGGAAAGCTGCTTGACGAGCTTCTTGGTTCAATAGGATATGACAGGAGCGAAGTCTTTATAGCAAATGTGCTAAAATGCAGGCCTCCCGGCAACAGGGATCCAAGGATAGAAGAAATTAATACCTGCAAGGATTATCTGATGGAGCAGATTAAAATAATCGATCCTAAAATAATCTGTACTATGGGCAGGTTTTCCACACAGCTTCTACTCGATACCAATAAGGGCATCAGCGGCCTGAGGGGAAAGATCTTCAGGATAGGGAATCGTATAATAATGCCCATAAACCATCCGGCAGCAGCTCTTTATACACCTTCAAAGATGGGAATTTTGAAAGAGGATTTTCAGAAGATAAAAAGATTAATCGATTCTGATGGCGAGATCCCCGATTCGGGGGAAGGTGTTTCATACCTGGAATCCGGCACCTTAAACGGTAAACAGGAAAAAGATGAACAATTAGGGCTTTTTTAACATGCAAATTGTGATTACTTCAAATTCTGCTGATTTCACCAAAGACCTCGGAAAAAAGCTTTCAAGATTTCTTAAAAAAGGGAGTATCATTCTTTTTACTGGAGAGCTGGGTGGGGGAAAAACTACCTTTATATCAGGTATTGCTGCGGGATTGGGATTGAAGGAAGATATTTCCAGCCCAAGTTTTACTATATTAAATGAATATCATATCGATGACCGGATGAAGCTTATTCATGCCGATCTATACCGGCTTGAAAACATTGATGATATAAACGGGACCGGATTGGAAGATTATATATATGACGGCTTCTCAATAATATGTGTTGAATGGGGAGACAGGATAAAGGATTATATCAAAAGGGAATTTTTAGAGATTGATATAAGGTATCTTATAGACAGCAGCAATATTTCTACAAGAAGGAAGATAACCATTAAAAGCGGCAGCCTATACTGGGACCTTAAGTTATCCAGATTTAAAAAAATAATGGAAAAAAAGGTCGAGGATTAGTCTTATGAATATTCTGAGCATAGACAGCAGCACAAAGAATTTGAGTGTGGCTGTAAGTAGAGATGAAAAATTGTTATCAAAAAAAGTAGACTGCGGCGGCATGAAGCATATGGCAAGAGTGATGGGTATGATGGACGGGGTTTTATCCAGAGCCGGACTTTCGCTGGTTGATATAAATGCTTTCGGGGTGAATCTCGGCCCGGGAGACTTTACCGGTACCAGGATAGGAGTAAGTGTGATAAAAATATTATCCTGGATGGAAGGAAAGGATGCCTTTGGGATAAATTCTCTGGATGTTTTTGCACTAGGTATCGGCATAAAAAATATCGGTCTCGTGGCACGCTGCTTGAGCAGGAATACCCCGGTACTTATAATGCCCTGCCTTGATGTGAGAAAGGGAGAAGTCTATTTTTCATTTTACAGTATAAGTCCTGGGGCCGGCGGCAAAAGGAAATATATAGCAGAAATAAAGGTCAAAAAAAGAACTTATTTTATAAGAAGGGAAGGCGAAAGATTTTTATTACCCGGAAGAAGACTGGAGGATTTTCTAAAGGGACTGTTTGCCGGCAAAGTATTAAAAATACCGGAAACCAAAGACGTATACCATAGTCCCGTTATAATCATCGGCGGCAGCTGCTGCGAAGGTTATAAAAAGATACTATTGGAGATAATAAGGCAGAAGAAGGGATTTTATCTGGACAGGAAAAATATTTACCCGCAGGCAGAATATTTAAACGTCTGCGCATATTTTAATAAGATCAGGGAGGTCGAAACCCAGAATCTTGTTCCTGTATATATCAGAGAATTTGTGCCTTTTGGAAAACGGGAGAAAAACAGCCGTTAGATAGAAAGAATTGTTCCAAGGATAAATTGAAATACAGAATAAATAAAAATATAAATAAAAAGAATACATATATACTGGGCATCGAGACCTCCTGTGATGATACCTGTGCTGCAGTGGTCAGGAACGGTTCAGAAATACTTTCCAATATAGTCTCATCACAGGATGAGATCCATAGGAAGTACGGAGGGATCGTCCCTGAGATAGCCTCAAGGAAACACATAGAAGTAATAGATATAGTAATAAGAGAAGCACTGGAAAAATCCGGCACCAATCTTGAAAATATTGATGCTGTAAGTGTAACAAACAGGCCGGGCCTGATAGGATCACTCCTGGTGGGAGTGGGTGCGGCTAAAGCTATAAGTTATGCAAGGAGCATGCCGCTTATAGCTGCAAACCATCTTGAAGCTCATATATATTCCAATTTGCTGGAAAATCCTGATATAAAAGGCGGATTTATAGCCCTTATCGTATCGGGAGGTCATACAAGCTTGTATTTTGTAGATGAAAGCTGGCATATAAAGGAGATAGGCCATACCGTGGATGATGCTGCCGGGGAAGCCTTTGACAAAATTGCAAGATATCTGGGTCTTGGCTATCCTGGAGGTCCAGTGATAGAGAAGCTGTCTAAAAAGGGCGATCCTGACTACATATATCTCCCAAGACCGATGATAGATAGCGGGGACTTTAATTTTAGTTTCAGCGGGCTTAAGACTGCTTTGATCTATAGAACAAAAAAAGAACCAAAAATTTTAGCTGAGGAAAATATACCCGGTCTGGTGGCAAGTTTTCAGAGATCCATAGTAGAGGTTTTGACAGAAAAAACTGTCAGGGCCTGCAGGAAGTTTGATACAGGCAAGGTACTGGTAAGCGGTGGAGTCGCGGCCAACAGCAGGCTAAGAGAAGAGCTTGAGAGAAAAGGAAGAAAAAATAATATAAGGATATTTATTCCTCCTGTCTATCTGTGTACCGATAATGCCGCTATGGTCGCGTGCCTGGGATATCATAAGTACAGGAAGAGAGATTTTGATGATCTGGAAGTTGATGTCTATTCCAGAAGCGATTTATAGCTGTCCGAGAGCATGGTAAAATAACGTTATTATATACCGGCTTTGGCCTGCATCAAGAAACGAAAATTTATCTAGTTTTATTCTTGATTTTTTAATTTCATTATAATATTATTTTCTAATGTTAGCAGTCTAAAGAAGAGAGTGCTGACATTATTATGTGTTTCTACGCAAATGTATTTTTTAAGAAGGAGGAAAAGTAATGGGATACAAGCCACTTGGTGACAGATTGTTAGTGAAACCAAACCCTAGTGAAGAAAAGACCAAAAGCGGGATCGTTCTTCCAGATTCTGCAAAAGAAAAACCCCAGGAAGGTAAAGTGATTGCAGTCGGTGAGGGAGCAAAAGACGATAGTGGAAAAAAGATACCTATGGAAGTAAAGGTTGGAGATGTCGTTCTTTATTCAAAATATTCGGGAACGGAAGTAAAAATCAACGGTGAGGAACATCTTATTATAAAGGAAAGCGATGTTCTGGCAATTGTAGATTAAAAGTTTTATTTTTAAAAGGAGGTTAGAAAGTAATGGCTAAAGAGCTTAAGTATGATGAGGTCTCAAGAAGAGCTTTGGAAAGAGGCGTAAATATAATCGCAGATGCAATAAAAGTCACACTTGGGCCAAAGGGCAGGAATGTAGTACTGGACAAGAAATACGGTGCCCCGACAATAACCAATGATGGTGTGACTATTGCACGGGAAATCGAAGTCGAAGATGTATTTGAAAATGCAGGAGTCCAGCTTCTGAAAGAGGTGGCTACCAAGACCAACGATGTTGCGGGAGACGGTACCACGACAGCGACTCTGCTGGCACAGGCTATGGTAAAAGAAGGTTTAAGGAATGTGGCTGCGGGTGCAAATCCGCTCCAACTTAAAAAGGGTATTGAAGAGGCAGTCAATATAGTAGTAGATCAGATAGGCCAGATGAGCAAAGACATAGCTACTGATAAAAAGAAAATAGCGGAAGTAGCAGCTATTTCGGCCGCAGATGAAAAAATAGGAAACACTATAGCTGATGCAATGGACAAGGTCGGTAAAGACGGAGTCATTACGGTTGAAGAATCAAATAAATTCGGTATTGAGATAGAGCTGGTAGAAGGACTGCAGTTTGATAAAGGATATCTTTCTCCGTATATGGTCACCGATGCTGAAAGAATGGAAGCAGTTTTAAACGAGCCTTATATTCTTATAGCAAATCAGAAAATAGCAGCAGTAGGGGATCTGGTGCCTGTTCTGGAGAAAATCCAGCAGTCCGGTAAGCCTCTTCTTATAATTGCTGAAGATGTGGAAGGAGAAGCACTGGCGACTATTGTGGTAAACAAGTTAAGAGGTACTCTTATCGCGGTTGCAGTAAAGGCTCCCGGGTTCGGAGACAGGAGGAAGGCAATGCTAGAGGATATTGCCATAGTAACTGACGGAAAGGTAATAAGTGAAGAGATCGGAGTAAAATTAGAGAACATCACCATGGACATGCTTGGTTCGGCCAGGCAAGTCAAGGTGGATAAAGAAAATACGACTATTGTAGAAGGCAAAGGTACTGCAAATGCTATAAAAGGCAGGATAAAACAGATTAAAAATGAAATAGAGCAGAGCGATTCGGATTTTGATAAAGAGAAACTCCAGGAAAGACTGGCAAAACTATCCGGCGGTGTTGCTGTAATAAGAGTGGGTGCCGCCACAGAAGTAGAGTTAAAGGAGAAGAAACATAGAATAGAAGATGCTCTGTCGGCTACCAAAGCTGCAGTTGAAGAAGGAATTGTTGCAGGCGGAGGAGTAGTACTTATAAATATCATTCCAAAGATCGATTTAAATGAATTTGAGGGTGATGTTAAAACCGGTGCAGCCATTGTCACCAAGGCTCTGGAAGAACCACTAAAGCAGATTGCTAAAAACGCAGGCATGGAAGGATCGGTCGTAGTAGAGAAAGTAAAATCACTACCTCAGGGGCAGGGACTTGATGCTTTAAACGGAAAGTATGTAAATATGATAGACGCTGGCATCATTGATCCCGCCAAGGTTACCAGAAGTGCGCTTCAGAACGCGTCTTCAATAGCAGCACTGCTTCTCACAACCGAAGTTGTTGTGGCTGAGAAGCCTGAGAAGGAAAAAACTCCTATGATGCCTCCTGGAGGCGGCGGCTATCCGGGCGGAATGCCGATGTAAGGTTGTCTTAATAAGTACGGTTAATATAAATAGATAAAGCTGGCTTTAAAAACGAGGCCAGCTTTATCTATTTATAGAGAGAAGAAAATCTTATAAAAATTAGCTTGCATGTAAGATCAGAGAGAAGAGTATTGTTATCTATAATAAATACCTACCGTTAAAAATATCGTTCTTGCTTTTACAGTATGACCAATAAATCCACTGCATGACAGGAGAAATTGGAAAATGAATTGACATTTATTAAAATGTTATGTAAAATTACTAACTACAACATAAATTATGTAAAATTACTAACTATAATATAAAATTAAAAAACCTTTAATAATTATCCAACAAAGTTCAATAAAAGAGAGAATTATTCTAAAAACTAGTATTGATATAAATTAAAAATAATAAGAAAATAAGAGGAGGTGAAAGCTATATAATAAAGAGATTTGTTCAGAATTACTAATATGAAAGTATATTAGAAACAAATCTTAGAAGAAAACTAACTGAAATGATTAAAAAATAATAATGGGAGGTGGTTTGAAGAAAAAAATTATTATAGTTAGAAGAGAATTATTAATAGGAGGTTTGAATTTTAAAATGAAGAAATCATTATTATGGATAATAGTTTTATTATTAAGTGTTTCAATGGTTGCAATGTTTTCACTTGTAGGCTGTGAAAAAGGCGGAGCAGCAGTAGCAGCAGAGGAAGAAGAGGAGGAAGAGGCAGTAGCAGCAGAAGAAGAAGCCGCAGAGGAAGAGGCAGCAGAAACGGAGCTGATCAAGATCGGCATCGTAAATCTACCGCCGGAAGAATCAGGCTACCGGCAGGCCAATGTTGAAGACATGGATAATGTCTTCTCAGAGGAGAACGGCTATGACGCAAAACAGACCAACACCGCGGACAACAGCGAGCAGATCGCTGCGGCCACAGGGTACATTCGAGATGCAGTGGACTATCTCCTGATCTCGGCCGCAAACGCGTCTGGATGGGACGACACCTTAAAGTCTGCAAAAGCCGCAGGCGTTACGGTTATTCTCTTTGACCGTGCGATTGATACGGATCCCTCGAACTATCAAGCAGCACTTCTCTCGGATATGGCTTATGAGGGTGAAACGGCAGTAGAATGGGTGTTGGATCAGGGTCTGGATCCGATCAATCTAATCCTTATTCGTGGTCAGTTGGGTTGCGCGGCTGAAATAGGTCGTAGCCAAGCAGTGCTCGATGCCGAAGCAGCTGGTGAACTCAATATAGTGGCCGATGGAACAGGTGGAGACACTTGGAGTCTTGAGGAAGCCCGTAAAGTGGTTGAAGCCGCAATTGCTGCAGGCAAGGATTTCAACGTCATTTACGCGGAGAACGACGGTATGGCGCAAGGCGCTGTTCAGGCGCTCGAGGCAGCTGGTATCAGCCATGGCAAGGACGGCGATGTCAAGATAATTGGTTTTGACTTTAACCGTTTTGCACTTAGGAACGTACAGGAAGGTTACTGGGACGCCGACATGCAGTGTAATCCACGTCAGGCAGCCGAGATTTCTAAGTGGATCCAAAGTGGTGATATCCCCAGCGGAATCATCTATCAGGAAGAATTGCTCTTTGATACTGACACGATAACCGACGAAGACATCGATAATTGGGGTATCAATGACGATCCTGGCAAGGGTGTGATAACAAGGTAGTTGTTTTTAGTTGTTTTTTTGGCAAGATTTAACAACTGCAGTGCGGTGTGCCGGACTAGATCCGCACACCGCACTGTTTTTATAGTACCAGTAAGGAGGTCTTTAGTTGGTGTCAGAAAATATACTCCTCAAAATGGAGGGTATCAGCAAATCATTTCCAGGTGTTAAAGCTCTGGATAACGTGGACTTCGCGCTCCGAAAAGGTGAGATCCATGCCATTGTGGGTGAAAACGGAGCGGGCAAGTCCACACTGATAAAGGTCATAACCGGGGTTTACGAAGAGGATGCCGGTCGGATTGCTTTAAATGGAAGGCCGATCCACTTCAAGTCGCCGAAGGAAGCGCAAGACATGGGAATCGGTACGGTCTATCAGGAAATGGCGCTTTGCCTCAATCTGACCGTGGCGGAGAATATGTTTATAGGTCGCGGCCAATACACTTTCGTTCAATGGAAGCAGATGACCGAAAAGGCGGCACAAATGCTCGACTCCCTCGGTATTCCAGCGAGCCCGACCCAGGAACTTTCAAGCTGTTCGCTGGCGGTCCAGCAGATGATTGCGATTGCCCGCGCGGTCGATATGGACTGCAAGATTCTTATTCTTGATGAACCGACGTCTTCACTTGACGAAGATGAGGTGAAAAGAATCTTCGACCTCATGCGCGAACTTAAGTCCAGGGGTGTGGGGATCATCTTCATTACCCACTTTATCGATCAGGTATACGAGATCAGCGACAAGATTACGGTGCTTCGCAATGGAGCGTTGATCGGCGAATACCAAGCATCTGTGCTTCCCCAAATCGAGCTTATCTCGAAGATGATGGGGAAGGCACTGAGTGATATCTCTAAGATAAAAAAACATGAGCCGCTTAAATCTGACAGCAGTGTACCGGTATACGAGGCTACGGCACTTTCGAGTGCCGCCGGGGTAAGGCCATTCGATTTCATTATACAAAAAGGCGAGGTAAATGGGTTTGTCGGGCTGATCGGCTCCGGGCGCAGCGAAAGTGCTCGCGCAATCTTCGCCGCCGACAAGGTGACGGGCGGTGAAGTCAAAATGAAAGGTAAGAAAGTGAAGATCAAATCGCCCCTAAACGCCATGAAACAGGGAATCGGCTATCTACCAGAGGACCGCAAAGGCGACGGAATCATTACCGAGCTTTCGGTTCGCGACAACATTATTCTGGCCTTGCAGGTCATGAAAGGCTTTTCTAGGCCTCTTTCGAGGAAACAGGCTGAGGAATTTTCTAACCAGTATATACAGAAACTGAGCATTAAAACACCGTCCATCGACACGCCAATCGCATCTCTTTCTGGCGGCAATCAGCAGAAGGTCATTCTAGCGCGCTGGCTACTTACGCACCCCATGTACCTGATCCTCGATGAACCCACACGGGGAATCGATGTCGGAACCAAGGTGGAGATTCAAAAACTTGTGCTCAAGCTCGCCGAAGACGGAGTGAGCCTGACATTCATATCTTCGGAAATTGACGAAATGCTTCGAACCTGCTCTCGATTGATCGTCATGAAGGACCGTGAAATTGTCGGGGAACTCAGTGGAATGGATGTGACGGAACACGATGTTATGAGCATGATAGCCCGGGGAGGTGAATAAATATGCAAAGGTCAGAAATACACTCAGGATTAAAAGCATACTTATATCGCTTATCTAATCTATTCCTTCCCCTCTCTGTTCTGGTGCTCCTCATTGTGATTAATCTGATAAAGGGCGCCGATTACTTCAGCTTTACCATGGTAAAGGGAGCAATTTACGGGAACATACCGAATATCCTGTTCGGCGCCTCGGAGTTGGTTATTCTGTCAATAGGTATGACCCTGGTTATTGCGGCCTCACAGGGGCCGGACATAGCCATAGGTGCGGCCGCCACCATTACTTCCGCAGTATTTGTCTGGTTCGTCTTAAATGCTGGTGAGGTCACCTTGTTGACCATAGTAGCGGCTTTCCTCTTAAGCTGCGTGGCCGGGTTAGTCATCGGCGTATTCAACGGCTCCCTGGTCTCCATATTAAGGGTTCAGCCGGTGATTGCGACCCTTATACTGTTTATGGGGGGCAGGTCCATCGCCTTTATGATTGACGGCAAATTGTCTCCCATAATAGCGAACGATATATCGAATCAAATCGGCACCGTAATACCGGGAGTGCCAATACAGACTCCAATAATCCTGACCGTCGTCTTCATTGCGATCGTTGCAGTGGTACTCAAGACCACGAATCTCAGGCTCTATGTTGAGTCTGTGGGAATCAACCCAGATGCTGCGCGTCTGAACGGTATCAACCCGAAAAAGATTATATTCCTGACCTTTTTGATTATGGGAATCTGTACCGCGGTCGCAGGTTTCATCGCAGTTAACAAGGCGGGACGCCACGACAGCGTCAATCTGCTCAAGTTTATCATGATGGACGCGATTCTCGCCGTAGCAATAGGCGGAAACAAGCTCTCCGGCGGAAAGTTCAGCATCACCGGTTCTATTATCGGCGCGTACACTATAGAGATACTGAATAGGACCCTGCTCAGGCTGGAGATAGAAACCGAGACGATTAAGGCCTTCAAGGCAGTATTCATTATCATTCTCATGGTAGTTGGATCGCCTGTGGTTAGGGTTTTTGCCGGGAAAGTCATAAACAGGATTCGAACCGGGAGATTTAGAAGCGTACTAAAGAGAAGTGCACCAAAATCTATGAAGGAGGAGTAGGATGAAATCTCTGAATGCAAACAAACCAAAAACAAGACTATCGAATTCGAATCTTCTGTTTCTCATCGCCTTGGTTATATTTGCACTGATGTACTTGCTTGCCGTTATAAGTTTTCCGGGCAGTTTCATGCAGTTTCAGACCTTCTTTGACCTGTTCAACCTGAACGCTCCGCTCATCATCATGACACTTGGTCTGTGCGTAGTTATGATCGTAGGCGGCATCGACATTTCCATCGGCGCGCAGTGTGGCCTGGTAACCATGGCCTGTGCCATGTTGCTGGAATCGGAAATGGGGAGCATTTGGGGCGCCTTACTTCTCGCGCTGGGTATAGGTATCGCGTTTGGTCTTTTGCAGGGATATCTTATTGCCTATCTTGAAATACAGCCATTTATCATAACGCTGGCAGGGTTATTCTTAGCGCAAGGACTGCTGACGACACTCCACAAAGATCCGATCAACGTGACTATGCCTGCTTTTGTTGCCTTGCGGGATTTTAAAATAATGATTCCTTGGCTTGGCACGCAAAACAGACTAGGCGTTTTCATCCCGTGTCATATCAAACCAGGCGTCATAGTTGTGGTGGTCCTTGTTGTCTTCTTCGCCGCCCTTATGAAGTGGTCGCGTTTTGGGCGCAATGTCTACGCTGTTGGCGGCAATATTCAGAGCGCTCGGATTCTCGGTATCAACGTAAAGAGAACGATATTCTTCTCATACGTGATAAGCGGATTGACGGCCGGCATCGCAGGCTTTGTGTTCATCATGATAACAGGAGCAGGCAATATTGGAAACGGGGCGTTGTTCGAATTAAAAGCAATAGCCTCGAATATAATAGGCGGAATTCTGCTCAACGGCGGCGTGGGGAACCTGCTTGGCGCGCCAATAGGCACACTGACTCTTCTGGTAATCAACGAACTGATCCGTGCAGCGGGTGTCCAATCAAACTTTCAAGCGATAGTAGCCGGGCTCTTGCTGTATCTCTTCATTGTGCTGCAAGGCATTGTTATATCGTTGCGTGGCGAGAGGAAATTCAGAATTGCTCTACCGCCCTGGCTGCGGCTGCCTTGGCTGAAGGGCAAGAAGAAGGCCGAGAAATAAGGGTAGCTGAAAGGGCCTTGGAGTGCGGATAATCACGGCCGAGGATGTCTTCCCGGCCGATTATTGACAATATATGTTTAGTTAGTTAAAATGACTAACATATATCTTTTTGTTTGAAAGGAAAGTTTTTACATTAGTTAAATAGGTAACTAAATAAAAGAATTGTTTTATTTATAACAGTTAAATACTAATTTGCAATAATATACTTGAGTAAGAACTATAATTTTTAAAATATATAATAGCTATAAAAGATTAAGATTATATAAGAAAGGTATGAAATGGTAAAAATAGGATTTGTACCATCACACAGAGCACCATTTAATAAAGAATGGGCTATAGATATGAAAAAAAGGGTAATAAAATCAATAGAGAAAAATGTAAAAAATGTAGAATTGATATACCCTGATGAAGAATTAACGGATGGTGGATTGGTTACTTATATGGAAGACGCAAAAAAGGTAATAAAACTATTTAAAGAAAAAAATATACAGGGTCTGATTATAGGTATGGTAACTTTTGGTGAAGAGATACCCAATCTTATAGTGGCAGAAGCTTTTGAAAATATTCCGATTCAGGTTTTTGGAACGAAAGAAGGACCGTTCACTGAAGATGGGAACAGAAAATCTGACTCATTCTGCGGCACCATATCTACTGCTTCGGGACTGGTAAGGAGGAATATAAAATTTGATTTTTCAGGCATTTATTTTCCTGAAGAAGAGGGATTCATATCTGATGTGATAAGGTTTAGTAAGGCAGTGATGGCTAATGCAGGCTTTATAGGCATGAAAATAGGGGCTCTGGGTCCAAGGCCGGCTCCTTTTGAGACTTGTGCCATAAATGAGATTGATCTTATAAATAAGTTTAGGATCAAGGTCGTGCCTTACACCCTTCTTCAACTAAAGGCGGATATAGACAAAACCAAAGATAGTGATGTAGAAGGATTAAAGAAGGAGATAATAAATAATTACGATGAAAAGCTTGCAGACGAAAAGATTATCTCTAAAATTGCCAAACTTGAATATATGATGAGAAAATACGCAGCGAAGGATGATCTCTCTGGCTTTGGAGTACAATGCTGGACAGCAATGCAGGAAGAGATAGGAATATCCCCCTGTCTAAGTATGGGGAGGCTAACGGATAGCGGCATAATGTGTGCCTGCGAAGTTGATATATTGGGTTCTATTACCATGGTTATACAGCATCTCCTGACGTTCAAGCAGAGCGTACCGCATTTTGTTGACTGGACTATACAGAACCAGGAAAATGAAAATGTTTTTCTTTCATGGCATTGTGGAAACGGTCCGATAAGTTTGAAGTGTAAATCCTGTATTCCTCAAATAAACACCCATTCAATACTCGGTTGGATGATCGGTTATGACAAGAGTTTTGGAACGGCGGAGTTTCAATTAAAAGAAGGAATCGTAACCATAAACAGGCTTGTAGAAGTAAACGGAAAATTTAAGATGTTTTCTACGGTTGGTGAGGCCATACCGGACGATAGAAAATTAAGGGGAACCTGGAAATGGATAAAGGTAAATGACCTTAAAAAGGTTTACAGGACCGTAATAGAGGAAGGGTTTGTTCATCATGCGAGTATAATCTTTGGAGACATGAGAAAAGAGATTAATACTTTCTGTAAATTTACGGGCATAGATGTTGTAGAAGTCTAGATACTTGAACTACAATATTTAAATACTATATAATATAAGCAAAAAATTTTATGATATAAGTTTTAATATGATTTATGGAAGAGAAAAAAGTAATATTTCATTAAAAGAAATAAACAAGAAAAACATCCTCAAGATAATAATTGATGTGGGACCAATATCCCGAATTGATATTTCAAGAAGGCTTAAAATAAGCCGGCCTACTACTTCTGCTTATATAAGTGAATTAATTAATGATGGCCTCATAGAAGAAATCGGTAAGAGTGATTCTACGTCTTTGGGGGGTAAAAAAGCTATTTTGCTCCAGTTTAATGCCAGAGCGAGTCATATATTGGGAGCGATGATAGGAGTAAAGACTATAAGGATTGCCCTTACGGATTTAAGCTCAAACATAATAGAAATGATGAAGATTCCAACTAAAGAATGGCTCGGGCCCAAAGAGGTCATGAACGAACTGGTAAAAAGTTTGAGGAGTATCGTTAAGTTATCCGGTATTAATAAGGAAGAAATAATAGGAATTGGAATAGGGGCCACAGGGCTGGTCGACAGCAGGAATGGACTGGTCATTTTTTCTCCAAATCTATTTGGCTGGAGTAATATAAAGCTTAAGGAGATCATAGAGAAAAAACTTGAGCTTCCAACTTTTATCGAAAATGAGTGCAGGGTCCAGGCAATAGCAGAAAAAAAATATGGACTTGCAAAATACATTAAGGATTTTGTGTGCGTTGAGACCGGAATAGGTATAGGTACCGGAGTATTTATAGACAACAAGCTTATAGTCGGAGAAAAAGGAATGGCAGGAGAAATAGGTCATATAATAACCAATCTCGCGGGTAATAGAAAGTGCCACTGTGGCAATATAGGCTGTCTTGAGACATTATGCTCGGTTAATTCTCTTATGGAGGATATAAGGGATGACATTAAAAAAAGTAAGAAGTCTTCTGATTATAACAGCAAACTTAAAATAAAGGACCTGTACCAGCTTTATGAACAGGGTGATAAAATAGTGACCAGAAATGTAGATAAGAATGCTGAATACCTGGGTATCGGAATTTCCAATGCGATTAAAATGTTTAATCCAGAACTTATTATAATTCACGGCGAAGTCATAAAATTTGGAAAAAATTATTTAACAAAAGTTAAGAAATCGGTTTCCCAAAATACTTTCCCGAAGGTTAAAGATGAATATAATATCCAGTTTTCAGAGCTGGGTGAAGAAGTGGGAGTTATCGGAGCTACATCTATAGTTTTTGATAATATTTTTGATCTTGAGAATTCAAATATTGCAGGTCATTATATTATAAAGAAAAAAATAAGCAGGGTTTAGTACAGATTATAGTAAATATCTTTGTAAAAACGACACAATGAAAAAGTCTAGATATGTAATAGGTATTGATTTTGGGACCGATTCTGTACGTTCAGTTATTGTGGATACCTCTGACGGTAAAGAGATATCATACGGAGTTTCATATTTTAAAAAATGGGGGGAAGGCAAGTACTGCGATCCTGAAAATAATCGGTTCCGCCAGCATCCCGTAGATCATATTAAATCCCTTGAAGAATCAATGGCAGGTGCCATAAAGGAAGCTTCCTTAGGTAAAGATGACGATATAGCAGGTATAGGAGTGGCTACCACTGGTTCTACTGCAGGGCCGGTAGATGAAGATGGAACAGTTCTGGCCTTGAGGAAAGATTTTAAAGACAATCCGAATGCTATGTTCGTGATGTGGAAGGATCACAGTACTGTAGAAGAAGCAGAGTTGATAAATGAGACTGCCAAGTCCTGGGGTGGAGAGGATTATACCAAGTATGAAGGAGGAGTGTATTCTTCAGAATGGTTCTGGGCAAAAATACTGCATATACTGAGGGAAGACCAAAAGGTAAAAAGAGCTGCTTTCTCCTGGATCGAGCATGCAGACTGGATACCAGCCATACTGACCGGTAATATAAACCCGTTGAAGATAAGAAGAAGTCGATGTGCGGCAGGCCACAAGGCAATGTGGCATGCTTCCTGGGGAGGACTTCCTCCGGAAGAATTCCTGGTAAAAATTTCGCCTCTGTTAAAAGGTATTAGAAATAGGTTATATACCGAGACTTACACTTCAGATTATGTTGCAGGAGGATTAAATAAAAGCTGGGCTAAAAAACTTAATTTAAAGGAAGATATTCCTGTTTCTGTAGGAGCTTACGATGCTCACATGGGAGCAGTCGGAGCAGGGGTTAAACCGGGTACTTTTGTAAAAATAATAGGCACCTCCTGCTGTGATATAGCAGTAAGCCCCAAAAACGTGATTGGAGAAAAACTGATATCCGGTATATGCGGTCAGGTTGATGGATCAGTGATACCGGGTATGATAGGACTGGAAGCAGGACAATCTGCTTATGGGGATGTATATGCCTGGTTCCAGGGTCTACTTTCCTGGCCTTGTGAAGAAATATCATCAGGTATTGCAAATAAACAAAAAATAAAGGAAACCATCGACCTGATCATTACTGAACTGACCGAAGCAGCCTCAAAAATAAAACCAGAGAATAATAATTTGATCGCCCTGGACTGGCTGAACGGGAGAAGAACTCCTTATGCAGACCAGAAATTAAAAGGAGCGATTTTAGGCATAACTCTGGGGACCAATGCTCCCAGAATTTTCAGGACACTGGTGGAAGCAACAGCATTTGGCGCTAAAGCCATAATAGAGAGGTTTCACGAGGAAGATATTATTATAAAACAGGTTGTGGCCATTGGAGGAATACCTAAAAAGTCACCACTTGTGATCCAGGTGCTGTCTGATGTACTTGATATGCCGGTGAAGGTGACAAAGTCCGAACAATCTGTTGCATTGGGAGCTGCCATTTTTGGAGCAGTAGCGGCTGGAATATATAAATCCGTGGAGGAAGCTCAGAAATATATGACATCGGATTTTGAGACTGTATATTATCCCGATAAGAAAAACATATCCATTTACGATCATCTGTATGAAAGATATAGGAAAATAGGTGATATACTGGAGGATGAATTAAGAAAGTGATTCTTTCAAGTTTAAAAAAGGAAGTGTATAAAGCCAATATAAGACTTTTTTCAAGCGGGCTTGTTACATCAACATTCGGGAATGTATCAGGAATTGATAGGGAGAGTTCCCTTGTAGCGATTAAGCCCAGTGGAGTTCGATATGATAAACTGACTTATAAAGATATGGTAGTAGTAGATCTTGAGGGGAATAAAGTAGAAGGAAAACTGAACCCTTCCTCGGACACGAAGACCCACCTGGAGCTTTATAAGAATTTTTCAGATATTGGTGGTGTTGCTCATACTCATTCGATCTATGCTACTGCCTGGGCGCAGGCCAAAAGGGCTATACCCTGCTTTGGAACTACTCATGCAGATTTTTTTTATGGAGAGGTACCCTGTACTGGAGTTATAAGCGACAGTTCCATATCCAGAGATTATGAGCTGGAGACCGGAAGGCTGATCGTTGATACTTTTAAATCCAGAGACTATCATAGTGTAAAGGCGGTACTGGTTGCATGTCATGGTCCTTTCAGCTGGGGAGAGGATGCAGAAGAGGCTGTAAAGATAAGTATCGCATTGGAAGAGCTTGCAGAGATTGCACTCTACTCATTGATGATCGACCCGAAGCTTAAAAATATAAAAAAAAGTCTTCTTGAGAAACACTATTTGAGAAAGCATGGAAGAAGTGCTTATTATGGTCAGGAAAAGAAGCACTGAAATATCTAAAGCTTGAATCACAATATTACTGCTTGAGCTGTATGGTATCTTTCGGTAATCGATAAATAAACGATATATCAAAATACAGCAGCATTATAAATTGAATAAATCAGAAACTTATAGTAATATTTCTTTTAATATTTATTCTACGGATTTTAGGGCAGTAATTTACGGTTTTAAAATATTTATATCTTTTTGTTTTTCTGGAACTTTTGTACTAGTATAATATATCTCTAATATATCTATTATGAGCATTGATCTACTTTACAAAATTTTAATAGTAATAACATCATACCTCTTTGGTTCTTTCCCTACTGCATATGTCATACATAAAATAAAAAAGGGCGATGATATAAGGAAATACGGCAGTGGAAATGTTGGCGGGACTAATGTCACACGTACTCTTGGAGTGACTTATGGCGTTATAACCATAATAGCAGATATCATAAAAGGATTTATACCCATACTGGTGTTATACTTTTTTTATCCCCAGGATTTTATACTTATTGCAGTTGTGTCTGTGGTTGTCATACTGGGACACGATTTTCCTGTCTTTATCAATTTTAAAGGTGGAAAAGGGATCGCAGTTTCTTTTGGGGTGATAGTAGGGATCTCCAGCCTTCCATTTATGAATAATCCCGTATGGCTGGAAATAATTCCTATTTTTGCCATTCTGGGTACCTGGGCTTTGGTCTTTGGTATATTTAGAATCGTGTCTATCGGATCATTATGCGCGGCCGTAATTACTCCCATCTCATTTTTTTTTACCGAGTATAACTGGCCGATAGTGACTGCAGCATTTTTTTGGGGGTTACTTGTTTTTATCACTCATAGGGAAAATATCAGAAGATTGATAAGAGGAGAGGAGAAAAAACTTAAGAGATAAGGGGAATAAATGGAAATAGAAATTGGTAAAGGTAAAACCGGAAGAAGATCCTACGGCTTTGATGAAATATCAATAGTTCCCAGCAGAAGAACCAGAGATCCCGAGGATATTGATATTTCGGTGAATATTGGAAAATATAAACTGGAACTGCCTGTACTGGCTTCGGCAATGGACGGTGTCGTGGATGTCAGATTTGCAATCGAGATGAGAAAACTAGGCGGTCTTGCCGTATTGAATCTGGAGGGCCTTCAGTGCAGATATGAAAATGCGGATGAGGTTCTGGATAAAATATCGAAATTTTCGCCGGGAGAGGCCACAAGAAAGATGCAGGAGATTTATAAAGAGCCTATAAAAGAAGAATTAATTTCAAAGAGAGTAAAACAGATAAAGAAGGAAAGCGATATTACCTGTGCCTCGCTGACGCCCAAGAATGTGGAAAGGTACTATAAAACGGCACTGGATGCCGGTCTTGATATTCTGGTAATCCAGGGTACGGTAGTAAGTGCCGAGCATGTCAGCAAGTCAAAAGAGCCCTTGGATCTAAAGAAATTTATTCCTAAATGTCCTGTTCCGGTGATAGTCGGCGGGTGTGCGTCATATTCGACCTCCCTGCATCTCATGCGTACAGGAGCGGTAGGCGTCCTTATTGGTGTAGGTCCCGGGGCAGCCTGTACTACAAGGCAGGTACTGGGTATAGGTGTTCCTCAGGCAACTGCTATTTCAGATGCTGCAGCAGCAAGGATAAGGCATCTTGAGGAAACAGGTGATTATTCACTGGTGATAGCTGATGGGGGAATGCGTACCGGTGGAGATATCTCGAAAGCTATTGCCTGCGGGGCTGATCTGGTAATGGTAGGCTCTCCGCTTGCAAGGGCCAGGGAAGCTCCGGGAAGGGGTTACCACTGGGGTATGGCCACCTTTCATCCAGATCTTCCGCGGGGAACAAGGATAAAGACAGATGTAGCTGCTACACTTAGAGAAATACTGATCGGTCCTGCATTTGAAAATGATGGGACTTTGAATCTATGCGGAGCACTGAGGACTTCAATGGCTACATGCGGTTATGAGAATATAAAGGATTTTCAGAAGGCTGAGGTAATAGTTGCTCCCTCCATAAAAACAGAAGGGAAACTTCTCCAGCGGAAGCAGCAAATAGGCATGGGATTATGATATGGACAGTGTATTTGTCATTGATTTAGGTGGTCAATACAGCCATTTGATAGCCAGGAGAGTCAGGGAGCTGAGGGTTTATTCAGAGCTTATTCCCTATGATATTGCAATTGATAAAATAAGGCAGATGAAACCAAGGGGTCTCATACTTTCCGGTTCTCCCTACAGCATACTGTCGATAAATAAAGATCTCCTTAGATTTAACAAAGAGATCCTGTCTGTAGGTATACCGGTTCTGGGGATATGCTTTGGTATGCAGCTTATTACCAAACTTTTGGGTGGGAAGGTCACCAGAAGTGGGAAGAATGAGTACGGAAAGACAAAGGTAAAGATAGATTCTAAGTCGCCTCTTTTTAAAGGGCTGAAGCCAATGGAAACCTGCTGGATGAGCCATAAAGACAGTGTGTCAGAAATCCCTCCCTCTTTTAACATTATAGCTTCCACAACCAATATACCCATTGCAGGTATAGAAGAACCTGTAAAAAAGATTTACGGGATACAGTTTCACCCGGAAGTGATACATACTCCATCCGGCATGGAGATACTAAAGAATTTCCTTTTTGGTGTCTGCGGGTGCTCCCCAACATGGACCATGGTTTCCATCATTGAAGAACAGGTAAGGAAAATAAGAGATGAAGTGAAAGGCGGGAGGGTGATATGCGGCCTAAGCGGCGGAGTGGATTCATCTGTTGCAGCAGTTCTGGTAAATAAAGCAGTAGGAGAGGCGCTCACCTGTATTTTTGTTGATCATGGACTGCTCCGGAAAGGGGAGGCAAATAAAGTTATAGAGACGTTTAGAGAAAATTTTAAAATCAATCTTATCCATATAAATGCAAAGGAAAGATTTCTTAAAAAACTGCAAGGAGTCTCAGAACCGGAAAAGAAAAGAAAGATAATAGGCAATGAGTTTATAAGAATATTTGAAGAAGAAGCATCGAAAATAAAGGATGCGGATTATCTGGTGCAGGGGACATTGTATTCTGATGTCATAGAAAGCGGCACCCGGGACGCTGCAAGAATAAAATCACACCATAATGTAGGAGGGCTTCCTGATGATATGAAACTCAAACTGATCGAGCCATTAAGGTTATTATTTAAAGATGAAATAAGGAAGATAGGAAAAGAGCTTGGTCTTCCCGATGAGATAGTATGGAGGCAGCCTTTTCCAGGCCCCGGATTGGCCATAAGGATAATCGGTGATGTTACAGAAGAAAGGCTTGAGATACTCAAGAATGCAGATGCTATAGTGACCGAGGAAATAAAAGGAGCAGGTCTGTATAAGAAGATCTGGCAATCTTTTGCAGTACTCCCTGCAATAAAAAGTGTGGGAGTAATGGGTGATGAAAGGACATATGCATATCCTATAATAATAAGGGCGGTAAACAGTGTCGATGCTATGACTGCGGATTGGGTAAGGCTTCCTCATAAAGTCCTGGAAAGAATAAGTACCAGAATTGTAAATGAGGTTGAAGGAGTTAACAGAGTAGTATATGATATAAGTTCAAAGCCGCCCAGCACTATAGAGTGGGAATAGATATAAGTAAAAAAAATTAAAGGAGTGTAAATGAAAGACAGCTTCAAGGAGAAGTTGAAGAAATACAGAGAAGAAATAAACAAAATCGATAAAAGTCTGGTAGATTTTCTAAATAAAAGGGCTGAAGTCGTAATGAAAATAAAGAAACTAAAGGAAGACAGGGATGTACCACTGTATGATGCAAAAAGGGAAGAAGAATTAATCAATAATATAATTAAGTATAATAAGGGCCCCTTATATAATGATAACGTAATACAGATTTTTGAGAGCATCCTTAGAAATGTTCAGGTTCTGGAAAAGGATGAGAACCTATAATAATTACTGCAGCGCATGTATGTTTTAAAATCATAACATAAAAGGCAATGGTCAATTTGAAAATTGGAAAGATGAATCTTAAATGGAGAAAAAGAAAGAAAAAAACAAAAAGCACAAAGATAAATATGATATAAAACTTATTGAGGAAGGGTATATAACTATAATCGGAGGTCCCTGCGCTATCGAGAGCTGGAAGCAGCTGGATGCTACCGCGAAAATAATAAAGGATGCGGGTCTTTTATTTATGAGGGGTGGAGCTTATAAGCCAAGGACATCTCCCTATAGTTTTCAGGGGCTGGGAGAAGAAGGACTTAAGTATCTTAAAGAAGTCAGTATTAAATACGGCCTTAAAACAGTCACTGAAGTGACTGATACCGAAAATGTTGAAATAATAGCTGAGAACGCAGATATACTTCAGATAGGCACCAGAAATATGTCAAATTTTGAGCTTCTTAAGAAAATTGGCAGAGTAGCAAATGAGAGGAATAAAAGTGTCATCCTTAAAAGGGGATGGGCATCTTCAATAAGAGAATGGTTGCTTGCAGTTGAATATATAACTTTGAGAGGGAATACAGAGGTAGTTCTGTGTGAAAGAGGAATAAGGACATTTGAGACCAGTACCAGGTTTACTCTGGACCTATCGGCCGTGCCTGTAATTAAAAAACTAAGTAAGCTCCCCATAATCATCGATCCTTCTCACGCTACAGGGCAAAGTGATCTGGTCATCCCGATGAGCAGGGCAGCAGTTGCAGCAGGAGCAGATGGTCTTATAGTGGAGGTCCATGTCGATCCCTCCAAAGCACTCAGTGACGGGCAGCAGTCTTTGAATGCCAAGGAATTATCGGAGCTTGTCCGTCAGGTCAAAAACATCGCCGGTGTCATAGGAAAGAAAATTAGATAAGTTAGTAAGACTTGAAATTAGAAAAATATTTAAATCCCCAGCAAATTAAAGCAGTTAAGAACACTGAAAAACCGCTGCTGGTCATTGCGGGCGCAGGAAGCGGCAAGACCAGGGTACTTACTTACAGGATAGCATATCTTATAAAAAACAGGCAGGTGGACCCCTTTAATATTCTCGCCATCACCTTTACCAATAAGGCAGCAAGAGAAATGAAAAGAAGAGTAATAGAACTGGTGGGCAGCGTGGGCGAGTATATGTGGGTAAGCACCTTTCACTCATTCTGCGCCAGGCTGCTGAGGTATGAAATACACCATCTGGGCATGTCCAGAAATTATGTTATCTATGATGCCGATGATACTCTCAGCCTTATAACAAAAGTTGAAAAAGAGCTGGATATAGATATCAGGAGGTTTCCTCCCAAAGCTGTCAGGGCAGTTATAAGTGATGCAAAAAATAAGCTCATAGATTATGAGGCCTTTGCAAAAAAAGCCGTTGATTATTTTGACAAAACAGCTGCTAAAATCTATGCCTTATATCAGGAAAAGCTTTTCAAGGCGAATGCACTTGATTTTGACGACCTACTTATGTTCACAGTAGATGTTTTAAGGTTATTTCCCGAAGTAAAAAAGAAATATCAGGAAAAGTTCAAGTATATTCTTGTAGATGAATTTCAGGATACCAATATTGCACAAAACGAGCTGGTGGTGCTTCTGTCTGAAAGACATAAAAGGATCTGCGTCGTCGGAGATGATGACCAGAACATATACAGCTGGCGGGGTGCGGAGATCAAGAATATTATTGATTTTGACCGTAAGTTCAAGGGCACAGTGGTTATCAAACTGGAGCAGAATTACCGATCCACTCAGAACATATTAAGAGCAGCCAATTTCATCATAAGCAATAACGAAAACAGGAAGCATAAGAAATTATGGACAGAAAACCCGGATGGCGAAATGGTCTCTAAATATATTGCCCCGGATGAGAAAGTTGAAGTGGATTTTGTAGTAAGAAATATTGAAAAATATATGAAAGAAAAAAACAAAAAATATAAGGATTTTGCTGTTTTTTACAGGACCAACGCCCAGTCCAGGGCGGTGGAGGAATACCTGGTAAAACAAAACATTCCCTACAAGATCTATGGAGGCCTTAGATTTTATGATAGAAAGGAAATAAAAGATATGCTTGCCTATATGAAACTTATTACCAATCCCAGGGATGTTGTAAGTCTAGTAAGGATAGTAAATGTCCCCAGACGTAAAATAGGAAAAACTACGATTGGAATTATAGAAAAGTATGCCAGGAAAAACAATATGACTTTTTGCCAGGCCTTTTACAACAGCGAAACTATACCTGCACTTAGTGCCAGTGCAAAGGAGAGGATAAATAATTTTATATCCCTTATTACTGGTTTCAGAGATTTCGCATTGGAAAACGGTGTAAGCAAAGTGCTTAAGAACATATGGTCAAAAACAGGTTATATGAAAGAACTGGAAAGAGAAAATACTATAGAAGCCCTAAACAGGATAGAAAATTTAAAGGAACTTTTAACTGTTACCAAAGAATATGAGGAAAAAGCGGAAGAGACTGATATAGCCGCTGCCACATCTGTAGAGGTCAGGCGTAAAGATGAAGCTGTCAGCTCTGAAGATGACGAAGGCTTTTATAATCTCAACGGATTTTTGGAAGAGGTATCGCTTCTTACTGACATTGATAATTATGATGAGAACACAAACGGGCTGGTCCTTATGACTCTTCACAACGCCAAAGGGCTTGAGTTCCCGGTAGTATTTATAATAGGTATGGAGGAAGGGATTTTTCCGCATTCCAGAAGTATGAACAGCGTAGATGAGCTGGAAGAGGAGAGAAGACTTTGCTATGTGGGTGTCACCAGAGCTAAAGAAAAAGTTTTTTTATCTTCTTCACAGTCCCATAGTATTTATGGAGACACAAGTTTCAGAAATATTTCAAGGTTCGTAAAGGAAATACCGGAAAATCTGGTTATCGATGAGAATAAAATAGAGTCCGAAAATCTGGAGCGGGGTAGAGTGGCCGACAAAGACGGTTACGGAGGATATCGCAGGTACAGGAAAGGCGATCTGATAGAGCATAAATACTGGGGACGGGGTAAGATTTTAAAAGTAAAAAAATTGACCGGTGACAGTGAGCTGGATGTGATGTTTAACACCGTAGGTATGAAGCATCTACTGCTTAGCTTTGCCCCTATAAAAAAGATAAAATAATTTTTATTACTTCAAGTTTTCAGGATTTAAGCACTCAAGTTCAGTAATTACAAATTGCCCGTCCTTACGTACCAGGACATCATCGAAGTAGATCTTTCCGCCTCCGTATTCAGGTGTTTGTATGCATACCAGGTCCCAGTGTATGGCAGAGTCATTTCCATTGGATGCTTCCTTATAGCATTTACCGGGGGTAAAATGGAAGCTTCCCATTATTTTTTCGTCAAAAAGGGTGTCTTTTATGGGTTTTGTTATATAGGGATTAACACCCAGTGAAAATTCTCCTATGTACCTTGCTCCCTGATCAGTATCAAGGATATCGTTGATTCTTTTAGTATAATTGGATTCTGCCCTGGTTATTTTACCATTTTCAAAATGAAGGCTTATATTTTCAAAAGTAATACCCTGATAAACAGCTGGACAGTTATATGCAAGCCTGCCGTTTACGGAGTCTTTTACCGGAGCTGTAAAGACCTCACCGTCCGGTATATTGAATTCACCGTCACATTTTATGACCGGGATGTCTTTGATGGAGAAGGAAAAATCGGTGTCCTTCCCTGTTATATGGACCTTATCTGTTTTACTCATGAGTCCTACCAGTTTGTCCATTGCCCTTGACATCTTGCCGTAGTCAAGATTACACACATCAAAGTAAAAATCTTCAAAAGCTTCCAGACTGGTATTTGCCAGCTGGGCCATGGAATTATTGGGATATCTTATATTCACCCACTTGGTGTTGTCAACTCTTTCCTCGGTGACCGGCTTGGCGTAGTATTTCATAAAAGCATTCATTTTTTTGGACGGAATGTCGCTTAATTCGCTGGCGTTATCGCCTGCCTGTATCTTTATAAATGCATCCATTTCCTTCATGCGTACCAGTTCATATCTTGAAAGGGATTTCAGCTGCCCGCCTGTGCTTTCTTTTAGCAGTTCCCTGGTGATACTGCTGTCTCTTAGTTCTACATAGGGTAATCCTCCAGCATTATATATTTCCTTTATGAGAGCTCTGACTAGTGGAATTCCTGAACTGCCTGTGCAATCAATCAGAACGTTTTCACCTTTTTTTATCCTGCAGGAGTAACCAGTCAGGTTTTTTGCCAGCTTTTTTAGTCTTGGATCCATACAATCGCCTTTTCTAATTGATTTATACCGTCTGTTTATAAAAACCCATCATTCAGCTATTTCTCAGTAAACTGTTATAATATATTAACATGAGGATTCTTATTATTGAAGATGAAAAAAAACTGGCTGATTCAATAAAAAAAGGATTGGAACAGGAATCGTATGCCGTAGATGCAGCCTATGAGGGCAATGATGGATTCGGCCTGGCTGTGACTTGCGATTATGATCTAATAATACTGGATTTAATGCTTCCCGGGATGGATGGCATAGAGATATGCAGGAAATTAAGGGAAAAGAATATAGATACCCCTATCATTATGCTGACTGCCAGGGGTCAGATCAAAGACAGGGTGGAGGGTCTTAACTCAGGGTCTGATGATTATCTGGTAAAGCCGTTTGCCTTTGAAGAGCTGCTGGCCCGTATAAAAGCATTATCAAGAAGGCCTAAAAGCAATACCGGACTGGTGCTCTCTGTAAATGACTTAAAGCTTAATACGTTGACCTATGAAGTCACAAGGTTTGGAAAAGAGATCAGACTTTCAAAAAAAGAATATGCTCTTCTGGAATTTCTGATGAGGAATAAGGGAAAGATCCTTACAAAGAAACAGATAATCGATCACGTATGGGATTATGATGCTGACATACTTCCCAATACTGTAGAAGTCTATGTCGGTTATCTCAGGGATAAAATTGACCGGCCTTTTAAAAACAATAATCCGCTTATTATTACTGTCAGGGGTTTTGGCTATCGATTGGGCGGTGATGGGTGATGTTTCGCTCGGCACGGATCAAATTGACCTGCTGGTATCTTCTGGTCATCGTTATAATATGTGTCCTTTTCAGTGCGGCTATTTACCGGGGAGTTGATGTAGAACTCACAAATCGCTTCGAAAATATAGAAAGGCAGATAAATCTTTTACCACGGATAATAGTAATAAGGGCTCAGATAAGTCTTAAAGACTGGATTAATATCAGAAATATTCTATTGAAAGATCTTCAGATCGCCAAGCGCAGACTGCTGATCAGTTTAATATTCGCCAATGGTTTGATCATTGTACTATCGGCTATCGGAGGGTATTTTTTAGCCGGTAAGACTCTGAAGCCTATAGAGGAGATGGTAAGAGAGCAGAACAGGTTTGTTGCTGATGCCTCCCATGAGCTCAGGACGCCTCTTGCCTCACTAAGAACTTCCACCGAAGTGGCGTTAAGGAATAAAAAAATGAAACTAAGTGAAGCACGTGAAGTCCTTAAGAGCAATCTTGAGGATGCAGCGAGTCTCCATCTTTTATCGGACCGTCTTTTAAGCCTGACTCAGTATCAGAAAGGTAGCAGTGATCTAATATTTGAAAAGGTGAAGATAGTAGATGTTATCAAGAGTGCATATAAAAAGATTGCTCCTATAGCTAGAAGAAAGAAGATAAAAATAAAAATGGATATCCAGCAGGGCAGCCTGAAAGCTGATAAGATAGGCCTACAGGAGATGATAACGATTATTATGGATAATTCTGTAAAATACACTCCCAGCGGAGGAAAGATAGAAGTCTCTTCAAAGACCGAGGGTAGAAAGATAGTTATAAAAATAAGCGATACCGGCGTAGGCATAGACAAAAAGGATATATCCCATATTTTTGACCGTTTCTATAGAGTAGACCAGTCAAGATCAAAGGCTGAAACGCCTGGTTTCGGCCTGGGTTTATCAATAGCAAAGAGAATAGCAGAGCTTCATAATGGTTCTATAGAAGTATCAAGCATTAAAGGTAAAGGTTCTGTGTTCACTATAAAAATTCCCCTAAAAAAAAGCTGATTTAAATTTCTAAATTTTAAGAAATTCTTTCTTTTTTAAGCTTATTCTCAGTTTATTGAGTTATATTAAAGTTGAAATATAAAAATTTTAGGAGGAAAAAGTGAGGAGAAAATCCTTAAGAATAATGGTTGTTTTAGCGGCAAGCTTTTTTATGGTTTCTTTTATTGGAATGGCCTGTACGGATGAGCTGAATGCGGCCGGTGATGAAGATGATGAGAGCGATTATCCGATTATAGTGGAGCAGCTGGCTGAGAAGCTTGACCTGGAACCTGAAGAGGTTTTTGAGGCATTTAAGGATATAAACAAAGATAGAAAAGAAGAGCTAAAAAAGAATTTCAGACATAAACTGGATAAGGCAGTCGAAGAAGGGGATATCACCAGAGAGCAAGAGGAAGCACTGATAGCAAAGAAAAAAGAAGTATCGGAACAATTACAGAAAATAAAAGATCTTCCTCAAGGTAAGAGAAAGGAAGCTCTAGAGGATGTGGCCAGTGATTTAAAGGACTGGGCAAAAGAAAATGATATTGATTTTAAAGATTTGTTTCCGCTTGCAGCTAAAAAGCTTATCAGAGCCAAAAGACTTTTAATCAGGCATATCTTGAGATTCTTCGCAGGATAGTACCTCCAGCGCCAGCAAAAAGAAAATGCCCCTTACCATAAAGGGGCATTTTCTACGTTTTAATTGTCAATTCAGATTAAGAAATGATCATATCCATGTTTTAGCAGTGGTTCTTCCCGGCCTTCTTTAAGGAGTCTTACTCTTTTCTCTACAGTTATTTTTCCCACCATAGAACCTTTTACTTTATTTACATTTTTTCTTGAGACAGTGTATACAAGCTCAAAATCTTCTCCACCGTATAAGGCATAATCCAGGGCATTTTCCTTACAGGACTCGGCCGCTTTTATGGTCTCAGGGTTTATAGGAACCAGGTCAGGATAAATGACTGCACCGGTGTTGCTCTGCTCGCATATTCTTGTAACTTCCGAAGCAAGCCCGTCCGAAACATCGATCATGGCATTGATATATTTAAGGAAAGGCCTGACCTTGCCAAATTGTGCTTCCGGTTCCAGGTGTTTCTTTTTTGTCCGGTTAAAGCCCTTTTTATTTCTTAAAAAAAGCTTCAAGCCTGCCGTACTTGAGCCAAGGTCGCCGCTTACAAAGATCAAGTCACCGGGCCTTGCACCCGAGCGTAGTTTTAGATTTTTCTTTTTTACCTCTCCTATCATACATATATCTATAATAAGCTGTTTTCCGTGGGTTATATTGCCGCCTATTATTTCAATTTTATATTTGGCACCTTTTTGCCTCATGCCTTCATATATATTCTCGATTATTTTTACATCTATGTCTTCGGGCAGGACCAGGGAGACCAGAAAATACTTCGGCTCTGCTCCCATAGCTCCAACATCGGATACATTGATTTCCACTGCTTTTTTACCAATCTGCTCGGGTGTGAAATATTTAAGTGAAAAATGGTCTCCTTCGACCAGGGTATCGGTGGTAAATACAAGATACGTGCTTCCTGCTTTTATAACGGCAGCATCGTCGCCTATACCTTTTATTATTTTTCTGCTGGCAGGCTTTTCAGCAAGCCTCTCTATCAGAGCAAATTCTCCACCGATTTGTGAGACATTAAGTCTTGATTTACTATCGGCTTTTTTACCGATCATCTTACTTCTTATCCTTTCCTTTACCCCGGCTGAAATATTTGTTTATAATGTCTATCGCGCAGTATTTCCCGCACATGGTGCATTTATTGCTGCTGATCTTGCTCTCTTTTCTGAGCCTACCTGCTTTTTCAGGGTCAATAGACAGGTCTATTTGTTTTTTCCAGTCCAGGTTCTTTCTGGCTATTGCCATTTGCAGGTCTTTATCAATAGCACCTCTGATACCCTTGGCAATATCTGCAGCATGAGCTGCAATTCTGGTGATGATGACACCTTCCCTGACATCATCGGCAGTAGGGAGTCTTAGATGCTCGGAGGGTGTAAGATAACATAAATAGTCGGCGCCATAGTAAGCAGCCAGAGTCCCACCGATAGCACCTGTAATATGATCATAGCCCGGTGATATATCGGTAACAAGAGGCCCCAGGACATAAAAGGGTGCATCGTTGCAGAGCTTTTTTTCCAGTAAGACGTTTGCCTTTATATGATCGACAGGCATATGGCCGGGACCTTCTATTATTACCTGTACTCCCTCAGCCCTGGTTCTTTTGGCCAGTTCACCCAGTGTAATCAGTTCCTGTATCTGCCCCCTGTCTGTGGAGTCGGCGAGGCAGCCGGGCCGCAAACTATCTCCCAGGCTTAAAGTCACATCGTATTTTTTAGCTATCTCCAGGAGTCTGTCGTAATGCTCAAATAGGGGATTTTCTTTCCGGTTATATAGCATCCATACAGCAAGGAAAGCTCCGCCTCTGCTTACAATGTCAAGGAGCCTGCCCTGTTCCTTTAATCTTTTTAAAGCTTCCATGGTCACACCACAGTGCACGGTCATAAAATCAACGCCGTCTTCTGCCTGTTTCTCTATAGCTTCAAATATATGGTCCTCACTCATATTTATAATACCTTTGATCTTGGCACACTCTATGGCAGCCTGGTAGATGGGGACTGTACCTACAGGTACAGGTGATCTCTCTATAATGGTTTTCCTGATTTTATCAATATTCCCACCGGTGCTTAAATCCATAATGGTATCGGCTCCCGCCTTGACTGCCGTGTCCAACTTTTTTATTTCATCCTTAAGGATGGTATGCTCCGAAGAAGTCCCTATGTTTGCATTTACTTTTGTCCTCAGGCCTTTTCCTATCCCTGATAAAGATTTTAGAGTTTTGTGCTTTTTATTGTAGGGGATTACAATGCTTCCCCTTGCTATATTCTCGATCAAATACTGCAGCTTTACTCCTTCCTTTTCAGCTACAGTTTTCATTTCCTTTGTTGTTCTTCCCGATCTGGCCTCATTTAATAGAGTCACTTATAATAACCTCCCTGAATTTTTTACATTCCTTCTCAATATCATCCTTGGTCACTATGGCTGAGATAACCGCTATTGACCTTGCGCCCGCTTCAAGGACACTTTTAATATTATCTTGGTTTATTCCGCCGATAGCTACAAAAGGGATTTTTATTGCTTTTTTGATATATTTTATTAAATCGACCCCTGACGGCGTCCCGGCATCAGGCTTTGTAGTTGTTTCAAAAATTGGGCTGATGCCGATATAATCCGCCCCTATTATTTCGGCTTCTATAGCTTCACCTATATTGTGGACAGTAAAACCGATTATTTTCTTATCTCCGAGTAGTCTCCTTGCATCCTGGTAAAGCATGTCCTCGTTTCCTAGGTGAACTCCATCGGCATCCACTGCCAGGGCAATATCTACCCTGTCATTTATTATAAAAAGAACGCTGTTCTCCCTGCAGAGCTGACCTATTTTTTTCGCTTCATCTGTCATCTCTCTGGTGTTTAAGTCTTTTTCTCTGTACTGGATTATTTTAACCCCTGCTCTTACTGCCGACCCAACATCTTCAAGTACGGTTCTTCTGGTAAGTCTTGAGTCTGTTATAAAGTACAGATCTATATCATTCAGTCTTTCTTTCATCTATCCTCTTTTCAATTTTTTCCATTTTTTTAATCTGGTCTTCTCTTAGGTCAAAAATTCTATCAAGTAAAACAGCTTTGAAGGCATCCGGTGTCTTTGCAGTTTCGGCGGCAATCTCTCCTGCTATTCCAAGAAAGGAAAGTGCATATGCAGAGGCCATAGTATAATCTTTCTCGACTGCAGCGAAGGTCCCTATCAACGAGCTGGCCATGCATCCTGAACCTACAAAACTTCCCATCATAGGATGACCGTTTTTACAGATATAAATATCCTTTCCGTTAGATATAATATCTTCCTTTCCCGTTATTACTACAGTAAGATGGTTGTTACTGGCCAAAGTTTTTGCTATTTCTGTCAGGTCTCCCTTTACCGATATTGCTTCAACGCCTTTTGTTTCTGCATCTGCTCCGGCAAGTGTTCCGATTTCAGACGAATTTCCCTTAAGAATCGATACTTTGACTTTCTCCAGGATCTCTTTTGCCTTATCTGTTCTTAAATCCGTAGCACCCACGCCGACTGCATCCAGTACCACCGGTATGTCTTTTTCATTCGCCCTCCTGCCTGCCAGTATCATCGACTTAACCAGGTCCACCGTAAGAGTGCCAATATTCAAAACCAGAGCTCCTGATATGGAAGTCATCTGCTCGACTTCCTCAGGCGCGTGGGCCATGACAGGTAGGGCACCTGTGATCCTTACAATATTTGCACAGTCGTAAATGGTCACCCAGTTTGTTATATGATGTATCAAGGGTTTCTGCTCTTTTATTTTAGTCAAAATCTCAATCATACCCATTAAGATCCCCTTTCTTACCGGATTTGTTTTACCATTTTATTTTAAAAATCATTAATTGACACTGGTTAAAAAAACAAAAAACTGCTGACCTTATTGAAGATTGCCGGCCCGGTAAGCAGTTTTTATAGTTTTGACTTTTCCTACGCTAGCATTATCTAGGTCAGGTTTAGGGGTCGACGGTCTATTATTGAGACCGTCCTCTCAGCCAAATAAGCTCCCCCAAGTATTTATAAATATTTAATTTTCAAAGATTTTTCTTTATAATATAAAAGAAAAAATACATACAGATTTGTCAGCTTTAAGGATATTATCACAAAAAGAGTTAGCTGACAATGTAAGGGATATCAATTAAAAAATATTTCGGTATCCGGGTCGTGGTAAAAGTGCAATTTACAGAAAGAAAAAGTCTGATACTGAGGGAAGTCATAAGCAGATTTATAATAGACGCAGATCCCGTTTCTTCAAAGAACATAGCACAGAATTTAGAACTAGATCTGAGTCCAGCGACTATAAGGAAAGAAATGGCCGAGCTTGAAGAAATGGGCTATCTGACTCAGCCACACACCTCGGCTGGTAGAACGCCTACAGATAAAGGATATAGGTTTTATGTCGATAATGTTATCAGGGAAGAACTCGATACAGGTGTGATGAATGACAAAGACACCCCAGGGCTTGACCTGATAATAAATAAGGATATGGAGATAGAGACTATCCTCCAGAAGTCTGCTGAAATACTGGCTAAATTTACTAATTACCTATCCATGGTCGCAGCTCCGGCAATTCACCAGAGCAGGATAAAACATATCGAGCTTTTAAAATTTAACGGAGGAAGCCTGCTTATGGTTCTGATAACTGATACCGGGAGAGTTTATAAAAAGAGTGCCGTTATAGAAGGCAAATATACCGATCTGGATCTGCAGGGTGTGGCCAGTATTTTAAATTCGCAATTAAGGGATAAAAATATTATTGATATCACTGCTGAGGATATAAAAATACAGGAAGGCGACTCCTATCTAATACTGCTTGTCAAAAAGATCGTAGAGCTGATAAAAGAATGCATCAAAGAGAACTTTTATTATAACAGGATCTTTATTCACGGGACATCTGTGATACTGCAGCAGCCTGAGTTTATAGACCTAAAAAAGATTCAAAACATCATGCAGGTTGTGGAAGATGAATATTTGCTTACCAAACTGCTGCTGGATTTTTCCAGGGGTGGGGATTTTATGGTAAAAATAGGTTTGGAGTTATTTGAAGAAGGAACTGAAGACTTAAGTCTTATAGCATCAAGATACAGGATTTATGGAAATTCCACCGGAGCCATAGGAGTTTTAGGGCCTAAAAGAATGGACTACCCGAAAGTAATAAGAAATCTCAATCTTTTCAGAAAGAATCTTACCGATATATTTGATTCCAGGGCATAACTTTGCCTGATCAAAACTGGAAAAAAATAATGAAATGAGTTATTATTTCTGCGCTGTTGTTATATAAAATTTAAAAATCGGGTTTTTGAGGTGTTTTTAATTGGCTGCAAATAAAAGAGATTATTATGATGTTCTGGGATTACGACAAGACTGTACCCTGGCTGAAATAAAAAGAGAATATAGAAGGCTTGCTCATAAGTATCACCCTGACGTGAACAACGGTAATCCTGAAGCAGAGGAGAAGTTTAAAGAAATAACAGAAGCATATGCTGTGCTGAGCAATAATGAAAAAAGAAGACAGTATGACCAGTTTGGGTTCAGCAGAAATCTGTTTGAGGATTTTGATTTCAGCAGTATATTTTCTGAGTTTGGCTTCGGTAGTATATTTGATACATTCTTGAGAAGCAGGACAAGAGAAAGAGGTTCCGATCTGAATGCCGAAGTAAAAGTAAGTTTAAAGCAGGCTGCATATGGAGTGAAAAAAGAGATTGAATACAGGGTTGATGATATTTGCGAAGCGTGTAATGGCAAAGGCAGTACTTCTGCCGACGGTATTGTGACCTGCAGCCAGTGTAATGGGACCGGAAGGATAAGAACGGCCAGGCAGACTTTTATTGGAAATATTATTACCACATCGACGTGCAGGGCCTGTGATGGTACTGGAAAGATAATAAAAGACCCCTGTAGAAAATGCAGGGGGAAAGGGCATTACAGTAGAAATAAAAGAATCAATGTGGATGTCCCTCCAGGTATAAATAGCGGGGACAGATTAAGAGTCGCCGGGAAAGGTAACTCGCTTGGTAAAAACTCCGAAAAAGGTGATCTATATATAACTGTAAGAGTGATCCCGCACCCCGGATTTAAAAGAGACGGCAAAGATATTCTATCCAATGTAGAGATATCTTTTGCACAGGCTGCTCTGGGATGTAAGTTAAAAGTCGAGACCCTTGACGGTATGGAAGAAATAAAAGTAAAGCCCGGGACTCAACCCAATGATAAAATTATTTTAAAATCTATGGGGATGGTTGATCTGAACGGGTATAGGAGAGGTGATCATATCATCAACGTGGATGTTAAGATCCCAAAAAGACTTTCCGGAAGGGAAAGAGAGCTTCTTAGAGAGTATGCAGAAAATAGAAAAGAAGTAACTGGTGGTTAAAACGAGGTTACTTTTTTAGGATTCCTTTTTTAACCTTTATGAGATCATCAAAATTATTAATACATTTTAAGAGATGAGTTATCCATATTTTTTTACTGATGCCGGGAGTATTACAGGGGATAGAATAAAGATTACCGGGGAGGATCTGAATCACCTGGTCAATGTACTCAGAAATAGAATAGGAGATAAAGTCTATATTTCAGATAATAAAAGCTATAAATATAAAACAGAGATTGTAGATATGAATAAGAACGAAGTCATATTACACATAATAGATAGGAAAAAAATTACTAAAAAGATCCCCTCTGTTACCCTTTACCAGTGTGTGCTAAAAAGGAATTCAATGGAATTTGTCATACAGAAATCAACTGAAATAGGAGTGGACAGGATCATACCTGTCCTAAGCGGAAGGGTCATCACTGATAAGAAAAAGATTGCCGGTAAGGTAGAAAGATGGCAAAAGATTTCGGACCGGGCTTCAAAGCAGTGCGGAAGGGATTTTAAATGTAAGATCCTTCCACCGGAGGATATTTATCATATTAAGATTTCAGATTATGATCTGTTTTTTATTCCCTATGAAGGAGGTACTGACGAAAAAGCTCTGATTGAAATCAGCAATGTCTCCAGCATCGGTTATATAATAGGTCCCGAGGGGGGTTTTGAGAATAGCGAAGTCAGTTTTTTAAAGGGTAAAAAAGCAAGAGAAATAAAATTTGGTAAAAATATCTACCGTTCCGAGACTGCAGCGATCTATTTTTTATCTATATTGGACTATTTGGTCAAAAGCCAAAAATTAGACAAATGAAATTTTCAATAGATACACTCGGCTGCAAGGTAAATAGCAGTGAATCTGATTTTATTACCAGGGAGCTGCTGAAAAGGGGGCTGGAACTAGTTTCCTGGCAGGACCATCCTGATTTTTGTATTATAAATACCTGTACAGTCACTTCACAGAGTGATAAAAAAACCAGACAGCTGATAAGAAGAATAAAAAAAAGAAATAAATCCAGTAGTGTAATCGTCACCGGATGTTTTGCTGTATACAACAGGGAATTTTTGGACAGCCAGGAGGTCGATCGGATAATAAGCAATAAGGATAAAAACAGGATAGCGGAACTTATTGCAAAGGAAGCCAAGATCTGTGAAGATCCGAATGCTGTTAGGCCGGTAAGCAATATTTGGTCCGCATGCCTCCATTCAAGGCCTATGGTAAAAATACAGGACGGATGCCAGCAGAAATGCAGCTACTGTATAGTTCCAAAAGTCAGGGGAAAATACAAAAGCATCCCATTCCATCAGGTTTTAAGAGATATAAGAGATTTTCAGGGAGATGGTTTTGAAGAGATCGTCCTTACCGGTGTAAATATGGGAAAATATGGAATAGATCTTGGGAAAGGCGGATCTGACAAGGAGGGCGAAATAAGCAGTTTTGCAGAACTGCTGGAAAAGATCGCAGCAGGAACTGAGATAAAAAGAATAAGAATAAGCTCTATTGAAGTCAACGATATTAACAGCAGTCTAATCAGTGTATTAAAAAATAACAGAAACCGCTTTGTCCACCATCTGCATATTCCTCTTCAAAGCGGAAGCAATAGAGTTCTTAGACTTATGAGGAGACCATATAATGCGCAGTACTATCTAAAAAAGATCAAGGCCATACGGCGTATTTTTCCCGATATTACATTTACCACGGACGTAATGGTGGGGTTTCCAGGTGAGAGTAATAAAGATTTCATACAGACAGTAGAAATGGTAAAAGAAATAAATTTCAGCAAGGTTCATGTGTTCAGATTTTCAAAAAGAGCGGGTACGGAAGCTTACCTGCTTGGTGGGCAGGTAGGCGAGGGAATCAAGTTTGAAAGAAGTAAGATTTTAAGAGACATAGGGAGTCGGTTAAGGGATGCTTATATTGAAAGCAATATTGGAAAATCATTGAATATAATTTGTGAAAAGAT
Source organism: uncultured Actinomycetota bacterium (assembly GCA_964610385.1). GTDB lineage: Bacteria > Actinomycetota > Humimicrobiia > Humimicrobiales > Humimicrobiaceae > CAZBSE01. Next base: position 49,360 of record CAZSXW010000004.1, read on the forward strand.
AGGTGACCATGACAGTATCATAAGCGGGACGTCGGAAAATTACATCAAAGTGTATTTTTCTGAAGAAAAAAAGGATTTTTCTTCACTAAGAGGAAGGATAGTGAAAATTATTATAGCTTCCAGGTATAAAAACGGCCTTTGGGGAATATTAAGCTGAGAGTATTAGGATTAAGTTGTTTCATGCTACATATAAATTCTAAAAAGTTGTAAAAATTTTTAAAAATAGTATAATCTCGCATTTAGGGTAAGATTGGCTATAATAATAATATAAAATTTAATAATTATATAAAAATTAATGGAAGACTGTCTTTTTTGTAAAATTATAAATAGGGAGATAAAAAGCGATATAGTTTTTGAGAGTGATAATATTTTAATATTTAAAGATGTATCACCGCAGGCACCGGTGCATCTTCTGGCTGTGACAAAAAAACATATTACTTCTATATTAGAGATTGAAAAACTTGATTGTGAACTTATAAAAGAATTATTGGAAGCTATCGGCAGCATAGCTAAGAAGCTGGAGCTTGACAGGAAAGGGTTCAGAGTTGTTACTAATACCGGAAGTGGCGCTGGTCAGAGTGTAAATCATTTGCATTTTCATATATTGGGTAAAAGAAAATTTAATTGGCCGCCTGGTTAAGATCGCTGTGATTCAATTTATTTTCCTATTATCTGTCTTCTAAATTTATATGTTTGTAATTTAATAATTATATAGATAAAAATCATAAAAGGAGGAGTTTTGTCTCCAGTAAGGCAAAAACTGAATGTTGATTTTGAAGGCGGCCATTCAATGGTCGAATTGATAGGGGATAGGGATGAGTTTTTACAGCTTATAGAAAGAAAATATAATGTAGAGGTTTTTGTTCTGGGAAATGAGATAGAAATATCAGGGAAAAGTAAAAACGTAAAAGAGGTTTTAAAGCTTATGGAGGAACTGATATTTCAAATAAACCTGGGGCAGAAATTAAATTCTCAGAAGGTAAGTGATTCAATAAAAATAATGGAGGATAAATCAAATTTGAAACCACATGAAGTATTTAAAAGCGATATTGTGGTAAACAGCGGAAAGAAAATAAAACCGCGTACGGTGGGTCAAAAAAAATATATCGAGGCAATCAAAGAAAATACCATTGTTTTTGTGATAGGCCCTGCTGGAACAGGCAAGACTTATCTGGCACTGGCAATGGCTGTAGAGGCTTTAAAAGAAAATAGAATAGGGAGGATAATACTGATAAAACCCGTGGTTGAAGCAGGCGAGAAACTGGGATACCTGCCGGGTGATATATATGATAAGGTAAACCCTTATTTAAGGCCTTTGTATGATGCTCTGTATGAAATGCTGGATATAGAGAAGTTCCAGCAGTATCGCGATATGGGTATTATTGAAGTAGTACCACTGGCTTATATGAGAGGAAGGACATTAAATGATTCCTTCATTATTCTGGATGAGGCTCAGAACACCTCTCCTGAGCAGATGAAGATGTTTCTTACCAGGTTGGGATTTGGCTCCAAGATAGTAGTGACAGGTGACATAACCCAGATCGATCTACCGCATGACAGGGAGTCAGGCCTTATCATAGTAAAGAACATTTTGGGAGGTATACAGGGGATCGAGTTTGTATATCTAAGCTCTAAAGACGTAGTAAGACATGAACTGGTACAGAGAATTGTAGATGCTTATAAAGTCTATGGAGAAAAGATTAAGAAATAAACTTTATATTCGGGATCAAGATGATAGGAAATAATGGAAATAAAAAAGAAGTTTCAAAAACCTGGAAAGGCAGAATAAAAAGGGCTCAGAGTTTTGCCATTAAATATTTTTCAGTCAGAAAAAGGTTTGCCCAGAGAATGTATATATTTATTCTAACGCTAGGCCTGGTTATAGCTATACTTACATATAATTATTCTCCTAATATTGGAATAGAACTTGGCAGTCCCAGCCCAAGGACTATTAAAGCCAACCGGGCGAAAGAATTTGAAGATGTAGAAAAAACCGAAGAAGACAGGAACAAGAATGAAGCGGGAGTTGAAGATATATATGTTTATGACATGGAAGCCTTAAGTGGTGAAGAGGGTACTCTTTACCAGATAAAGTATTTTTATCTTCTTACCGGTATAGTTCAGAAGAAAGAAGATATGTCTTTTGAGGAAAAAGTCGATTATATGGTAAATCTCCTGAATAATGATTATCCAGATTCTATAATTTCTCTGGCGTTGGAGCTTTCAGTAGAAGATCTTAATCAGCTGATGACAAAGACCCAGGATATAGCACGTGAAATAATGAAAGAAGAAATAAAGCCTACCGAGCTGGACTTTGCCAAAAGTAAAGCCGTGACTCTTGCTGAAGCGGATGAGGATATAAAAGATGAGAACATCCCAATAATAAAAAGTGTTCTTGAAAAAAATATAGTTCCTACGGCGGTATTTGATCCCATTGCTACTGAAAAGGAAAGGGAGGAAGCAAGACTTAACACCGAGCCCCATATGGTGTCAATACTTGAGGGACAGACCATTGTTTTTGAAGGGGAGATTGTAAATGAAGCTGATATTCTTCTATTGACCGAACTGGGACTTTTGCAGACCGGTTTTAACTGGAACAGGTTTTTATATATATTCCTTATATCTTCAATGATACTGGTATTATATGGATTCTACATTTTTAGATTTAATCTAAATACCTTTAACAATACCAGGAAGTTGATTATTATTTCACTTCTGGTGATCATATTTACTGCACTTATAAAGATACTTACCATACTCTCGTCCATTCATCTAAATTTCTGGGTTTATTTGTTTCCAATAATTGCCGCATCGTTTATAGCTACTATCTTATTCAATGCACGCATAGCTATGATGCTTACCATCAGTCTGGGGATATTTGCAGGTATTGCTACTGATTTTGATTTCAGTTTAGCTATTGTATATACACTCGGGGGCATTTTCTCTACCTATATGGTATCAAAAGTCTCCCAGAGGTCTGAAGTTATGAAAGCAGGATTCTTAAGCTCTCTGGTCCTTGCTTTTTTATTCTTTGCGATCAGTCTTATCGGCGGTGAAGTGCAGACTATTATATTAAATACCGTGCTGGGAATAGTAAATGGCATTATATGTGCTATTATTGCCATCGGTCTCCTGCCGTTTATTGAATCTACTTTTAATGTGGTGACAGCAATGAGATTGCTGGAACTTTCCCATACTGATCAGCCACTGCTTAAAAAGCTGCTCATATCGGCTCCCGGTACTTATAATCACAGTATTTTAGTAGGGCATCTGGCTGAAAATGCAGCCAAGGCCATAGATGCTGATTCACTGCTGGTAAAAGTTGCGGCGTTGTATCATGACCTTGGAAAAATAAAGAGACCCGAGTATTTTTATGAGAATCAGGCAGACCTTGAAAACATACATGACCGTTTGAACCCTTCTATGAGTAGAAATATAATATCAAGTCATATAAAAGACGGCCTGGAAATGGCGCAAAAAGCTAAAATACCAAGGAAGGTCTTAAATATTATATCCCAGCATCATGGAAATTCTATAATAAAATATTTTTACAGGAAGCAGAAGGATAGAGAGAATAACGGAAACAATTACACGAACGGCCTTAAGGAACATTTTAGGTATCCTGCAAAAAGACCACAGAGCAAGGAGGCCGCCATTCTTATGCTGGCAGATTCGACTGAAGCTGCAGTAAGGTCTATTGATAATATCAGTGCCAAAAAGATAGAACAGATGGTTAATGATATTTTTGAGGATAAACTAAAGGACGGCCAGCTGAACGAGACAAATATTACTTTAAAGGAAATAGATGAGGTCAGAAAGTCACTGATAGATGGCCTTATATCTATTTATCATTCACGGCTTTCATATGCTGAATCTGATATAAAAGAAAAGGTGGAAGCAAAATGAAAGTGTCCCTGATCAATAAGCAGAATAAAGTAAACATTGATCTGGACTTGATAAGAAAAACTGTAGATTATATATCTAATAAATTTGACAGGGATCCCAAAAGCGAATTGAATGTTGTATTCATAGACTGCAAAGGTATAAAAGAGTTAAATAAAAAATACAGGAATATGGATAAAGAAACTGATGTTCTATCGTTTTCATATATTTCTGATGGGGAAAAGATGAATCCCGTGGCGGGTGATTTTACTGTTGGAGAAATAATTGTCTGTCCTGAAGTCGCGCTTTCAAGCATTTCAGGTGAGGATAAAAACTGGAGCCTTAACCTGGAAATAATTCTTCTTATAATACACGGTATATTGCATGTATATAATTACGATCATCGGGAAGAAAAAGATAAGATGGATATGGAAAGAATCCAGGACAGCCTGATATCCGATGTAAGAAGGACTTTTAACCTCTGATTATCTTTATCATAAAATAATTAATAGCTCCTCACTATCTATTATATGCAGTTTATTTAGACGTGAAAGATTTTTGAAATTGATTTTGCCGGCTTTCCATCTCTTCCCATATATATGAAGGGACCATTTTTCTTAGATAGTCGGTAACTTTCCCGGTCTTTTTAATATCTTCACTTCTCAATTCAGATTCTCCCGGTATCTTATATTCACTACCATCGGCTGTGATTGTGATGGAGCTGAAGCTTCCTCCTTCAGCTATTTCATTGGTTGTCTCCCATTGGTCCTTTAGTAAATTGTTTTCTATAATCAACTGGTAAAGGTAATCCACTTGATTCCGGGCGACTTCAAAATTTACTCTCCAGACATCTGGCGCAGGAGGCTCTCCGTAGCCAGGCTGATATTCAAATGTTCCTTTTAGACCAGGGCCTATAGTTATTCTGTAGTAATAATAATATTCCGGCGATAATGTACCTGTATCCCAGTATAGTTTGACAGTCAGATCTTCAGCAGGCTCACGTGTATTGGTACATCCGGTAATATTAATTATCAGGACTGCCAGCAGTAATACAGTAGAGAATATGATTTTAGTATTAATAATTTTCATAATAATTATTTTATTTACATATTAATACAATATTTTAACAATTATTTACAAAAATTAAAAATAGTAGTTTAATATAAGTTTATAAAACAAGATTATTTAAATAATTTAAATATAAATTAATTCTATAAAAGGAAGTGTGAGAGAAATATGAAAAAAGTAAATTTGAAAAGATGTTTAGTAATATTATTATCAGTAGTTTTCATTTCATGTCCGACATATTTTACCATTTCTTGTACGCCAGAGCTTTATTTTGGAGATTTGACAGTTAGTAAGAATATAAATCAAGAAACATTTGAGCCGATAGGTGTAAAAGATGAGTTTGATATTGGAATAGAAAAAATATATGTAACTATAAATTATTCTGGCGTGAAGGGTGAAGATAATTATCGCTATAAATGGACATATTTGGAAACCGGGGAAAATATTTTAGATGAGACTTTAAAATATTCCGAAGGTAAAAGCAGCTATTTTGAAGGGTACGCTATGTCTTGTATTTCAACAAATGATGAAGTTAAAGTGTTACCTCCAGGGGATTATAAGGTAGAGTTCTACTATAATGGCGAATTAAAAAGCACGACAAATTTTATGATTAAAGAAGCCGAGATAAAAATCATAGAAGTTTCACTGGCAAACGAAGTAGACGAAAATTCTGCTCCTGTAAATAAAACACAACAGTTTACTTCAACCGAGGTCGTATATGCGTGTGTCAATATTAATTATTATATTTCGGGGAATAGTCTCAAGGCAAAATGGTATGATAGCAATGAAAATTTAATAATAGAAACTGTAAATGATCTGGAAGTGGATTTGTATGAACCTGCATGGATTGCATTTACTTTACAGGGAGAAGGTAGGGATATGCCGGCCGGTAACTATAATGTGGAGATATGTTTAAATAATGATTCATATGGTACATATGATTTTGAAGTCAGTGAAGATCGGGGAGCAGGAACTGGAGAAGAAATTTTTTCCCAGGGGAATATATATTCTAATGATAAATACAGTGTATCATTTTCTGTACCGGACAATTGGGCATATACGGAATCAGATGATGCCGACGGTCTTGAAGTAAATTTGACTACGCAGTCCGGTGATTTGCCAATAGCTTTTCTTTTTATGGCAAGTTCTACAAGCGACTATCCTCCAAGCGATCAATTTCGCGATTTTGCAGATGATTTAAGTTCTGATATCGCAGATGAAAATAATTGGGAATTTGTTAATGTGCAGGAGAATGAGTTTAAAAATGAAAATAATATAACATTCCATGATTTTATATATGTATTTAAGGATCAGGATAATAATGAGTGGGCCATAGCTGTAGCATTCTTCGAAGGTAATGACAGGCTTTACATACTAATAGGTACGGTAATGGATGATTATTTTGAGATGGGAGAATCTGTATATAATGGTATCACAGGAACGATGGATTTCAAATAAGATGTAAATATAGAAATCTTTAAATAATAATTTAAAGGAAAATAAAAAAGAATTTAGGTATTAACATATGAAAGATAAAAAGAAGAGAATCTGCATGATTTTAATAGGTGTTTTATTATTACTTTCATTTCAACTTACTTCATGCAGCTTAGTCGAAGGAATAAAAGGGATTTTAGAAGGATTTGAGTTTGGTAAAAACGGATCTGAAGAAACCATATCTTCGACCGAAACTGCTCAAGATGAAGATCTGGATAATACTCTGCCTGATGATCTGGAAAAGAGTGAGGATATAAAAGCCAGTGATCATCCTGAGACAGTGGCTGGTTCAGAATCCGAAGATGAAGAATCTTATACGATTACTCCCGCAGATAAAAAGGGAATGAAAAGCAAAGTTGAAACAGAAAATTATGTATTTTATTTTAACGATATAAATGAAGAATTTTTAAGTATTTATATAAGAATAGCTGAAGATGGAAATGAAGGTTTAAAAACAATTTTTGGAGAAGCTCTGGAGAAAAAAATAGAGATTTTTTTATGCCAGGATCCAGAGGAATATAAAACGGCGTCAGATGGGATCACCCCTCCTGGTTTTGATGGAAGTGAACCGGCAGGTCAGGCAATAAGTGGAGCTGTCTATATGTATAAAGCAGAAGAATTTAAACCCGGTCCTGGAGATGCAGATGAAATTTTAAGCTATAAAATAGCTCTTCTGCATGAGATAGGGCATGCCTATTATTATACCTTATATCCAAATGCAGCAAGAAAAAATGAATGGCTGAATGAGTCGCTGGCTGATAAATCGACCATGGGCCAGGAAATTCCACTTTACTCAATAAGTAACGATTCTTTAAAAAATATTATTGCCAGAGGGGATTTTATACCTCTTTCCGAACTGGAAAACAAAGGGGATAGAACCATTGGTCAGGATAATGATGTATTCTTGGAATATATATCATTTGTGAACTTTATTTGTCTGAAGTTTGGCTTTGATGCTTTAAACCTACTTCTTAAAGAATATAATGGACCGAGTGACCTCTTGGCTTCTCTTGAAACTGCTACCAAAACGGATTTCAGTTCTTTTGAGCAGAGGTGGATGGATATAATTCAGAATGCCTCTGCATCTGGTGGAAACGACTAAAAATTTTATTTTCTTTTATCTACAAAACATTTCTTGATGAAGGCATAGCTATTGACAAATAATGTAAAATTGGTAGTAGATATACCTTTTTTGTTTAAATTTTTAAATATTAGTTTCTAGTATGAAGAATATACTTATAAAAGAGATAAATGATTTTGACTGGAAACTAATAAGCAGGATTGAAAAAATAGAAAAGAGGAATCTGGGGGGCAAAGCTTCAGTAAACCGTTGGGTAATACCGGTAATAATAAGGTACGGGAAATTCATTGTAGCCCAAAAAGGAAAAAATGACTCTGATATTATCGGAGTTTGCGAGCTTATAAGAGACTATAGGTTAAAAGACAGGATTTTTATTTTTTCTTTTTATATCGACAGGTATTACAGAAAGAAAGGAATCGGTAAAAAGCTTCTGGGAAAAGTAATTGATATCTTGAAGGATGAAGGTTTTGCAGAAGTAGAACTGACTGTAGATCCTGATAATAAAAGTGCTGTTGTCCTTTATAAAGGGTTTGGTTTTAAGAAGGTCGCTTTAAGAGAGGATGAATACGGCAGGGGAGAAAACAGGGATTTGATGAGGTTGAAGATAAGATGAAAAAAAACGGTTTTAAATCAGGTTTTATTGGTCTTGTTGGAAGGACAAATGTAGGAAAATCTACGCTGATAAATAAAATTTTAGATAATAAAGTAGTCATTACATCAGATAAAGCCCAGACTACAAGGAGCAGGATAAACTGCATTTTGAATACCAAAAATTCCCAGATGATTTTTATTGACTGTCCGGGTTTCTTCAAACCCAGAAACCTACTGGGAGAAAAATTAAACAATATAGTATTAAGTGTCATCGGTGATTCTGACCTGATTGCGGTGATGGTGGATGTTGCAGGGGGTATTGGTTCCGGGGATTTTTATATTTTTAAACATGTAAAAAATAGGCCGCAGCCAAAAATACTTCTGTTGAATAAGATAGATCTGGTTTCAAAACAGAAAATAAAAAAGGAAAAAGAGAAGCTGAGCGGCTATGAATTTTTTAACTGTATGCATGAAATTTCTGCAAAGACAGGCCAAAACGTTAATGAATTCCTGGAGAAACTGACAGAGAGTCTTACTGAAGGACCCAGATATTACGGAAAAGGTACCATTACAGACCAGCCGACAGAAGAAATGATTGCCGAGATCGTAAGAGAGAAGTTATACAAGAATCTATATGATGAGCTTCCCTATAGTATAAATGTCAGGGTGGAAAGCCTTAACGAATCCACTACTGGAGATGGTATAAAATTAATCAGCATCAGGTGCTGTATTTATGCTGAAAGGAACTCACAAAAGACGATAATAATAGGTAAGTCGGGTAGTATGCTCAAGAAAGTAGGTAGACAGTCCAGGCTGGAACTTGAGAGTATATTCGGCTGCAAGGTCTTTCTGGAATTGTGGGTAAAGATTGAAAAAAATTGGACCAGGAAAAAGCTGCTACTGGACCGGTTCGGCTATAGGTAAATGAAATTATTATATTAAGTATAAATCAAGGTAGGGTGATAAATACGTTAACTAAAGAACAATTAGCCAAGACCATAGACCAGACTTTGCTTAATCCCATCGCGACTTCAAAGGATATAGAACAGCTGTGTATCAATGCTAAAAAAAATCATTTTGCTGCAGTTGTAGTAAATCCTGCCTATATATCACAAGCAAATAAAATACTTTCTGATACCGATGTCAAAGTCTGTTCTGTTGTAGGTTACCCGCTGGGTGCAAATACCACCGAGACCAAAGTGTTTGAAGCAAGGGATAATGTTAGAAAAGGTGCCGATGAGCTTGATATGGTCATAAATCTGGGGGCAATAAAAAGTGGGAACTATGAGTATATCGAAAGAGAGATAAGAATAATAGTTAATGTAATAAGGCGGGAGCAGATAGCTGAGTACAACCGACATATCAATATCAAAGTCATAATAGAAACTGCTATCTTGACCAGGGATGAGATCAAGAGAGTGTGTTCCATTATTGAAAGGTCAGGTGCCGATTTTGTAAAGACATCTACCGGATTTGGAGTAAAAGGCGTGGAGCTTGATGATATCCGTCTTATAAGGGAAGTGGTCACAAGAAATATAGGAGTAAAGGCATCAGGTGGAATAAGGACATTCAGTGATGCCCAGGCCCTAATAGATGCGGGAGCAACGAGGCTCGGTACCAGCAGTGGAATAAATATAATCAAAGAGTACAGCGCTATTTTTGATAAATAAAAATGTCCTATTATAAGGCCAAGGCTATCATATTAAAATCATATAAATTAGGGGAATCGGACAAGATTATTAAAATGTATTCCTATGACGGAGATGTGATAAGTGCGGTGGCCAAGGGATCAAGGAAGATACATAGTAAGTTAAGGGGAAGGCTTGAACTTTTTAATCTTGTAGATATGGAGCTTTCCAGGGGAAGAAACCTGGATGTCATAAATCAGGCAGAGATAATAAAAAGCTTTAAAAATATAGCCCAGGATTTTTATAAATTTGTCTTCTGCGAGATAATAAGCAAAATAATATTGAAAACCCAGGCTTCAGGCGGGGACTCATCCCCGCTTCTTTTTAAGTTGATCTATGTCTGTTTTAATGAGGTTGACAGTATGGAGCCGGAGGACATAGTTTCACTGAAAAAGATAATGTGTTTTTTTAACATCAAGTTTTTGAAGGTCACAGGATATATACCGCTTCTAAAAAACTGCAGCAGGTGCAACCAGGATTTAAGTGATCTATATTCTCTCGGCAGACACAAGATATTCTTTTCGGTCAAAGAGGGGGGAGTCCTCTGTAAGAAGTGTGCTAATTTTATAGGAGACAAGGAGGTGCTGAGTGCATCGGACTACAGGTTTTTATGTGATCTTTTTAATCTAAAGATAGAGGATTTCAGGGATATTGAAGTGAATCCCCATACACTTAAAAAAATGTACAGGCTGATAGAAAACTATATAGTCTATCACACGGAATGTAATGTCGATAGTTTTAAATATTTAAAAAAAATAGGATTGTAGTGTCGATTTATCGCTGCCGGTACAATTGACTATTAAAACTAATATTATTAAAATAAGAAACTATGAATTTCCAGGACATCATTTTTAATCTTCAGAAATACTGGGCTGACAGCGGCTGTATCATAAAACAACCTATGGATCTGGAAAAAGGGGCCGGCACCTTCAATCCTGATACTTTCCTGCGGTGTCTGGGGCCAGAACCATGGAATGTTGCATATGTTGAGCCAAGCAGACGGCCTACGGATGGAAGATACGGTGAAAATCCTTTCAGGACTCAGTTCTATTACCAGTTCCAGGTGTTGTTAAAGCCTTCTCCGGATAATGTGATAGACATTTATCTCGGTTCTCTTAAAAATTTGGGAATCGATCTGAAGTCACATGATATCAGGTTTGTGGAGGACGACTGGCAGTCTCCGACAATTGGTGCTGCCGGTCTGGGCTGGGAAGTATGGGCGGATGGAATGGAGATCACCCAGTTCACCTATTTTCAACAGATGGGAGGCCTTTCCCTGAAGCCTGTTTCAGCAGAAATAACTTACGGGCTGGAGAGGATTGCGATGTACCTCCAGGACAAGGACAGTTTCTGGGAGTTAAACTGGTCCAGCGGCACCACCTATGGGGATATACATCTTGAATCGGAGAAGCAGTGGTCTGTTTATAATTTTGAAATAGCTACTGTGGATATGCTTGTGGATCTGTTTAAGAAATATGAAGAAGAATTTAAAAAAGTGATGAACAGGAGGCTTGTTTTCGTAGGATGTGAATATGTCCTTAAATGCTCGCATGTTTTTAATCTGCTTGATGCCAGGGAAGCAATAAGTGTGGCAGAAAGGACTTTATATATTGCAAGAGTGAGGAATCTTGCCAAGATCCTGTGCTCCGAGTATATCAGGCAGAGAGAGGAACTGGGATATCCCCTATTAAAAAAGAAATAGTAAATAAAATATGAAAAAAAAGTTAGTCTTTGAGATCGGAACCGAAGAACTGCCTCCTTCATGTGCTTTTGAGGGGTCAACCGGGCTGAAAAAAATCCTTGGGGATAAACTGTCTGAAAACAGGCTGGAATTTACCGATCTTAAAACTTACAGCTCACCAAGAAGACTGGTAGCAGTGGTAAAGGGATTAAGTGATATTCAGAAATCCGAGGAAAAAACTGTCACCGGGCCCCTGGTAAAGATTGCCTTTGACAGGAGTGGTAATCCTACTCGTTCCGCAGAGGGTTTTGCAAAGAGCCTGGGTCTAAAAGTCTCTCAGCTTGAGAAGATAAAAGTAGGTGGCAAGGGAGTTTATCTGGGGAAGAGAATGGTAGATAAAGGTATAAAAACTACGGATATACTGCCTGAAATACTGAAGGGAACCATACTTGCCATGACTTTTAAAAAACAGATGACCTGGGGAGATTATGACCTTAAGTTTGCCCGTCCCATAAGGTGGATACTGGCTCTTTATGGTGATAAGGTGATAAAATTCAAACTGGCTAATTTAAATTCTTCAAATATCACATTCGGACACCGTACCCTTGGTCCGGGCCCTATTACCGTAAAGGATTCAGATAGTTACTTTAAAATGCTCAGAGATAAAGGGAAAGTAATAGCTGATGCGGAAAAAAGGAAACAGCTGATATTAGACCAGATAAGCAGGCTTGAAAAAAGGAAATGGAAGGGAAAATACAGGGTGGTTTTAGACCAGAGTCTGATAGATGATGTGGTAAATCTGGTAGAAGTCCCAAACGTTATAACTGGAAATTTCCCGAAAAAATTTCTCTATATTCCGAAAGAACTTTTAATCGAGGCAATACAGTATCACCAGAGGTATTTTGCAGTTCTGGAAAGCTCAGGCAGTGTCAGTACCAGGTTTATTGTAGTTCAGAACGGCATAAGAGATAACGGCGAGATAAGGAAAGGAAATGAAAGAGTACTGAAGGCCAGGTTGAGTGATGCATCGTTCTTCTATGAAGAGGATAAGAAGCATGATTTCGATTACTGGATAGACAAGTTAAAAGGCGTGGTCTTCTTTTCCGATATGGGCAGTATATATGATAGGACAGTAAGGATAAAAAAGGTAAGCATTTATATAGCAAAGCTTTTAGAAGGTTCTAAAACCCGGCTTAAAGATGATATACCTGTTTATCTTAATAGAGCTGGGATGTTATGCAAATGTGACCTTGTGACCCATATGGTGGTGGAATTTCCTACGCTTCAGGGAATCGTGGGTAGAGAATATGCAAAAGAGAAGGGTGAGAGCAGAGAAGTCTCAGATGCAATATTCGAGCACTATCTGCCAAGATTTTCCGGTGATGTTCTTCCAATGACAGATACAGGAACGCTGCTGTCAATCGCTGATAAAATAGATACTATAACTGGGATGTTTCTGGCAGGGAAGATCCCATCCGGTTCAGAGGACCCCTTTGCTCTCAGAAGAAAAGCATCAGGTATTGTACTTTCTATACTTGAAAAAAAATATGATTTTGATCTTGATAGTGCTGTAAAATACAATCTAAATTTATATACAAAATCTTTTAAACTAGGAAATGAAGGCGACCTGCAGTTGATCACAAGGGTAAAAGACTTTATTATTTCAAGATATCGCTTCCTGCTGGAAAAAGAGAAAAGGAGATCGGATATTCTGGAATCGATTCTGGGTTCGGGATGTTCTTCTATTATGGATATTAATTTAAGGTACAGAGCACTTCAAAAGTTTATATCAGGTGGTGATATCAAGAGGCTAGCCTTTCCTATGATAAGGTGTAAGAACATAACAGGTGATAATAAACCGGGAAGAGTGAAAACAAATCTTTTTAAAGAAGAGTATGAAAAAAAACTCTTTTCATTGATATGCAGGTATGAAGCGAGTGTGAGAGAACTGATATTGAAAAAAGACTATGGATCGGTTCTTGCCGAATTTGAGGAATTTGGTAAAACCGTTGATTTATTTTTTGACAATGTTCTGGTTATGGAAAAGGACGTTAAAATTAGAGTGAATAGGATCAATCTGGTTAGAAGGGCAGTCGATCTTTATTTAATGTTTGCAGATTTTTCCAGGCTGGTTATAGAGGGCAATAACAGGGATTAGATTTTTTAGCTTATTTTACTCTTATTTTTTTTTTATTTTTTTGGTATCATATGTCGGTTTGTTTTTTATAAATTTTATCTTGTTATTAATATAATTTCTAAAGGGGACTGATGGAAATGGTTTCTAAAAAGTATGTGTATTTTTTTGGTGAAGGCAAAAAAGAGATGAAGGGCCTCTTGGGTGGAAAAGGTGCTAATCTGTCAGAGATGACCAACATAGGGCTGCCTGTCCCTTACGGTTTTACCATAACTACGGAAGTGTGTAATATGTTTTATGAATTGGGCAAGAAATATCCCGAAGGTTTGGATAAGCAGATTGACGAAAATCTAAAAAAACTTGAAGAAAAAATGGGAATGATCTTTGGAGATGAAAAAAATCCACTTCTGGTTTCTGTCAGGTCTGGGGCAGCTATCTCGATGCCGGGTATGATGGACACGGTGCTGAATCTTGGTTTGAATGATAAGACTATCAAGGCCTTGATAGAAAAAACGAATAATGAAAGATTCGCCTGGGATTCCTATAGAAGATTTGTTCAGATGTTCGGTAATGTAGTAATGGGAGTGGAACATGATAGATTTGAGGAAGCGATACAGGCCAGAAAAGACAAGAAAAAGGTAAAATATGATACGGAGCTTGATGCCGAAGATCTAAAGGAGCTTGTAGAAGATTATAAGAAAATAATAAAGAAAGACAAGGGTAAGAGTTTCCCTCAGGATCCAAGAGAACAGCTGAAAATGTCAATTGATGCAGTATTCGGCTCCTGGAACAATAAAAGAGCCATATCTTATAGAAATCTTCACGATATACCACATAATATCGGCACTGCAGTAAATGTACAGGCAATGGTGTTCGGAAATATGGGAGAGAGTTCGGGAACCGGTGTTGCTTTTACCAGAGACCCGGCGACAGGAAAAGATGAGTTTTATGGTGAATATCTTATGAATGCACAGGGGGAAGACGTGGTCGCAGGGATAAGGACTCCCAAGCATATTTCTAAATTAAAAGAGGAAATGCCCGAGATCTATAAGCAGCTTATTGATATACGGAAAAAATTAGAAGACCATTACCGTGATATGCAGGATGTTGAATTTACCATCCAGGAAGGTAAGTTGTATATGCTTCAGACCAGGACCGGAAAGAGAACTGCATCAGCAGCGTTAAAGATAGCAGTGGACATGGTCGATAAAAAATATATAGACAGGAAGACCGCAGTGACCAGAGTAGAGCCTCAAATGCTCGACCAGTTATTGCATAAACAGCTTGATCCAAAAGCCAAGCAAAAAGCAGAAATACTTGCCAAAGGTCTGCCAGCCTCGCCGGGTGCAGCGTTAGGCAGAGTTGTTTTCAACGCAGATAGTGCTGTCGAAGAAGCAAAGAACGGGAATGTTATCCTGGTAAGGACGGAGACATCTCCCGAGGATATACAGGGAATGGCTGCTGCTCAGGGAATCTTGACCGCAAGAGGTGGAATGACTTCTCATGCTGCAGTAGTCGCAAGGGGTATGGGTAAGTGCTGTGTTGCTGGTGCTGAGGATATCAAAGTATTTGAAAATAAAAAATATTTTAAGGTAAACGGCAGGCAGATAAAAAAGGATGACTGGATCACTCTTGACGGTTCAACGGGAGAAATTTTTACAGGAAAAATACCGGTGGTCGATCCCGTTCTGGGAGAAAATTTCAAAAAATTTATGAGCTGGGTTGATGAATACAAAAAAATAGGAGTAAGGACAAA
Organism: uncultured Actinomycetota bacterium; assembly: GCA_964610385.1. Lineage (GTDB taxonomy): Bacteria > Actinomycetota > Humimicrobiia > Humimicrobiales > Humimicrobiaceae > CAZBSE01. The sequence continues at coordinate 64,735 of CAZSXW010000004.1, forward strand.
TGCTGATACTCCCAATGATTCCAGGGTGGCAATAAGTTTTGGTGCAGAGGGTATAGGTCTCTGCAGGACTGAGCATATGTTCTTTGAAGCGGATAGAATAAAGGCAGTAAGAAAGATGATAGTGGCAGGTAACAGGGAGGAAAGGGAGAAAGCACTAGCGAAGCTTTTACCGATGCAGCGAAAAGATTTTATAGAGATATTTAAAGTGATGAATGGTATGCCTGTGACCATAAGACTACTTGATCCGCCGCTTCATGAATTTTTACCTAATGAAGATGTAGATATAAAGGAAATAGCTGGTGAACTAGGACTAAAATTTGATGAACTCAAGGCAACTATAAATGCTCTTCATGAAATAAACCCCATGCTGGGACACAGGGGATGCAGGCTTTCCATTACCTATCCTGAGATCCTTGAGATGCAGGTAAGAGCAATATTTGAAGCTACTGTTGAACTGAAAAGGAAAAAATATAAGGTAAAACCGGAAGTGATGATCCCGCTGGTCGGGAGTGTAAATGAAGTAAAAGTCCTGAAGGAACAGATAATAAAGATAGCGGACAGCATAATGAAGAAGGAGAACCTTAAGTTTGATTATAAGGTAGGCACCATGATCGAGATACCGAGGGCCTGTGTCACTGCTGACGAGATAGCAGAAGAAGCCGAATTTTTCAGCTTTGGAACGAATGACCTCACCCAGATGACTTTTGGATTTTCAAGAGATGACTCGGGTAAGTTTCTTCCCGACTATCTGGAAAAAGGTATTTTGGATAAGGACCCGTTTGCTACCCTTGATAAAGATGGCGTAGGCCAGCTGGTAAAGATGGCTGTTGAAAAAGGCAGAAAAGTCAGAAAAGATTTAAAGATAGGTATATGCGGAGAACATGGGGGGGACCCGAGTTCTGTAGAATTCTGCCACATGGTAGGAATGGATTATGTCAGCTGCTCGCCTTACAGGGTACCTATTGCCAGACTGGCTGCTGCACATGCTGCCTTAAAGGAAGAAGATAAAAAAAATAGCTAAAATTTACCAAATATCTTTGGATAACATCTCCGATAAATAGTATATTAGTGGTAAAATAAATAAAGCATTTAATAATTAAAACCGGTCTGGTCTGTGGTCTCCAGGAAGTCCTTTCGGATATATGTCTATTATTATTTAAAAGGGAAATGAACAGAAGTCTAAAGGCAGGCGAAGTAGAAGAATTAAAATCCAAGGCTGATATTCACAGCGTTATTTCCGGTTATGTAAAGCTAAAGAGGACCGGCAGGAATTATACCGGACTTTGCCCTTTTCACAAAGAGAAAACTCCATCATTTACAGTTGATACTTCGAAGCAGCTGTATCACTGCTTCGGGTGCGGAGAAGGAGGGGATGTAATAAGATTTATAGAAAAAATTGAAAATATGGAATTTATAGAGGCTGTTGAATTTCTAGCAAAGAAGATAGGATACAACCTCAAGTATGTTTATGGCGGCTCTGCGCAGCCTTCGAAACTGAAAAACAGACTGGTGGAATTAAACGAACTTGCCAAGAAGTATTTTAGTTTTATACTCTTTAACAGCAAAAAGGGGCTACCCTCGCTGAATTATTTGAAAAACAGGGGTTTTATAGAGAAGACATTGATTGAATTCGATGTGGGATACAGCCTGGATGAGTGGAGTGCCTTTTCAAATTTTGCCCAGAAGAGAGGTTATAACGCAAAGGAAATAATCGGATGCGGGCTCGGCATAGAGAGTAAGAGGGGTAAAGAGGAGGTATATGATCGGTTTAGAAACAGAATAATCTTTCCCATTGAAGATATAGTGGGAAAGACAATAGGCTTTGGGGGAAGAATCCTCTCGGAATCCGGGCAGACAGCTACACGACAGGCAAAGTATATAAACACGCCTGAGACCATCCTTTATTCCAAGAGCAAAAATATATACAGGATCTTTCAGGCAAAAAAGCATATTGTAGAGGCAGATGAGGTACTTATAGTGGAAGGTTATACCGATGTCATGGCTCTCCACCAGCAGGGTATAAAGAATGCAGTTGCAAGTCTTGGAACTGCTCTTACGTCGGAACAGATAAAGCTGCTGGGCAGATTTACAAAGAATATTGTACTGGTATTTGACAGCGATGCGGCAGGGATGAGTGCTTCGCTGAAAGGAATTGAAAGGCTGAGAGAGTACAATGAGAGGCTGGACCTATATTATGAAAATAATTTGAATATAAAGGTATCGGTACTGGAAGAGGGCTATGATCCTGCAGATTTTATATTCAAGAAGGGAAGAGATGCTTTTTTGGATAAAATAGAAAGTTCCGAAGGTATTATTGATTTTACCCTTGATGCGATTATTGGTAAATATGATATAAGTGATTTGGCTGGAAAACTTAAAGCCAGCGACCATATTACAAGGTTTATATCCACTCTTTCCTCGAGGATCATACAGGAGGAGTGTATAAAAAGGGTAGCCGGTAAATTAAATCTTAAGGAAAGCCTGCTTCTGGAAGAGATGTTGAGGAAAGAACATGAACATAAAGACAGAGCTGTATACTGGAATAAAGATGATGATAGTTCAAAGAAGGAATCTGTAGGTGAGGATACAGTTCCTTTAAAGAGAATTGAAATTGAAGCATTAAAGCTTATAATAAACGGGCTGGGAGGTCAAATGGACGTGTTCCTGAGTCTGGGCCCTGATCATTTTAGATTTGATGATACCAGGGAGCTTTACCTGATTGCAAGGGATGAGATCCGGAAAGCAAAAGAAGATAATAAAAAGATAAACTTTCCAATTAAAATTACGTCAGGTGCAGTAGAGAATGAAGAGGTTAGAAAACTATATAATTTCATTTTATTCAGCAAACCGCATTTCAAGGATCAGTATTTAAATAAATTGAGTAAAGAGGTTATAAGTAATCTAAAGGGTATCCGCATTTCAGAAGAAATTGAGAAAATCAGAAAAAAGATGATAGAATATGAAAAAAATAAGGATACGGGCAGCGGCATAGAAAAAGATGAATGTGACTCTAAATATGACCAGTTGTACCGCAGACTTATAGAACTGGAAAAAGAAAAAATGAATTTGAAATTACTTTAAATTGGAGGAGAGTTAAAATATGAAAAGAGGATCGGAATTTAAGTTAGAAGAGGTAAAGATGCTTATCAATAAAGGCAAATCTGATGGTCTTCTGACTACTGAAGAAATAGCTGAGACTCTTTCGGATATAGAGCTTACTAAGGAACAAATAGAAAATATCTATGATGTAATCCAGAACCTTGGAATAGAGATCGTAAGTGAAGATGACGAGGATATAGACAGCAAAAGCACTAAAAAGAAAGAAGGTGAAGGGATATTTAGCAGGAAACTGGATCTTACCATAAAGTCACCTACAAATGATCCCGTAAGGATGTATCTTAAAGAGATAGGTAAGGTAAGGCTGCTTACCGCTTTTGAAGAAGTACATCTTGCAAAGAAAATAGAAGCAGGTGATATAAAAGCTAAAAGGATGCTGGTTGAGGCCAACTTGAGGCTTGTGGTAAGCATCGCTAAAAAATATGTGGGAAGAGGGATGCTCTTTTTAGACCTTATCCAGGAAGGAAACCTGGGTCTTATAAGAGCGGTTGAAAAATTTGATTATAAAAAGGGATATAAATTTTCTACTTATGCCACCTGGTGGATAAGGCAGGCAATAACCAGAGCCATAGCAGACCAGGCCAGGACCATAAGGATTCCGGTACATATGGTAGAAACAATAAATAAATTGATAAGGATACAAAGGCACCTTCTTCAGAAATTTGGAAGGGAACCCACCCCGGAAGAGATAGCGAAGAAGATGAAATTTTCCCCTGAGAAGGTAAGAGAGATAATGAAAATCTCGCAGGAGCCGGTATCTCTTGAGACTCCTATAGGTGAAGAGGAAGACAGCCATCTGGGGGATTTCATAGAGGATTCGGATGTTGAAGCGCCTTCCGATGCTGCTTCGTTTACCATGCTCCAGGAGCAGCTCCAGGAAGTCCTGAATACATTGAATGACAGGGAAAGAAAAGTCATCCAGTTAAGATTCGGCCTGCAGGACGGCCATCCCAGGACACTTGAGGAAGTTGGGAGAGAATTCGGTGTAACCAGGGAAAGAATAAGACAGATAGAATCAAAGACTCTGGGAAAACTCAGGCATCCCAACAGGAGCAGCGCCTTAAGAGACTTCTTAGAACATTGATGCCATCTTTAGACCTTGAAATAAACTTCTTATATACTATAATGGCATATCATGTAAACCCAATTCCCCGGTAGCTCAATGGTAGAGCATTCGGCTGTTAACCGAAGGGTTGTAGGTTCAAGTCCTACCCGGGGAGCCAATAAAATTTTGAATTCTATAATTTTTTACTACTCATAATAGGTTCTTGGTTCAGCAGTTCTCTATATTCTGCTTTGGAATAAATAATATCTCTTATAAGATCAGTAAGTTCTCTTAGTTTGTTTGCCTTTTCATCTGGAAACTTCTTAAGAAATTCTTTATAATTTATCTATGCTCCTAACGCTTATTTAAATTAGGAGTATATTATAATCACAGTTATAATTATTTGATAATACTAAATATTGGTTATATGATAAGGGACAATTCCGAAATACATTATGCAGGATATAATAGAAAAAAAGCGATTATCTATTCTACAAATACTTCAGAACACAGATGATGTGGCAATAAGTAGCCACAAAATTACACGCAAACTAAAAGAAATGGGATATAAAATGAGCGAGCGTACTGTGCGTTTTCATCTGCTTTCTTTGGATAAAGACGGCTATACGGAGTATTTTCCAAAAAAAGGAAGAAGAATAACGGAGAAAGGGATTAACGAGCTATTACTTGCAAGGGCTTATGAAAAGGTGGGTTTTTTATCCACAAAAATAGATAGCATGACCTATAGTATGCACTTCGATATTTATAAGAAAGAAGGCACTGTTGTTATAAATTTGAGCTATGTAAAACTGAAAGATATAAAAAAGGCATGGCCGTTGATGTGTAAAGTACTTGAAAAAAGACTTGGCATGGGCAAATTCCTTGTTTTCTTTAAACCGGGGGAAAGAATAGGACAGGCCACTGTTCCTGAAGACTGTATAGGCATAGGAACTGTCTGTTCCATAACTATTAACGGTATCCTTCTCCAGCATGGAATCCCCATAAGATCGAGATTCGGGGGCCTTCTAGAGATACGGAAAAATAAACCAAACCGGTTTGTAGCGATAATTAATTATGACGGAACGAGTTTAGATCCTCTTGAAATATTCATAAAAAGCGGTATGACGAATTATATACAGGCAGTAAAAAACGGCAATGGTTTGATAGGTGCGAGTTTCAGAGAGATGCCATCGGACAGCAGAAGCCAAGTTGAAGATATCGCAGAAAAGATAGATGCAATAGGATTGGGCTGCTTTATGAAGATTGGTTATCCCGGTAAAAGTCTGTGTGAAATTCCTGTTAATGACGGTAGTTTTGGTTCAATAATAATCGGCGGTCTGAATCCCATAGCTATTTTGGAAGAATACAGAATAAATGTGCAGTCCAAAGCTCTTTCCTGTCTGATAGATTATAAAAAACTCTTTCCTTATACGGAAACGGAAAAAAGACTGAAATCAATTCTTAATAAATAATACTCTTTTTTAAAAATCCCAGGATTACATTATAAAATTTACTTGACAGCACTTCTTTATGCTCATATTATTGTGGCAATGAATTACCACAATAATATTAAAAATCATAGGAGGTTAAATAAATGATCCAGTGGCCTAAAACAAATGATGCTCTTGGGACTGTAAACAGAGGAAATCCTGCAGAATCAGGATTATGTACACTCTGCCGTGCAGACTGCAAGGGAAAATGTGAAACATGGCTTTCAAGTCTTCGGGGAAGAGAACTTCTCTATCCTAGGGATTTCGGCCATGTAACAGCAGGAAGCGCAAATACATGCGCTATAGGAGTATGCTACAATTCGTTACGAATACAGGGATACCTTTATGGTGCAGATTATCTTCCAGACGGAGTCACAAACAGCACAGATGACTGTGTTTTTCCTAATGTTTCCATAGAAACACAATTTGGCAGAGAAGTTAAAACAAAATGCCGTATTCCTATTATGACTGGAGCATTAGGCTCTACATTTATTGCTGCGAAGTACTGGGATTCTTTTGCCATAGGAGCTGCCTTATCTGGCTTTCCTATTGTAGTAGGTGAGAATGTTGTTGGTGTAGACAAAGAAGCTGTTATAGAAAACGGAAAGATAAAGAACGCGCCTGAATTGGATAGAAGAGTAGAAACGTTTTTAAGATACTATGACGGATACGGCGCCATTATAGTACAGATGAATGTTGAGGACGCAAGAAATGGTGTTGCACAGTACCTTATTGAAAAATACGGAGACAAAGTAATCATAGAACTGAAATGGGGACAGGGAGCAAAAGTGATCGGCGGTGAAATCCAGGTTACCAATTTAGATTATGCAATTTTTCTAAAGAAACGGGGATACATAGTAGATCCCGATCCTGAAAAACCAGAAGTTCAGGAAGCATTCAAACACGGTGCAATAAAATCTATAGCAAGGCACAGCAGGCTCGGTTATACAAACCTTTCCAGCGTAAGTGCTGTTGAAGAAAATTTTATGAATGCCGTAAAAGACCTCAGGTCATCAGGATATAAACGAATATCATTAAAAACCGGTTCATATGGAATGGAAGCTCTGGCCATGTCAATTAAATATGCATCTGAAGCGAATCTTGATCTTCTAACTATTGACGGTTCCGGCGGAGGAACTGGTATGAGCCCGTGGAACATGATGGAAAGCTGGGGTGTTCCATCTATACTTCTGCATGCAAAAGCATATGAATATGCAAAACTGCTTGAATCCAAAGGCAAGACAGTCGTAAATATGGCCTTTGCAGGCGGTCTTGCAAAAGAAGACCAAATTTTTAAAGCTCTTGCTCTCGGTGCTCCATATGCAAAACTTATATGCATGGGGCGTTCTTTAATGATTCCGGGATACCTTGGTTCGAATATTGAAGGTGTAATTAATCCGTCCAAAAAGGAACAGCTCAATGGCAATTGGAATGATTTACCAAAGTCTGTAACCAATTACGGCTCTACTCCTGAAGAAATTTTTGCAGGATACTATGATATTCAGAAAAAGGTCGGTAAAGACGAGATGAAGAATATTCCGCTCGGTGCTATTGCTGTTTATACCTTATGCGACAAACTTGGTGCAGGATTACAACAGCTTATGGCGGGAAACAGAATCTTTAAAACTGAAGGTATTACGAGAAACGAGATTTTCTCAGCAAACAGGGAAACAGAGGCTGAAACAGGCATTCCATTTATTACTGATGTTCAGGACGAAATAGCAAAGGAAATCTTAAGTAAATAGTGTTTTTATCCGGGAGAGCTGCTGTTTCACCGGGTGATTTTGAATATTAATTCCCTAAAACATAATTACAGTATTATAGATGGGAAGCCCATGTATCCTATATACCTGATAAAGGAGCACAGACGGTACACTATTATGGTCACTACAGTAATGCAACAAGGGGAAGATTTAAGAAAGAAGATAGCCAACCAGGTTATCACATTATGGCTGATAGGGATACTAATATATAATTTTTTACTAAAAAAGATGAGCAGTATTCGAAGAGAAGGATAAAAGGCCATATGCTAATCCATCTTTTAAATCAGTGGATTTATTAAAATAAAAAGTTCTAAAAGCGTCCAATACGGGGAGCCAGTAAGTTTTACTTCAATAATTCTGGAATCTTAAATACTTCTTTTTATCGACAAATCTATCATTAATATATTTATGCAGCATGCTTGATATTAATGTCTGATAGGGATACCTTTAGTATTAACAAGAGATTTTATTTGCTCAAGATCATTATAATACATTTATAAATCGGTTCGAAATTTCACAACCTGGTGCAGCCACCTATTTAGGACACCTAATCATTAAACAAATCCAGATATTTCCCTAACATAAAAATACAATTTTCCTACTAAATCAATTCCCTATATACATATATGCATTGTTTAACACGCAACTCTTAAATTGTTTTAGAAAGGATAGTCCTGGTACCAGTTAGATATAAAAGAATCGGAGAAAGTTAACATGAAATTCATATTTATTTAACATGATTGTAACATTCATATACTATAATTAATTTTTCAGCTTAAAAATTTAAATATTACTTTGAAAGGACTCTAGTGGCTATTAGTAATGGGGATAATGCTTGGATGCTGGTTTCTGCAGCAATGGTAATGCTTATGACTCCTGGGTTGGCCTTTTTTTACGGAGGAATGGTAAGAAGAAAAAATGCTATTTCCACAATAACGATGAGCTTTATGACACTGGGACTTATAAGTGTATTATGGGTTATTTTTGGATATAGTCTGGCATTCGGAACGGACTTTGGAGGGGTTATTGGAGGTTTTGATTTTCTGATGCTCAGAAATGTCGGGCAGGAAGCCTCTGCTGTTTATGCAACTACGGTGCCCCATCTTACTTTCATGGTCTTTCAGGGAATGTTTGCCATAATAACGGTAGCGCTTATTTCTGGTGCTGTAGTTGAGCGAATGAAATTTGCATCTATTTTAATATTCTCTGTTCTATGGTTTTCGCTTGTTTATGTGCCTATAGCTCACTGGGTCTGGGGCGGAGGCTGGCTTGCAAACCTTGGAGTCCTTGATTTTGCAGGTGGTACTGCGGTCCATATAAATGCCGGTGTTTCAGCACTATCGCTTGCCATCTTATTAGGACCAAGGAAAGGATATGGTGGGTTGTCGGAAATGAGGCCCCATAACGTTCCTTTTATTGTTATAGGAGCAGGCATTCTATGGTTTGGATGGTTTGGCTTCAATGCCGGCAGTGCATTGGCCTCTGGCGGACTTGCTTCAAGTGCTTTTGTGGCTACTAATGTTGCCGCAGCCGCAGCCGCGCTTACTTGGATGTTCCTGAGCTGGTTCTATCACAGACCGACGGCTTCCGGTATAGCCATAGGGGCTGTATCGGGACTCGTGGCAGTGACGCCTGCCGCCGGGTTTATCAGCCCTATATTCGGCTTACCTATCGGAATAGGCGCTTCAATAATCTGTTTTTATATGATGAGACTTAGAAACAAGACAAGGATTGATGAATCGCTTGATGTATGGGCATGTCATGGAATGGCAGGCACATGGGGCTCAATTACGACTGGTGTATTTGCGTCCATGGCAGTTAACCCAGCAGGAGCAGATGGGTTGATATATTCGGGAAGTTTCATTCTTTTAGCAAAACAATTCCTGGCAGTTATTGTAGTATGGATCTTCTCTTTTGGAATGACATGGCTTATTGGTAAATTAATAGACGTGACGATAGGCCTCAGGGTCAGCTCTACCGAAGAAGCTATCGGACTTGATATTTCACAGCATGGAGAAAAAGCATATACAAGAGAAGTGGATATTTAAAATGCAGAAGATAGAAGCCATAATAAAAGAAGATGCGTTTAACAGTATCAAGAATGCCCTAGAAGAAGGTGGTTTTATTAGCATGACAGTCTGTAATGTTATAGGACGGGGTAAGCAAAAAGGCCTGGCATTAAAATGGAGGTCGTCCGAACACAGAGTCGAATTTCTTCCAAAAGTTAAGATAGAACTTGTAGTCGACGACAAGGATCTTGATAGAGTCCTGGACATAATCTGCACAATAGCCAACACAGGATCGGTTGGTGACGGGAAAATTTTTGTTATTCCAGTCGGTGAAGTTATAAGGATAAGGACTGGAGAACGAGGAGCGACTGCTATATAAGACTATCAGCGAGAGGACATCTATAGAAAGTGTAAGGAATTTCATGCAAAAAGGGTGTTAGAAATTAGGCCTGTTGTCTAAACCACCCGAAAAAGCGGTTTTCTTAGACAATATTTATAAAAAACTTCTAACTAATATTATGTCTGGATCAGTTTTTGAGGAGAAGGGCAATTGTTAAATCTTTTAAAACTCAATTCAAGAATAAAAATATCTCCATTTAAGCTTAATGGTTTGGTTTTAACTTTGTCTCCAATGCCCTAAGATTTACATCATCTCATTATTTAATTTATGGTATATATTAGTGTCTAAAGTTCTAAAGGCGTCCAATACGGGGAGCCAGAGATTTTTATTTGGCTTTCCCAAATTCCGGAGCAGCCAGCCCCCTAACAGTGGTAGGCCTTCATATCTTCCCAGTTGTAGAGTAGTCTTTGTAACAATTTATGTAAAAGATAGTCAAATATAATGGGAATTTAAAATATTTTTTATGTAAAGGATATAGTTGTTGATATGTCACTAATAGATTTTTCAAGAAATAAGATTAAGAAACTATTTACTAAGGAAAGCAATATAGTACTTAAAAATAATGTTCCTGCTTACGAGAGTCTTGAATATAAGTTTGATGATATAGACGAATTCGGGCTTTATCTTCATGTTCCTTTTTGTAGGCAAATTTGCTCATATTGTCCTTATAATAAGGAGATTTATAAACCCGAATTAGCAAAACTTTATACAAAGGCTGTAAAGAAGGAAATTGATTTCTATAGTACGCTTTTTAGTGGAAAGCCTGTAACATCATTCTATATTGGTGGCGGTACTCCCACAACTATGCTTTACAGTGGGATTTCTGAGATTATAGAATATATATATAGAAATTTTAATATGCAGTGTGGTATACATATAGAAAGTCATCCTAATGACTTAAATAATAATAATCTCAATACTATAAAATCTCTCGGCATAAAATACCTGAGTACAGGAGTAGAAGCTCTTGATGATAAATACCTAAATTTTCTTAATAGACCATATAATACTAAAGAAGTAAAGGAAGTAATTGAAAGAGTAGTCAGTAAAGGATTTAAATGTTTTAATGTAGACTTCATTTTTGCTTTACCTGACCAGTCATATAGCGAGATAGAAAAGGCAGGCCATGAGTTAGTTAAAATGGGTGTGAATCAGGTAGCAGCTTATCCATTCTTTAAATTTCCATATACTAAAATGGGCGGAAATTCTGATGAAAGCAATTACAGTATATCAACAATATTTAGAAGACGTAAAATGTTAAGCATCCTCGAAAATATTTTCTATAATTCTGATTTTGAGAGAACTTCTGTCTGGGCATTCACAAAAAAGGGAATATCAAAATATTGTTCTGTAACTGTGCCTCTTTATGTTGGCATTGGTGCTAGTGCTGGAACATACCTAAAGGATATTTTTTATTTAAATACTTTCAATGTTTCTGAGTATACTACTGTTATGAATAGCGGAAAGCCACCAATTGCCTTATCGCTTGATCTTTCAAGAAACATGCAGATGGCATGGTGGTTTTACTGGAGAGTATATGAAACTAGATTTAAGAGAAGCGATTTTAAAAAAAGATTCGATGTGCAGTTTAATAAAATATATGGAAAATATATTAAATTATTTTCTTTATTTGGTTTTATAAAAAACGATAATAAAGACCAAATAATTCTTTCAGATAGAGGTTCATACTGGTTGCATGCAGTTGAAGACCTGTTTTCATTAAACTATATAGGTAAGTTATGGGGAACTTCCAAACAAGAACCCTGGCCTAAAATGGTAGAATTGTAATAGAATTAAAAAGATGAAATTTGCTCCCATTTATCTTCAAAATTAGGAAGTTCATTAAAGTAAAAAGTTCGAAATGTATCTACTAAGGGGAGCCAAACGATGTCTCTTCACCAACAAACGAGGTAACCCACTCTCTAATAATATTGTATTTTTACTTGACGAAGTAAAAAATAAGTATTATTATATCAATATACGATATAACGAGCTACGATATAACGTAAAACGATATAATAATAGAAGTATTGAAGCAGGAAATGATGGATATAAAAAAGATAAAAAAGTACTCTCCTCTTACGGAGACTACATTCTATATCTTGATATCTCTTATTGAGCCTTTGCACGGGTATGGGATAATGCAGAAGGTAGAAAGACTGAGTAACGGCAGGGTTAAACTCGGGCCTGGGACTCTTTATGGAGTACTTGGAAATCTTTTAGAGGCAAGAATGATAGAGTTAAAAGATGATAGCAGGATCAAAAGCAGGAGAAAGGTATATTGTATAAAGCAGCTTGGCATCGATATGATAAGGTTTGAACTGGACCGTCTTGAAGAGATGATTAAAAATGGCAAGTTCCTTCTTAATGAGAAAGGACAATGATATGGATAAAAAAGAAACAAAAAAATTTATGAAGATATTCTTTGCCTGGAAGGAAGAAAGAGAAGCAAAGTGGCTATATGAGATGTCGAAAAAGGGTTGGCACCTTAAGGAAGTAGGATTATTTTGTTATACATTCCAAAAGGGTATACCACATGATTATACCTATAGATTCGATTTCAAAGTATTGAAAAAAGATGATATGGATGAATATACTGCCATATTTAAAGATGCAGGATGGGTATATATAGGAAGCATAGGATCCTGGCATTATTTCAGAACTGAAGGTGGAGTAGAGTTAGAGCCCGAATTATATAATGACAACAGATCAAGAATAGAAAAGTATAAAAGGCTTCTTATTGTACTTGGTATAATATTCCTCCCAGTGATGATGTGGGGTCTGCCTAATCTGTATATGAGGATGATTGATATGGCCTCAGACAGCATACTCAATAATCCTGTTGTATTTAATATCTATTTGCCTTTTGTGGTCATCCTTACAATTGTGGAGGTCTTTGTACTCTACGGAATTATCAGGATTATTATAATAATAAACAAATTGAAAAAAGAGATCAGGGAATAGTAGAAATCTACTACATTCAAGCTTTTAAATATAAATTAAAAATAGTTATAAATAATTAATAAATTTGAAAACCTGGATATAGTTGATAATAATTTATACGTTTATTTAAACCATATAATTAAAATATTATATACTGTATTTTATTTTAATCCTGAGGAAGAGGTTTAATGAAAAAAATAAAAGTATTATTTTTATGCGTACATAATTCTGCAAGAAGTCAAATGGCTGAAGCATATCTTAACAAATTTGGTGAGGGACAATTTAAAGCTGAAAGTGCAGGTTTTGAACCTGGGAAACTTAATCCTATTGCGGTTGATGTAATGAAAGAAGAGGGCATAGACATATCAGATAACAGGATTGATAGCGTATATGAATTTTTTAAACAGCGAAGGTTTTATGGTTATGTGATTACAGTCTGTGATACTGCCAATAATCAAAAATGTCCGATCTTTCCCGGTGTCCCAAAACGGATTCACTGGAATATAGAAGACCTTTCCTCTTTTAAAGGTAGTTATGAAAAAAAGCTTAAAAAAACAAGGATAGTTAGGGATGAAATTAAGAAAAGGGTGAAGGGATTCATAGAAGATGTAAAAAGTAAATAAATAGTCTATCTTCCTATACATCAAATTTTGGATTTTCAATTTATAAAAGAAAGATTCCATTTGTCAAGTATTTCAATCTCCAATTTGGAATAATAGTAGATTAGAAGAAGCAATAACTTACCAGCTATAATTTGTTTTCACTCTTGATATATAAACGTAATTGTTATATGATATATTAATTTTATATATATATAAAGGGGAGCGATGCAGTATGAAAATAGCAGATGATGTTACAAAGTTAATAGGCGGTACTCCATTAGTCAGGCTTAATAAATTAACTTCGGGAATAGAAAATACTATTATAGCTAAGTTGGAGTGTTTTAATCCTCTGTCCAGTGTCAAAGATAGAATTGGTATAAGTATGATCGAAGCTGCTGAAAAACAGGGGCTGATTAAGAAAGATACGATTATTCTGGAACCTACCAGTGGTAACACTGGAATTGCTCTGGCTTTTGTCTGCGCCACCAAAGGGTATAAGCTCATCCTTACCATGCCTGATACAATGAGCCTTGAACGAAGAGTTTTACTAAAAGCCTTTGGAGCTGAATTAATCCTTACCCCGGGCAAAGAAGGTATGAGAGGTGCCGTTAGGAAAGCTGAAGGATTAGCAAAGGTCAACTCTCGGTATTTTATACCTCAGCAATTTAAAAACCCGGCTAATCCAGAAATTCATCGTAAGACCACAGCTGGAGAGATTTGGGGAGACACAGATGGCAAAGTAGACATTTTAGTTGCTGGAGTAGGTACAGGAGGCACTATTACAGGAGTAGCTGAACTAATTAAAAAAAGAAAGCCTGTCTTCAAAGCAATCGCGGTTGAACCTGAAGATTCACCGGTTCTTTCTGGTGGGGAGCCTGGATTGCACAGGATTCAAGGAATTGGTGCAGGGTTTGTGCCCGAGGTTTTAAGAACAGATTTAGTGGATGAGGTTATTCGGGTAACCTATAATGATGCTGCCGAAACTGCAAGAAGGTTGGCTAGGGAAGAAGGATTATTGGTCGGTATTTCTTCCGGTGCAGCAGCTTGGGCGGCAATAGAGGTCGGCAAAAGAAAAGAGAATAAAAACAAACTCATTGTTGTAGTTTTTCCGGATACGGGAGAAAGATATCTTTCAACGGATTTGTTTAAATAAAGCTTAAAATTTCTTACCTTTAGAAGGTGGGTGATGGCGATGATATGGATTATGCAATTGCCCTTAAGAGGGCAGAGCTTATTAAAGAAGAATGACTTTTTAGAAAATTTAAAATGAGACGGTTATTAATTAGGAGGTGCTTAAATGGCAAAGACGATAACTGAAATCAATGAAAAAATCAAAAAGGGAAATGTTGTAGTTGTTACTGCAGAGGAGATTATTGACATTGTAGACAAGGAAGGTGTAAAAAAGGCTGCTGAAAAAGTAGACGTAGTTACTACTGCCACTTTCGGGCCAATGTGTTCTTCTGGTGCATATTTCAACATCGGTCATGCTAAACCCAAAATAAAACTCGGTGGAGGCAGATCATATTTAAACGAAGTACCCGTGTATACGGGCTTTGCTGCTGTGGACGTTTACATTGGGGCCACTGCTATACCTGATGACGACCCGCGCAATAAGATTTTCCCCGGGGAGTTTAAATATGGAGGTGGCCATGTGATCGAGGATTTGGTAGCGGGTAAGGATTTAAAGTTTGAAGCCAGTGCCTATGGTACAGATTGTTATCCGCGGAAGAAGTTAGAGACTTGGTTAAACATCAAGGACCTTAATGAGGCAGTGCTTTTTAATCCAAGAAACGCTTACCAAAACTACAATGTAGCTGTTAACCTTTCTGGCAAGATCATCTACACCTACATGGGAGTACTTAAGGACAATTTAAAGAATGCTAACTACTGTAGTGCGGGACAACTTTCCCCACTTTTAAATGACCCATATTACAAAACTATTGGAATTGGAACGAAGATCTTCCTAGGGGGAGGTAAAGGTCATGTTGTCTGGCAGGGAACTCAACACAATCCTACAGTAAAGAGAAAAGATAACGGTGTTCCTCAAGTACCAGCGGGTGCTTTAGCCGTTTTAGGAGACCTTAAACAGATGAAACCTGAATGGCTGATAGGTACTACCATGGTAGGATATGGTGTAACTTTAACTGTTGGTATAGGTATACCTATACCAATTCTTAATGAAGAAATATGTCGATATACTGCAGTGAAGGATGAGGAAATATGGGCTCAGGTAGTCGATTACAGTGAGGCTTATCCGCAGGGGAAAAAGGAAAATCTTGGTGAGGTAAACTATTCGCAACTTAAAAGCGGTAAGATTACAATCCGGGGCAAAGAGGTTCCAACAGGAAATCTTTCCAGTTATCCAAAAGCAGTGGAGATTGCTAATATTCTGAAAGAATGGATTAAAGATGGTAGTTTTCTACTGGGTGAACCTGTGGCATACCTGCCAGGCGCGGATAGTGGATATACTTTTAAACCTCTAAAGGAAAGGCCGATTAAAGAGTGATTTAACTGAAAAAATGGGGGCGCAGATGGACTGGCTTTGTATCAATATGTGTCTGCGCCTCCCGTGCTAAATTTTTCGGGGGTGGTTTTTATGATATCCAAAAGAATAGTCCTTCATTTTCCGCATAAACTCGTTGATCGGCCCGTGGTATACAAACTGGTAAAAGATTATAACTTAGAGTTCAATATACTGAAGGCCTATGTCACACAGAGGGAAGAAGGGTTATTGGTTTTAGAATTAACTGGTGAAAATTCCAACTACAAACAAGGTATTAAATATCTTTCAGAGGCTGGCGTAAAGATACAGCCTTTAGAACAGGACATCATTCGTAATGAAAGAAGGTGTACTGATTGCGGGGTGTGCGTACCAATTTGTCCGACCGGCGCCTTGGTTGTGGAACCTATAACCAGGAAAGTTCACTTTTATGATAATAAGTGCATTGCTTGCGAGCTTTGTGTAAAAGCATGTCCGGTGAAAGCAATGGAGATATATTATTAATTGCTAACTCATTTGACAATGGTATTTATATATGATATAAAAACCATTGTAGTATAGAAAACGAGGAGGTTTTTATGGAATACGGTTATAAGGAGCCGGTCTATACCATTGGTATTATTGCTAAATCTTTGAAGGTTTGCCCTGCTACCCTCAGAATTTGGGAGAGGAAAGGTTTAATCAAGCCGGCTCGTATAGGAAAGAATAGGTTCTATTCTAAATGTGATATAGACAGGCTTGAGTACATCAAAGATTTAATACAGAAAAAAAGAATTAATATCGAAGGTATTAAAGGTATGTTAAGTACCAGCCGGTGTTGGGAAGTGAAGAAATGTAAACCGAAAGATAGGAATACTTGCAAGGTTTATCAAAAGTACGGCAACACTTAAGTTTTTTGGAGAGATATGTGGTTTTATTCTGAGAAAGTGAAAGAGCTTTTTAAGAATCCGCTTAATGTGGGTGAGATTAAAAACCCAGATGCAGTGGGGGAAGTAGGAAGTATCATTTGCGGAGATGCTCTTCGACTTACCTTAAAATTAGATAAAAAAACAGATAAAATCTTGGACGCAAAATTTCAGACCTTTGGATGCGCGAGTGCCATTGCCTCCTCGTCAGCCATGACTGAGATGATTAAAGGCATGAATATTAAAGAGGCGTCTAAGGTCACCAATAAAGACATTGTTAAGTATTTAGGCGGTTTGCCCAGTGAAAAGATGCATTGCTCGGTTATGGGTATGGAAGCCCTGGAGGCGGCAATTGCCAATTACAGAGATACTGCTGTTAAAAAAGAGACTGTTGGTAAAGAGAGGATTGTCTGTAAATGTTTTAGTGTAACCGATAAAAAGATAATCCGCGCCATAAAAGAAAATAATCTTAAAACTGTGGAAGAAGTAACTAATTACACCAAGGCAGGCGGAGGTTGTGGTAATTGCAAGCCTAAAATAGAGAAATTACTAAAAGAAGTTTGGAAGAAAGAAACAATAAAAGGGAACCATCCTAAAGAAACTCCTAAGAAAAAACTTTCAAAGTTAAGGGAATTTATTGAGAAAGATATTGTGGTAGAAGAGGTTAAAGAATGATAGAGAAAATAGTGTATGTAGATAACAATGCTACTACAATGGTTGCCCCGGAGGTTTTTGAGGCTATGAAGCCCTTTTTGACAGGTGAATATGGGAATCCTTCAAGCATGTATGCCTTTGGCGGTAAAATTTTTAAAAATATTGAGAATTCAAGAGAAGCTGTCGCAGAGCTCTTGGGAGCGCAAGACCCTCAAGAGATTATATTTACCAGTTGTGGCACAGAAAGTGATAACACTGCTATAATCAGCACTTTGCACTCTTATCCTGAGAAAAAACATATAATAACAACTAAGGTAGAACATTCAGCAGTGCTTAATCTGTGCAAATATTTAGAAACAATAGGATATAGAGTAACTTATCTCGGTGTGGATAACCAAGGCATGATTGATTTAGATGAACTTAAAAGCTCAATCGTCCCGGACACAGCTATTATCTCTGTAATGTATGCTAATAATGAAACAGGAGTGATTTTTCCTATAGAAGAGATAGCAGAGATCGCCAGAACCAGAGGCGTGGTATTTCATACGGACGCTGTGCAGGCAGTAGGTAAGATTCCTTTTAAATTGACAAAACTACCTGTAGATTTTCTGTCTTTATCCGGACATAAGTTACATGCACCAAAAGGAGTAGGTGCTCTTTATGTTCGTAAAGGAACAAGATTTACACCATTCTTAATAGGTGGTCATCAGGAACATGGCCGGCGGGGTGGTACAGAAAATGTCCCTTCCATTGTAGGATTAGGAGTTGCCTGCCGGTTGGCCAAGAAAACTATTGAGGAAGAAAGGACGGGGGTTAAGGCCTGGCGCGATAAATTGGAAAATACGATTTTAGAAAAAATACCAAATACAAAGTTAAATGGACATCCAGAGTTAAGACTCCCTAACACGACTAATATAAGCTTTGAATTTATTGAAGGTGAGGCAATATTGTTGAAGCTTGATGAAAAAGCCATAGCTGCTTCCTCCGGTTCTGCTTGTACCTCAGATTCCTTAGCACCTTCCCATGTGCTAAAAGCCATGGGGATTCCTTTCACTTTTATGCAGGGATCCATTCGCTTTAGCCTCAGCCGCTACAATACTGAAGAAGACATAGATTACATTATTAAAAACCTTCCACCTATTATTAGCCGGTTGAGAGAGATATCCCCGTACGGCAAACAGAGGTGAAAAAGGGATTATATCTATTTTTCAATAATAGCAGTCATCCCAGTCTGTACCCGGCCTTCTCCCATGCCTTGCGCATTACCGGGTTGCGGCGCAGATAGGTATCCACTTTGTTCTTTTCCACTCTGTTAAGCGGGCAGGAGAAGTTAATACACCGGGGACAGATGAGTGTCCAAAGTACGATAAAAAAAGCTACTATGCATGCAATAGTTGCTCCGGTTATTCCGATCATCCCAAGTAATGTAAGATTCCCATACATCGAATAGCGGGATGCGATTTGAAATATGCCGTAAGCCTGGACCGCGATAGGGAAGGCGCCGAAGATTACAAAACCCACGATCAGGGATATCTTCTCAAACCGGTTCATGGGTCCAGGGTGATAGCGCCATAACTTAATAGTACCGTGATTGGCAAGACAGCGAAGCATTCTACCACTGCGGGCATAGTAGGGGCAGTGGGAGCAAAGAACCCTTATTTCGAAGAAAATGAAGAAAAATACCCAGAACCCGAAGTAGACCGTCAGTGGCCACCATAATCCCGCAATTATTCCCACCATTACCATCCCGAAGATCGCCACCAGCGCGAAAGGGATAGCAGACAGCAGGAATCCTGTGAGCGCCCAAGCATCCCACTTACAGTTCAGTCTTTCCCTATTCTCACACGTCGCGCAGTCGGCTTCCTCATCCCAGGTGCAGATTCGGAAAGGATTTGGTGATTTCATTAACATTCTCCTTTTTCTGAAAGTTGATTAATCAAAAGTGCTTTCCTTTATTTTCCTATAGAATTCTTTATTAAGCCTTAAACGGTCTTTCATATAATCACTGAAAATTATTGCCTTTTTTGGACAGTTATGTACACATTTTAGACAGAACTCGCAATTGTCAGGATTAATGTATGGATGATCCTCTCCTTCACTCCAGCAGCCCTGGATACAATTTTTTACACATATATTACAATTATTGCATCTTTCTTCAAGCACCCTGAGGTTTGAACTGTACTGCCTGTAGTCTACCCTGTCAAGCTGCCTCCTAAACAACCTGGTGAGAGGTGAATACCACCGAAGCGGCGGTATATTTGTTATATTCTCCCTGTGCAGTAAAAAACTTTCTACTTTACCTACTGCCCTATTGATTTTTTCATTTACCTTCTTCTCGTACCTGAAGAAAAATTTCATCAATGGAAATAACAGGACTCCATCACTGGCAGGGCCCCTTATCTGCATATAACCTATTACCAGGCTGTTCTTCTTTTGAAGCATATCTGAAAGTATCCTTATGCTGTTTCCGTTATAGAGGCCATAGGTAGTAAATAGAAAGAAGGCAGTATCTTTCATTACAGGCATATTTCTGACAAATTCTATGGCAGAAAATGACGGGCTGAAGCCGTAAGTAGGAAAACCCAGGATTACGAGATCGTAAGATGATAACATATTATAATCAAAATCAGGTTTTATCTTTACTATATCAACTTCATTACCACCGCCCAGTCTTTCTGAAAATACTCTGCTTATCAATTCGGTACTGCCGGATCCTGAATGATAGATTATTATAATCTTATTATGTCTTTTATCTTTCATTGTAGACCGACAGTCTCCCTTATTTTTTCCATAAGGCTGATTATCCCAGACCTTATCCAAACATATTATCATAAATATTCATGTTGGAGGATAGTTGTTTTCTTAACTTACTGCTTATAATAATTCTTGATGGAAAATAACCTGTTATTAATAAAATTGATTTCTAAGAAGGGTATTTTATTGACATCTTATTACATTGACTACAGTTATAAAAAAATATATTATAAAAAATGCTCGAACCACTGGACCGGGAGTAACCCGGGGAAATAAGACAATCTTCAAGGAAGGAGATAAAATTATGCCAAAGGAAGACACAGATGTTTCAAAGAGTGGAGGTACAGTAACTATAACTGCCGTAAACAAGCTTCAAATCGACAGACCCAGTCAGACTATCGAGATTTCAGCCAAAAAATTGGAGGCACTTGATGAAAAAGACCTGACAAAAATACATGTCAGGGATGAAACCGGCAAGGAAGTGCTCTGCCAGGCAGTGGATACCGACGGAGACTACTTCCCGAACCAGTTGATATTTCAGGCTGACTTTACGGCCGAACAGACCAGGACTTTCACAGCTGTAGCAGGTGACAAGAGAGTGTATACCAAGGAACAGTTTAGGGCTTACGGCCGCTTTGTGCGAGAGAGATGTGACGACTTTTGCTGGGAAAACGATCGTATTGCCCATCGGATATACGGAAAGACTCTGGAGACCTGTGTACTATATCCATTGACCAGCAGCACAGTGGATATATGGTCAAAGCGTACCACTCGAATGGTCATAAATGACTGGTACATGGTAGATAACTATCATGGAGACACAGGAGAAGGTGGAGACTTCTACTCGGCCGGGTTAAGCCGCGGTTGTGGCAGTAATGGCCTGTGGTCGGCAGATAAACTCTGGGTTTCCAAGAACTTTATAAGTTCACGTCCTCTGGCTAACGGGCCGCTGCGCGTACTTTTTGAACTGATTTACGAGCCGTTTGAGGTCAGCGGGGTGATGGTTTCTGAGGTTAAAAGGATTTCTCTGGACGCCGGGCATAATCTGACCCACTTTCAAAGCATCTACAAGCCTGAAAAGCAAATAGAGCTTATAACCGGTGTAGGACTCAAGAAAGTAGAAGGGGAGCGTTTTGACGTCAATGAAGAGCGAGGATGGCTGGCCAAGTGGGAACCCATGGAGATGAATGCCGGTGAGCAGGGTCTGGCAGCAATAGTAGACCCCAATCTCTTTGATAAAAAAACTGAAGACCAGTTAAATCTTCTTATGCTGGCTCGGGTACAAGACAATAATATAGCTTCCTATTGGACTGGTTTTTGTTGGGACAAGAGCGGCCAGTTCGCAGACTATGAGGCGTGGAAGGCGCATATAGATCAATTTGCACAGGGACTTGTCTCGCCTATAGAGGTTAGCATATAGTCCATCGAATTGAAGATAATGGGTATATCAGGTAGATTTAAATAAGACCATGGTACTAATTAATTACTCAAAATTTAGTAGGAAATGGTTATCTTATTTAATGATTTTAGGAAGCGCGATTATAAAATTAAACTAGTAGTTACACAAAACGATTATCTAACTTATTTTTATAATTTTCTTGACTAACTAATTATTTTCTCTTAGTATGTTTTATAAAATATAGGAGTATATTAATGAAAAATAATAATACTTCAGGTGGCTCGAACAAGTTTGTCGGTGCGTTAAAAAAAGTAACATCCATAATAAAATTCAAGGAAGCAAATATCCTTATCGCACTTATAGTTCTCTGCCTATTTTTCTACTTCATGAACAATGTTTTTTTCACTTCTGCAAACTTACAGATAATCTCCCGCTGGATGAGTAACTTTGCTCTCCTGGGCATCGGAGAAACTCTGGTTATCATAACTGGAGGAATAGACCTCTCTCTGGGTTCCATGGTCGCCTTTACCAATATGCTGGTCGCGTATCTGATGGTTGATATAGGATTGCCTATTTGGCTGTCAATTGTCATCGTCTTGTTAGTATCCTGTCTTATCGGTTTGTTCCATGGTATTTTTGTGACAAAGCTAAGGGTTCCTGCTTTTATTATTACTTTGGGTACGCTTATGTGGGCACGTGGTCTGGCTTCTTATATTAAAAGGGGCTGGATTATCTCCGGTTTACCTGAGTCATTTTTCTTTATTGGGCAGGGCGAAGTACTTGGTGTTCCCTTTCAATTCCTTGTCCTAATAGTCATAGCACTGATTGTGGCTTTTGTTCTCCGCTTTACTGCTCTTGGCCGTTATATATTTGCAGTTGGTGGAAATATTGAAGCTGCAAGATTGTCAGGTGTTCATATTGACAGGGTAAGAATCTTTTGTTATATGACCAGCAGTTTTATTGCTGGTATTACCGGTATAATCATAGCTTCTCGTCTAAGCGAGGGTAATCCTGCCACAGGAGGAAGCTGGGAGTTGTGGGCTATTGCTGCTTCGGTAATTGGAGGCACAAGTCTTTTTGGTGGTAGAGGCACCATCTTAGGAACGGTAATAGGAGCTTCCATAATGGGTGTCGTTGTAAATGGGATGGTTTTAACACGGGTATCTTCCTATCTTCAGGACGTAGTTCTTGGTATCATTTTGATCATAGCGGTGACCTATGATACTGTGCGTCGAAGGAAAGAATTATAGCGCTTTAAATATAAGATGCCTGACCTGGCTAAGAAATGACTCTCAGTTATATCATTTTTTCTCACAAATAGGTTTGGTCTTTGCAGGTGTATTATTTTCTTCTTTCATGCCCTTTACCATTAGACTTATTATCTCATCTATATCTGTTTCTTTAGTTTCCTTAACGGTAACTTTCCTGCCTGTTTTCAGAACCATAATCCGGTCAGAAACAGTGAAAACGTCCTGTAAACGGTGACTGATTATAATAATGGAAATCCCCCTTCTTTTCAGCTGCATGATCAATCCTAGAAGTTCACCTATTGTTTTTATTGAAAGGCTTGCTGTTGGTTCATCCATTATTATGACCTTGGCCTCAAAAGCAGTCGCGCGGCCGATAGCCACACTCTGACGCTGCCCGCCGGAGAGATGCTCGACTTCGGTTCTAACTGAATCCAAATCGATCTTAATACGGTCCAGCACGCGACAGGCTCCTTCCTCCATTTTCTTTTTATCCAGAAGCTTAATGAATCCAAGGTATTTTTTCTTGATCTCCCTGCCCAGATATATATTTGATGCTACGTCCAGGTTATTAGCAAGGGCAAAATCCTGGTAAATCATCTCGATGCCCATATTTCGAGCATCCTCTGGCCCTTTTATATGGGTTTTTTCCCCATTAATATATATCTCTCCTTTGTCAGGTAAAACAGCCCCGCTTAATATTTTCATTAAGGTAGATTTTCCGGCGGCATTGTCTCCAACCAGGCCAAGTACTTCATTGGGCATAAGTTCAAGACTGGTGTCCTGCAGGGCAATAACAGGGCCAAAAGTCTTTGTTATATTCTTCATTTCAATAAGTGGTGCTACTTTTGTCATCTCTAACTCTCATTCCTTATAAAAAGTTTTGGGTGGTTGTTATTTTACTAAGAATAATAAAAATAAGCCACCCAAAACTTCTCATTAAAAATCAGTTACTAAAACTAAATCTGAATTAAGGTGTCCACTCATGTGGAATGCCTAGATCAGTCAGTTCGGTATCATAATCTGCTAAACCATCCAGAGTAACTACATTTACTCCGGTGTCAACAATCTTTGAATCCGGAACTCCATACTCAGACATTCCTTCATCTATACCTTTCTGAGCCATTAATGTCAGTAACTCAACACTCTTGTAGCCCTGGAAATATTCTCTTTGAGCTACCAGAACCTGTATTACTTCCTCTTTCAGGTATGCAATATGCTCATCGGTTGCGTCAAAAGCTACAATTTGTACAACTCCTGCTAAACCCTGTTCTTTAACAGCTTTAGCCCATGCAGGACCATTATATGCATAAACTCCAAAGGCTCCTGCCAGATCGGGGTTTGCTACTAAAGTTGAGTTTGCCAGCTCCAGAGCTTTAGTAGAATCTTCTCCGTCATTATTTATTGGTTCTATTACTGTAATATCTGTTCCTTCGATTCCCTCCTCAAAGCCATCAATTCTTTCCAGGGAATTCAATGCTGTCAGTGAACCTGTACCAATGGATACATCTCCGCCTTCAGGAAGAAGGCCAACCATAGCTTCGCCAGCTTTAACACCGGCAGCCTGGTTGCTTGTTCCGACATAACACAGACGTTCACTTTCTGGAGCATCAGTATCCAGAGTAATTGTAGGTATTCCGGCATCCATAGCTTTCTTAATATATGGTGCCATTGCTACCGGGTCCGAAGGAGCTACAGCTATACCATCTACTCCCTGTGCGATATAAGTTTCCATGGTACTTATCTGTGCATCTATATCTTCTTCGGTCGGTACCCAGAATATTGCATCCACACCGAGTTTTTCACCTGCATCCATTGTTCCTGTTTCAACATTAGACCAGTATGGATGTACTGATTTACCTATTACAACTACAGTGATCTCTCCGGCAGCAGCTCCACCAGCTTCTTCTGCAGCTTCCTTACAGGAAGTACCAATAAGCAACATTGAAACTACAAAAGTCATCACTAAAATAAAAATTAGAAAATTCTTCACTTTTTCAATCTCCTTTGACTGGTTTTTATAAAATAGACTTGAGATTTGCCTGACCTAAAACTAAATATGATATTTAGGTAAATCTCAATTGTTTTTTATTTCTCACCTCCCTTTTTAGTTTCTGTATTTTAACTAAAAAATTTTATATAAGTTCCTTTAAAATTTAAATAAAATTTTCAGAGAAATATTGTTATCCTATAATAAAAAAATCATTTAGCTGTAAAGCCCGTTCAACTATAAATTTTCCTGTATTATATAGGAGGGTCATATTACTTCCTGTATAACTGATTAAGAATTATTTGTTTTTTGTCACTATTATTGGATAGAAGTATTTTAATTATTTTCACTTATTATAAAAATAAAATCTTAGATAGTCAAGCCAATTATCTAACTTGATTGTGTAATCTACTTAACTAACTTAGTTTTCCTCTCACCATAATTTACAATCAGTTAGAATTAACGAGTAATTTATAAATTTGAGGATGCCGGGGTTTTAAAAGAGCATAGTATATAAATTATTTTTTAAATTGGCCAAACCTTGACATTCAGTCGGCAGAAGCATAAAATATGACTTGAAAGTCATATGACTCTAAAGTCACAATTATAAAACAAGGATTACTATGCCCAAATCAACATTCCAGAACTTGCTGGAAGAAAAAAAGAAAATAATAGAAGAAACATCAATACGCGAATTTGCAGCTTTTGGTTATGATAAAGCAAGTATTAATAGAATTGTAGAAAGGTGTAAGATAGCAAAAGGTAGTTTTTATCAGTATTTTGATGATAAAAAAGACCTGTTTTTATATCTGTTAAAAATAGTAGGCGAAAAAAAGTTGAAATATATGTCGCCTATTCTTAAAAATCCCGATCAATATGATTTTTTTACCCTTATAAGAGAATTGTTTGCATCGGGACTTAAATTTGCTGCGGATAATCCTGAGCTTACTCTTATAGGTATTTGGCTGTTTAAGAGTAAGAACCATCCTATATATAAAGAAGTTATGGATATGGGAATGCAGAAAATACAGGATGTTTATGTAGGACTTTTAAAGCAGGCAATTTCAAAAAAAGAGATAAGAGATGACATCAATCTGGATTTTATCAGTTATATTATTTCTTCGATGAATATAAATATGATGGAATATTATTTTCAGAATATTAAAAGGGGGGAAGCTGATATGCAGAAGATTGATAAAGATATAATTAAAATAGTCGATCTGCTGCTTGATTTTATAAAAAACGGCATAGGGACTCAAAGGAGGGAAAAGTAATGGCAATGATAAAAGTTGAAGGACTGTATCATTCCTATTTAAGAAATGGCAGGTATGCTATAAAGGATGTAAATTTTGAAATAGAGAAAGGTGAGATATTTGGGTTTCTTGGACCGTCGGGTGCAGGCAAATCAACCACGCAGGGCATCCTGACCGGACTACTACAGCTCCAGAAGGGCAATGTGACCGTTGCTGGCTATGACATTAAAAAAATCTCCCGAAAAATGTTTAATAAAATAGGAATGTCGTTTGAACAGTCCAATGTCTACAGTAAGATGACGGCAAAAGAGAACTTATACTTTTACAGCAGGCTGTTTGATGTAAAAACACGCGATCCTATAGAATTGATCGATATGGTGGGTCTCAGCGGAAAGGAAAATATAAAGACCGGGGAATTTTCAAAAGGGATGAATCACAGGCTTACTTTTGCCAGGTCAATGATAAATAATCCCAGCATGTGGTTTCTTGACGAGCCCACTACCGGACTCGACCCTGCTATAGCAGCTAGTATAAAGGACATAATAAAAGAACGTAACAGCAAAGGGGTAACTGTATTTTTGACTACTCATAATATGTTTATAGCTGATGAATTATGCGGCCGGGTGGGATTTATTGTAGATGGGGAGATCAAGCTTATAGATTCACCTAAAAATTTAAAGCTTCAATACGGAAAAAAACTGGTCGATGTGGAATACATTCAAAATGGCAAATTAAAAAAAGAGACTTTTTCTACCATAAAGCAGGATGATAAAGATGCTCTTAGAAAGATCATAGCCAAAGAAGAAATACGGACCATGCATACCAAGGAGGCAACCCTGGAAGAGATATTTATAAAGGTCACTGGAAGGGGGCTTACCTAATATGAAACTGCTTAGCAGCTTTAAAAAAGAACTCACCCTCGCTTCCAGAAGTTTTTACTTTTATGTTGAATTAATTTTTTCCCTGGTGATTCTGGCGATTTTATTATTTGCTGTTCCCAAAGAAATAAAAACTACTTCAACACAATATGTTTATCTAAATTTGCCGAAAGAGGTAAAAGAAATATATATTGATGATATTTTAGAAAGTGCTCCCGGTATAGAACCAGAAGAAGTTGAAATGGAGGCTGATGGCGAGACATATGATGCTCAGCTCGTTAAGACCGATGAAGAGGAGTTATATATTGTTGAAAGCGAAGATGCTGTCCGTAAACTAGCATACTCCGAGCAGAATGTAGGTGCGGTAATAGAGCTGGATGAAAATAACCAGCTTTACTGCAGGTATTACCTGCAGGGATATGAATCCACACGATTAAAAAATCTGCTATCCATAGTATTTAATGAAGATATGAGTGTCCTTGAAAAGCGTATTGAAAATCAGGAAGTCCGCCCACTGACAACAGATTATGAACCCTTGAATAATAGGGAGAATGCTATTCCGCCAATAGTCGCATTAAGCAGCTGCCTTATGGGCATGTTCATAATGGCATCTTATGTATTCCTGGATAAAACTGAGGGTGTAATAAAGGCTTATGCGGTAACAGCATCTCCTGTCTGGCAGTATCTGATGAGCAAGATTTTTGTAGTTTTAGTCACCTCTTTTATCTCAGGCCTGATTATAGTGATGCCGATTATGGGATTTAAGATTAACTATGGTCCTCTGCTGTTATTGCTGCTTACAACAAGCTTTTTTGCATCCTCTCTGGGTCTATTGATCGCCAGCTTTTATGATAATCTGGCCAAAGCTTTCGGGGCTATTTATTTGTTGATAATCCTGCTTATGGTACCAGCAATAGCCTATTTTATACCCGGCTGGGATCCTTTTTGGATAAAAATAATTCCCACATACTCATTAATGCAGGGTTTTAAAGAAATTATTTTGCCAAAAGGGAACATTGCATATCCACTGCTTACCAGTGCTGGATTTCTGGCAGGAGGCATAATAATTTTTACTATTACAAATATTAGGTTTAAAAAGACGCTGAGCGTATAAGGGGAGTGATTATGTTTAAAAAAATATGGATTATTTTTATTAGAGATTTAAAGGTAAATATGCGTGAATTTATGACACTTTGGATAATAATCGCTCCCTTGCTTTTAGCTGTGGGAATCAATTTTATCTCACCGAGTATCAATGATACAAGTGTAAGCTTGGCTCTTGTGGAAAATGAGAATCCCGAACAGGCAGATTATTTTGATGACTTTGCTCATGTTGCGCTGTTTGGCGATGAGCAAAGGGTTGAAGACAGAGTCAGGGCAAGAGACGATGTGGTTGGGATACTTCCAAAAGACGGTGGTTATTATATTATGACTCAGGGAAATGAGCCCGAATCAATAGTAGAATATGCCAAACTGTTAAATGTTCTGTATGAGTCAGGTGTGAAGCTTGAGGATGCACGCTCGGAAATAATTGAATTTGACCGGACAGTCCCGCCGTTAAAAAAAATGCTGGTAAATATACTGCTGCTCTTTATTCCCGTACTGACAGGTATGCTTATTGCCTTGAACATACTTGAAGAAAAGGTAGATAAGACCGTAAGTGCCATAAACGTGACCCCGACTTCGCGAAGCGCATTTATACTGGGTAAGAGCCTTACCGGTATGTTTATTGCACTTTTTTTATCTATTGCCTGTCTTTTAATTACAGGTTTCTACGATATCAATATAGGGCAGGTTGCTTTATTGATATTCTCACTGACTATATTGAGCCTGATAATAGGTTTTATACAGGGCTTAAACAGCAACGATGTTATGGAAGCAGCAGGCAGCGTTAAGCTTTTATTTTTACCCCTGGCCGGTTCTATAGCGGGGTATGAATTAGTTTCTGGAAACTGGCGGATATTTTTTTACTGGTCACCGTTTTACTGGGCATATAATGCAAATGACATGATACTTTCGAAAAGCGGTACCTGGCCCAAATTGATCCTTTGTGTCGGTATTATACTGGCTATATGCGGAGCGGTATATGCTGCTCTTGCTCCCAGGATAGCAAGAAAACTTCAATAGAAGTTTTATGTATACATAAATATATTAAATTTAAGAGGAGGAGGTAAGTTAAATGGGTTACGTAATCGGAGGAATAGCGTGTGTGCTATATGCGGCATTCGTATATTATGTAGCGGTAATGAAGCCGCCATCAATAATCAAAATAGTAAAATTAAAAGTTGGTAAGAAGATGAGTGATAAGGCAGCAGTAATATTATGCTATGTATTTGCCAGCGTTGTGCTCGCGGTAGGGATTCTTCTGTTTATTCATCCCTGGAGTTAAATTAATAAGAGAGAAGTTATGAATTTTGAAAAGGAATTTATAAAGCAATCAAATAGAGCAATCCAAAATTCGTTCGAGAGAATTATGCACTGCCTTAATCAATTAAAAGAAGAGTATGTATGGTACAGGCCAAATGGTGGTGTGAACAGCATTGGGATAATAATTAATCATTTATGCGGAAGTCTAAGGCAGTGGTTCATTTCTGGGATCGGAGGACTGAAAGATATAAGAAACCGTCCACTTGAATTTGATGACAGAAAAAAGCTTAGCAAACAAGAACTTACGGATAAGTTCCAAAAGATTATTGCCGGCTGCAAAAAAACAATAAATAATCTTGATCCAGCTGATTTGCTGGAAAAGCGGCGTATACAAGGATTTGATGAGAATGTATTAAGTGCAATTTATATTTCAATTGCACATCTGGAACTTCATGCAGGGCAGATAACATACATAACGCGTTTAATATTGAAGTTAAAATACAAATTAAGGTGGATTCCTCAGACAAAGGAACAGGGTGCTGAATAATTTTACTGCTATAAGATTATTTAATATAATCTCCTATTATACTTTCAGGATTCAAATTGCCTTCAAATTCATCATAGGGGATATTGACTGTAAAATCTCCAGCCGCATATGGTGCTACCTGATAAACTGGGAATTTTATTATTAGTTCCGAGGGTGTGACAAGGAAGTTCGTGAAGTTATTTATGTTGCCCGGATCAGTACCTTCTTCCAGCCACTGTGCATCTAATTCAAAGTCTCTTTCATTTATTTGTTCGGCCAGGTCCTCTCTACAGTAATCAGAAATCATAATCAGGTAGTCATATCCGTCTGCAAAGAGGTCTCCTAAATCAACCAGGCTCATTTTTTCAAGGTCAAAATTTATAGTCTCGAAATAAATCATTCCATGGGCTCCTCCTAAATAGGGATAGGTATCGAGACATACCGAGATCCCTTTTCCATCGTACATTACTACTGAATAATCTATTGTCAGGTAATATCCAAGCGCAAAATCTTCATCTTGATATGAAGATACCTCATCCTTGAAATCATTTATTATGGGAAGTACTTTCTGCTCATATATTATTTTGTCGATACTATCGTTTAATCCACCTGCTATGGCAGACTGAAATTGGGGGTAGGAGACGTCGATGATGTATTTTTCTTCAGTATTTTCTTCATGAATCCTTTCATCGATTAACCTGCTGTAGCCTGCTGATGCCCCTTTGAAATCATTTATCTGAAGCAGATACATAATAGAATCAAATGCACTGTACCATTCCGAGGGTAGACCTGTTAATTGATCTGTGGTCAATTTATCATAAAACTCATCCTGCTGGTCAAAATCCCAGATCTTTTGACCGGGACAGTTTGTTTCATTATATATAAAATACCGATCCAGGTTTTCCATCATTTTCTCAGCACCGGCTGAAAGTATTATCTGCACCTGATAGCCGTTATTGTAGAAGCGAATCTCCCAATTAAAAGATATGTCACAAATATCATATCTTCCAAGAGTCAGGAATTCCTTTACAAATGTTTCACTTATCCTGGTCACCTTTTTTGAGGGTTCAAAAGAAAAACCTGTATCCGTACCAAAATTTCCTGACTTGAGAGCATCTCTTTCACTTATTGCGGCTTCCTTCTCGGAACCTTGCAGGTTTTCTACAGTATTTATATTTACATTTAAAGAAAGATCTCCATAATCTCCCATCAAGTATGGATATGAAGAAATGGACAGATTCTCCTGTGGGTAGATAAAAGCAAAATTTGCTTCACCATTGTAAAACATCACATCGTTTATTAGTCTATCTGCTGATTCAAAATCTTCAGCCGGTATAGTTTCATCTTCCTCTAAATTCTGTTCTGCAATCTTATCCTGTGATTCTTTGGTGTCCTGGAGATCCTGGGTTCCTGTTTTCCTGCAGGAGTTAAGAAAAAGTATAAAGAAGAAAAAGCATATTAAAATTATGATAATAGAAAAACGTCTCATAATAAAAAAATCAATCTTTTGTTTTTCTTTTTATCAGCCTTATGACACCCGCGACGAAATTCAGCCTTGGTACTTTTTCAGCATAATTTATATATTCTTTTCCGAATTTTAGAACCAGGTTTTGGTCTGCTCTCAAGGCATCAAGATAGATTAAGACTATGGATATTACACCGATTATTAATATAATCCAGTGCTGGGAGATAAGAGTAAGACCTATATTTATCAATATCCCTGCCATATACTGCGGGTGCCTGATTATCGAATATATTCCGCTGGTAACTATTTTAGTGGTATGCATATAACTTTTTCCTTTTTCGATTCTGCCCTTTATACGAAAAGTGAAGATGGGAAGCATTCCGAATATCGCTGAGAGAAAAATAAACCCCCACCCTACAGGTCTAGCGGCCGGTACCAGATCTTTGCTAAAGAAAAAGGCCATCACTATCTGGGCTACCATTAGTAATGACCAGATAATATCTACTACAGTCCACAGATTTCTCTTTAGATTTGCCATTTCTATTTTATTTCTTATAGTTCATTTTATTCTACTATTTAAATCATGGATTTAAAAGCCGTTCTTTGTTGCCGGTATCTTTGGAATATAAAAGTTGCTATAATATCAAGCTGTACAGTATTTGATAGATTATCCCAGAAGTTAAAATAAGATTTTTATATTTGATTTTATGGAACTGGAACGTAAAAGATACTGGATCCTTTTTTACGGATTGATCATTGGTATTTCTTTCGATGTTTTCTTCTATGACAAGACATTGGGTATTTCATATCCTGTCTTTATCGCTATGATCCTGCTCATTTTTATGGCAAGCTTTTGGAGCTCCTTGAAAAAACTGATCAACGTTGAATGGCTATTTACGATACCCATACTTCTTCTTGCAGCTACCTTTTTAATCTACTCCAATCAGATACTTAAGATTTTAAATTATCTGATCGTACCTTTCCTCGTAATAATGTTCGGTGCTCTGGTAACGGGAGTCAATAAATCGGACTGGTCGGATATAAGGTTTATAGGAGATATGATTAAGAGAGTCTTTGTCCCTTTTGGATTTATACATAAACCATTTGTTACATTGTTCAGGATAGATGTACGTGCAGGAGGAGAGGGCAGGAGTAGAGTCCTGCCAAAAGTACTTTTAGGAATATTGATCGCAATACCGGTTCTGGCAATTATCATATGGCTTCTATCGTCTGCAGATATTGTATTTAAAGATCTATTTACCAACATCCCGGTATCAAAAATAGTCAAGCATTTTTTGGTATTAGTTTCAGTTTTTGTTTACGCAGCCTGTTTTTCGTGGTCTTTGCTGAAGGCCTTTGACGAGAGAGAGAAATCCACATATGAAAAAATAAAATGGAAATTGTTTTTTGATCCTGTGATACTGCTTACCATACTTGTTTTAATAAATATTATTTATGCCGTGTTTTCAGTCATTCAGTTTACCTATCTTTTTGGCGGGAGTTCTTTTGTTCTGCCTTCTTCTTACACTTATGCCGAATATGCCAGAAGAGGTTTTTTTGAACTTGTGGTGGTGTCGATTATCAATTTTGGTATCCTGCTTTTCGGGATTGTGTTTGTAAAAAAAGAAAATAAAAAAATGCTTACCGCTATCAGAGCTTTTCTTACGCTGCTGGTAGTTTTCACCTTTGTTTTACTTTCATCTGCATTTTACAGGATGCTGGTATATGAAAAGGCTTATGGTTTTACATATTTAAGGGTATTCGTTCAGACTTTTATGATAACACTGTTTTTCCTGTTTATTGTTAATATTATCTATATCTGGTATCCGAAGCTGCCCATTATCAAATCTTATTTTATTATCTCACTTGCAGTCTATATAATAATGAATTTTACCAACGTGGATGTGATAATAGCGAAAAACAACATCAGCCGTTATTATGAGACTAAGCAGATAGATATAGTCTATTTAAAGGGCCTGTCTTACGATGCTGTACCAGAGATGCGGAATCTCCTGTTATCAATAAAAGATTCGTCAGATCCGGGTGAGAAGCAGATAGCTGAAGATATCATAGAATATTTTGAAGATAAGAAAATAGAGCTTGAGGACCAAAAAAGCTGGCAGAGTTTTAATATTTCAAGATATAAAGCTGAAAAAATAATAGACAAATATATACCATAAATTTTTATTTATTGTTTTCCCCTAGTGAAAGTGAATCTTATTACTCCCTGTTTGCAGTTGTCAGCACAGGTCCCGCAGAGAATACACTCCAGGTTTTCCATGTTTTCACTCTTTACCATTTTATTGACATCAAGACTCATGGGGCAGTTTTTACTGCAGGTCATGCAGTCTATACATTTGTCTTTTTCAGCTGCCAATCCAAGGGACGGCCACCTGAAGAGATTTCTGAGTTTTCTTCCCGCTATTATGAAGGGAGATATCCAGCATCCATAATGGCAGAATGCCCTTCTACCGATGGCAAAAGACATGATTATGACCAGTATCACGACAATTAGATAGATGAAGAGTGCATATATATTTGATATTGAAAATCCGTAAGTAGTCTGGTAAAGGAAGTCGATCTCCTTAAATCCTCCAGCAGTTACCGCCATATAGATTATTATCCCTATCCAGGGTGTCCAGATTAGATACCTTATCCAGTTATATTTATTATTTACCTTTCTGTCTCTGGCTGAAAAACTTGCTTCCTGGATCCCTGCTAAAGGGCAGAACCACCCGCAAAATCCTCTTCCCAGAAAAAGTGCCGAAAGGAAGAGAAATGCAAAGACTATGAAGCTGCCGCTTATTATTCCCTCTGAGGCTCCCATTATTATAAGGTACGGTGAGAAATAGTAGAATATTGCCGGTAGCATTAGAAAGGTAAACAGGATGATTCCTTTTCTGATTTTTTGCCTTATAGTCATAGAGCTCTCCTTACTGACATATTTCCAGGTCTATCTCCGCATATATTATATATGTCACCTTTTTATTTTTACAACAAAATATTAATATTTATTTTATAATAAACATATGAAGTATCATAGAAGAAGGAAAGGGCAGCAAATGAATGAAAAAACAGCAGAAGATATAATGAATAAAAGAGTAATCACTATAACCAAAGAGAAGAGTGTCCTGGATCTGGCAGAACTTCTTATAAAAAACAATATAAGCGGAGTTCCGGTAGTAGATGAAGATAATATACTTCTGGGAATAGTTTCAGAGGCAGATATCATAAATTTTTTAAAAAAAGACGAGTTTCTTTTTCCCATGCTTGTTTTTCCTGTATATAATTTTTCTTATATTGACCCCAATCTCTACGTGAAGGGGCTGGAAAAAAACAAAACAGCCCTGTCAAGGATAAAGGTGGGGAGTATAATGCATACCTGGATTAAAAAGGCAAAAAGAGATGCTTCCGAAAGCGAGATTGCAGATATAATGAGCAGAAATAATGTAAACAGGGTGCCTATAGTGGACGATGATAACAGGGTAATAGGAATAATAACCAGGAGCGATCTTATAAAATCAATGGTAAAGGAAAAGGGATCTAAATAATAGATCGGACTATAAATGAGGGCATGTAAAACAGAAGGATCAAAATTAAAAATACTGTAGGGTTATTAATAAAATGAAAGAAGCATATCTTTATCAGAAAAAAGAAGACGGCAAGGTAAGGTGCAATCTTTGTAATCATAGATGCCGTATAAAAGAAGGTAAGACAGGTAAGTGCTTTGTCAGGAAGAATATAGATGGTGTCCTGTACAGTCTGGTGTATAGAAAGCTTATTTCTGAAAATGTAGATCCTGTAGAGAAAAAACCTCTGTATCATTTCCTGCCGGGGACAAAGTCCTTATCTATTGCCACAGTGGGATGTAATTTCAGGTGTTTTTTCTGTCAGAACTGGCAGATTTCTCAACTTCCCTGTAATCATGGAAGTATAGAAGGAGAAGATGTCCCGCCGGAAAAGATAGTAAAGGATGCCCTAAGTGCAGGATGTAAGAGTATAGCATATACTTATACCGAGCCGACAATTTTTTTTGAGTATGCTTATGACACAGCTAAAATGGCTAATAAGCAGGGGCTGAAAAATATATTTGTCACCAATGGATTTATGACCGAGGAATGTCTGGAAATGATAAACCCATATCTTGATGCAGCTAATATAGACCTTAAAAGCTTTTCCGACCGCACTTACAGAAATAGAATGGGAGGCAGGCTGAAACCGGTGTTGAGTAACATAAGATTTATGAAGAAGCTTGGCATATGGATTGAAGTAACCACCCTTGTCATACCCGGGATAAATGATTCAGATAAAGAGTTGAAAAGTATAGCGGATTTTTTAGCTGATCTGGATCCCGGGATCCCCTGGCATGTAAGTGCTTATTACCCGACATACAAATCCGATATTCCTCCTACAGGAAAAGAAAAGATAGAAGAGGCTATCGCTATTGGAAAAGAAGCCGGTTTAAAATATGTATATGGCGGGAACATCATTTAAGAGTGGTAGTCATGTTTGAGGACAGAAAAGATGCAGGTAAAAAATTGGCCAAAAGATTAGCCAAATATAAAGGAAAAAATGTCCTGGTCCTGGGTATTCCAAGAGGCGGAGTAGAAGTAGCCTATGAGGTAGCGGAATTTCTGGATACAGAATTATCTATTCTTGTATCGAGGAAACTTCCGTTTCCTTTCAATCCTGAAGCAGGATTCGGAGCGATTACAGAGGACGGTTCTACTATTATTCAGGATGGCGCTTACAGCTGGTTATCCAGAGAGGAGATCGAAAAGATAATCAGGGAACAGAAACAGGAAATGGCCAGGAGAATCAGAACACTGAGAAAATCAAAACCTCTTCCCAAAATAAAAGGCAGGATTGTTATCCTGGTGGATGATGGTCTGGCGATGGGATCTACAATGAAGGCCTCAATAAGACTATGTAAGAATAAAGAGGCCGATAAGATAATAGTGGCTGTTCCGGTTTCGGGAGAGAGTGTGGGCCGGGAAATAGAAGGTATGGTGGATGAAATAGTGGTGCTGGAGACGCCGCCGTTTTTCCAGGCAGTGGCCCAAGTTTATGCTAACTGGTGCGATGTCCAGGACTCTGAAGTGATAGAAATACTTGACCGGTGGAAAAATAAGCGGGACTGATCTTAATTGAATATATAGCGGTTCAAAAAAGTACTACATATCATTTATAAGTTTCTGAATTGTATCTGCATTTTCTACTGCGTAACCGTGAATATCATTATTAAAATATATAAAGGAGTAAAATCCTTTATTATGGTATCTGATGATTATCTTGGCGAACTTTTTAAGTTCATCCATTGAATATTTGGAGGAGTAAAGTTTTTTACTGCCGTGCATCCTTATATAACAGATCCCACCTGTGGCAATATTCTGAAAAGGAAAATCAGGTGAAGAACTGATCACTATACCGCAATTGTTTTTATCCAGGATATTGAATACACTGTCATCGAACCAGGAATCATGCCTAAACTCAAAAGCATATTTATATTTATCCGGGAGCTGATTTATAAAGCTTTCCAATTTGTTTATATCTTTTCCCTGGTTAGCCGGCATCTGAAATAAAAAGATTCCTAATTTTTCTTTAAGCTGGAAGGAATGTTCTATTAATTTATCTACGGCATTACCACATTCGTTAAGTTTTTTAAGGTGGGTTATGTATCTTGAAGCTTTGACTGAAAAGATAAAACTTTCCGGAGTATGATCAGCCCAATTTTTAAAAGTATGTTTTTTGGGAAGTTGGTAAAAGGTATTATTTATTTCTACTGAATTAAACCTTTTTGAATAATAATCCAGCCATTCTTTCTGGGCTAGCTCTTCAGGATAAAATTTGCCCTTCCAGCTTTTGTAATTCCATCCCGATGTCCCTATATATATTTTTTGTTTATGACTCATTACTGTTCTTTTTTAATGTCTTCGATTTTTCTACCGCTTATTACTGATTCGGGTTCGGTTTCTATAGGATTCACGCTGGCATCTGCATACCTGTCTTTCATTTTTATAAGCAGCCATCGCTGGTCTTTATCCTGTTTTTTATCGGTCCTTAAAAGAACATATGAACCTTTTAATTTTTTACCATCAATAAAAATTTCTAATTTACCTTCATTATAAGCTTCTTCAAGTGAAATGTTATTTTTAAGGTTCCTGTAGGTTCCCTTATCCCATACTATTACAGCTCCTGCTCCATACTCACATTCGGGTATTATCCCTTCAAAATCGGCATATTCTATGGGATGATCTTCGGTCGGGACAGCCAGTTTTCTATGGGATGGATTAGTAGAAGGACCTTTGGGCATGGCCCATGATTTTAGAACGCCATTCAATTCAAGTCTTAGGTCATAATGCAGGTTAGAAGCTTTGTGTTTTTGTATAACATAGATGAGATCGGTCTGTTTTCTCTTTTTTAACTCAGGTTTTGGCTCGTTAGTTATTCTAAAATCTCTTTTCTTTTTATATTCTTTTAGACTATTCATGAGTATATGTCTTGGAGTTTATTATAATACCATGAAGAAAATATCCAAAGCCCTTGTTCTTGGAACCGGTTTTAAAATTATTATATTTTTAATATAATTGTTATTGTTGATATACAATGCGATAGAAGGTCTGCTGACTCCAAATATCGATAATCCGTTTTGCAGCTGAAATTATTTCAGGTGTGGAAGATGTGATTTCAAATTGCCTGATTTATAAAAAGAATATCAGGAAAGAGCGATAAATGCTTACAAATATTTTAAGGCTATTAATGGCCAGATCGATCAGGCCCTTCACTTTTAGTAGTAATTTTAAAGGTGAACTGGATATTGATATCAATAACCTTGGGCTGTATTTTCATATTCCTTTTTGTAAAAAACTTTGCTCATTTTGCCCCTACTATAAGATAAAGTTTGATAGGGTTCTTTTAAAGGAGTTTAACAGGGCTTTGATAAAAGAATTATATCTGGTATCAGAGATGACAGGCGGGAAAAAAGAAGTGACCAGTGTATATTTTGGCGGAGGATCGCCTGCCCTGATGGTGGATTACATGTCCGAACTGATGAACATCATCAATGATTTGTTCATTATCAAAGGTGATATGGGAATAGAACTGCATCCACGTGAAATAAACAAAAAACTGCTGAAAAGGTTAAAAGGCCTTGGTTTTAATATGATAAGTATAGGCGTTCAATCCTTTCAGGACAGCTGTCTAGCCTCACTGGGGAGGGAAAGGATAAATAGCGAGGATAAACTGAAAGCGGCTAAGAAAGCTGGATTTGCGGCAATTGATGTGGATCTTATCTTCGGTATTCCAGGTCAGACGAAAGAAGATTTGATGAAAGATTTTAAAATAGCTGCAGATTCAGGTGCTACTCAAATATCGACATATCCCTTTATTGAATTTTCTTATACCAGGACCGTAAAAAATCCATCCGGTAAAAGATTGGGTAAAGAAATGCTGCAGATCTTATCAAGTATCAGTAAAGAAATGGGTTATGGCAGGAGTTCCGTCTGGACTTTTACACGGAAGAATACACCAAAATATTCTTCTGTGACGAGAGATAACTATATCGGATTCGGTCCGAGTGCGGCAAGCCTTCTAGAAGATATATTTAAGATAAATACTTTTTCCGTTAAAGAATATATTAAATGCCTTGATGGCGATAGTATACCCACTGCCCTCAGTTTAACATTTAATAAAAGGACAAGAGCGCTTTACTGGCTTTTCTGGTCCTCATATAACCTGAACATTGTACAGAAGGATTTTGGCAGGCTTTTCGGCAGAAGACTTGAAGATTTCTTTAGGTTTGAATTGTATTTGGGGCAGAAACTAGGGTATTTTAAGAAGTATAAGAATAGTTACAGGTTGACAGATAAAGGAGCATATATTTTTCACCTGGTCGAACAATCCTATACCCATCAATATATTGATAAGACCTGGAAAGCTGCTATGGGAAACCCCTGGCCTGAAAAGATTGTCCTGTATTGAATATGTTAGTTGAAAAATAATAATTATTACTATATAATAATTATTATTAACTATAAATAAATGGACTTTTGTTCATTGACTTATGGAATCGATAAGAAAGGAGGTAAAAAGTGGCTAAGGTAGCAAGAGAAATGGTAGAAAGAGCAGGTGTTGATGTAGATGAAATTTTAGATCTGCTGGTAAAGAATGCGGCAGCAGAACTGACTACTTACTATTATTATACTATTTTAAGAGCGAATCTGGTCGGTCTTAAAGGAGAAGGAATAAAAGAAATAGCAGAGACAGCAAGAATAGAGGACAGGAATCACTTTGAAGCTATCGTTCCCAGGATCTATGAACTGGGTGGAAAATTACCGGAAAATATGAAGGATTTTCATGATGCATCAGCGTGTCCGCCTGCTGTTCTACCTAAGGATCCCGCGGATGTAATGACGATACTGAAGGTACTGGTAGAAGCAGAAAGGTGTGCAGTAAGAGGATATACCCATATCTGTAATATTACTGCAGGGAAGGACCACAGGACCTATGAACTGGCCAAGGCCATCCTTAATGAGGAGATAGAACATGAAAGCTGGTTTTCAGAATTCCTGGGTGAAGGTCCGTCTGGCCATTTCTTAAGAAGAGGAGAGACCTCGCCATTTGTAGGAAAGTTTTTAAGGTAGGCAGGAATGGATATTTTTTAGTGAACGGAAGGCTTTGCCTTTGGAGCAGGGCCTTCTGATTTTAGGAGGTGATATATGAAAGGATTAAAATGGCAGTTTATACTGGGATTAGTTTTAGTATCTTTATCTACGATTCTTTATATTTTACACTTTGCTATATTTAAAGATTCGCACCATATCTTCATTTATCTTTTGGGTGATATCGCATTTGTACCGATAGAAGTATTTCTGGTAACTGTAATCATACATAGACTTTTAAACGAGAGAGAAAAAAGAACCCTTCTTACCAAGTTGAATATGGTGATAGGTGCTTTCTTTAGCGAAGCTGGTACAAAGCTTTTGACCTATCTTTCGGATTTTGATGCCAATAGTGGTATTCTTATTGATTATCTGTCCCAGATAGGTAAATGGACTGAAAGAGATTTCAAGGTCATAAATAAGAAATTTAAAGACCACATTCCAAATATTGACTTTAGTCCGGAAAACTTAAAAAGTTTAAGGTATTTTATGGTCAAAAAAAGAGATTTTCTCCTAAGGCTGCTGGAGAATCCAAATCTGCTGGAACATGAGTCTTTTACTAACCTTCTGTGGTCCGTATTTCATCTTACGGAAGAACTGGAAAGTAGAAAAGGATTTAAAGCAATACCAAGAGAAGATTACGATCACCTGATCCGTGATACTAAAAGGGCATATAGCTCACTAGTCTCTGAGTGGATAATGTATATGAATCATTTAAAAAATAATTACCCTTATTTATTTTCTATGGCTATAAGGACTAATCCATTCAAACTTAAGGCACAGGCGGCAATAGGGTAATTATTCATAGTGGAAGTTCAATGAATATGGCAATAAAAAAGTTACTGGAGCAGGATCAGGCTCAGGATCATGACTATCAGACCGCAAATAAAGCTTACTATTGGAAGATGGGAATAGCCGTAAGATTTGGAAACAGGGAGAAGCTCATCGACTGATATGAATACCATAAGACCTGCAATTCCTGAAAGCATATAACCCAAGATATACGAATTTAAGAAAGGCAGAAGTATTAAAGCTGTAAGAATTGCTCCTATGGGCTCCACTACTCCTGATAAAAATGACCATAAGAAAGCCTTCCCTCTGCTGCCGGTTGCTTTATATACAGGGGCGGATACGGCAATTCCCTCAGGTATATTATGTATGGCAATTGCTAAAGCTATAGACATTCCTATTTTGATATCTACAATAGAACTGTAAAAGGTGGCCATGCCTTCCGGGAAATTATGGATACCTATCCCCAGTGCTACCAGAAGACCGGTTCTTAGAAGCTTTTTATCTGATCCATCACTTGTTTTTTCTTTTTCTGCTATATACTCATGAGGAATAAAATAGTCGATCAGAAAAATAAAGATAAAGCCAACCAGAAAAGCAGCGCTGGCCTTTATAAACCCGATCTCTTCAAAGCCTGAAGGAAGAAGCTCAAAAAAGGAGACTCCTATCATGACGCCTGCCGTGAAACCAAGTACTGCACTCATAAATCTTGGGTTTTCCCTTTTATAAGCAAGACCTATCAAGCTTCCTATGGTGGTGGACAAACCAGCAATAGAAGTCAAAATGAGCGGTCTTATTAATTGTGAGTCCATTTTTTTAATTATATTAATTTACCAAAACGTTGTCTACCTGATATATGAATGACGGTAGCTTGATGTTGAAGTTATTTAATATCTCTTTAAAATCAACATGGAAAGGAATATACTCATATATAGATAAAATATATTTTTTAACTTTAATAGAACCTGCGGATTTCTATTTCATTCTATAGTCTAAAGGAGGTCATATGATTAAACAAGTTCATGAACATATAATAACGGAACTTCAGCAAAACACCCGTACTGAT
This sequence comes from uncultured Actinomycetota bacterium, assembly GCA_964610385.1. Taxonomy (GTDB): domain Bacteria; phylum Actinomycetota; class Humimicrobiia; order Humimicrobiales; family Humimicrobiaceae; genus CAZBSE01. Next base: position 106,557 of record CAZSXW010000004.1, read on the forward strand.
ACTATCTTTATAATAACTGCGATTTTCCTTAACCTGCTGGCACTCGGGATCAATTCTTCTGTTGCCGAAAGTTCGCGTGAAGAGACGGATCTTTTTATTGTCATGTTCGTAATTGTAGCTCTTTTGATAGTGGTAAATCTTATTGTTATATTCGGGTTGCTTAAGGGCAAACAGACCAGATCAAAACTTATAGGAGGTCTTTTGAGGATGTATAAGGATCAGAATGTAGAAGGTTATTATGATACATCTCTTTTAATAAATTACAATACAAGATATAATCTTTTCATCCTGGCGGTTGTATTCACAGGTGCTGTTGCTATTGCAATACCTTTTATAATCAGATAGAGATTATACGGTATACGTTAAGTGATGATTTTTTTATACCGTGAATGTGTTATAATTGTCTAAAATTATTATTAGAGTTTTATAAGATTTTATTTTTAAGTTGATAAAATGGGTGAAAGCGATAAATTTTACAGTCTCCAGCAAGCTTCTGAAATTCTGGGAGTAAGTGAAAAGGAAATCTTAAATATGATATCTTTAAAGAGGATCCCTGCTGTAGAAGAGGGTGAGGCAGTAAAGATAAAAGTAGAAGATTTAGAGGGATTTCTTACCATACTTGAGAAAAAGGGTAATGGAGAAGAAGAAAATGCAAAAAATTATGAGGTGAAAAGGGAAGTCGAAGTTTTACTCGGCGGAAAAAAGGCACTCCTGGAGAAAGCTTATCGGGAACTGCTTAAGAAGAAACAGGAACTGGAGGAGGATATAAATTACCTGCAGTATGAATATGATGAGTTTAAGAACAGGATAAAGAGATTGGTTACGGAAGAGCTCAATATGTTTTTAAGAAAAATCGAAAGAGAGAATTTAAGAGAAAGTGATGAAACTATACAGGATGATTTTGGAAAGAGCTTAAATATAGCTGAAGGTATCAGAGAAGAGTCTGAAAAAAAGAAGGACAGCTATGATGAAGAAGAGACTCTGGTGTTTGAAAATAAAAATATAAGTGATGAAAAGTAAAAATAGGTTTTATTAAAAATTAAATGGAGCTTTATTATTTTTTAGCAAAAATTAGCTACAAATGCAGGAGAGAATCTAAGATTAAAAAAGTCAGAAGTAATTTTACTTCTGACTTTCATTTTTAGCTCGGGTAAATATTTTAATACAGACAAGAAATGAATATTGAAAATATCACAAAGGAACAGCTTATAAAAAAACTGGTGGAGATGCACCAGAAGATAATCGAGCTTGAGAAATATAAGAAGGAATATAGAAATCTGGAAAACCTGCTGATGGAAAGTGAAGGAAAATACAGCAACATGCTGGAAACAGGTTCCGTAGGGATACTTATTGTAAACAACAAAGGAGTGATAACGTCATGCAACGATGCGGTACTGGATTTTTCAGGTTTCACAAGAGATGAACTGATTGGTAAGTATTTTACCAAGAGGGTAAATATAAGTACAAAGGAGATCTCCAGATATCTGGAAATGTTTAAAGCAATCCTGGATGGTAAAGAGGGCAAACCTTTTGAGATAACCCAGAAAAATAAGAACGGCGATGTGTTTTTCGGGGAAGTATATTTCGGGCCGTTAAAAAATAAAGATAATAAAATATCAGGTTTTAAGATAATAATCAAAGATATCACACAGAGGAAGAAAGCCGAAAACAAATTTAAGGAAAGTATAGACAAGTTTAATTTAATGTTTAAATCTTCGCTTTCGGGAGCAGTTATTCATAATAACGGTAAGATAATGGAAGTAAATAATGCTTTTCTGGCTATGTTTGCCTGTGGTTCTGCTTCCCCTGTTGGGAAGAACTTATTTGAATTTATAGCTCCGGAATTCAGGGATATGATAATGGATAAGATTAGAACGAATTATGAGGGCTCCTATGAAGTAAAAGGGCTTAAAAGCACTGGAAGTAAGATCAGTATAGAGGTGACCGGTAGGACTATCAAAGGTGTTGGAGATGAGCTGATAAGGATAGAGATATTAGGTAATATTAATGAACAGAGAAAAGCTGAAAAAAGAATAAGGTATTTAAGCTTTCACGACAAGCTCACAGAGCTTTATAACAGAGCTTATTTTGAAAAAGTACTGACAAATGTATACAAAGACAGACAGCTTCCATTGAACTTTTTAATCTGCGATCTGAACGGGCTCAAACTGGTAAATGATGCTTTTGGCTATGAAGAGGGAGATAAATTATTAAAAAGACTGGCAAAGATATTAAAGTACTGCGCGAGAGAAGAAGATATTATCGCCAGGTGGGGCGAAGATGAATTCTTTATAATAATGCCCAGGTCTTCGGAAGAAAATGTCAGGAAATTACAGAGCAGAGTAAAGAAAATCTGTTCAAAGACAAGGGACCAGAAGATCCCGCTGAACATTTCCATAGGGGTTTCAACCAGGGAAAACCTGAATCAGGATTTAAGTGAGGTCATAAAGGAAGCAGAGAATAATATGTATAAGAATAAGCTGCTTGAAAGGAAGAGTATTTATAATTCTATAATAACATCTCTTGAAAGGGTGTTGTGGGAAAAGAACCGCGAGACCAAGGAACATACGGAGCGGTTGAAGAGACTGATACTGAAACTCGGAATAGCCATTAATCTTCCACAGAATAAATTAGATGAACTGGTACTGCTTTCCACTCTCCACGATATAGGAAAAGTGGCCATACCTGATAAGATCTTAATGAAAAAAGGTAAGTTAACAGCTGGAGAGTGGAAGATTATAAAGAGGCATCCTGAAATAGGATATAAGATTGCCGAATCGACTCCACAGATCGCACCTATAGCCGAAGACATACTGGCTCATCATGAGCGGTGGGATGGGACAGGTTATCCCCAGGGACTGAAAGAAAGGGATATCCCGATCAATGCCTGTATCGCTGCTATTGTAGATGCTTACGATGTTATGATAACCGGTAGACCTTATAAAGAACCTATTTCAGAAAGTGAGGCCATAGAAGAACTTAAAAGGTGTTCGGGAACTCAATTTCATCCCATACTTGTAGAAAAGTTTATAGCGGCTCAGGGAAGTTTTAATTAATCACCCTGTCGTTGGATTGTTGAAACTGGTGGGTATAAGCAGGGGCTGAATAAACTCTGTTTATCAATGTCTTATAATCATAAATTGGAAAGTATTATAAAGAATATCCGTTGACGAATTTGCTAAAATAATTAATAGAGAGATTTAAATAAATAGATTTGACCGGGATGGTATTATAAGTGCTCAAGGCTATAGTTAAAGAATTAAAAAATCATGCCCCATTTACTTCCTTGGGAGCTTTTACAGGAATTATAATCATGTTATTGCTGTATAGGGTCCCATTTAAGATCTCCTATAATATTTATTATATATTACATCCAACTCATGTTTTCCTGAGTGCATTTACTACTGCTGCATTGTATATAATCTATAAAGGAAACAAAAGAAAGAATTTGTGGATGATAATCCTGGTTGGTTACCTGGGTTCTATAGCTATAGCTACTTTAAGTGACTCAATAATTCCTTTTTTGGGAGAAGCTATGCTTAATCTTCCCAATAAGGGGATTCATTTGGGATTTATTGAAAAATGGTGGCTGGTAAATCCCCTGGCTTTTTTAGGCATTACTCTGGCTTATTTTAAGCCCACTACCAAAATAAGCCATGCCGGGCATGTACTTATCAGCACTTGGGCTTCACTATTTCATGTTATAATGGCCCTGGAAGGCAAAATAAGCTGGCTAATTTTTATTATAGTCTTTATATTCCTATTTCTGGCAGTATGGATTCCGTGCTGCACCAGTGATATCGTGTTCCCGCTGCTGTTTATAGGAGAGAAGACACTCCAAAAAGATGATCACCATAAACCTTTAAAAAAGGATCAAAGTAAAAAAAACCAGTAAATTTTCAAACTGAATTTGTCATTGACAGGAATTATAGTTTATATTAGAATAGTACCGACCAGTTGGTATGTTATTAGGAAAAGGATAAATGAATCTAAGGGGAAAAGGTATAAGGTCTAAAAAGAAATTATTAAAGGCTGCCCAGATATGTTTTGCAAAGTACGGTTATGATGCTACGGGAGTGGCAAAAATATGTGAGTATGCCGGGCTGAGCAAAGGTGCATTCTACCATCATTTTTCAAGCAAGCAGGATCTTTTTTTAGTGATGATGGACAAGTGGCTAAAAATACTTGATAGGTATATAGATACTATTAAAAAAGACTCAGACAATATACCGGAATTGGTTATAAATATAGCCAGTAAAGCCAGGCCGGTTTTTAAAGAAGCTGAGGGACAACTGCCCATTTTTATAGAATTATGGATTAAAGCTTCAAGAGACCGGAAATTAAGAGATATAACTATAGTATCTTATAAAAAATATCTGAAGCTTTTTAGGGAAATAACAAATGAAGGGATTCAAAAGGGGTCAATAAGAAAAGTAAATCCTGAAGTAATGTCCCGGATGATAGTGGCAGTTGCAGTAGGATTAATGATGCAGGGCCTGCTTGATCCGGGAGGAGTTGACTGGGATAAAGTCTCAAAGGAAAGCATAGAAGTGATAATAAGAGGACTTACCAGATAGTAATATGAAAGATATTAAAAAAAATAATAGAATTGGAGAAAGTTGATTTGAAAATACTGGTCACAGGGGCTTTTGGATGTATAGGAATATATACTCTAAAAGAACTGATCAAAAAAGGAAACAAGGTAAGTGTCCTGGAACTTAAAACCAGAGCTAACCAGAAAATATATGAGAGATTTAAATCGGACATAGAAATATTCTGGGGAGATATAACGGATAAGGATGATGTAGCAAAAGCAGTAGCAGATCAGCATGTAGTCATACATCTGGCTTTTATAATCCCATCCAGGAGCGAAGATAGGCCTAACTGGTCGTGGGAAGTCAACGTTGAAGGTACCCGCAATATCCTTAATGCTATGAGGTCTTCTCCTAAAAAGCCAAAAATAGTATTTGCATCTTCCGTTTCAGTATTTGGAAATACCCAGAAATCTACTCCGCCGAGGACGGCTGTTGAACAGGTAATGCCAACCGATAATTACACTCATCATAAGGTTGCATGTGAACAGCTGGTGAAGGTATCCGGTCTCGACTGGACTATTTTAAGGATAGGAGCGGTGCTTTCTGTATCATTATGTGAAATCGATCCTATGCTGTTTGATGTACCGCTGGATACTAGGATTGAAGTGATACATGCTCATGATGCAGGAATTGCTTTTGCTGCTGCCGCTGTCAGTAATAGCGTTTGGGGTAAGATTTTACTTATAGGCGGCGGCCCAAGCTGTCAGATTTACCAAAGGGATCTTGTTAGAGAAGTTTTAGAAACTATAGGTACAGGAATGCTTCCCGAGAAAGCTTTTGCATCCGAGTCTTTTTATACTGACTGGATGGATACCAAAGAAAGTCAGGAGCTTTTAAATTATCAAAATCTTATACTGAGTGATTATATAAATGATATTAAGAATTCAATGGGATTTAAGAAATATATGATAAGATTTGTAAGACCTTTCATACGTTACTGGCTGCTAAGAAAATCCCCTTATCTGATGCAAAAAAAACCTGACAAAGGAATTGTAACTGCCTATAATTAAATCTAGTAATAATATATCTGGAAGCAGGTGGTACTGCTGTGGCATCAGGTTTACTTTCCTATATCAGTAAAAATTTAAAATCAAAAAAAAGTTTTTTTTACTACAGAGGAAAGTACAGGACACTATCCTGGAGTTTCAGGGAAGTCCATGATTATGCTGCAAGATTTGCAGGGCTGCTAAAGAAGCTCAAGTTGAGTCATGGAGACAGGGTAATAATAAAAGGGCAGAACCGACCGGAATGGATAATAGCTTATTTGGGCTGTCTTATGGCGGGAGCAGTTGCGGTACCGCTTGATTTGAAGTCCGGTTATGATTTTGAGGAGAGGGTTCAGAAAAAAGTAAAAGCAAAACTGAAGATTTACAGCGGCACCAGATATAGATCCTCTAACCTTAGATCGATTTCAATGAAGGAGATAAAAGAAATCCTTGCATTAGTACAGCCGTTAGAGCATAAAGATGAAACTGTCTGTGATGATGATCTGGCTCAGGTAATTTTTACTTCCGGTACTACAGCCGAGCCAAAAGGAGTCATGATCACGCACCGGAATATTGAAGCTAATTTAAAGTCTGTCGAGCCTGTCATGAACAGATGGAGAAATTTTTTCCGTCTTATGTGGAATTTAAAGATATTATCTGTTGTCCCCTTAAGCCATATGTATGGTCAGTTTATCGGGATTTATGTTCCCATGATGATAGACAGTTCGGTTGTTTTTACAGCCAGTACCGCTCCCAGAGATATTATAAAAGCTTTGAAGGAAGAAAAGATCTGGATACTGGGAACACTTCCTAAGATATTAGAGCTGTTGAAGGAACATATGGTCAAAAAGTTCAATCTGGAAGGGGATAGATTTGAAAGAAAATATAACCGGTTCAAAAAAATAAAGTGGCCGATAAGACTTCTTGCCTTTCTTAATATCCATTTAAAAGTAGGCTGGAGGCTGGTAGCGATACTCGTGGGGGGAGCAGCTTTCGATAAAGGGCTGGATGAATTCTGGAGATGTATAGCATATAGCATTTTCCAGGGTTATGGACTGACTGAAACTGCTCCACTTATAACTCTGGCTGATCCCTCTCTGACGGGAGCGGGCTCGATCGGAAAGGTTCTGGAAGGACAACAGGTGCGTGTCGTGAAAGGTGAGATATATGTCAAAGGTGATAATGTTACACCGGGCTATTACAACGATCCAGGGTTGACAGAGGGAGCTTTGTCCAAGGGCTGGTTTAAGACTGGAGACCTGGTCGAGGTTGGCAAAGATGGAAACTTTTATTTTAAAGGAAGGAAAGATGAAGTAATAGTAAGGACCGACGGAATAAATATCTATCCGGAAGATGTTGAATCTGTTTTAAAGGAACTCAGCCCGGTAAAAGATTGTGTGGTGTTGGGGCTTAAATACAGGGGTAATCTGGAGCTTCATGCAGTATTGATATTAAAGGAAAAATACAGAGTTTCACTGAAGAAGATGATCAGTGATGCCAACAAAAAATTAAGCGTGTATCAGCATATAAATAGCTATAGCATATGGAAGGGAAAAGATTTTCCAAGGACCGCGACCAAAAAAATAAAAAGGGGTGAAGTTTTAAAGGCTGTCCTTAAGACAGGAGTTAAAGGGCAGACCGCTGGAGAGGAGGCAGGTAAGAATTCACAAGAAATATTTAAAATAATAAGTAGTTTTCACAGTATCAGGCGGCAAGACCTTAAAAAGAAAGCAGAGCTGGAAAAGGACCTGGGACTTGACTCTCTCGGTATGGTACAGCTGGTCAGTGAAATTGAACAGGAATATGATGTAGAAGTGGATGATTCTCAGATAATGGGCAGTACCACTGTAGAGGAGATTGAGGATATGATCAGAAATCCACGGGTGACTTCCCGGAGGATACCATTTTACAGCTTCCCGTTCTGGAACCCGATCCGAATATTAAGGACAATCTTCCAGTATATTTTGTATCCTTTTATGTTAATTTTATACAGGCATAAAGTCAGGGGTAGTGAAAATATAAAAGATCTCATCCAGCCGGTTGTCTTTGCCTCGAATCATACCAGTCTTCTTGATACCTTCGTGATCCTCTATTCATTACCCTTAAGGCTCAGGCAGAAAGTTACCACTGTAATGTCCATAGAATACCATTTCAATCATTTCTTCTATCATACCGGTCCATGGTGGAGAAGGATTATAGAAGCGATAGGCTTTTATCTTTTGGTAAATCTATTTATTGTCACCTGTCCGCTATCGAGGAGACATGGATTCAAGCAGATCATGGAAAATATCGGGAAGGTCATAAGCAGGGGGTGGTATATATTGATATATCCCGAAGGAAGGGTGACCACTGATGGCAGTGTCAAGGAATTCGAATCAGGGGTGGGTGTAATAGCATCTGATATGGAGATCCCCGTGGTTCCGGTAAGGGTCAAGGGGCTTTTTAATATTTTAAGAAATGGTATATTACCCTGGGGTCACATTCCACGTTGGCCACTGGTAGAAGTCAGTTTTGGTAAACCTTTAAAATTTAAAAATAAAAGTTACAGGGAAATTACCGAAATAATAGAAAAAAAGGTAAAATCAATGTAGATTTATCAGGCTTTTATTTGCACTATTTTGACCGTTGTAAGAAAATGTAATGGAGATTAAGGAGGATCAAATGACTGAGAGGTTACAAATATATAAGTGTGAAGTATGTGGCAATATTGTAGAAGTTACTCATGAAGGCAAAGGAGAACTTGTCTGCTGCGGCCAGCCTATGAAATTATACAGTGAAAATACAACTGATGCTGCCCGGGAAAAACATGTACCCGTGATTGAAAAGACCGAGAAAGGCTTTAAGGTCAAAATCGGAAGTGTCGCCCATCCCATGATAGAGGAACATTATATTGAATGGATAGAGGCAATAGTGGATGGGATTGCCTATAGGCAGTTTTTAAAACCGGGAGATGCTCCCGAAGCTGAGTTCTGTATAAAAGCTGATAGTATAATAGCAAGGGAGTACTGCAATATTCATGGGCTGTGGAAAAAATAACCGTATAGTGGTGTAAATATATTATAAGTATGACCACATCTTTTTAATAAAAGTGTGGTCATATGCAATATAGAAAGGATTTAATTAAAATGGTTATAAAAAAACTAAAAGAAGATGTTTATTTCATAGGAGCTGAGGACTGGAACAGGAAGTTATTTGATGAACTGATACCTCTTCCTGACGGGACTTCATATAATTCTTATTTAATCAGGGGATTAGAGAAAACCGTTCTGATTGATAGTGTGGATCCCCCGATGTATGATACTCTGGCAAATAATTTAAAAGAATCGAATATAGAAAGAATAGATTATATTATATCCCACCATGCTGAGCAGGATCACTCAGGCTCGCTGCCGGAACTAATAAAAGAATATCCTGGATCCAAAATAGTGACCAACCAGAAATGTAAGTCGATGCTTATGGATCTGCTTCCGGTCCAGGATGATAGGTTCAAGGTGGTAGGGGATGGCGACACAATCTCTCTTGGAAACAGGACACTTCAGTTTATCTTTACTCCCTGGGTACACTGGCCTGAGACAATGTCCACATATTTAAAGGAAGATAAAATACTCTTCAGCTGTGATTTTTTTGGTTCTCATTATGCCAGTGATGAGCTTTTCGTAAATGATGAAAAGAAGATATATAATGCAGCAAAGCGTTACTATGCGGAGATCATGATGCCTTTTAGGACCAGCATAATAAAGAATCTGGAAAAACTTGAGAGATTTAATATAGATATTATCGCGCCCAGTCATGGACCGGTTTACAATAATATTGGTTTTATTATGAATGCTTACCGGGAATGGGTATCTGACAGAGTAAAGAACGAAGTAGTAATACCATACGTTTCAATGCACGGTAGTACAGAGAAAATGGTAGAGTATTTAAAGCAGTATCTATCCGGAAAGGGAGTTATTGTTAAGGTATTTCATCTCACCGATACTGATATAGGTGAACTTGCTATGGCTCTGGTCGACGCCGCTACGGTGGTGATAGGAGCTCCTACCGTACTGGCAGGTCCTCATCCCAATGTATTATATGCGGCATATCTGGTGAAGGTATTGAGACCAAAGTTAAAGTATATATCGATTATAGGCTCATATGGATGGGGCGGAAAGACCGTCGATATGCTTGTAGATATAGTATCTTCATTAAAAGCTGGGATAATAGAGCCAGTAGTGATAAAAGGTCATCCTAAAAACGAAGATTTTAAACTTCTTGACGGGCTGGCAGATAAAATAGTCTCAAAGCATAAAGAGCTCGCAGATGAGGGAAAGTTATATTAGATACTTGTGATAGTCATCGGACATTTATAAAAATTATGAGACTGAAAGAAGAACTGGATAGTCTATATCTGTATTACAATAACAGGAAATTTGTCCACCCCGATCCCCTGGAATTTTTATATGGTTATGATGATATAAAGAATCGTGAAATCGTAGGGATGATTGCTTCATCGCTTGCATACGGCAGAGTGAATCAGATACTTAAAAGTGTCGCACTGGTACTGACTAAGATGGTGCCCGCTCCTTCGGTATTTTTAAAACAGTCTTCGGATAATCTTATTTACAGTATTTTTTCGGATTTCAAGCACAGATTTACAACTGGCACAGAGTTATCCTGCCTGCTTGTGAATATAAGAAATGCCATAATCGAATACGGGTCTCTAAATGCCTGTTTTACCGCAGGGCTGAAAAAGGAAGATAAGACTATCCATAATGCTGCTTTAAGTTTTGCGAACAATCTCAATGCTTCCCAAAAGAAAAGATGTAACAGCCTGATGCCTTCGCCGTTAGGAGGCAGCGCTTTTAAAAGACTAAATCTTTACCTGCGTTGGATGGTACGCAGGGACAGGGTGGATCCGGGAGGATGGGACAATATTTCAAGATCAAAATTAATCATCCCTCTTGATACTCATATGCATAGGATTTCATTGAAATTGGGATTCACCAAAAGGAAACAGGCAGATATTAAAACTGCTCTGGAAATAACGGGCTCATTTAAGAGATTTGATAAAAACGACCCGCTAAAGTATGATTTTGCTCTTACCAGGCTGGGAATTAATAAAATTAATCATACTTTATTAAAGGGATGTATTATTTAATGTTTCAAACTTCTAAAAAGTTGTTTTATAATATATAATAATGTGAAATTTCAATATTAATCAAATTACCTGAGGAGTAGTCATGTTAAGAAAAATATTTTCCAAAACCAAGTACTTCTTTTTGGCGGTTTTAATAGCTGTACTGGTCATAACCCTTTTTCCCACCACTATAAGTGGAGGATCGGAAGAGCAGGTACAGGCCTTCGTAACACGTTTTTATGAGCAATGCCTGGAAAGACAGCCCGATCCCGGGGGATTAAGCGAGTGGGTAGGAAGTCTTTTAAATGGTTCCAAGACCGGTGCTGATGTGGCAGAAGGATTTGTATTCAGTGAGGAATTTAAATCCAAGAATCACTCAGACGAGGTTTTTTTAACCGTACTATACAAAGCTTTTTTTAACCGGGAACCGGATCCAGACGGTTACAGTACCTGGCTTGAAAAACTGGCCGGTGGTACGAGCAGAAAAACCGTTTTAGACGGGTTCTTAAAATCAAAGGAATTTGGCCAGCTTTGCGATGACTATGGTATTACACCTTATTCCGGTGCTACTGCTTCTACTGCTTCAACAGCTTCTGCTTCAATAGTTTCCGGATACAATTCGAGCGGAATATCAGGTTTCCATGCCGGAAGAAAGGTCAATTTTATCATCTGGGGAGATGATAGTGCTTATGACAGGGCGGGAGGAAGAGTAAGCGGAAGGACTGACATCAATATATTTGTCCATATGAATCTTGATACCGGAAAGGCTTATTTTGTGACAATACCGCGTGACACCTGGTTCGGAGGGCGAAAGATAAACGGGTATCATGCTTCCGGAGGGCATGATTATGCAGTAAGCAAGTTTGAACAATTTACTGGAGCAAAGATCGATTTCTATATTATTACTGATTTTGATGGATTCAAACCTTTGATCGATTATTTTGGTGGTGTAGATACTACGGTTGAAGAAAATATAGCCGACGGTTTTTCAGGTTGTTATCTTGGCGTAGGGACCCATCATATAAATGGGACTCAGGCACTTGCCCTGGCAAGAGCAAGACACGGCAGATCCCTTTACGGTGGAGGGGCTTATTCAAGAGAGAGACAATCGGCAATGCTTATAGCTGATCTAATGCTGCAGAAAAGATCGATGGTAAATTCTGGAAATCTATCCAATTTCTTGAATACAATGGGGCAGTATGTATGGACTAATATATCTCTGAGCCAGGCAGCACAGATCTTACCGGTGTTCCTCTCTATGAGCAGGGAAGATATCACCATTACTACCTTTAATTCATGGCCCCAGTGGTTTGGAAAGTCAAGCGCTGTCGGTTATAATGAGGCAGAAAAGAATCAGTTCTTTCAGAATATTCTGAATCAATGAGAATTATAATTAGCATGATTTTATGAAATCAAAAAGAGAACTGCTGTTAAGTGGAAACTTAACAGGCCTGTTGTTTAAGTTTTCGGCACCTGCTACTATCGGAATGGTAGTAGGTGCGCTTTATAATATCATAGACACTATATTTGTCGGTAAAGGTGTAGGCTCTCTCGCTATTGCCGCGCTTTCTATAGTATTACCCATCCAGCTTATTATAATGGGTATAGGTACTATGCTGGGTATTGGAAGCGCCTCTATAATCTCAAGGGCGCTTGGAAGAAACAGGAAAGATATAGCCCAGAATACTTTCGGAAATGCGATTACGCTAAATCTGCTTATAAGTATCTTCTGTATGATCTTAATATATCCTTTTATGGATAAGTTCCTGATTTTTTTTGGTGCATCCACTCAGGTATTGCCTTATGCCAGAGATTATGCCTATATAGTCCTTGCCGGTTTTATCTTTCTTTCTTTTGCTATAAATAGCAACAGCTGCATAAGGGCAGAAGGAAGTCCAAGGGCTGCTATGTATGCAATGGGTATAGGAGCCCTTATGAATATAATCCTCGATCCTATATTTATATTCGTATTTGGTATGGGAATAAGGGGTGCTGCTATAGCTACTGTTATAAGCCAGGCCCTGAGTACAATTTATATTATCTTCTATGTCCTTTTTGGCAGAAGCGTTTATAATATAAACTTCTCTGTACTGAAATTAAAATTTTCTCTGGTAAGGGAAATACTTGCTCTTGGTTTCCCGTCTTTTTTAAGGTCTACTATGGCCAGTTTTATAATCCTTATTTTTAACAGGCTGCTGGCATTTTATGGGGGTGATCTCTATATCGCCATAATGGGAATAGGCCTCAGGCTTCTGAGTCTTGTCCAGATGCCGCTTATCGGGATAACACAGGGATTTTCTACTATTGTAGGTTTTAATTATGGTGCCAGGCTTTATCCCAGAGTAAAAAGAGTCCTGGGAATAGCTGCGGTATGGACTATGATTATTGCTGGAGCAGGATTCCTGGTAATGATGATCTTTCCCAGGTTTGTTATAACACTTTTCAGCAGTGACACCGAACTTATAAGTGAAGGTATCGGTATTTTAAGAATCGTCATACTGTTTCTCCCCTTTATCGGTGTACAAATGCTGGGCGGGGGGTTGTTTCAGTCTATTGGAAAGGCAGTACCGGCTCTTATTTTGACCATATCAAGACAGGTGTTGTTTTTAGTCCCTGCAGCTTTTCTTCTTCCTATAGCCTTCGGGCTGACCGGGGTATGGATGTCGGTACCGATTGCCGATTTCCTTTCTATATCTGTTACGGCTGTCTGGGTATCAATGGAGATAAAAAAATTTGATAAGACAGTTCTTGATTCGTCCTAATCACTGTTTAGAAAATTCTGATTTTTTAATAGCTGAACCGGTAGTTTTTATTGTGCTCTGGATAAGAATATTATAACTGGCTGGGTGACAATGGAAAATAAAGTTTTACTTATCAACGCAAATTTAATAAAGCCCCCCGTTACACCGATAGGCCTGGATTATATTGGAAGTGCACTTGGTAAAAGTGGTTTTGAGGTAGAACTGCTTGACCTTAATTTTTCCAACAATATTAAAGAAGATCTAAGAAAGAAACTAGCCGAAAGTTCTTTTCTTGCTTTAGGAGTGGCTATTAGAAATACGGATGATTGTTATTATTTGAGTCAGGACAGCTTTCTGCCTGAGATCAAAGAGATAGTGGAGGCCATTAAAGAATATTCTGATGCCCCTATTATAATAGGGGGAGGTGGTTTTGCGGTTATGCCTTTGGAGATAACTGAGTATCTGGATGCCGATCTGGGAATAGCAGGAGATGGGGAGTTTATATTACCGGGGCTTTTAAAAAACATCGGGGAGAGAATTACCGATTCTGATGCAGTCCGTGATATAAAACGTATCACAAATGAAGCTGCGGGCGGCAGGGTAATAAAATTCCAAAGCAATTCATTGGAAGATTATCCTCTTTCGGACAGGGATCTTGTGGATAATGAGAGATATTTTAGAGAAGGAGGAATGGGCAGTATTGAAACTAAGAGGGGCTGCAGCGGCAAGTGCATATACTGCGCTGATCCTTTGATCAAAGGAAGTAAGATAAGGATCAGGCCGCTAGATAAGGTAATGGAAGAGTTAAAAAACCTGATAAGTAAAAATGTAAATTATATACATTTTTGCGACAGTGAGCTAAATATCCCTTCTGATTATGCTTCCAGGCTTTTAAATCAGATAATAGAAGATGGACTTGGGGAAAAGATAAGATGGTATTCATATATGAGCCCTATGAATTTTGATGAAAATTTTGCAAGGCTTTTGAAGAGATCCGGATGTGCAGGAATTAATTTTGGAGTAGACAGTGCTCATTCAATGATCCTTAAAAAACTGGGCAGGGACCACAATCTGGATGATCTAAAGAATATATCAGAACTATGTGCAAAGTATAAAATCAGGTTTATGTTCGATCTTTTGTTGGGTGGTCCGGGTGAAGATAGAGATACTATAAAATATACCATAGATTCGGTAAAAAAGTTAAACCCCACCTGTGTGGGGCTGTCATATGGTATTCGGGTTTACCCCGGTACTGCTCTTTCAAATATGATAAAGAAGAATGCCTCCATGGAAAAGGACCTTTATGGAAATGAGGGAGGAAGTAGGAATTTCCTGGAACCTGTTTTTTATATTTCGGATAAAATAGGAAAAGATCTGGTAGGATATACCAACAGCCTTGTTACCGGGGATAAAAGATTCTTTATCGGAGCATCGGATGAGTCTGAAAGGAACTATAACTATAATGAAAATCTGAGGCTTCGAAAGGCGATCAATAGAGGCTATAGGGGTGCTTACTGGGATATACTTCAGAGATTGAATGTGAATTGATAATAAATCTATATAGACATTTTAAAGTTCTTGACTCGTAACCCGGCTTACATATCAATTGATGGTTTATTTACTTAAGCTGTGGCCAGCCTTTATTCTCTCTACCGATGTGAAGTACTCCAAAGAGAATAAGTACTGCCAGGAGACCACCGGTTATGTTAATAATCACGGTTAGAGTTCCACTGCTGAAGTATACAAGATTTATGGCCAGAGCTGAAACACTGGTCGCACAGTATCCCCAGAATCCCCACTTCTTCCACATAAAGAGTACTATTGCGCAGACTACATTAAACAATGCTAATGCAATAAGAACAATAAATACCCATATAGGTGTATTTAAAAGCATTTGGATCTGGAGCATTTGGTTTTCGGGGAGTTGGCTTTGCAACCCTTGATTTTGAAGTACCTGGATAAAGATCCCACTTCCAAAAAAATACATCAGGTATATCAGAACTGTTATTGAGTTCATTATAATTAGCAATATCAACCATGCTGTCAGACAACCGTGCCGTTTCTTTGTCTCTGCCATTGTATAATCTCCTATTTCAATATATTTTTAATAAATTAAATTATATATTACATATATCTTAATGCATCTGTAGGATTGAGCCTTACAGCACGCATTGTAGCTGAAATTTGCAATTTGGATATTATTTAACCAGTTTTTATATAAATTTCAAGGTATACCTACCTCGGATCATCCTCCAGAACGGATTTAGGCAGCCTATCAAAATCTAATCTCTGATATAGATAACTGATTGAAGAAGATATTTCTTTTATCTTGTTGATTATATTTTGGGGTATGATGACTATGGTATCGGAAATCTCTTCAATAAATACATCATTGTAAAGATACTCTGGCAGCTTGTCTCCAAAAAAAATTTCAGCTTCCCAGGCTTTTTCTACCACTTTTTTTATCCTGAAATCTTTCCTGGAAATTTTCAGCCGGCTGCCGGCGGTTACATAAAATCGGTAGCCGTGGTTGGAGGTAAGTCTTTTTGACAGACTGGCAAACATGCAGACAAAACTCCCGCAGAACGCTGTCGCTCTTATAGATAATCTGTATCCTGCCAGGCTGCTATTAATATAGGGTTGTATGATATAGAATTTTTCAGGCAGGGGCAGGTTGCCCGGTTTCTGATTATTTTTAAGTATCTGAAAACCCTTTCCTCCTCTTCCAATACGCTTTTTTATGACCAGACAGTCTCTTTCTGAATACATATTTCTGAAACTGCCGATTTTTTGGGGGTCATATATAATAGTCGGGGCCATATTATATTTTGAAGACAGCAGGTTATACTGTATCCACTTATCTTCTAGTCTGAGTTCTTTTGAAGTAACAGAAGGAGCAGGACCCATATCGTCCATCCATATTTTTAATCTGCGGAGATCATTTAGATAAGGCAGTCCTCTTATATAATCCCTAAAGCTGCAGGAAAAATTTTTTCTGGAAAGATTTTCAATTTTTTCAAATACACCTGAGGGTTTTCTGAACTTTTCTAGGTACACCAAATTATATTCATAGGCTCCTGCAGGCACACCGGTATTCACTTCACTCAAATACAGGTTAAGGTCATCATCTATTAAAAAATCCAATCCGATATACATTTATATTGATTATAACATTACATCTAATCATTTTTTATTGGATTTTATACGAGACGGTTATCTGGTAAAATAAATAAAATTATTAAAAATTTTTAAGTAATAAGATAATGGTAGTAGTATATATCTTTGCAGCAATAATATTATTAGCGCTGGTCTACTTTGCATTCTGCTATTTTCTATCCGGTACCATTATTTTCCTTAACCGTCAGCCGGTACCTAAAAATCCATCGGATTACGGCCTTGATTTTGAAGACATAGAATTTATCTCTTCTGATAATGTGACTTTGAAGGGGTGGCTTATCCCGGGTTCCCTGAATAAACTGGTAATAATGACCCATGTGGGAGGATTGACTAAATATGGTTCAGCAGTTTCCTACAGGAGCTTTTCCAAACTTTACAATAAAGAAATAGAGTTTATCAAGACTGCCAAAAATCTGCATAACAAGGGCTACTGGGTTTTAATGTTTGATTTCAGGAATCACGGCGAAAGCGGAAGCAGCCCGAATGGAGGCAGGGCCGGAATCGGGCTTGAAGAATATAAAGACGTGGTAGCTGCTCTTGATTTTATTAAAAAAAGAAATGACCTGAAAAAACTGGATATAGGTTTTGTCAGTTTCTGCATGGGCGCCAATTCGACGATTATTGCAATGAGTAAGGAACCCGGCGCATTTAAAAAGGTAAAATGTATAGTGGCGATACAGCCTATATCTATGGAAGTATTTGTCAGAAGCTATGCCAAAAGAATGTTTACACCGTTTGGTGCCAGACTTTTTTTTCCCATGATCAAAAGATTTGTGAATCTGCGCAGTGAACATCCTCTGGAGGATATGTCACCATACCGGTATGTCAGTGATATAAAGGTACCCGTTTTGTATGTTCAGGCAAGAAATGACCCCTGGACGGAGCTTTCGGATATACAGAGCTTTTATGATAACACTCCGGAACCTAAAGAATTTTACTGGATAGAGGATACCAAACACCGCTTTGAGAGCTATAGTTATTTTCAGGACAGACCTGAAATAATTTTAAAATGGCTGGAAAGATGGATGTAGAATGCTGTTTACTTTTATTTTAATGAGAACTATTATGAATGCAAATGAATTGACTCCTTTAAGATCGATGGAATTATTGCATTGATAAAAGGTTTAGAGCTGCAGGATGACGATTTAGATGTTTAAATTGGTTTTATTAAGACACGGTGAAAGTATCTGGAATAGAGAAAACCTTTTTACCGGCTGGACTGATATAGATTTATCTTCCAGAGGAATAAAACATGCAGAAGAAGCCGGGAGGATTCTTAAAGAAGAAGGATTTACTTTTGATATTTCCTTTACTTTATTACTAAAAAGATCCATAAGATCTCTCTGGATAACGCTCGACATACTTGATCTGATGTGGATACCGGTTAAAAAATCATGGAGATTAAATGAAAGGTTTTATGGTGCCCTGCAGGGTTTAAATAAGTCAGAGACAACTAAAAAATATGGAGAGACTCAGGTCCTTAAGTGGAGAAGAAGTTATGAAACACGCCCTCCCGAAGTTGATATACACGACAGTAGATATCCGGGCCGTGATTTAAAATATTCAAATCTAAAACAAAAAGAACTGCCTACTTCGGAATCTCTAAAAGATGTTGTCGATCGGATTCTCCCGTATTGGTACGAGACTATTGTCCCCATCATTAAATCCAGGAAAGAAGGTGCTATCGGTAGGTCATGGGAACAGTATCAGGGCTCTTATAAAGCAATTTGATAATATAAGCAACAGTGAAATTGCAAGTGTTAATATTCCATTGGGAATACCTCTTGTCTATGAACTGGATAAAAAGTTAAAACCTTTGAATAAACGCTATTTGGGCGAAGATAAAAAAGTAAAAGAAGCTATGGAGTTTATAGCCAATCAACATAAAATGAAAGAAGAAATAAAACATAATGTATGATGTAATAACAGTAGGTTCAAGCACTGTTGATGTGTTTGTGTATACTGACAGATCCGAATCCATATCCATAAGAACAAAAGATGATGTAGAAGGTTTCATTTCCTATCCCGTCGGGTCTAAGCTGCTTATAAATACTCTTTATTTTTTAACAGGTGGCGGAGGCACCAATTCTGCGGTTGCTCTTTCCCGGTTGGGCTTAAAAGTAGCATATATAGGTAAAGTCGGAAAAGATGAAAACGGTTCTAAAATCATAAATGAGCTCAAGGACGAGAACATAGATTTCCTGGGTTCTATAAGCGAAGATCCAAAAGAGAAAACCGGCTATTCGGTTATTTTAGATAGTCTGGAAAAAAGAAGGACTATATTAACCTTTAAAGGCACCAATGATAATCTGGATTTTTCAGAAATAGATAAGGAAAAGTTAAAAACCAAATGGTTTTATTTTTCAAGTATGCTAGATAAGTCATTCAGGACTTTGGAAAAACTGTCAGATTTTGCTTTTAAAAGTAATATAAAGATATGCTTTAATCCCAGCAACTATCTTTGCGAGAAAGGAAAGCAGTATCTTGGTAATATAATGAGGAATACCAGTATCCTCATATTAAATAGGGAAGAAGCCTCTCTTCTGGTAGGAAGAGGCGAGCCTTTTGAAACTGTAGAAGATTTAAGAAAACTGGGGCCTGAGATAGCAATAATAACTGATGGTGAAAATCCCATTTACGGTGCTGACAAAAAAGGTTCCTATTTTAAAATTTTTCCAAAGAACGTTAAAGTGGTCGAGGCTACAGGAGCGGGAGATAGCTTCGCTTCATCTTTCCTGGCCGGGATGGTAAAAACTGATGATATAATATTGTCAATGAAACTTGCTATTGTAAACTCTCATTCTGTATTGAAGCATAAAGGTGCCAAAAGAAAGCTGTTGACCTATGAGGAGGCATTAGAAGAAATAAATAAAAGTGATATAAAGATAGAATATTCACAGAGATGACAAAATGTGTGTACGGTAAAAACCTTGGATTTTTAAGTGATAATTTTAGCAGCGGAGTATTATAGCTGTAAGGAATCCGAAAATAATATTTATTTAGCAGGATATGGAAGAAAGCATAATCGACACTAAAAAGGCAAAGGATATTAGTACTGCGGATTTATTTAAAAGACTTTCTTCAAGCAGTAAAGGGTTATCCGATAATGAGGCAAAAAAAAGGTTGGATCAATTTGGGCCAAATGAAATATCGGAGAAAAAGGCCAGCACATTAATAAAATTCCTCAAATATTTTTGGGGCCCTATTCCGTGGATGATAGAAATAGCATTGATACTTTCGGCTGTTCTCAGGCATTGGGATGATTTTGGAGTCATTTTTTTACTGCTGATGATTAATGCAGTTGTAAGATTCTCAGAAGAGCATCGTGCAGATAATGCCATAGAAATGTTAAAAAAAAGATTGGCTATTAGCGCCAGAGTGTTCCGAGACGGCAAATGGCGGGAGGTATCGGCGAGAGAGCTTGTACCCGGGGATATAATAAGAGTCCGTTTGGGAGATATAATACCTGCTGATATAAAGCTTATTGAGGGTGATTATTTATCTGTAGATGAATCTGCGCTGACCGGTGAGTCATTGCCGGTGGAAAAAAACACATCAGATGTGGGATATTCAGGATCCATTATCCGGCAGGGTGAGATGGATGCATTGGTTATAAGCACCGGGATGAATACATATTTCGGGAAAACAACTAAACTGGTAGAAGAGGCAAAAACCACAAGTCATTTCCAAAAAGCTGTCATAAAAATAGGTAATTACTTGATCATCATCTCTATAGCATTGGTTATTATTATATTTATAGTGGAGTTATTGCGACACCAGAAAATCATTGAGACTCTTCAGTTCGGATTGGTTCTTATAATAGCTGCTATACCAGCTGCTCTTCCGGCAGTGTTATCGGTCACTATGGTAGTCGGAGCTACTGCTCTTGCCAGAAAGGATGCTATTGTCAGCAAGCTTCTTTCTATAGAGGAGATGGCCGGGGCAGATATCTTGTGTTCCGATAAAACAGGGACTATTACCAAGAACGAACTCTCTGTAGAGGAAATCATACCTATTGGAGATTTTAGTAAAAATGAAGTGCTCCTTTACGGCAGTCTTGCGTCCAGGGAAGAGGACAAAGATCCAATAGATAACGCAATCATAACTAAGAGTAAGGATATAAAGGAAGTCAATGGATCGATCGGTGATTATAAAATCTTGGATTTTAGACCTTTTGATCCTGTAAAGAAGAGAACAGAGTCTGTCATAGAAGCTCCGCATAAAAATAATTTTAAGGTATCAAAAGGAGCACCACAGGTGATTATGTCACTGGTAGGCAAGAATAAAAAACTGGCTAAAGATATTGATGATAAAGTGAATGATCTGGCAAAGGATGGATACCGCGCACTTGGTATTGTGAAAAGCGGTAAAAGCGGGAAATGGGAATTTGCCGGTCTTATAGGATTGTCGGATACCGCGCGAGAGGATTCGGCGGATACGATAGAAAAAGCGCAGTCTATGGGTCTGAATGTCAAGATGCTTACAGGGGATCATACAGCTATTGCAAAGAAAATAGCAAAGGATGTCAATTTAAATACCAATATTGCGCCTGCATCATCATTAATAGATATGGAAGATAATAAGGCCGAAGAGATTATTGAAAGTTCCGATGGTTTCTCAGAAGTCTTTCCTGAACATAAGTATCGAATTGTGGAACTACTGCAAAAGAAAAATCATATTGTTGGAATGACCGGTGATGGAGTGAACGATGCCCCTGCATTGAAGAAGGCCGATATAGGGATTGCAGTCTCGGGAGCTACAGATGCCGCAAAATCAGCTGCAGATATAGTCTTTACCAAACCTGGCCTATCTGTAATCGTAGAGGCATTGAAACAGAGCAGGAAAATATTTATGCGCATGAATAATTATGCGATCTACCGTATAGCTGAAACCATCAGAGTCCTGTTTTTTTTAGTTATAAGTATCTTGGCATTTAAATTCTATCCCTTGACCACTATCATGGTAGTTCTTATTGCGCTGCTTAATGACATACCTATAATGATGATCTCATACGATAATACAAAACTTCTAAACCATCCTGTCCGCTGGAGAATGAGCAGTGTTCTAGAGGTCTCCACTATACTGGGAATTGTAGGAGTTATATCAAGTTTTGGATTCTTTTTAATTATCAGAAATGTTTTTAACCTGGATTCTTCATCAGTTCAAACTCTTATTTTCCTTAAATTAATCGTTTCTGGGCACCTGACGATCTATCTTACCAGAACCGGCAAGAACTCTTTTTGGACCAGACCATTACCTTCACTTAGATTATTCCTTACTGCAGAATTTACCCAGATTGTTGCGACATTCTTTGCAGCATATGGAATATTGATGACAGGAATCGGGTGGAAACTTGCAGGATTCGTGTGGGGCTATGCAATTATCATGTTTGTTGCTACAAATTATATAAAGGTATTTTATTACAAGATAAGGAATTATATAAAAGGAAGATCCCATAAATCTAAACAGGTATAAATATATACTGCTTGTAAATCCAGGCTGATAATATAAGTATACTTTAAGTTCTTTTTGAGGACTTGATACTCCTTCTGGTAAGTCTTCTGTAGACAAACTCAATTATAAAAGATAGCCCGACCATAGAAGCAAAGACTATTAATTGCTTGGGATCATTGATTGTTTGCTGGACCAGAAGGATTATTAATGCAGTAAAACAAATAACTGCGCCGATGATCGAGATCCATTTTTTTGATACTGTGTCTGATGAAAGTTTAGCATTGGATATATTGACAGCTGCAAAAATAAGTAAAAAACCGGAACTTCCCATAGTGGAGATACTTGTCAGGTCAAATAAATTAGCCACTAAAAGTGTGATACCGGAAGTAATGAGCAGGCCTTCAAGAGGGCGGTTCCATATCTTTTTTTCCAACTCCACAGGCAATTCACCGTCCTTGGCTATTGTATAACTGATCCTTGCTGATCCGTATAAAGTGGCATTTATGGCAGAACTTGTTGAGAGCAGCGCGGCAATAGTAATAAGTATGAACCCCGCATTACCTAGGAAAGGTTTTGCGGCTTCAGCAAGTGCATAATCCTTGCTGCCTATTATTTTATCGATAGCCAGATTTCCAACTGTAACCAGTGATACAAGAAAATACAGTATTATGACAAATCCTACTGAAGAGTAATATGCAAGAGGCAGGTTCCTTTTGGGGTTTTTTATGTTTTCAGCAGTATTTGCTATAAGTTCAAAACCTTCATAAGCAAGGAATATAATCATACCACCGGCTATTAGTTGTACCGGACTGCTCCAGGCTGAAGGTTGTATTTGACTATAATTTATACTAAATAACCCTGCACCTATAAATATAAATAATATGATTATTTTCAGGACTACGATATATATTTCAGACCGGCCTACTGCCCTGCTTCCCATAAAATTCAAGATTGTAAATAAAACAATTATCATGCTTATGAATATATGTCTCCATAGTAACTGTGCAGCCTGGGGGAAGAAGCTCGCAGCATAACTGCCGAAGGCATAAGCATATAATGAAAGCATCACTATATAACTCAGCCATAAAAGAATATTAAGACCTCCAGTTAATAATCCAGGACCGAATGCTTTATACAGGAATTCGACTGTACCGCCCCGGCTGGGGAATCTTAAGGATAATCTTGTGTATGAATAAGAAGTGACAAGGGCAATGATGCCTGCAAGAATAAAAGCAATTGGTGCCCCTCCTTTAGAAAATTGAACTGCCAGACCCAGTACTGCAAAAATACCTCCGCCTACCATGCCACCTATTCCAATAGAAAGTGCCGACCAGTATCCTATTGTCTTTTTTATTTTACTCATATGTAATTATATTATCATCTTTAATCTAATACTGGAATCGACAAGAGGAAGCAAAGGCTGGTACTATAAAGGTGAAAGTAAAGCATTGTTTGATCAGCAGCCGATCGGTCCAGGTTATATGGTCTGCTGTCTTGAAAAAGCATATAATGCAACGAAAGATGATATATATCTTGACTGGGCTGAAAAATGGTACAGGTGGTTTTTAGGCTGTAATATAAACAATATTTCTTTAATAGATAAAGATTTCGCATGTTATGACGCTTTGACTCCTTCAGGAGTTAATCTTAATCAAGGGGCTGAATCAGATGTATATTTTTTAATGGCATTTCTTTCGGCTAAAAGATTAGGGATTATCAAATAACCCAAAAATAGGAGTTTAAAATTTAAATCTATTGATCAAATAAGCAGTTTTAGATCGGGACGTGAATATGAAAGTATATCTATATCTTAATAAGTTTATAAGCTTCCTCTTCAATGGCTGCTACCTTTGATATAAGGTCAGAGATAGTTCTTTTGTCTCTTTTTATAGCCGCACTGCAGATTTCCATTATTAATTTTCCTGAACCAGCAAACAGGTCCGATGCTGATTTCCAGCTGTCTACTTTATATTTTTCACCGAGCTTTTTAAGGACTTTTGTTTTCCAGAATCTCATGCCGTGGCTGTTTTCGAACGTTTCGGGAAGAAGTGGAGGAACGGTTGCATAGGTTGCCAAATGGTCAAAACATTTGTCATTATCCCAGCTGGATATTTCCCTTGAAAGCTTTTTCATTGCAGGTATACCCAGCATATTTACAGGAGGATTTAACATTTTTTCCGCTCTTAGATTCAGTCCTTTTATAGCAGCATCTAATTCAGAGGGCAGCTTAGCCGGAATAGCAAATGTTCTTAGCGTGTTTTTCCTGCTCATACCGGGTACGTTTACATTTAATGATTTTTCAAAATCCCCATAGGATATGTTCTGTATACCTTTATATGTACAATCATGTATATAGACTTCTTCTTTACTATCATCGTATCCCACTACAAGTATATAATGAATCGGGATGTGCTGTTTTTCATATATGTCACTGTAATAATGAAGGTAATACATATCAAGAGCGCCTGCCATGACCGGCCGGTTATTGTCGATAAATTCCTTCATTTTTGGAAAGGTGTTTTTGAATACCCTGTTTTTTATAAGTGTCTGCTTGAATCCTATTATATCCCCAAGGTCGGAGAGCAAGTATTTTGGGCAAGCTCCCCAGTAGACCATACAGGGAGGATCTGCAATTTTAAACTTAAAATATGCAAATTCTCCCATGCCGCCCAGTATCGGCAACAGGTAGTCCGAATATCTGGCTCCTTTCCATTCCAGTATGTCTTCCAGCCCGTTCACATAGCAGGTCGATTCACATACCCTGTGGGGTAGTTCAAGCAGTTTTTTCATAATTTCTTCACCTTTGATAAGTTTAATATTTTTCTTATTTTAAAAAAACATTTATTTTTTTCTTTTTTTATTAAATAATAATCACATTATAGTAGTGACGAGAGGATTTACGATACTAACCAGTAATCAATTTGATCATAATAATATAAGACTTCACTATATGAAAGGGCCGGAAAGTGGTCCACCGGTAATTTTATTGCATGGACTTAGCGATTCCTGGAGGACGTATTTAAACTTTATTCCTTTTATCTCATCCTGTTACACAGTATACCTCCCTGATTTGAGAGGGCATGGCGAATCATATAGAGCTGATAGTTATAAAATATTAGATTATACATATGACATAGAATTGTTTTTAACGGAATTGTTCAATGAACCGGTATCTCTTATCGGGCACTCACTAGGAGCGACCATTTCATTGGTAATAGCAGCCCGGCAGCCGGGAAAATGCAGGAGTATAAGCTTGATTGAACCTTTTATTTTCAAAGACAGGCTGGATAACAAGGA
The DNA here is from genome assembly GCA_964610385.1 of uncultured Actinomycetota bacterium. Lineage (GTDB taxonomy): Bacteria > Actinomycetota > Humimicrobiia > Humimicrobiales > Humimicrobiaceae > CAZBSE01. Next base: position 131,926 of record CAZSXW010000004.1, read on the forward strand.
GATGCGTAAATATTTTAAGGGCTGTCTAAAGGCATGTGAAAGATACAGTAATATTGATTCGATGAGTAAAAATCTTAAGGAAACCGAGACACTTGCGAGAAAAAGAGCATCAGATTTATTAAAGCTGGATATAAAAACAATTAAAACAGTACTGGATAAAACTATATTTGATGGTTTTAATATGGATGATTATCTTTTAAAAATAGCATGCCCGGTACTGGTCATAAGAGGAAATCCCGATCTTGACGCTTTTATAACCGAGGAGAAAGCTGATTATTTAAGGAAAACGATCGGCAATTGTGTTATGGAATATCTGGAAGACTCAAGCCATGTGGTTCATGTAGACCAGCCGTTTAAGGCAGTCCAGTATATTTTGGATTTTTTGGCTTCCGTATAGGATTATAACTTGAATCTGAAAGCTTTATCTTTATAATTTATTTGAATATATCCCGGAAACTATCCAGTATTCTTTTTACTATCCTGCTTCCTGCGGTGTGATCAAAACCATTTTTATCATATATACAGGTAAAAAACATTCTTCCCTGATGGGTGGTCAGGCCTATTACTCTTTCATTTCTTATGGCGCTGAAAATAGGTCCGTAAACTTCTTCGACCTCATATTTTCCATATTTTTTCTGCATCTGGATAACTCCTAAATTGGAAAATGAGAAATCATAATTCATAGGCATACCATGCCTTTTTGAGAACATCGATTCCGGATCTTTGACACCTTTAAGCATATAGGTATTGAAAAAATAATATCCGATCAAAGGATCGTATTTTTCCAGCTGCCCTTTTAATTTTTTATTTATATCTGATGCAATCTCCGGTATCGTTCTTTCAGGAGAACAGTTGATCTCCGCCGTAAGTATACCATTAAAGAGGCCGAAATAATTCTTTGCTTCATCTATTAAAAAAGGCTTGAAACTTATAGGACTCTGCAGTACTCTCTTGAATCCTTCCTTTGGTCCGAATTCATGGGCGAATGATTTTAAAAGGATAGCACCAAGTATTCCGTGTACTGAAATACTGTTCTCTTTTGCGAGGGATATTACTTTTTTTGTTTTATCTTCATCAAAGGACCAGTTATGGATTACATAATCAGGTTTCGGGAAGGGTTCTTTTTTGACGGGTTTTTGCTCTGCATCATCTCTGTTTTTAATCCATTCGGGAATTTCCTTTTTCTTTATTATTTCAAGGATGTACTTTTTGATAAGCTTGGTAAAGATAGGCGCTTCGGGGTAAGGATTTACGGGTTTATCCCTGTCTGCCAGGAATAATAACATATCGTGAAGAAAGACCACGGCAGACAATCCATCGCATATTGCATGATGGAAGATGACTACAATATCAGAGCCGGCTTTACCCTGTATTAAAAATACCCGTATCATCGGACCCTTAAAAATATTGAAGGATCTGCAGAGTTCTTCGGCTATAACAGCTTTCCAGTCTGTTTTGTTCCCGTCAAGCTCACGTAAGGGTATTTCAGGAACATCTTCAGCTGTTATATACTGTCTTATAAACTGGTCTTTATCCTTGGTCATTACCACTCTTACCCCTGCCAGGGGATGTTTCTGCTGTGTTTTTAACAAAGCTTGCTTGATCTCGGACTTCTTGATGCAGGGTTTTACTTTGACCCTGAAGGCAAAATGCATCAATGTATCATTACCCATATAATACAATATTCTCTCGTATGCTATTGTCTCTCTTTTCATAATATGTCACCTCAAAGACCTTTTTAATTCCGGCTGCCTGGTAAGGTTATGTACCCACTTATTGGAGAAGAAACGGTAATAGGCCGCGATCATTTTGACCAGTTCTTCCGTAGCTGCTATTGCCATGACATAATATACAGGCAGTTTTAATATAAAGGCGGCTATTGCTGCCAGCGGTACTCCTACAAACCATATTCCGCCGACTTCTATTATCATGCTGTAAAGTGTATCACCGCCAGCTTTTAAAATACCCATCTGAAAAGTAATATTTATTACTCTCGCAAGCATTATGAGTGCTATTACAAGTAGAAGGTAATATAGATAGGTGCTGCTCTGTTCTGATAAGTTATAGAAATTTGCTATATATTTTCTTACAAAAATAAGAATAGCTGCAATAGCTATAGAGAAAATCACAGCTATTGAAAGGAAATTTTTAGAATAATCCCTTGCCTTGTGTTCCTCACCGGCTCCGATTCTGTTGCCGACCATTATAGCACAGGCGGAACCCAGCCCGGAGAAGAGCATGAGACTTAAACGTTCGACCGAGCAGGCTATATTATATGCGGCGAATGCTCCGGTACTGATGTGTCCGTATATTATACTGTACATATTGTAACCCAATGCCCATCCGACACTCTGGCCCATAACGGGAAGCCATATTTTTATATATTTTTTTACCATTTCCTTTGAATAGTTGAAAATATTTTTAAGGCCGGCTGCAAGGGAGTACTTTTTTATATATGTAAAGGATATGATGATGATAAATTCGACGGTTCTTGCAATCACGGTTGCAATTGCAGCTCCCTGGACCTTCAATTCGGGAAATCCGAATTTACCGAAAATAAGCAGATAATTAAAACCCGTGTTCAGCATCAGTCCTATAATACCCGTGATCAAGGGAAATTTTACGTTTTCGGTACTACGAAGTATGGTACCGTAAACGGTTGACATTGAGGTCATGATAAGACTGTAGGCGATTATGCTGAGATATTGAGCGCCCAGTTCTATTACCTGAGGATCGTTATTGTATATTCTTATTAATGTATCCGGGAACATAAAAGTGACAAAAGTAAAAATTCCGGAGATAACTAGGGCAAACGTAATACCTATTCCGAGGTTTGAGTGTATATTTTTAAGGTCTTTTTTACCCCAGTATTGAGCAGTAAAAATAGCAGTCGCGCTGGCTATACTGAAAATAAACATCAAAAACAGAAAAAATACTTGATTGCCGATACCGACTGCAGCGACTTCTGTTTCACCTAGCTGACCTACCATGAATACATCTAAAAAATTCAAGGCGGAGGTAAGGAAATTCTGCAGTACTATGGGAGTTGCTATAGTAAGAAGTTTTGGCAGAAATTCTTTATGTTTTGTAAACGATTCAATTATCGATTTCAAGTTTTCTCCTATATACGGATTAGCCTATATTTTACCTGTATACTATTATAGTAAGTGTAACGGTATAATTAACAGTTTTTGCTTAACTGAATTATGATAAAAGCGTTCTTGCGAGGAGCTGTTTTTACAAATACAAGGAAAAAATTTTAAAATAATAAGAGCAAAATGTCAACAATTTTTATCAAAATTGTTACAATCAACTAGGATATAAAAAAGGGCATTTCTAAATAGCTTTAATAAAAATCAATAAAATCTTGACATTTGGAGAAGATTATAATAAGATTACTTAATCGATTAACTTATTTATTCATCAAAATTCAAGGCAGAAAAATATCATATTTAATTAAAAAATCTGAGTGCTCCAGAAAGGGAATAAATAAAGCTAAGGTAAAAAGGGAGGAGTATGGATTTTGATTAAGAAATATCGTTATTTAATAATTATAATTGTCCTAATTAATTTTATAGCTTTAACTGCTTGTACATCCAAAACACCCATAGAATACCTGTCAGATGATGATTACATTCTCTATAACTCAAGTAGCGATATAGAAAATGTTTATTTAAGTATCAGCAAAAGTGGTTATGCTGAATTTGTATATTATTTAGAAGAGATAATGTCATATAAATCAGGAACACTTACAGAAAAAGAAATGAAAGATATTTCTGAAGTTATTGAAGAGAATAGATTTTTTGATCTTAAAGATGAATACCACTCTGTGATTGAAAAAGCTGATGAGGATACATATAACATGATATCTATACAAAGAGAAGACATGGAAAAAACAGTTTTTGACTATACTGCAAGTGAAGCTCCTGATGTCTTTTATAATGTATTAAGTTATCTTTGGGATATACAACAAGAAAAGCTTCAAGATGACTCGAGATATGGAATATTTATTATAGCAAGAAAAGTAGATTCTCTCTCCCCTCCAGTTACTAAATTTAGTGAAGAGGAATTAGAGGAATATCCTTATTTATTGAAAGCTGTCAATCATCCATATCATTTTATTTACGTAGAGTCTTCCGATTCTGTTACTGGTAATATTTTAATTACTTCTAAAGTATCTGGAGACCAAAGATATATAGTAGAAGAATATATAAGAATAAAGTAGATAAAAATACAGGAAAATGAAAGGAGGTGAAAGGTATAAAATATAAAGAGATTTGTCCAGGATGACTAATATAAAACCATATTAGAACCGTATCCTAAACAAATCTCAAAAAAAAGTTATCAGAAATAGTTTAAAAAGTAAAGAATTAAAGGAGGGGATTGTACAGAGAATAATTTTTTGGAAATTCAAAGCGTTATGAAGAAAGGATTAAGAAAATGAAGAAATCATTGTTATATATATTGGTGTTAACATTAAGTATAGCAATGGCTGCAACATTTACTTTAGCAGGTTGTGAGAAAGGAGGAGCAGCAGTAACAGAAGCAGCAGAGGAAGAGGAAGAGGCAGTAGTAACGGAGAAAGCAGAGGAAGAAGAAGTTAAAGAACCTGTAAACCTAAAGTTTGTAGGATGGGAAGTAAGTCCATTGGAAACGCAAAGTGTACAAAATGGACTGGATATCTTTATGTCTGAAAATCCAAATATCACCGTTGATTATAATCCTATACCACACGATCAGTATACTTCCAAGATTCTTACAATGATGATGGCCGGTACCTGTCCGGATGTTTTCTTCTGTTTTGCTTATGACTATCGTTCATTTGTAAAAGGGGGAAATCTACTGGATTTAACTGATCGCTTTAGTGAGAATTATAATATCGATGATTATATAACTAATTCTGCAGAAATAATGAATGTGGATAATAAAGTATATGGCATAAGCAGTTGTACTGTTTCTCCTGTTCTTTATTATAATAAAGATATTTTTGATGCAGCCGGTATGGATTATCCGCCGAGTGATCCTGACGAGGCATGGACCTGGGATGAGTTCCGTGATATTGCTAAGCAATTAACAATAGTTGAAAATGGCGATACGGTTCAGTATGGTGTATACGGGCTGGAGAACTCATACATGTTCTCAGCACTTATAATGTCTAATGGCGGTAGTTACTGGGATGATAATAATAATATAACCAAAACCACGATTAATACACCTGAAGCAGCAGAAGTTATGCAGGAAATTTATGATCTTAGAGTAGTAGACGGATCAAGCTTTTTAGCTGCACAGATAGATCCGGACGTATTTATATCTGCAGCTAATATGCTTCAAACCGGAAGAATTGCAATGCTGATAGATGGGTCCTGGGCTCTTCAGGAACTTGCAACATTGGACTTTCCAGTCGGTGTTGGCGTACTGCCGAAATTTAAAGAAGCTATTACCCATGGTCAAGCACACGTACATGCCGCATGGGCAGAAACTGAACATCCTGAGGAAGCCTGGGCTTTGCTCAACTTCCTTTCCGGCGATGAATATCAGCTCCAGAATGTTAAAGAGGGATTATGGATGCCTAATAGGAGAGAGAGTTATACAGAAGAGGGTATAGCAAAATGGTATAATCCCGATGTTCATCCAGAAGGATTTTTGGATATGTGTCCATATTTCGAGGATGCACTAGTAGAGCCAACAGCGGTGAATGCAGATTTGAAAGTCAATGACATCTTTACGGAAGAAATGGGTAAATTCTTAGCTGGTGATATAGATATAAACACAGCACTTGCAAATATTGAAGAAAGGGCAAACGCTGAATTTGCAGAATTTAATGCAGAATAATAGTAAACTATTAATTATTCAAACCATCTCCCTAGACAGTTTGAATAGTATGCAGCCCCTGGTAATTCCAAGGGGCTGCATATAATTTAAGTAAAAGGTAAAATTAAAATTAAATGAAATTTAAAAGACTCTTAAATAGAGAAAGCACTTGGGCATTTATTTTTTTACTGCCTAATCTTATAGGCTTTTTAATGTTTTCATTGGGTCCTTTGGTAGCCTCCTTTTTTATCAGCTTTACTAAATGGGATTTAATGTCACCTATGAAATGGGTAGGTTTAAAAAATTATATTGAGCTGTTTAAAGATGAGACATTTTTAAAATCATTATGGAATACAATTTATTTTACTCTCGGGACTGTCCCCGTGGGAGTCATAATATCACTTCTTTTAGCTGTAGCTCTAAATCAGCATATTAAAGGTGCAAGAATATTTAGAGCTGCATTTTTTCTCCCCGTAATAGCATCCTGGGTAGCTGCTAGTTTGGTATGGATGTGGATGTATAATCCAGAATTTGGTTTGCTTAATTATATTTTAGGTTTAATCGGTATAAAAGGGCCTGGCTGGTTGACCAGCCTGAAATGGGCGATGCCCTCTATTATAATAACAAGCATATGGAAAGGAGTAGGGTTTAACATGCTGCTTTTTTTAGCAGGTTTGCAGGGAATACCACGAAGTTACTATGAAGCAGCAGATATAGATGGAGCAAACTGGTATAATAAATTTTTACGTATCACGGTTCCTCTTCTTTCAAATACCACACTTTTTGTAGTTATCATAGCAGTTATAAATTCTTTTCAGGCATTTGACCTTATTTATATGATGACTTACGGAGGACCGGCTAGGACCACTTCTGTTTTAGTTTTTTATTTATATCAGAATGCTTTTAGATATTTTAGAATGGGGTACGCAAGTGCTATAGCTTATGTACTCTTTTTCTTAGTACTGATTTTTGCGGTTGTTCAGTTTTCATTTCAGAAAAGAAGAGTAACGCTATAGGAAAGAAGGAGTAAAAGATGAAGAAAAAGTATCCATCTAAAATAATACTTTATATAGTTCTCAGTATAGGTGCATTAATCATGATTGCTCCTTTCTTATGGATGTTGAGCACATCTCTAAAGTCGGTAGATGAAGTTTTTACCTATCCTCCTTCTATAATAGGGGATACTATTAGATGGGACAATTACATAAATATTTCTGATAGGTACCCATTTGGACGTTTTTTCATAAATAGTTTGATAGTAACATCTGTTGTTGTAGTTGGGCAATTATTTACAAGTTCTCTGGGAGGTTATGTTTTTGCCAGGCTTAGATTCAAATTTAGGGATGTAATATTCCTGATTTATTTAGCAACTATGATGATCCCTATTCATGTGACTCTTATACCGATTTTTATAATTATGAGGTTTTTAGGTCTAATCGATAGACTTCCTTCTCTGATATTAACTGATCTTGCAACAGCATTCGGTACGTTCTTAATGCGTCAATTCTACTTAAACATACCAGCTTCACTGGAGGATGCTGCAAAAATTGATGGTTGTAATCCCTTTTCTACATATTGGAGAATATTTCTCCCGTTATCTAAGCCAGCATTGGCAACCCTTGGTGTATTTATTTTTATGGGTATGTGGAATGATTTTATTAGGCCTCTTATATTTATAAGCAGTGTAGAAAATATGACTCTGCCACTTGGGTTAGCAAATATGCAGGGTATGTATGCTACCAACTGGCCGGTGTTAATGGCCGGTACATTTATCAGCATGCTTCCCGTCTTGATTTTTTTCTTATTTGCTCAAGACTTTTTTGTAAAGAGTGTGACTTTAACAGGATTAAAAGAATAAAACTAGAATGGCAATAACATTATATTTAAACTTTCGAAAGGTTTGAATCTTTATGAAATTAAATAATAATAATATTAAAAGACCTGTATCAAATAAAAATGTAGAAATCAATGATGAATTTTGGGGGAGATATATTGATCTGATTAAGAATGTGGTAATACCATATCAGTGGGATGTATTAAATGATTATATCAATGGCACAGAACCCAGCCATGCAATAAAGAACTTTAAAATTGCTGCTGGCCTATCCAAGGGTGAGTTTTACGGGCAGGTTTTTCAAGATAGCGACCTTGCTAAATGGCTGGAAGCTGTGGGATTTAGTCTGACTATAAATCCAGATTCTGAACTGGAAAAAAAGGCTGATAGAATAATTGATATTATTGAAAAAGCACAACAGGATGATGGATATTTGAATACATATTTTACAATCAAGGAGCCTGATAAAAAATGGGCCAATCTTCGTAATGGTCATGAGCTTTATTGTGCAGGACATATGATTGAAGCTGCTGTAGCTTATTTTGAAGCAACAGGGAAACGTAAGCTGCTTGATGTAGTGTGTCGATTTGCAGATCATATTGATTCAGTATTTGGAAGGGAACCAAATAAAAAAAAGGGATATCCGGGACATGAAGAGATTGAACTTGCCCTGGTTAAACTCTATAGAGTCACCGGCAAAAAGAGGTATCTTTATCTTAGTAAATATTTTATAGATGAAAGGGGCAGGGATCCAAATTATTTTAAAAAAGAAGCAGAAGACGGAGGAGAAAAAGCAGATAAGATACAGAATAGTTTAAATCTAAGTTATTATCAGGCTCATCTACCTGTGCGAAGCCAAACCAAAGCTGAAGGGCATAGTGTCAGAGCTGTATATTTATATTCTGGTATGTCGGATGTTGCAATAGAAACAGGTGATAAGACATTAATAGATGCATGTAAAAAGCTATGGGAAAATATTATATTAAAAAGAATGTACATCACCGGAGGTATAGGTTCTACTTCATACGGAGAATCATTTACGTTTGACTATGATCTGCCTAATGATACAATTTATTCTGAAACCTGTGCATCAATAGGTCTGGTATTCTTTGCCCACAGAATGCTTCAAATTGATATAAATAACATCTATTCAGATATTATGGAAAAGGTATTATATAATTCAGTTATTAGCGGTATATCGCTTGATGGGAAAAAGTTTTTTTATGTAAATCCACTTGAGGTTTGGCCAGAAGCAAGTGAGAAAAGTAAAATAAAGGAACATGTAAAAGTAACCAGACAACCTTGGTTTAGTTGCGCTTGTTGTCCACCAAATGTCGCAAGATTGTTAGCTTCTATTGGTAAGTACATATATTCAAAATATAGTGATGAAGTATATATACATTTGTATATCAGCAGTAAAGTAGAGATAGAAATGTCTGGAAGTAGAGTGAAAATAATGCAGGAAACACAGTATCCCTGGAACGAGGAAGTAAAGATCATTATTTCACCGGATGAGGAGAAAGAATTTTCGCTATTGCTACGTATTCCCGGGTGGTGTGACGATGCAAAAATGTACGTCAATAGTAGTGAGATCGATGTTTATAATAGTAAAATAAGTGGCTATATAAAATTAAAACGGATATGGAAAAAAGGGGATATTGTTAAATTATTTTTACCGATGAAAATAAAGCGTGTAAAAGCACATCCTTCTGTAAGAGCTAATATGGGTAAAATCGCAGTTCAGCGTGGGCCTGTTGTTTATTGCCTTGAGGAGGTCGATAATGGGCCGAACTTGCATGAGATCGTTTTGTCAAATAAATCCAAATTAAAAGCGGAGTTCGATGATAATCTGCTTGGAGGGATAATGACTATAAATGCCGGAGCAGAAAGGTATGATCCAACCTGGAGTGAAGAACTGTACAGAGCTGATATAAAGTCAAAATACCGATCTGTTAATATAAAATTTATACCGTATTATGTCTGGGCAAACCGTACCCCTGGGGAAATGATTGTATGGGTTAATGAGATATAAAAGATAATAGTGTTAATGACTTGCAATGGGTTGTAAAAAAAAGGAAGCAAGTAACACATTTTAAAAAGCAAAGCAGAAGATATATAATTATTATATTTAATTCGACCAGGAAAAGAGCAGAATTAGGGAAGTGATAAAAATAGATGCCTACAATTAAAGATATTGCGAAAAAGGCCGGTGTATCAACAGCTACAGTGTCATATGTATTAAACAATAATGGACAAATAAGTGAGAAGACCCGTAGAAGGATTCTTAAAATTGTAAATGAGCTTAACTATAAAAGAAATACCATTGCCAAGAGCTTAAGGACCAGCAGGACCAATACTATCGGAATTATTGCAGAAGATATAACGGTTTTTAACTCTTCAAGTATAATAGATGGAATCAATAAATTTGTTGAGGAACAGGGATTCCATATTATACTAACTAATCTGAGACTAAGTAAACGAATTGGTATTAATTATTCTAAAATTAATAGTTGTATTTCGGAAATTTCTGAAAGCATAGATGTTTTATTGAGCAGACAGATTGAAGGAATAATTTATATCGGAGTTCATCCCAGGAATGTAACCGGTATTATTAGAAGAAAGATAAATAAGCCGTTGTTATATACATATTGTTATACTACCAGAAGTGATTACTGTGTTAATTATGCTGATAAACTTGCTGCTTATGAGATTACCGATTATTTCATAGATATTGGACATGAAAAGATAGCTGTAATAAGCGGGCCGATTGACTCTCTTGCTACTCGTGAAAGACTTAAGGGTTATAAAAAAGCAATTATGGATAATAATATAGTATATAATCCTGATTATATTAAGACTGGAGACTGGGAATTTGGATCTGGGTTTAATGCGATTAAAAAAATCTTGTCTCAAAAAACAGAGATTCCAACAGCAGTATTTGCTATGAATGATTTAATGGCAGCGGGAGCGATTGAAGCTGCTTTCAGATTTGGTCATTCAGTACCTAACGATTTATCGATTATAGGCTTTGATAATAGGGAATTCAGCAAATTTTATAGACCCACGATTACAACTATGGATTTACCATTAAATGAAATGGGAATCAAGTCTGCTGAGATATTGATTGATTTGATAAATGGAAAAAAAGTTAAAAAAAAATCATATAAGATTAAATGCCGGTTAATTAAGAGAAATTCAGTAAAAAAATATAAAAAAAGTGCTTAATGTAAAGATTATGTATATTTAAAAGAAATTATTTTATAAAAATCTCTTTATTTGATTCCCTGAGATAAATAATAATAGATTTAGTTCAATTTTAGTTCTTTTTTAAATTCACTTTGGATGTACTTCAATTAATATTTTTTCATTTTTTAATGCAATTAATTCACGGACTTTAAGCGTGTGAGCACCTAATACTTTCATAAAACTTAGATCTAAATGATAGGTATAATCTTCCATAAATGAATTTCCTCCTTCCAGGCTGGATGACATGACTTTCATTGCCCTTACCAACGATACAGTTTTCCAATCTCCCTCGGTGCCGGAGCATAAGTTGGAAGATTTTATATAAATTATATAATATTAGGTAACTATCCCCTTGACGTAGGTATACAATTAAGTTATAATAACCTCATATAGTTGTATTTCTTATATTATATATATTCTTATATATATTATATAAATTATAAATATTAATAATTATAACTTACATTAGCTAATTGCCACAATTTTTTCGAAAGGACTGATTATGAACAAGTTTACTATTGATAATTTCAATGCCCATTTCCCCAATGATAATGCCTGTCTTGAATATCTTAAAAACAAATTATATCCTGACGGTATCTATTGCAAGATGTGTGGTAAGATAACCAAGCACCATAAAGTTAAATCCAGACCATCATACAGTTGTGATAGGTGCGGACATCACGTCCACCCGACAGCCGATACAATATTTCACCGCTCAACCACTTCACTTAGAAACTGGTTCTATGCTATGTATCTTATGAGTGCTACCCGTTGCGGTATATCTGCCAAGCAATTACAAAGAGAGCTTGGCGTTACATATAAAACTGCTTGGCGCATATTTAACAGGATAAGAGAAATGCTATACCAGAAACCCACTAAAAGAAGTGGCACATTTGAAGCTGATGAAACATATGTTGGCGGTAGAAGACTCAGCACGGGTAAAGTCGGTCGCGGTGCAGAAAACAAGTCCATAGTCTTCGGTATCATTAACCGCAAGGGTAAATTGGTCTGTAAAAAGATTGCCAATGTTAAAGCAGATACTCTGATACCGCTAATTAAAGAAAATGTTACTCCAAATGCTGTTATTTATACTGATGAATACCCGTCTTACAAGAAGTTATCTCAATTAGGATACAAACATGAATTTATTCATCATCTTGATAAAGTCTATGTTATTAATGACGTCCATATTAACAGCATTGAGGGTTTCTGGTCACTGTTTAAACGTGGCATAAATGGCGTTTATCATTCGGTCAGTAAAAAGCACTTACAAAAATACGTTAATGAATATGTATTTAGATACAATAATAGAGAAGAAATAATACCTATGTTTTACCAGATGATTTCTTGCGTTTCAAAGACTTCTCGGGCTTGATTTTCTTGCATATTTTATCTAAATCTTTAAAGAATTTATCCCTGGTATAATCTTTTGGAATATCTTTGTTTTTAATTTTTTTCTTCTTTTTCATAAATAAGTTTAAAACTGGGTTTTCTTCCTTTAAAACCTCTGGCTTTTAGCAATCCTTCATCCATATAGCCATTGGGGGTCAGAATTGACAATTGGGTTTCTCCTCCACACATATCATCGTATTCTTTGACTCTTTCCATAATATATAAAACCGAACTTATGGCTATATTAAAATCTATGGCATTTATGGATTGAAGATCAATACCATATTTCTGTTTAAAAATATATATTGTTAGTCCCTTCCCCAGAGATGTACCTATCGGGAAATACCCCCTAATTGATTTTATGTTTAGGGCAGAAGAAAGGGAGAAGATTTCAAGTTCTTTATTGAATAATACACTAATCATTATTGACAATGGAAAATTTATAGAATAAACATACTGGTTATATGGGTCTATTGGAATTTTGAATTTTCTTATTTTTTCATAATAGAATTCATTTAATATTTCTTCCATTGATTTAATACATAACTTTTTAAATTTTTCAAGGTTATTGATCCCATTACTGTAGTTTTTCTTTATATATTCTATGAAAAAATCTATATACGCTGGATTACCTGCCCCAGCAATGTCAAGGGTTATATTTTTATTAATTTGCTCTGGAAATATTTTGGGAACACCCAATAATTTTAAATTATCATTCTCGGAAGATGCCTTGCTATCTGTCGCAATAATAACACTATCACCGCAATTTATACCAATAACCATTGTCATTGGATTACCCCTGGTTAAATAATAATCACTCTCATATCTTACATTTTTATTATACATATCTCAACCTTGTTTTAAAAATTAATTAAACAAATTTTTAATATTTTGTTATAATATTTATAAATCATAAATAAATTATCAAAGAATGAAAGGAATATTATGACAACTTCGTCAAGAAAAATTCAGAAAGAAATAGAAGATTTTGAGAAATCAACAGATGATAAGAAAATACAAGAATTCGGCTATCATTTTTTACAGCTGATGGATGATTATCGTGTTTCAATGCTTATCCAAAATGATTTTCACAAAGCAATGCAAGAAAAGAACAAAAACAGAATGGTTTTTTTAGCCAAACAAGTCTTATCAACAATTGAAAAACGTGGTAAATCAAAATCTGTTCCTCGTAAGAATAAAGGTGCTTGGGATAAAAAAAATTAAAGATATTTTTTTATTCTTTCCCTTATTGGGATATCTTTTAATTGAATAATTCTCTTTTTATTCTCAAAATTTCTTTCGTTATACAACCCTGCAATATCTTCAACGATATTCACATTTTTATCAAACCCTATTATGTTTCCCAAATCATCTACAGCAACCCATAAACCCTCTAAATTTTTGTCTTTATTTTTAATTTTCTTTATAATATTTTTAAACATAATTTATTACCTACGTTGTGGGGATAATTACCTAATATTATATAAATGGTCATGGATAAAGAAAAGTTAAAAAGTATAGCAAGGGTCATATTTGAAAGCAGCAATGTAGTGGTCCTTACCGGAGCAGGTATCTCTACTGAGAGCGGGATACCTGATTTCAGGAGTCCCGGGGGAATATGGTCAAGATTTGATGCTTCGATAATGACCAGAGATAAGCTTTATGAAGACCCGGAAGGTTTTTACCGACAGGCGGTGCCAATGCTCGATTTCTTTGAAGAAATAAAGAATGCAAGTCCCAACCAGGCGCATTATGTTCTTGCAGAGATGGAAAAGGAAAACATCATTTCAGGCATCATCACCCAGAATATTGATGGTCTTCACCTGAAAGCTGGTTCAGAGAAAGTATACGAGGTTCATGGAAACTTGAGAGAAGGGCATTGCATGTCCTGTAGGGAAAAAATCAGTTTTGATTTTCTGGCCGGAAAGGTTAAAAGCGGAAGCATACCCCCCGTATGTGACAGCTGTGGGGGTATATTAAGACCTGATGTGGTATTATTTGGAGATGAACTTCCGGATTGTTTTATAAAAGCAGCTGAAAAAGTAAAAGAGAGTGACCTTCTCCTTGTGGTGGGTTCAAGCCTTGAGATCATTCCTGCAGGAAGTCTTCCTGCGATGGCAAAAAAATATATTATAATAAATAAGGGAAGGACACATTTTGACCGTAGCGCATATAAAGTGTGGCACGAAACGGCAGGGAGTGCACTGGAAGAGGTCTTTAAAGAAATAAAGCTTCTGGCGGAAAAACAATAAAAATTTTTTTATTTATGTTTATTTTTTATGTAATCTAATATAATCTTTATTATTTTGTTATATCCGATTTTAAAGGAGTTCTTGTGATAATCAAGAAGAAAAAGGATTATAGCCCTCAGATCAAAGAAAATGAGGACATGAAAGGGGTAAGGTTTTATCCCATGCTTACTGCCGGAGACGGTACGCCGAATTTTGCCATGAGGCTTTTTGAAATAGATCCAGGTGGTTATACGCCAAGGCACAGACACAAGTGGGAACATGAAGTCTATGTTATAAAAGGAGATGGTTACGTTTTTAAGGGTGATGAGAAAACCGGAATCGAAAGGGATGACTTTATTTTTGTAGAACCTTCAGAGCTTCATCAGTTCCGTGCAGGTGAAAAAGGTATGAGTATCATATGCGTGATTCCCAATAAGGGGCAGCCTTAATAAGTCTTTTATAAATAGATAAACTGTCTGCAATTAGTTATAATTTATAGAAAA
The DNA here is from genome assembly GCA_964610385.1 of uncultured Actinomycetota bacterium. Classification (GTDB taxonomy): domain Bacteria; phylum Actinomycetota; class Humimicrobiia; order Humimicrobiales; family Humimicrobiaceae; genus CAZBSE01. The sequence goes on from CAZSXW010000004.1 coordinate 146,943, forward strand.
TGAAAGAATTAATACCTGTAAAGAAATCGAAGTGGCTTTATTTTTTTGTAGTAGCCATAAATATATTTTTTGGACTTGAGATCCTCAAGGTTTTTCTGTCTCTACTGGTAAATTTCTTTAGAGAAAGGCCGAATATATCACTTACCGATGTAGGTATTTATGCAGCAGTGACCTTTATACTGGTATTTGCCACAGCTTTTTTATACAGGTTAAGGTATGGTATCGTGTTGTGGATTCTTTCAGCGGGGATCGGGATTATAAGGCTTGTCCTGCAGATAAACTCCTGGCCTCCTCTGAGTCTTGCGGTGTCAGCTCTGGGCACTATTCTATGGATGGCGAGTTTTGTTTTTTTCGTATCCCTTATCCAGCAGAGAAAAATCGGACTTTTATCTACTTTTTTCCCCGGTATTATTTTTGGTATCAGTCTTGTAACTGCCGTAAGCGGTCTTTTCGGGACTTGGGATATGATATGGAGGCAGGATTGGTATATAACATTTGCTGTTCTGCTTGTTGTGGCAGTAAAATTATGGATTGTTCATGAGATATATCCTGACCTTGCCAACACCAGACCTTCCGACGGCGACAGGTCCGTTTTCTATACTTTGATTGTATTTATGCCATTTATTTTTCTCCAGCTTTTAAAATTTCAAAATATTGCTTCATTTGATGCAGTCACCGGGAATAGAATAAGTGTTTCGCTGGTAGTGATATTACTGTCAAATATAGCAGCTTTCGCGTTTATCTTTATATTTTCTATAAGGAAAGCCAGGATCCCGATTACTGTTCTTAGTGTTTTATTTCTGCTGTTGTCTTTCTGGCCGGATATTACAGGATATTTATATATCCTGCAGGTGATTTTTGGAAATATAGGAGCTTTTTGGCTTCTTATCGTGGTTCTGGATAAATCGTCAGTTAAATCATTAATAAAAATTCCCTGGAAAGATACTTCTGCTGCCGGTATCGGGGGACTGATATTTTTTATTTTTGCCTTCATATATTACGGAAGCTATGACCTTAATTTGCCTTTCGGAAATTGGTTGATTCCTGTTGTAATGGCTGCTTTAATATCTATTTGTGCTCTGTTCTCATCATGTCTTATAAGTGCAGCATTCGGGAGTACCAGAGCCAGAAATATAAATCAAAGGTTTACTGGCATCAAACCGGCTTTTCTTTATCTTACTATGGTCCTGCTTGTAGTGCCGCTTATAATGTTTCTTCCTCCTAAAAATATAGACAGGGATGCTTATGAAGAACGGCCTGTAAGGGTAATGGATTATAACATACATCAGGGTTTTAATATTAAAGGTTTTCTCGACCTTGAGAGTATTGCCAGAGTAATCGAGAACAGCGGAGCCGATGTAGTATGTCTTCAGGAAGTTTCCAGGGGATGGGTCATAAATGGTTCGGCAGATACTCTTTTATGGCTTTCGGACAGGCTGGATATGCACTACTTGTTCATGCCTGCATCGGATGCCGTTTGGGGCAATGCCGTTTTGAGCCGTTATCCGTTAAAACTAATAAAGAGCGGATATCTGCCGCAGCTGGGTGCACCGCTAAGGAGAAGCTATCTTATTTCAGAAGTCGAGCTTGAAGGGCGAGAAAATATAAATGTGATGTGTGTCCACATTCATCATGTAAAAGGTGAAGGCGCAATAAGGGAAGAACAGGTAGAAAAAATCCTTGAAGAATGGGGTGGATTGAAAAGGACCGCTATAATGGGAGATTTCAATGCGGAAATTTACGAGCCTGAAATTAAAAAGATCTATGATGCAGGACTTATAGATTCACAGCTTGAGCTGGGGGAGGAAGAAAAACTGACCTGGGTGCATTATGAACCCTATAGAAGAATAGATTATATCTGGGTGACAAAAGACCTGAAAATATCAGAGGTGGATGTGCCTTACAGTACTGCTTCGGACCATCTGCCTGTCGTTGTCAATATAAATTAAACATTGTTAGAAATCTTTCCGATATGAAAATAAAAAATCAAAATGCAGTAAAAGCGATAATGATTATAATCATGGCTTCAGCACTATTTACCTTTATATTTCTTACTCCCTCCTGCAGGCCGGAATTAAACTTCGGTGAACTGGTAGTCTGCCCGGAAGTGGATACGGATACTTTTGCTCCTTTGGAAATAAGAGACAGCTTTGATACTGGAATTGAAAAAATATTTGCAGTAATTGACGCATCCGGGGTAAAAGCTGAAGATGTATGGAGATTTATCTGGAAGAACAAAGATACTAAAGAAGTGATCGCTGATTCAACAGGCAGCTATTCTGAAAATGAGAGTGGCTACATGGAAGGCTATCTCTCAAATTACATCGTACCAGGTGAAGAGGGAGGAATTATAGGGGAACCGGGAAATTACAGTGTCGATTTTTATCACAATGGTCAACTTATAAGCAGTACTGATTTTATTATTGAAGCTCCAAAGCTTGAGATAATAGAGGTCGCATTATCTAAGGAGGTAGATGATCAGGGGAAGCCAGCGGAAGTTTTTAATAGATTTTATCCTGACGATATCATTAAAGCTTCAATCAAATTGAATCGTAAAAAAAAGGACGATTACATAGGAGTCAAATGGTACCGGGGTGAGGACGAGCTGCTGGGAGAAGATCAATTTACCATTGAGGACGATTATTATTTGGAAAGTTATATTGTGTTTGTGATATCCAACGATGAGCCATGGCCTATTGGTGATTACAGGCTGGAAGTCTTTCATAACAATTTGCTTGAAGGCAGCCATTCTTTTGAGATAGTTAGGAAAGAAATGCCTGATGCTGTTTATGATCAGAATAATATCTACCAGAGTGAGGATTACAAATTCTCTATCGGTTATCCGGACGGGTGGAGCTACGAGGAAAAAGATATTGAAAATGGACTTGAGGTGGTCTTTGTTCCAGAGCCTGATTATATAGATGTCAGGATCAAAATGAGGATTTTGAAGAAAGGATACTTCCCCGGTAAAGAAGAATATTCTGATTTTGCTGATAGTATAGTAAAGGATTTGGATATAGAAATTTTAGATAATGACACAGAAGTCCAGAAGACAGAGAGTTCGGGAGAGATAGATGATACAGAATATAAACTAATAAATTATAACTATCCGGGTGAAAGTGAAAACGGCTGGGATATAGACTTGATTTTTATAAATAGAAACAGCAAGCTTTATCTGTTTTTAAAAATCTCTGTCATGTATTACAAGGGATTTGCAGATAAGGTATACGGCGAAATGCTGGAATCTCTGCAGCTGGAGTAATATATATTTTTTAAGCTGACATTTATGGTTTAATGATAAAAAGGATTGTAATATAATTACTCCTGTTTGCCATATTTTTTAATTTAATCAGGAGAGTTCTTTGCTTGGTCTCAATAAAAAATTAAAGGATCTTAAAAATAAAGGAAAATCCATAAAGGTCGCCATAGCCGGAGTAGGCCAGATGGGCAGGGGACTGATATCTCATATCAGGGAACTTGATGGGATACAGGTAGTCGCAGTGGCAAACCGCGACGCAAAAAGGATAAGCAGCATACTGAGGGAGATAGATATAAGTGATAGTGAGATCATGTTTATAGGTTTCAGAAGCGGTAAGGATTTGGAGAATAACAAAAGAATAGTCAAAGCAGAGCATGTCAGTATGGACAGTAGGACCAGGGAGAAAATAAATCAGATGGTAAAAAAGGGCAAGGTAATAATATCGGATGACCTTGATATATTATTTGCTCTTGATTGTGTGGATATAATAGTAGATGCTACCGGAAATCCCAGAGCGGGGGCATATATAACGTATAATGCCGTCTTGCATAAAAAACACATAGTCACATTGAATGTAGAGACTGATGCAGTAATCGGACCGGGACTTAAAAGACTCGCTGATGAGGCAGGAGTGATATATACTGTTTCAGCAGGTGATGAACCTGCTGCGCTGAAGGAACTATATGATTTTGCGGATGCACTGGGATTGGAGGTAGTTGCAGCCGGGAAAGGTAAGAACAATCCCCTGGATAGATATGCAAATCCGAAAACACTAAAAGACTATGCTCAGAGCAAGGGTTCAAGCCCAAGGATGATGACATCGTTTGTTGACGGTACCAAGTCGATGATTGAGATGGCCAGCCTTTCAAATTCAACCGGGCTTGTACCGGATTGCAGGGGAATGCATGGGCCAAAAGCGGATATAAAGGATCTTATCAAGGTGTTCAGTTTGAAAGAAGACGGTGGAATATTATCGAAGAAGGGGGTAGTTGATTTTGCCATTGGAGACCTTGCTCCGGGTGTTTTTTTGATTTACACAACAGAAAACAAAACAGTAAAGGCCGACCTCGAATATCTTATGCTGGGAAGTGGACCTAATTACCTGCTTTACCGGCCCTATCATCTGACCAGCATTGAAACTCCCATATCTATTGCCAGGACTTACTTTTACCATGAACCTACACTGGTTCCTGAATACGGCATGATATCTGAAGTAGTCACTCTGGCCAAAAGGGACCTAAAAGAGGGTGAGAAGCTTGATGGTATCGGAGGATATACTATTTACGGTCTTATTGAGGAGTATGGAATGGCAAAAAAGGAAAAATTGCTGCCGGTAGGGCTTTCTGAAGGTTGTATTTTAAAAAAAGATATCGAAAAAGACCAGCCAATAAAATATGATGATGTAGATCTTGGTGAAGAGTCACTGCTGCTGAAAATCAGAAGATTGCAGGATGAGTCTATCAAAAATAATAAATAAAATTCAGGGAGGTATATGTGAAAATCTTTAACAGTAATATCAGGGCACCTATTATTATAGGTGTTTTTTTAGTATTTATTTTATTGCTCCTACCTGCAGGCTCATGTAAGTTCAGGACCATTGAAAGGATAGAAGAAACCAGGGAACTTATGGACACATATGTAAGTATGACCGTCTTTTCGGATAAGGAGACTGGTACTGAAGCCATAGATGCAGCATTTGAAAGGATGGAAGAGATAGTAGATATTGCTTCTATCTATGATGAAGACAGTGAAGCATCGATGCTTAATAAAAACGGTTATCTTGACAATCCTTCTCCTGAGTTTTTGGAGCTGATAAATGCTTCCATTTATTACTATAATATCTCCGGAGGTTGTTTTGATATAACTGTTCAACCATTGTTAGATCTCTGGAGTGGAGGTTTGTGGCAGGAAAGCGAGGAAGTACAGGCTGAGAAAATAAGCGAGGTGCTTGATTTGGTGGGTTCCGATATGATAGAAGTCGGTGACAGCAGGATAGAATTTATGACAGATGGAATGTCTATTACTCTTAATGCTATTGCCAAGGGTTATGCTGTTGATGAAGCAATAAAAGTGATAATGGATCACGGTATCAGGCAGGCTCTTGTAAATGCAGGGGGTGATCTTTATGCAATTGGCACCAAAACAGGCGGTGAAAAATGGGTGATACAGCTGGAGGATCCTGATGATACGGAAAATACCATTGCAACGTTTACTGTTGAGGATAAGGCGGTCACCACTTCCGGAGGATATCACCGCTATTATGATCTTGAAAAAGAGGTTCATCATATAACCGATCCCAGAACCGGCTATTCTGCCAACAGCTGTAAAAGTGTGACTATAATAACAGATTCATGTATGAAAGCTGATGCTCTGGCGACTTCTGTTTTTGTAATGGGTCCTGATGACGGAATGGAAATGGTGAAGTCTCTGGAGGGTGTTGAAACATTAATAATGGATAATAATAGAAAAATATCTAAATCTTCTGGACTTTTGGAATATATTGATTAAAATTACCTATGACTTTTTTACTTTTTACAAATACAAATGGAAGTAGTAATTAAGAAAAAAAGCGTATTTCGAGGGCTTTCTCTACCGGAGAATAAAATAACCGCTAAAGTACCTATAGAAGAACTTCCGGTACCGGAAAAAGTCATTTTGCCTATTCACCAGAGTATTGGTGCTCCATGCGAATCTTCGTTAAAAAGAAAAGATGTAGTAAAAACAGGGCAGAAAATAGCTGATTCTAAAGGTTACGTCTCCGCGCCTATCCATTCTTCGATTTCCGGCAGTGTCTCAAAAGTCACAAAGGTTTTAAATCCGGCCACCTGTGCGCTTATGGATGCCCTGGTAATAGAATCTGATGGGCAGGACCAGTGGGTCGGTATTAAAAAGATTTTTGACATCGAAAACTCGGATGATTTTTCCAGGCTGAAAAAACTGATACGCTCTATTGAAAGAAAAAAAGTTCTTGAAAAAATAAGGGAAGCAGGAATCGTCGGACTGGGCGGTGCCACTTTTCCTACCCATGTCAAGCTTAACCCGCCCAAAGATAAAAAGATCGATACATTGATCTTAAACGGCTGCGAATGCGAGCCGTTCATAACCTCTGACCATAGAGTTATGCTTGAATATGGGGAAAAAGTCCTGGCAGGACTCTATATTATCAGCAGGACTGTGATGCCGAAAGATATTTTTATAGCGGTGGAGGATAATAAGGAAGATGCCATCCATCATCTTGAAGAACTTATAATAAAAATGGACTATAAAGATATTTTTAAAATAGTATCGCTTAAGTCAAGATACCCCATGGGGGCAGAAAAGACACTTATAAAGACCATACTGAAAAGGGCTGTTCCAATGGGAGGTCTTCCTATGGATGTAGGAGTATTAGTAAATAATGTGGCAACTGCAAAATCAGTTTACGAGGCGGTTATAGAAGACAGGCCGCTGATGGATAAAGTGGTCACAGTCACGGGTAAAATAGAGAATCCCAAAAATCTGCTGGTGAGAATAGGCACTCCGGTAAGCAAGTTACTTGAAGCATGCGGTGAAATAGGCAGTAATGTCAATTATTTGATCCTTGGAGGTCCTATGATGGGTACTGCCATTGCCGATATTGATTTTCCGGTCACCAAAGGAGTCAACTGTATACTGGTAAAAGAAGGAAAGGCCAGAGTGGAGCAGAATTGTATAAACTGTGGGAGATGTGTGAGTATATGCCCCATGGATCTCATGCCGCTTGCCTATGTGAGATATGTAAAAAAAGGTTCTGCTGAGGGCTGCAAACAGTATTACATAGAAAATTGTATAGAGTGTGGTTCCTGTGCTTATGTCTGCCCGGCAGGTATACCTATTGTAGGGTATATAAAAACTGGAAAGAGTATGCTGCAAACTAAAAACTTATAAAAAAATGGAAAAAGATAAAATATTAATATCTCATGCACCTCATATATGGAGGGGATTTTCAACGACTAAAATAATGTATATAGTCGTTATTGCTCTTCTTTTCCCTGCTGCCGGATCTGTTTATTTTTTTGGATATTATGCGATTTATATAATGATAGCAAGTATAGCTACTGCTGTACTTACTGAATTTGCTATAAAAAAACTTAGAAAAAGAAGGTTTGCAATGGACGGCAGCGCCGTTATTACAGGTCTTCTCTTGGCCCTTGTCCTGCCCCCAAGGATTCCTCTATGGATGGTAGTAATAGGATCTTTTTTCTCCATTGCCGTAGTCAAGGAGGCCTTTGGAGGCCTTGGTTATAATATATTCAATCCGGCCCTGGCAGGCAGGGCTTTCCTGTCTGTATGTTTTGCGAAAGAAATGACTACCTGGGTTCTCCCTCCTCATTTCAGTTACGATGCTGTGACCGGAGCAACGCCCTTGAGTGAGAATTTTAGCCATATTCCTGACAAGCTTTCCTTATATAAAGATATGTTTTTTGGCAATACAGGAGGTTCTTTGGGAGAGACATCTGTAATGCTAATATTGATAGGTGCTGCAGTTCTTTTTATATTTCGGATTATAGACTGGAAGATCCCGGTGTTTTATATTGGAACAGTAGCCCTGGGTTCTTTTTTACTGGGGAAGGATGTACTATTCCAGATACTGGCCGGGGGCCTTATGATAGGTGCCTTTTTTATGGCTACCGATTATGTCACCTCACCGGTCACAAGTAACGGGAGAATAATATTTGGCGTGGGTCTGGGTATACTGACTGTACTTATAAGAAATTTCAGCAGTATGCCCGAAGGAGTGTGTTTTTCCATACTTATTATGAACGCGTTCACTCCGCTGATTGATAAATATATAAGAGTAAAGCCGTTTGGTTTTCTTAAGAAGAAGAAAAATGAGCAGTAAAATTTTAACAAATAAGGCATATCCGATTGTTTTTCTGGCAGTGATTGTGACTATCTCGGTAGTGATACTGATAGCACTGAACAGTGTTACCTCATCTATAGTAGAGGAAAGACGGGTGGAAGAGATCAAAGATACTCTAGAAAAGATCTTCCCTGAGATGAGCGAATACAAACTTGAAAACGAAGTATATATGATATACCAGGACGGCGAAAAATCGGGTTATGCCTTTATAGCAAGTGGAAGCGGTTATGGCGGTGATATTGATATTCTGGTTGGATTGGACAGTGATTTCAAGATCAAAGATATATCAATACTTACCCAGACCGAGACTCCCGGCCTGGGTGCCAGAATAACCGAAAGTACCTTTACCGATCAATTCAAAGGGCTTTCGGCAGATGAGGTCGCCCTTAAATCGAATAACGGCATGATAGATGCAATTACCGGAGCTACAATAAGCTCAAAAGCTGTGGTGGATACCGTCAGGGAAAAGATGATCGAAATAATAGAAAGCTTGGACAACTGATTTATCTGTGTCCTTGATATAGAAAACGAAAGAAGATAAAAATGAATGAAAACAAGAATAGAGGCAGTTTCTGGAGGGAATTTGCTAAGGGTATTATTATATCGAACCCGGTTTTTATACTCGCCCTGGGGTTATGCCCTACTCTGGCAGTGACAAATTCAGTTACCAATGCCCTTGGTATGAGTGCCGGTGTCATATTTGTCCTGCTGTGTTCGAATATCATAATTTCCAGTATCAGGAAAACCACACCGGACCTGGTAAGAATCCCGGTTTTTATTGTGGTAATAGCCACATTTGTTACTATTCTGAGCCTGGTGTTTGAGGCATATTTGCCTCCGCTTCATAAATCACTTGGAATTTATCTTCCATTGATTGTAGTAAACTGCATTATTTTAGGAAGGGCGGAAGTATTTGCCTCCAAAAGTCCGGTAGTGTTTTCCATTGCCGATGCGCTTGGTATAGGAATTGGATTTACCATTGCACTGATTATAATATCATTTTCAAGGGAATTACTGGGGACAGGAGGACTGGAGATATTCGGCAGGGAGCTGTTCAAACTGCCGGGTCTCTCGGAGCATCCCCTGACATTTTTTATTTCTCCTCCGGGAGCTTTTCTGGTGATAGGAGCTTTGTTGGCATTGTTTAGATGGATAGGAGTGATAAAAAATGAATAATCTTCTTACCATATTTATTGCCATGGTCCTGGTAAACAATATAGTCCTTTCCAAATTCCTTGGACTGTGCCCATTTTTTGGAGTATCCAAAAAACTTTCCAATGCTTTCAGCATGGGTATAGCAGTGACATTGGTGATGCTTATCGCTTCTGTTTCTACTTCGGCAATCTATAATTATATACTGGTACCTTACAACGTTGAGTTTATGAACATCGTAATATATATTCTGGTAATAGCTTCCCTGGTACAGATAGTGGAGCTTACTATAAGAAGGACCAATATTACTCTGTACAAGGCGCTGGGAATCTATCTGCCACTAATTACCACAAATTGTGCGGTACTGGGTATCACCCTTATAAATTCATCCGAGAATTATTCCATTCTGGCAAGCGTGATCAGTGCTCTGGGTGCGGGGATCGGATTTACTCTGGTACTTATCATAATGTCTGGCATAAGGGAAAAGCTTGACCTTGCAGACAGTCCCAGGTCCATGAGGGGCCTGCCGGTAGCTTTTATGACTGCAGCGCTTCTGGCACTTGCTTTTATCGGATTCAGCGGCATGGTATGAGATTAAAAATTTTTAAGGTTTGAGGTTTTATGAATACAGGGTTAATTATTTTGATTTTAAGCTCAGTCGGAATAATATGCGGGATATTGATCTTTCTGGTAAATAGATTTCTTCCCAAGGAAGCTGATACTCTGAAGAGAGCTGAGGAGATCGCGGAACACCTTCCCGGTATGAACTGCGGCGCCTGCGGCTTTCCCGGGTGTTTTGCCTATGCACAGGCGCTGGCGAAAGATAAGGATACTTTCTTTACCAATACCTGCTCTACGGTGCTTCAGGATACCGGTATGCTTAAAGGACTGGAAAAGATATTGAAAATTGAAGTGGACCCTTCCAAGATAAATAAAAAAGCAGTGGTGCAGTGTTATGGGATTTCGGACGTAATAGGTGATTATGCCGGTATCAAGACCTGTAAAGCTGCAGCCAATCTCCTTGGCGGGTATAAGAGATGCCCTTACGGATGCCTCGGATTGGGTGATTGTGTTGCAGTATGCCCTAACGACGCCATATCCATTGATAAGGAAAGGAAGGTAGCGGTAATAGATCCGGATAAGTGTACCGGCTGTGGCCTGTGTGTGGCCAAGTGTCCTAAGAAACTGATCCATCTGGTACCTGCGGATGCAAATATAGTTTATTTATGCAGCTATGAATCCATAAGAAATATCCCGGGAAGAGAACGTTGTGACGAAGGCTGCCTGCACTGCAGGAAATGCTTTAAGTCCTGTGAAAATGGAGGGATAATCTGGAATGAAGAAAGGGCGGTTCCGGAATTTGATTTTTCAAGATGCACCCTGTGCGGGGAATGCATCAAGGCATGTCCCCATAACAGGCTTATTAAACTTTCCAATGTTGCCAGAAAGAATAAAAATAGTAATTTAGAAGATAAGGAAAAACTAGAAGAACCTGCGGGAAAGAAATAAATCATGAGTGAGCAATTGCTGGAAAAAATTAAAAAAAATATTGAAGAAGAACCATATGCAAAGCTTTTTGGCATAAAAGTGGTAGAGCTCAGTCAGGGTTATAGTCTTGTGGAAATGAAAGCTTTAAAAGAATATGAAAATATCTTTTCCATCACTCATGGTGGAGCTGTTTTTTCGTTGATGGATGTAGCATTTGGTTCTGCTGCAAATTCCTATGGTACGGTGGCCATAGCACTGGATGTCAATATAAATTATATCAGGCCCGCTGTAACGGGAGATATACTGAGGGCTGAAGCAAAAGAAGTCAGCAGGGGTAGTAAAATAGCTACCTATAATGTGACTGTAAGAAACGGCCTGGGCAAGATGGTAGCATCCAGTCAGGCAGTAGCTTTCCTTAAAAAAGACAGGCTTCCTTTTTTATGATCTACAATATTACAGGTGCACAGGAGAGTGCTGAAGTTATGATCATAAATTCATACAGTTTCGGAAGCATAACTATAGACGGTAAAATTTACCGCTCGGATGTAATAATCTATCCCGATAAAGTTAATCCTAATTGGTGGCGGAAGAGCGGACACCTGCTCTTAGAGGAGGATATAGGTGAGATATTGGAGCGAAATCCGGAAGTGCTGATAATAGGAACGGGAAAGTCCGGCCTTATGAAAGTAGACAGTGGATTGATAGAGAAATTAAATTCTCTCGGTATCAAATATATTATTAAAAGGACCGATGAAGCAGTAAGGGAGTATAATAAGCTTGAAAAAAAAGACAGAGTGGTATGTGCCTTCCATCTGACATGTTAGACAGAATGACCTACAGCGTAAAGCTTTCATATTTACCGTCTTTAAGATTTTTACCGGTTTTATCAAATAACTCTTTTATATGATCATCCATAGTGAGATAGAATATCTGCCACCCTTTTTTTGATATTTCCGCAAGTTTATTTATCAGGATTTTTCTTTTTTGCCAGTCTGAATGCTGAAATGCATCATCAAGGATCAGGAACAGGGCATCTTTTCCCAGAAGTTTTGATGTGAACCCGATCCTGAGAGCCAGCATCACTTGTTCTTTGGCTCCCGTGCTTAAATCCTTTATATCGAAATCATCATACTGGTCTGAGACAATAAGTCTGCTGTCATCAAGTGTAAGCCTGCTGTATCTCTGAGTGATGTCTTTTAAGGGACCGAGGACTACCTGTGACTTCAGCCCTTCCTGTATCTTGGCGTCTTCTTCAAGGCGGAGTTCAGAGATTATCTTATGAACGCTGAAGCCTGCTACAATACCGGCGGTGACATCTCTTAATTCATTTTGAACCTCCTGCCTTTTCCCCCTTAGATTTTCAATAAGTTCTTCCCAGCCGATGCTGGGCTCGTCTCCGGTCTTTTCACAGATCCTGTATTTAAGTTTTTGTATCCTGTCTTCCCTGTTTTCTACCTCCTCACGTATCTGTTCGAGTCTTGACTGGATTTCCTGGTATTGGCGCTGATCGTATTTTATCTTTACATCTTCCGAAAGATAATCGGTTTCCGGTATCCCCAGTTTTCGTATCTCATCTTTTTCCCTGTCTATACGGTCTCTCAGGTCCCTGTTATTTTGCTTGAGACGGGCGATTACTGAGTTCCAGTCCTGCTCAGCGGCTTCTCTTCCGGTAAAAGCTGCTATCTTACGATTTATAGAGAGACGGAGTCCTTTAAGATCATTGCTAAGAGGATCGGTCTGTTCTTCTATAGTGTCTGACCTGTTTCTTGATTTCCTCTGGTTGTTTAGGGTTGCTTCAAGAAGAGCAATATCGGTAAGTATTTTTCCGGTTCTTTCCTTAAATCCTTCTTTGATTTTATCCAGTTCCTTGCTCTGAACTCCCTGTTTAGAAAAGCTGCGGATTTTTCTTATATAAACAAGAAAGGAAACGATTGAGGCCAGAAAGAAAAATAATACGGAAAATAAAAATATATTCTGCGGGATGTTAAAGAAACTCTGGTTCAAGAAAAATAAAACTGCGGCAGCAGTAGCAGCAGCTGCGAAAATATAGCCTAATACAGCCAGGAATTTTGAGGGTGTTTTTACGGTCTTTGTAGAAATATCCCTGTAATAGGACAGGGCGCTTTCCAGCCATTCCAGGTCTTCGCTGTCTTTTAGAGCTTTTTTATGATTTTCTTCCAGCTGTCCGTAAGATTCTTTTTTATCCGAATATCGTGAAACGTCTGTTTCTATTTTATTCAATTCATCTTCGGGGATATTCTTTAACCTGGTATCCAGTTCTTTTATTCTTTCCGAGATAATATAAGCCTGGTGTTTTTTTGCCCTGTCAAGGTATGACAGCCTGCCTTCCAGGATCTTCTCCTCTATCCTGCAGGTTTTTATTATCCCCTGGGTGTATTCAGATTCTATTTCTTCAAACAATTTTTCAATATTTTCCAGTTCGCTTTTTTTAACAATATACTGTTTACCTTCACCGGCCTTTGCGATGCCTATCCTGCTGCCTTCTACCTCTGCATTTTTTACTGTCCTTGAAATATTGGTATCGCTGTCTATCTTATCCAGTATGTTTATGCCGGACAGTACTTCCTTGATAAAGGATTTACTTATACCTTCGCCGTTTTCTATTCCGGCTTCTCCGCCCTTTACTACAAGTAACTTTGCAATTGAGACAGGAAGCCCTTTTTCACTGACTGCCAGGTAGTCCTCCAATTTTTTAGAAGAAGCGGGAAAAAAGTCAACCGACTGTTTTTCAAGGCCGCTTATGGAAACTTTTCCCTTTCCCCCCGTTCTTAAATAACTCCACCGGCTGATATTCTTAAATAATGAGCGGATTATAAATTCGGTGAGAAACGTCTTTCCCTTCTCATTTATACTATATATCAGGTTAAATATGCCGAATCTACCGGTAAAACTCTTGATCGGCCCCAGTTCTTTTACTGATATCTTGTCAATCTTTATTCCCATAAATTTTTTAATCCCGAAGTATCATTATTCTTTTAAGATTATATGAAGAGCTTTTTCCATAATATCTTCCTTCGAAGTTATCCGGTCGTCCCAGTCAAGTTTTTCTATCTCATCCCTTATTTTTTCTACTACGGCTGTTCTCTCAGGATCATCAAATACTGAGACTTCGGTGAGGTCAGGCTCTTCATTATCGTAAAAGGTAAAATCTTTAAATGCCTTTTTAATTACCTCAAGTAGCTTATTTTTATCAGAAGTGTATCCTTTGACTTTTAACCGCATCCTTATTTTTTGTATGTCATTTTTATCGACATCCCATACCTTTACCATCTCATCAGTCTTTCTTTTGATATATTCGAACTCATTTTTGACGGGGAGGGATATAAGAGTCTCATTATAGAATATGATATCGGTGTCTATTACTTTTTCAGTTATATCAAAATTATTGGTGTCTATGATTAAAAAATTCCTCCTGCCGGTTTCATTTATATCCAGACCGCAGGGTGATCCGGGATAATATACCTTCCCCAGATTCATTTTCTTGTGTATATGTCCCAGAATGACTTTGACTGGGTTGTAGTACTGGATATCATTCCTGGTCAGTGGCATATAAATACCAGGCTCGTAAGGGTTTGGATCACGGAGGCCGGCGGTATAATCACCATGGCCGATAAGTATCCATGGTCCGGTAAGGTCTTTTTTATATTCTGCCGCTGCTTCTCCCATAGACTTTGTCGGCTGGTAAGGTATAAAGAGAAAAAAAGCGGGGGGATTTCCAAATCCGGCAATCTCGGTTTTGTCAAATATTTTTATATTTTCAGAAGTAAAGTCCTTCTGGCTGATGGACGGGTCGTGATTTCCGGGGATTACAAAGAATTTGATGCGATGCCGGGTATATTTTTCGCTTTTACAGAACTGATCGAATTCGGAGTAATTCCGGCTTTCCTGGTTGAAAAGATCACCTGCGATTATAAGATTGGTGATGTCTTCGGAAATCATCTTATCCAGGATATCTGACAGTGCATTCCATCTTTCGGGAGATTTTTCTTTTGTTTTCAGATGTACATCTGCTGTGACTGCTATTTTCATTTCCGATGCTTTAGATTAAAATATAAAACTCCTGGTTGAAGGAGAATTGCCTTTAAACCGTCCGTATACATTATATATAATATACTTTAATTTAAAGCTAAGTCCAGATGTTTTCTTTTAAATCCTGGGATTCGGCTTTATTACAAACGCATATTATAGTTATTATGTTATTATAGGATTGTGGGAAAAAGTAAAAACAGGAATTTAATAAACGTTTTCTGATGAAAGAGAAAAATTTTAATTTCAGCCCTGAGTTCTATGACCTTCAGGTAAACTGGAAGGAAAGATTAAAAAAGGAAAAGTATTTCTTTTCCGGGGTATTTAAAAAGAACAATATAGAAAGTGTTCTTGATATAGGGTGCGGTACGGGACATCACGCACAGCTTTTTTCCGGGTATGTAAAAAAGGTAGTTGCAATAGACCCTTTGGAAAAAAATATAAATTATGCTGCCAAAAACATAATAAAATCGGCCAATGTCACTTTAATCAAGGAAGGGTTCGAAGGGCTGGACAAGATCCCGTCCAGCGATTTTGACCTTATAACCACTCTGGGGAACACTCTGTCTATTTTAGGAGACCGGAGAAAGATAAAGCAGGCTCTAAAAAGAATGAGAAAGAAGCTGACTGGTAGAGGGCTGGCCATAGCCCAGTTCCTGAACTTTAACTCCGGTGTAATGGAAAAGAACAGGTTTTACCAGCCGAAGGTATTCGAGGAGGACGGAAAGACCTATATTTTTATCAAGCATTTTGAATACGGAAAAATAAAAACCAGGGTAGACTTTATAATCACTGTGTTAAATGAAAATAGGGTTGAGGACTTTTTTGTAAACTCTTCATTTCTCTGTACCTTGAAAGTAAATCTGTTCTTAAAGATGGCAAAGAATTCAGGATTTAAGAAAATCAAGCTTTTGGGGCCTGGAGGAAAAGGAGTTTTTGATCCCAAAAAAGATATAAGCCTTTATGCACTGATGTACAGGTAAAGAATCTAGGCATTTTCCTGGCCGTATCTGCAGTATTCCAAGAGTCTGCAGGCGGGGCATTTTGGCTTTTTAGCGAGACAAACGGCTCTTCCGTGTGCTATTATCCTGTGTGAAAAAACACTCCAGCTTTTTTTGGGGATTATTTTCATAAGGTCAAACTCTATCTTTACCGGATCCGAGTTTATTGTAAGGCCTAGTCTATTTGAAATCCTCAGCACATGGGTATCGACTATTATGGCCTGCTTACCAAATTTATTTGCCAGTACCACATTGGCAGTCTTTCTCCCAACACCGTGCAGGGAAGTGAGGTCTTCAATATTATCGGGGGTCTTTCCTTTAAATCTAGAGACTATGTCCTTTGAGCAGTTGATTATGCTTTTTGCCTTATTTCTATAGAAGCCCGTTGATCTTATATCTTCCTGAAGCCGGATAATATTTGCCCTGGCAAAATCAGCCGGTTTCCTGTATTTCTTAAAAAGCTCCGGTGTTAATTTGTTTACCAGCTTGTCGGTACTCTGTGCGGAAAGAATAGTAGCAATAAGAAGCTGAAAGGCATCTTTGTTCTTTAATGAAGTCGAATCGGCTTTGGGATATTCCCGGTTTAAGATCCTGATTATTTTTTTTATATTTTTTACCGCGGGTTCATATACCAATCTATAGCTGCGTCCCTTTTTTTTAGTTTTTCTTTTATATTTCATATTTACATCCTAATAAACCTGATACTTACTGGCCGTTGGTACTACTATTTACCCCTTTTATTTTTCAAGTATTTTCCAATCTCCGCTGCTGAATATGTATTGGGGACATCTTCTTTTTCCAGCCAGCCTTTCCTGGCAATATTGACTCCGAATTTATAATCATTTAGATCCTTTAGGCTGTGCGCATCTGGATTAATAAATATCTTTACTCCCTTTTCCTTTGCATACTTGCACATCCTCCAGTCAAGGTCTAATCTGAACGGGCTTGCATTAAGTTCGATGTCTACATTGTTTTCCGCGGCTGCATTTATCACTCTTATCATATCAATTTTATAAGCATCCCTTGCCAGAAGCAGCCTTCCCGTAGGGTGTGCTATCATGGTAGTAAATCTGTTTTCAATGGCTTTTATGATTCTTTCCGTCATCTGCTCTTCACTTAAATTAAAACTGGAGTGTATTGCAGCAATAATAAAATCAAATCCGGACAGGATCTCATCGCTGTAATCGAGACTTCCGTCGAGAAGGATATCCGATTCTATTCCCTTGAATATTTTAAAGCCGGAGTATTTGCGGTTTAGACTGTCTATTTCCTTGAAGTACTTTTTTACATCCTCATCTTTCATTCCGCCTGCATAGGAAGCTGTCTTGCTGTGGTCGCTTATTCCTGCATACATAAGGCCTGATTTCATAAGCTGCTTGCAGACCTGCTCTATACTGCTTTTTCCATCGCTGTATGTAGTGTGGATATGGAATATCCCCTTAATATCCTTTTCCTCTATCAGTTTTGGGAGAGTCTTGTTTTTTGCCGCTTCGATCTCTCCGAAATTTTCTCTCAGCTCTGGCGGTATCCAGTCCATTGAAAAGAATGCGAATATGTCTTTTTCATCACTGCATTTGATAAGCCGGTCATTTTTAAACAGGCCATATTCATTCATTTTTATGTTATCTTTTTTAGCAGCTGTCCTCATAGCTGTATTGTGTTCCTTGCTTCCTGTAAAATGGTGGAGAGCATAGGGATACTGAAAATCTTCCACAGTTCTTATATCGACATTGATCCCGGATTTCAACCTGATACTTGATTTGGTGTCACCCTTTGCGATTATATCTTCCGCTTCATCCAGAGCGGTAAAAAAATCCATTACCTTTTTAGGGTGATCCGTGCTTGCAACTATATCTATATCTTTTACGACTCCTTTCTTGCGGCGCATACTTCCTGCAAGGCTTGCTCTTTTGACAAACTCATAGCTTTCTATTTTTTTATATATTTTCTCGGCTTCTTCTATCACAGAAGCATAAAGGAATTTACCCTTAAACCTTTTTAGTACTTCTATTCCTTTCAAGATGTTTTCCTGGGTTTTTTGGCCGAAATTGGGTAGATCTACAAGCCTATTTTCTATACAAGCGTATTCAAGTTCACCTGTGTTGCTTATGCCAAGATGGTCAAACAGGTATTTTATTTTTTTAGGCCCTATAGTATGTATTGCCAGCATTTCCACCAGTCCGGGCGGTACGGATTCCTTGAGCTCCTGATAGTATTTGAGTCTTCCGGTATCGATAAGTGTCTTTATCTTTTCTGCAATATGCGAACCTATTCCTTTTATGCTTTTAAGATCCTCTGTTTTGAGGTCCTTGTTCAGCTCTATATCCGATGTCTCAAGAGCGCGGGCCGAGTTCTGATATGCTCTTATTTTAAAGGGATTTTCATCTTTTAATTCAAGAAGAACACTTATTTCCTTTAAAATCTTTATTATTTCTTCTTTATCCATAGAAATAAGAAAGCCTTTTTATTGCCTTTATTTTCTCTGTTCTACCAATTTTACTATCTTTAACAGCTTTGTGTAAAATATCAATAGAAAGGTTATAGTTCTCCCTGTCAACCGGATAGGGAATACCGTCCTTGCCTCCGTGGGCGAAACTGAATCTTACCGGGTCTTTTATGCTGTATTTTACTCCATATACCAGTTCCGAGATAAGTGCCAGTGCCCTTATTGTCTTTGGACCGACACCTTTCAACGAAAGAAGCTTCTCAAAATCTTCAGGCTTTTTCTGGTAGGTGGAGGTAAATATCTTCCCCAGTCTTTTTAGACTTATATCATCCAGTCTTATATGATGTCTTCTGGGGAGTGTATAATTTTTTTGGTGGTATTCTTTTATTTTTTTTAAATCTTCTATGATATTTTTCGGCTTTTCACAGGAAAGCAGGGTCATTGTTTTTCTTGCTTCATCGCTTTCCAGGGCAGTAAGATTTATTACTCGGTCTTTTTTATCGCAGCAGATGGCTTTATGAGGTTCACGGATGTAACTTTCCAGACCTTCGGATGTCCAGTGATACCTTCTTGCCATTTTGTTTTCTTCATTCATTCCCTGCTGTATTACAGACCAGTCACTCCCGTCTTTGGTAAAGATGAAACAGTGATGGTAAAGCTGGTAACCGTCCTGAAGAGCGCTGCTGTCAACTTTGGCAATTATTTTGCTGCTGTATGTAAGACGAGTAAAGTCTTTTCCCATAAGGTCGGCTGCGTTTTCAATTTCAGCAGGGGTTTTTCTGGAAGTCCCTCCTTTACCGCCTGCTACAAAAAAACCCAGGTCTTTTTCCATTCCCTTGATGGATTCTTTTATTGCACCGCATACGGTGGTAGTGACACCGCTGGAGTGCCAGTCGAACCCGAGGACACATCCGAATGCCTGGAACCACAGGGGATCTGAAAGCCTCCGGATTATTTCTAATGTTCCATATTCGGAGACAATCATTGAGATTATCTCTCTGGACAAGCCTTTCATCCTGGAAAACAGCCAGTATGGTGCTTTTCCCCTGTGAAGCGGAAGGTTTATAGTTCCTGTTCTCATAGTAAAAGAAAGTTATTATGCCTTTCAGAGATATATCAATATTTTTCTACTTTCTTGTCAGAGGTACAAAAGCTACGTCGCATATATGTATTTTTTTAATTTGTCTGCCGTTTTTTATCACTTTATAGAGTATCTGGTTCCAGCTTGATGGGCCTACCGGGATTACCATAATGCCGCCGTCTTTTAACTGATCGATAAACGATTGAGGGATATGATCCGGGGCTGCGGTCACGATTATCCTGTCATATGGTGAATGTTCTTCCCATCCGAGGTAACCGTCATGATTACTCATTTTTATGTTTTTATATTTTTTCAACAGTTTCTTATTCTTAATGTAAAGGGCAGTGATTATTTCTACTGTGTAGATCTCCCTTGATATTTCTGCAAGCACAGCCACCTGGTAGCCTGAACCGGTACCGATTTCAAGAATTTTTTCTTTTCCGGATAAATCCAGGCTTTCAGTCATAAGTGCTACTATGTAGGGCTGCGATATAGTCTGCCCGTGTCCGATTGGAAGGGGCCTGTCATCGTAAGCAGAATTTTTATATAAATCGTCCACAAAAATATGCCTTGGCACTTTTTTTAAGGCATCAATGACTTTTTTATCCTTTATTCCTCGGGATATTATCTGATTCTGGATCATATTTTCTCTAAGAGATTGATATCTTTGATCGTCTGCCGGGGCAGAATTATTATTTGGGCTTTTCATAAATTATATTATTTTATAATATAATAATAATCTGTTTTAGGCATTTCTAATAAATGATTATAGCATAGAAAATATTATAAGATGATTAATTTAAAGCTGGCGAATATCCTTATAAATATGGCCGAGATTCTAAAAGCTGATCCAAAAGACAAAGAATTCCCGTTAAAACTCATAATAGCATCAAGGACACTCAGAGATTATCCGGAGTTGATCGATAAGATCAGAGCAGGTGAAAAAATTGAAGAACTGCGGGGTATAGAGGAGGAGATCTACCCGTTAGTAGAGGAATATCTGGATACGGGAAGGATCCTGCTGTATGAAAAGATAAGATCGGGATTTGCCGAAGAAATGATAAGGTTCATAAGAGTAAGCGGCCTGGGTAAAAGAAGGATATTTGCCATCTATAAAGATTTTAATATAAAAAGTCTGGAAGAGCTAAAAGACAGGCTGGCTGACATCAAAAATTTTTCTGCTTTTTTGGCTAAAACAGAATTATTCAGGGAAAGGGACAGTAACTTTTACATAAAGAGACTCAGCACCTCGCTGGATTACATGGAGAGCATAGAGGGAAAGTTTCCAAGATGGCTGGCCGAGTATTACCTGGACAGGATAAAGAGAGAACTTGGCAGGATGAAAGATATCGCCGGTACCGCCGTAGTGGGATCACTAAGAAGAAAGAAACCTTTGGTGCAGGACATTGATATACTTGTCCTTCCTTATTTCAATGACACCGGTTATGATCTTGCCAGAAGCGAGGAGCTGCTTGAAGATATAGAATCTCTTGATTTTATAAAAAAACCCAGCGGAAAAGACCTGAGAAAAGAAAACATAAGTGCTGTCTTTGAAACTGACTTCGGGATAGGAATTGAATTTATTATAAGCAGTTTTAGGGATTGGGCAGTGGATTTGCTGTATGCCACGGGAAACAAAAGACATCTTAAAAAATTGGAAGGACTGGCGGCCGGGAAGGGATATTTTAAAGGATCGAGAATAGCAATAGATGTCCCTGTAGATGCGGAAAAGGTCAGAGAAAACGGCAGTTTTCAGAATAATCATGATGATTACGAGCGTAAAATCTACAGCAAGCTTGGTTTGCAGTATATACCTCCGGAACTAAGGGAGGACCGGGGTGAAATAGAAGCGGCGTCAAAAAACCTGCTTCCGGCACTTGTCGGTATGAAAGATATAAAAGGCGATCTGCATGTTCATTCTACATGGAGTGATGGTCTTATAGATTTAAATGACATGGTCAAAAGGATAAAAAAGTACGGTTATGAATATCTGGCAATATCAGACCATTCGGAAAGTAATTTTTACGGCAGAGGTCTGGACAAAGGAAGAATAAAGGAAAAAGCGGAATATGTCCGCAGCTTAAAATCAAAACACTGCGATTATAAGATTCTGATGGGTTCAGAAATAGATATTAGAAAGGTAGGCAAACTGGATTATCCTGATGATGTTATAAAGAAGCTGGATATTGCCATAGGATCGCTTCATTCATCTTTTTTGAACACTGAAGACGAAAATACAGCCAGGAGTATAAGTGCTGTAGAGAATAAATATATTGATTTTATCGCTCATCCTACAGGTAAGGTATTTAGGGACCGAGCACCTTATTTTATTGATATTGACAAATTGATATCGTCAGCGGCAGAAAGGGGGAAAGCTCTGGAAATAAATTCATATTTCCTCAGGCTTGATCTTGATGAAGAGAATGCCAGAAAAGTAAAAGAAATGCGCGGCAGGGTAGTCATAAACACAGATGCTCATCGTCCCAATAATATGGATATGATAGGACTTGGGGTGGATATTGCCAGAAGGGCGGGGCTTGAAAAAGAAGATGTTTTAAACACACTTACACTTAAGGAGCTGATGGCCTGGAAGAAGGAGAGGAAGTAGCCGCTATTTTTTATAATATTTAAATATATCTTTGTCTTTAAAATCGGGCATAAACAGGTCTTCTTCGACTTTCAGTGATATATGATTCTGTGTCCATCCAAAGCTGAAGCCCTTTTTTTCTGCATATCTTACTATTTCCAGATATTCTTTGGCAGTGATTCTTCTTTTTAATCTGGGATAATCAAAGGCATTATAAGCAGGATGATACTGGGCCATTATACTCAAGTAAACATCTGTAGATAGTTCAGATTTGATAAAATCAAGGGTCTCTTTTATTCCGCCTATATCATGGGGCAAAACAAGAAGCCTTATAAGCAGTCCCTTTACAGCAACCCCACTGGAATCAAGCTTCAATCCTCCCACCTGTCTGTACATCTCTTTGACTGACTGACGGTTATATCTTACATAATCTTTGACCATGGAATACTTTTTAGCCATATAATTGCTGCTGTACCTCATATCAGGCATATAAATATCGATTATCCCGTTCAGCATTTTTATTATCCTGGGATTATCGTAACCGCCGGTGTTAAATACTGTGGGTACTGTAAGCCCCTTTTTTCTGGCGGCAGATAAAGCTTTGACTATTTGCGGTATCCATATGGTAGGGGAAACAAAATTGATATTATGACAGCCCAGATTTTGAAGCATCAGCATACTGTCTGCCAGCCTGGCTATACTGGTCTTTATTCCTTCATGTTCCTGGCTTATCTGGTAGTTCTGGCAGTATACGCATTTCATATTGCAGTAAGAGAAGAATATGGTTCCAGAACCGCCGCTTCCCGAAATGGGAGGCTCCTCCCCGTGATGTGGAATCGAAGATGATATCACCAGTTCAGAACCTGCGCCGCAGAAACCTTTTTCACCGGTTTTTCTGTCGACTTTGCAGTTGTGCGGGCATATCACACATTTATCCAGTATCTTGTATAGTGATTTTTCGATTTCTAAAAGTTTCATGTCAAATCATATTAAGCTGATAGGATTACCATATAATAAATCTAATTCTTTTTAAATGGTTTCTTTCCCTCAGCTACTTTTAGCTCGTCCCTGCCGGCGAGATTTTTGACATAATCAGACGTAGTTTCTATAAGGTGGGGATATTTTTTAAGAAGTTTATTGATCTTATATATCCTGTATTCCAGAAAATATTCCGGGGGTATACCCAGCCCTTGAGAGATCAATTTGATGGTTGAAATAGGAGGACAGTTTTTTCTTTTTTTTAATTTACTAAAATAACTATAATTAAGATTTGTCTTTTTACCCAGACTTCTTAGTTTTATTTTCTTTTTTTCTATTATCTCTTTTAGTGCTGCACCAAAATTTTTACTGGAATAAATCATAAGATATATAAAAGTTACAAATTTTTATTGGACTAATAATATATTATTAAAGTGATTTCTATAAGTTTTTTAGTCAATATTTAGTTGACAATTTAATCAAATTATTGATAGGCGGCGCAGTTTTAAAGAGAAAATACATGAATAAAAAGGGTTTCTTTAATGAATTATTAATACATTTAGGTTATAATTAATAAAAGCAAATTTAAGGGATAGAACTGTTAAAGCGGATAAAGATCTTAAAATACTGATAATTTAGTCATCAAAGGCTAGGGATGAATCGGAAAGAATCCTTAAGGAAACTAAAAGAAAATGAAAGGTATTTTAAATCTCTCATTGAGAACATACCTGATGTATTATTTAGATATAGATTGACCCCTAAAACTGGATATGAGTACATCAGCCCTTCAGTAAAAAGAAACCTCGGTTACACACCCGAACTGTTTTATAAAGACCCGAAATTAATAAATAAGATAATACATATGGAAGACAGAAGTAATTTTAAGAAGGTGCTTGACGGCAGTTTTAAATATTCAAAACCAATAGAGTTCAGATATATACATAAGAACGGCAGGACACTATGGTACGAAGGGATGATAACACCGTTTTTTAACAAAAATGGAAAGCTGGTCGCCATAGAAGGAGTGATGCGGGATATATCAGTAAGGAAAAGGACAGAAGAGCGCCTGTCCTATATGTCTTTTCACGACAGGCTTACCGACTTATATAACAGGGCATATTTTGAAGAGGAATTAAAGAGGCTAGATACCCGGAGGCAGCTGCCGCTGAGTGTGATTATTGGTGATGTCAACGGACTTAAACTGATAAATGATGCATTTGGCCATAGGGAAGGGGACAAGATACTTAAGGGCTGCGCAGAGGTCCTTAAAAAATGCTGCAGGTCGGAAGATATAGTTGCCAGATGGGGAGGAGATGAATTCTCAATACTCCTTCCGAAAACCGATGAAGAAGTGTTAGCAGAAATAGTCAAAAGGGTGAAGAATAAAAGCGATAGGACCAGAAAGAGTAAAATACCTTTAAGCATATCCCTGGGAATGTCAACCAAGAAAAAGAATTACCAGGATTTTTCTAAGGTGATCAAAAAAGCGGAAGACAATATGTACAGGCACAAGCTCGTAGATTCCAAGAGTATCATAAGTTCGATAATTTCTTCGCTTGAGGAAATATTGTTTGAGAAGAGTATTAAGACTGAAAAACATACCGAAAGAGTAAAAAAAATGACTTTAAAGCTGGCAAAATCCATAAAGCTGTCAAAGATAAAGATGGAAGAGCTTTCACTTCTGGCATCTATTTATGATATAGGAAAGGTGGCCATACTCGATATAATATTAAATAAGAAAGAAAACCTGAGCAAAAGAGAATGGGAAACTATAAAACGCCATCCTGAAATAGGATATCGAATTGCACTCGCTTCACATCAGCTGTCAAGCATTGCTGAATATATTTTAACTTCACATGAGTGGTGGGACGGCACGGGTTATCCTCAGGGATTGAAAGGAGAACAAATACCCATTCTCTCCAGGATAATCACCATAGTTGATGCTTATGAAGCTATGGTAACGGGGAGACCCTATAAAAAGGCTATTAGCAAAAAAGCAGCTATAAAAGAGCTTGAAAAATACAAAGGTATCCAGTTTGACCCAAGACTGGTAGATAAATTCATTAAGATATTAAAAAGAAATAAAAAATATTAGATCAAATCGGCTTTCTCAAGACCCAAAACAAAAGCAATTTACCCTATTGACTAATAGATTCTTTCTGTTATAATTTGGTCACAAACTTAATAACTTTAAGTAAGTAACTTATTATATGAGGGGATCATTTAAGTTTTTAGACACTGCTAATCCAGGGCTGCAACAGAAGATTAATAAGTCAATAATTTTCAATTACTTGCGTGAAAAAGGTACAATTTCAAGAGCTGAAATATCTAAAGATTTAGGGATTAGTGCGCCGGCAGTTTCCAGAACAATAGAGAAACTTATAGAAGAGGGCTATGTAATTGAAACAGAAAGAATCAAAACAAAAATGGGTAAAAGACCAACACCGCTAATAATTAACAAAAATAAATTTTTTGCAATAGGGATGGACTTAGGAAAAGAAAGATTAAAAATAGCTTTAGTTAACTTGAAAGGTGAAGTAGTTGATAAATTTAAAGGCTCTGTAATTTTAAAAAATAAAAGAGCAATAAAAAAAATTGTTAATGAAACAAGAAATTTTATTAGAAAATACACAAACGGTAAAAATCAAAAACCATATAAAATAGAGGCTATATGTGTAGGTGTACCGGCAGCTGTTAATATAAATACTGAGAGAGTTTTAAGAACCCTTCATTATAGAGACTGGGAATGGAAAGACTTTGATTTAAAGGACATTATTACCAGTGAATTTAATATCCCTGTATTTGTAGAAAATGACGCTAACCTATCCGCTATAGGGGAGAAGCACTATGGAGAAGGGCAAAAATATGACACCATTATATTTGTAGAGGTAAGTAAGGGAATTGGAGCAGGAATTATTATTGATAATAGACTGGTTAGAGGTTTTAACGGATCTGCAGGTGAAATAGGATTTACAATATCCAATTCCAAAAAATTAGCTTTTAAAATAAAAGATAGAGGATTTTTAGAAGAACATTCATCAATAAGAAGTTTTACGGAAAGAACCATATCAGAGATTAAGAAAGGTAGAAAAACTATAATTACTAAGATGGTAAAAAATAATTTTAAAAGAATAACCCCTTCCTTAGTATGTAAAGCAGCAATTAAAGGCGATAGACTTGCAAATGATATCATAACTGCCATAGTTGAGTTATTATCTATAGGAATAATTAATCTAATTTTAATTATAGACCCACAGTTAGTAGTTTTAGGTGGTGATATATCTACTCTATCTGAAGTAAATAAATTATTTATTGATCCAATCATAAAAAAAATTAAAAGTTCCGTACCTTTTATTATCCCAAAGATTAAAGTGTCTTCACTCGGTGAGGATACTTGTATAAGAGGTGCTTCATTTAATGCAATTGAATCTATACTGATAAATGAATTTCCTTATAGAATCAACCAAGAGATATCATCTTAAAAAAAGAATATAAATAAGAAGGGGGTGATCTTATGTATTAAAAATGACATTTTTTTAGAAACGCTTGGTGGCCAATTCCTAAAAAAATGTCACAGTAATTATAAAAGATTTGTGGTAAAAGTGAAAGGAGATGAATCATAGAAAATAATTAGATTTTTTAATTACTGTAACAAGTTGACTAAGGAGATGAGAATCATTAAGGAGGTTAAGTTGAAGAAATTATTAATTTTATTACTTTCAGTAATTTTTACTATGTCTTTTCTATTCATAGGTATTGGATGTAAAGAAGGAGTAACAACAGCAGAAGAAGAAACAGTAAAAGAAGAGGCTGGAGAAGAAGAAGCAGTAGCAGAGGAGGAGGAAGTAGCAGTAACTGGATCTGTTGGTATCGTTCTTCCAACTAAGGACGAGCCGAGATGGATACAGGATGAGACCCGTTTCAATGATGCACTCAGTGCTGCAGGCTATGATGTTGAGATTCTCTTTAGCGAGGCTTCTTCTGCTAAAGAAAAGGAAAACGTTGAAGCTCTTATCACCAAGGGTATCCAGGTCCTTATCATCTGCCCTCATGACGGTACTGCTGCTGCCGCAGCAGCTGAAGAAGCCAGAGATGCAGGTGTGAAGGTTCTTTCCTATGACCGTTTAATCCGTGATACTGATGCTGTTGATTACTATGTGACCTTTGATAGTGTTGCTGTTGGAGCTGCTCAGGGTCAGCACTTGGTTGACAATGCTACTGGTACCGGCAATCCACTTTACCTGTATGCTGGTGCTGCCACTGACAACAATGCGTTCCTATTCTTCCAAGGGGGTTGGAACACTCTTCAGCCCTATATTGCTGATGGAACTTTTGTCATCAAGAATTCAAGTGAAGCTGTTGCTGTCCAGGACCAGCAGCTTGATGCTACAGCAGACCGTGATTTGATGGGTGATATTATCGGCCAGATTACCACTAACTGGGATTTTGATGATGCAAAGAGTCTGGCTGAGGCCAACTTGACTGTTGCTACTGCTGCAGACAAAGGCGAAGTATTCCTACTTGCTCCGAATGATGGTACAGCTCGTGCTATCGCCGACGCATTTGCGGCTGACAGTGATGTCACTAATTATTATGTATCTGGCCAGGACGCTGAGATAGCTTCTATACAGTACATTATTGATGGCAAGCAGACCATGACTGTTTTAAAGGACGTTCGTACATTAGTTGCTGATGCTATAGCAGCAGCTATAGCTTACCTCGAAGGTAGTGCTCCTGAAGAAACCACTACCTACAATAATGGCGTTATTGATGTTCCTGCTAAGCCATCCGTAGTTATTACTGTTACCAAGGATAATGTACAGGAAGCTATTATTGACTCTGGTTACTGGGATGCCAGCGAATTTACAGGACTGGACTAAGAAGTAGTAGTTAAGTAGCTATTTTTTGACACAGGAATAGTGGTGGACTAGTCCACCACTATTCCTGTATAATATCTGAGTTTATCACAAGAAAGATAATACCCTGAACGAAGTGAAGAGCTTTTTAATTTTAAAGGGGGGTTATTTAATTAATTTAATAAGTACTGCAAAATTTATTTTTTTTAATATAGAATATAATTTAATACACATATTTTTTTAGAAAGGAAGGATACCTATGGCAAAAGCCATACCAATTGTAGAAATGCGGAACATCAAGAAAAACTTTGGTGGTGTCCAGGCGTTGCGCGGGGTAGATCTTGTACTGCAGCGTAATGAAATACTGGGATTGGTAGGCGACAATGCAGCCGGTAAATCTACCTTGATGAAAGTTCTCAGCGGGGCATATATCCCTGATGAAGGAGAGATCTTTATAGAAGGTAAAAAGGTACATATCAGCAATCCATGGGAAGCGCGCCGGCTGGGCATTGAGATGGTGTATCAGGACCTGGCCCTTGCCGACAACCTTGACGTGGCCGCCAATGTTTTCTTGGGACGTGAAGTAGCGAGTACGAAATTAGGCCCGGTCAGTGTGATGAACAAACATTATATGGAGCAAGAGACGCAACGTCTGATAGATCGTCTCAATATTGATATCCCCTCTGTACGTTCTATAGTAGAGAGGTTATCCGGTGGCCAGCGTCAGGCGATAGCCATTGGGCGCGCAACGGCTTTTAACAACAAAATCACTATTATGGACGAGCCCACGGCAGCTCTGAGTGTAGCTGCAATCAGCAAGGTGCTCGACCTGGTACGAAAACTCAAGGCAGAAGGCAATTCAATTATCATCATCAGTCACCGATTGGAGGATATCTACCAGGTGAGTGACCGAATGATAGTGCTGCGCCAGGGGCGCAAGGTCTGTGAGTATCCCGTCGTCGGTGAACTTGATAAATTCAGGGAGCGGGTAGTGGCTTACATAATAGGCGCCCGTGATGACTTTGCCGAGAAAGGAATTAACTAATGAGCTCAAAGACTTCCAAGATATCACTCCTCAAGGATGCAAAGGAACTGTTCCAACAGAATATTCGTCAATTCGGTATGTATATCGCTTTGGCCGTTATCTGGTTAGTCTTCACCATCACGACGAAAGGCGTTTTTATTTCTTCTAGAAATATAAGCAACCTATTAAACCAGGGAGGCTATATAGCGGTACTGGCAGTAGGTATGACGCTGGTCATTATCATTCGTCACATAGATCTGTCAGTCGGTTATCTCTCCGGCTTCCTCGGCGCGGTAGCAGCACACGCTATGGTAACCTGGCACCTGCCTGTATATATAGCCATACCTTTTGTATTGATGTGTGGAATTCTAGCAGGGCTTTTCAGCGGTTTCCTGGTGGCCCAGATGAAAATCCCAGCCTTTGTGGCAACTCTTGCCGGATGGTTGGGCTATAGGGGTGCACTTCAACTTGCAACTATAAGCACAGGCACAATAATCATTCCAAATGCTGCTTTCAATGCCATAAGCAACGGCTTCATTCCTGACATTCCTGGCACTAGTATTTTACCCGGAGTACATATAGTAACTCTTATCCTCGGATTTATAGTCATTATAATTTTCAACGTAAATTCAATAATAAACCGCAGAAGGACACAGACTTACAGCTTTAAAGTATTACCGATAGAATTGTTCATCCTCAAATTGGTATTCATATCAGCCTTAATCGGTGGTATCACCTGGGTGCTTTCAGGATACAGAGGTCTCTCATGGACAGCAGTAGTTATATTGATTGTGCTTTTATTCTATAATTTCATTATGTCGCGGACTTTTCTCGGTAGACACATTTATGCTGTCGGTGGAAATCCAGAAGCTGCTGAGTTGAGCGGTATCAGTGTAAAGAAAATAACCTATGTAGTTTTTTGTTCAATGGGCATGCTTGCTGCTTTGTCAGGTATAATGTTTGCGTCTCGCTTGCAATCTGCTACAACTACAGCGGGACAACTGTTTGAATTGGATGCAATAGCAGCGGCATTTGTCGGCGGTGCATCAGCAACTGGCGGTGTAGGCAAGGTCGCAGGCTCGATCATCGGTGCATTTGTTATGATGTCACTAACAAATGGTATGAACCTTATGGGAATCGATATATCTTTACAGTACATCGTCAGAGCCGCTGTGCTTGCAGCTGCTGTTATATTTGATGTCACAACTCGTAGAAGAGAGAAATAATATTTCAATTTTATCTGTAGTTATTTCTTGTTTTGATTATTGGCAAGTTTAATAAAGGTTTAAATATTTTCTATGTGAATAAATCGATATTTTAGGATCAACGTTAAGTAGCGTTGTAATCTGGAAAAGCCTGAATATATATTTATAAAATAAGTATTTTCCGGAAATTCTATTTCTTTTATGAAATAGGTGAGTGGTAATGGCAGTCAGGATAATTAAATTGTGAAGATAACCAAGTAATAATATGAGGTGATAATTAAATATGACATCGAGAAGTTCTAGAAACCAGCCAGGGTACATTTTAGGTGTTGATGGGGGAGGGTCAAAAACGACAGCTCAGATTGCAGATGCCAATGGTAAAAAAATTTCTCAAGCAGTTTCTGGTTCGAGCAGTTACAGGAGTGTTGGGATAAATAGAGCAATAGAGAACCTTAATGCAGCTGTATTTGGTGCTATTAAAAATTCAAATGTTTCTGGAAATATCAGTTTTATAAGTTCTTGTTTCGGTTTTGCGGGAAATAATACAGGGAAAGACCCCGAAACCTATAGAGAAATCGTATTTAACGGAAGGCTTAGCAATTATCTTAACTTGAAAAGAACTATTGTTTGCAATGATACGAGACTGGGTCTCGAGGCAGGAAGTGAAAGTAAGAATAAGATTATACTTATTGCAGGGACCGGTTCTAATTGTTTTGGGGTAAATGAGGATGGCAAGCAGGAAGAGGCAACTGGCTGGGATTATATCCTTGCAGATGAGGGTAGTGGTTACAAGGTAGGGCTTAAAGCGCTAAGGGCTGTCATTAAAGCTTATGATGGTCGCGGTAGAAAAACTTTATTATCTAAAACAATATTAAAAGATATAAAATTAAAGAATATACTGGAGCTAACGGAATGGGCCTATGAGCAGCCTTTTTCAAAAGCTAAGATTGGAGAACTGGCTAAGACTGTGTGTAGAACTGCCGGCATGGGAGATGAGGTAAGTATTGATATACTAGCTCAAGAAGCGGAAGAAGCAGTGATTTCTGTTATTACTGTTGCACATAAACTTGGATTTGAAGATAAAAATTTTGATCTTGTGCTGGTTGGTGGTTTGTTTAAATGTGAAAAGTATTTTAAAAATATTCTAATAAGCGGATTAAAAAAGAATTTTTCGAAGATTAATTTTATTCCACTGAAAAGAAATCCTGTAGAAGGAGCTATAAAAATAGCTATTAAGAAACTGTGAAATTTTGAGACCATAATTAAGCTTACTACAGCCAATAGTCAGATTGAAGATTTCTATGGTGGACACTCCATATTTCTTACATATAAAGTTCTACTGGATACAAAAACAAGGTTATTGATTGTAAGCTTTCCAATAAAAATACTAAGAAAAGTTTGCACTATTAAAACATAGGTAACACTATTAGTAAATAGTGTTGACAAATATAATTAATATAGTATCATACAAGGTGAGATTATAGTATATAATTTTGTTATCCCTAAATATAAAATTATATATTAGTAAAAAGAAGAAATATTTTACTTGAAATAGGCAAGTTTGATTTTAATAAGAAAATAATAGTAACCTTCTAAAAAAAACTTGGTATGGAGAGTGTCTTTAAAAAAAAGTAAATGAACCCCAACTACTTCCTAATTTAAAAAATTTTCTAAAAGTCAAACTTGCCTTTTTTATAATATTAAAGAAAAAAAATGTGAAGGTTTCCCTAGCATCAACAAGTAAAAATAAAAAACGTTATAAAAATATTAAATAAAGAAAGAATTATAAATCTATTTGTAAGTTAGGAAAGGGGGTCCTTTATTGAGAAATATATATGAGGTTTGTTTAAATATGATTTAAAGATTAAGCTTGCATATAAAACAAATCTCAAGTAAGAACAATCACTTAAAAGGAGGATATCAGAATGAAAAAGTCATTGTTATGGTTAGCAGTATTAGTAATGATAATGTCACTTACAGCAGTTTTTTCACTCAGTGGCTGTGAAAAAGCAGGAGAAGTAACAGCTGAAGAAGAAGAGGAAGAAGAAGTAGCAGTAGCAGAAGAAGAAGCAGAAGAAGAAGAGGAAGCAGAAGAGGAGGAAGAAGAAGTAGTGTATCCGGAAACTTCATTGGAAATTTTGATGTGGGAAGAGGCATTAACACCAGGAGTTCAGGCGCAAATTGATATGATTGAGGAGACGTATAACATTACAAGCAACCTGGAATTGATCTTAGGTGGCCCTGAAGGAGAAACTATCATCAAGCAGAGGATAGCAACAGGCGAAATGCCTGATATTTTACTTTTCAATTCAGGTGCTCTTTTGCATACATTGAACCCAGCAGATAATTTCGTTGATCTTTCCGATCAGTCTTTTGCACAAAATTTTACAACAGATTTCAATTTAGCTGCATCAGTTGATGGGAAATTATACGGTGTTCCCGCAAACTTTTCCGGTGTAGGAGGAATGGTATACAACAAAGATATATATGAAGAACTTGATCTTGATATACCTACCACATGGGATGCGTTTATAGATAACTGTGAAACGATACAGGATGCTGGATATACTGCAATAGAGGGTTCGTTCGGAGATAGCTGGTCTGCCCAGTTAATATTACTGGCAGACTTCTTTAATGTAAACGCTCTTGACCCTGATTTTGCTGATGATTATACGGCAAACAAAGCTCATTTTGCCGATACACCGGCTGCATTAAGGAGTTTTGAAAAATTAGCAGAAACAACAGATCTGATGAATGAGGATTATACAACTACAACTTTTGGAGATGCTTTTGTAGCAGTTGCCGGAGGAGAAGTTGGCCACTATCCAATGCTTAATTTTGCTATTTACCCGGCCATGGCTGCAGACTATTCTGATGCTTATGAATTTATGGGGATGTTCCCACAGCCAAGTGACGACCCAAGTATCAATGGATTTACAGCCTGGGCACCAAATGGATGGTTTGTAACCAATTCGTGTACTGATTTAGACACTGCAATGCTGTGGATGGAAGCTTTCTCAACTCAGGAATCTATTGATGCTTATGCAGAAGAAGAAACCATATCCGGTCCTGTAGCGATTAAAGGCATAACTCTACCTAGTAATACACTTGATGTAGTATTCGAATTACAGGACTATTTCGATGCTGGTAATAGTGCACCTGCTTTAGAATTCCTTAGCCCAATAAAGGGACCAAATCTTCCGCAGATCTGTGTAGAAGTCGGTAGCGGTATGAAGACAGCCCTAGAGGGTGCAGAAGCCTACGATGCAGATGTTTTAGCTCAGGCTCAGCAGCTGGGTATAGAAGGATGGTAATATACAGAACACTATTTAGTGTGATATGATGTGACAAAGACGGTACTGGCCCTATAAAAATATAGGGTCAGTACTTTAATAAAGAAATTTCTTATGGTGGACGTAACTAAAAGAACTTATTCTTATAATTATGCAATACCTGCTTTATTAATTTACGGGACACTTTTTATTGTGCCTGTGATTATGTCGTTCTTTTTCAGTTTTACAAGGTGGACGTTATTTGATTGGGAATTTATAGGGTTCGATAACTTTATTAATTTTTTCAAGAATTCCTATTTAAACATCGGTCTAAGAAATTCGTTGATCTATGGAGTATCGACCAGCGGTTTGAAGGTTATATTCGGGTTTTTTATAGCGGTGTTCCTGACAAGCGGAATAAGGACTAAAAATTATCTAAGGCTAATAGTATTTTATCCGACTCTTATTAGCACGATTGCAGTAGGAGTAATTTTTAGAAGCTTATTGAATCCTACATATGGACCTATCAACCAATTTCTTGAATCTATTGGTATTAATGGGCCAAGTTGGTTGGGAAATCCGAATTTGGCCTTATATTCAGTAATTTTTGTAGATGTGTGGAAAGGAGTGGGTATTGCTACGGTTATATATATTGCAGGGCTTATGTCAATTCCAGCTGATTATTATGAAGCCTGTGAGATTGATGGTGCGAACAGTTTTAAGAAATTAATTCACATAACCCTGCCTCTTATAAGACCAGCTATGAATGCAGTTATAATACTTTCATTAGTTGGTGGTTTAAGATCTTTTGACATTATCTGGGCTATGACAAGGGGAGGCCCAGGCTTTGCATCTGATGTATTGGCCTCAGTTATATATAAACAATACACTGCAGGATTCTATGGCCTGGCGACTGCAGGCAATGTAATTTTCTTTATCTTAATAGCTGCTGTGGCGTTTCCACTGTATAGATTTTTAAGTAGAGGAGAGGTTGAGTATTAAATAGGATGAGAAATAAAAGATTAATAATCTATGATGCGATTGGTATTGTTTTAACAGGGGTGCTGTTCCTTTTGCCTTTTTATTTCATGGTTATTATGTCTTTTAAAACCAGCAAAGAGGCATCTTTGATGAAGCTTAGCTTACCCAGCAGTTATCATATTATAGAGAATTATACAGATGTACTGCAGGCTCAAAATGGAATTGTAATAAAAGCATTTCTAAACAGCTTTTTAATAACACTTTTTTCGGTTATTGGTGTTATTCTGGTATGCTCAATGGCAGGCTTTGTGCTGCAAAGGAGAAAAGATAGACTATCCGGATTTTGGAATTTTGTAATACTGTTTGGATTGATAGCTCCTCCTGCTATTGTTCCGACAATTTGGGTGCTTCAGGGCCTGCAGATTTATAAAACAATTTTTTCGATGATATTGCTGGAAGTAGCTTTTTTGTTTCCTTATTCGACTTTACTCTATAAAGGATTTTTAAAGACTATTCCCAAGGAAATAGATGAAGCGGCGATAATAGATGGATGTGGAAGGTTCAGGCTGTTTTTCCAGGTAATATTTCCTTTGTTAAAACCTATAAATATCACGATAATAGTACTTACTGCAGTATTCGTATATAGTGACTTTATGAATCCATTATATTTTCTTCCAGGGTCAAGAAATGCGACTGTTCAGCTTACATTGTATCATTTCATGGGCAGATATATTTCCGAGTTCAATCTGCTCTTTGCTGATGTAGTATTAATTACAATACCTCCGCTAATCCTATATATTTTCTTGAATAGAAAAATTGTGGCAGGTATGACTGCAGGTTCGCTTAAGGCATAGGATTCAGGCAGTTTAAAAATATTATTTATGTAAAAGACTCTTGTGAGATTTTTAAAAAAGTGGATGAAAGATACTGATAATGGACAAATGCATATGTGATGTACTCAATGGAAAAGAAAAAAACTACATCCTGCCCTTTTTTTGGATGCACGGAGAAGAGGAATCGATTTTAAGGGAAGAAATGATGCGAGTTCATGAATCCGGGATTAGGGCAGTCTGTGTGGAGTCACGACCCCACCCTGATTTTGCCGGCCCGGGATGGTGGAATGATATGGATATCATTATTGATGAAGCAAAAAAGCTTGGGATGGGTGTATGGGTGCTTGATGATTCACACTATCCGACTGGTTATGCCAATGGATGGATTAAAAATAAATACCCTGAAAAAGGAAAAATATACCTCAGGGAAAAGCATATGGAAGCATACGGCCCTTTGGAAAATGCCTCTTTTTTATTTGATAAGTGGCTGGAGAAGGATGACCAGATTCTTGCAATAATAGCATCTAAAAGGACCGGTATCGGAGAAGATGTTGATGACAGGCTTATTGATATTACCGGTAATCTACGTGACGGGACACTCTATTGGGATGTACCTGAAGGTCAGTGGAGAATATTCACCCTTTTTGTATCACGGCATGGGGGAGGAAATCCGGACTACATCAATACTATCGATCCTGATTCAGTACGTGTTCTTATTGATGCAGTCTATGAGCCTCATTTTGCCCGTTATAAAAAAGACTTTGGAGAGACAATTGCCGGTTTCTTTTCTGACGAGCCGCAAATTGGAAACACAAAGGGTTACAGTTTTGATGAATCCATTGGAAGAAAGAAAATGGCATTACCCTGGAGTAGGGATGTCCCCAGGCTTTTAAAAAAAGAACTGGGAAATGATTTCAAACTTTACCTGCCCTGTCTATGGTATAACGCGGGAAGTAAGACTCCATTGGTCAGGTATAAATATATGGATATCATAACCCGTCTGTATGATAAAAACTTTACACGCCAGCTTGCAGAGTGGTGCCATAGCCGTGGTGTTGAGTATATTGGACATGTTATTGAGGATCATGCCCGGTTAGGACCCGGTGTGGGTCATTTTTACCGGGCTCTCGCCGGACAGGATATGTCCGGGGTGGATGTGGTCATTCAGCAGGTACTTCCTGGCTTCAACTGTTTAAACCGTGATTTTTATATAGAAATTGTGGTAGGAAACGAAAAGTTTTTTAATACGGGAACATGGGACGTAGAGTTCTATCATTATGGTCTTGCAAAAATGGCAGCATCCCTCGGCCATATCGATCCGCTCAAGAAGGGCAGGACGATATGCGAACTTTATGGTGCGTATGGCTGGATGGAGGGGATGAAATTGATGAAATGGCTTACCGACCATATGCTGGTAAGAGGTGTCAACTGGCTGGTGCCTCATGCATTTTCGCCATATGAATATCCTGATCCTGACTGTCCTCCACATTTCTATGCCAGAGGAAGAAATCCCCAGTTCAGGTATTTCGGAATGCTGATGCAATATGCCAATCGGATCTGCCATCTTCTAAATGGTGGTATTCATATAGCAACTGCTGCAATTCTCTATCATGCAGAAGCTGAATGGAGCGGGGAATATATGCTTTTCAAAAAGCCCGCACGCATCCTTGCTCAAAATCAGATTGATTACGATATAATACCTTCTGATGTATTCAGCGATATGGATTTGTTTAATGCAAGTCTGAATGGGAATAAACTTGTTATTAACGGTGAGAGCTATAGCTGTCTGATTATTCCTTACAGCCAGTACATTACATCTGCAGCGGCAAGATTCATTGAAAATGCAGTTAAATGCGGGTTTGAAATAGTTTTTATAGATAAACTGCCCGATGGGATCTGTGATGAAGATGATCCTAAAGTATCAGCTCAACTCTTAGAATGTATTAAGTCATGTGAAAAAGTTGCCTTAAATGAGCTAGCTACCTTTTTACGTAAAAAAGACCTTTACGAAATAAAGCTTTCAGAAAATAATCCTTATCTACAGTATTATCATTACCGAAAAGATGAAGCGGATATATTTATGTTCTTTAATGAACATCCGTATAATGAAATAAACACTACAGTAGATATACCTTTAACAGGCATGGTTTTATTATATGATGCATTTGGTAACTTACTAAAGCCTGCTGATATAGTTCTGTCTAAAAATAATACCAGACTACGATTAAAGCTTTCGCCTTATGAATCGGCTATTGCGATATTTGGTGAAGTAGAACAGAAATATTTGAGTAATACCGGAGAAAAACAAATGGATACAGAGCTGCCGGATGGCGATAATCGGGAAATTTTACGTATAGAAGGGCCATGGAAACTTTCTTTAGCTTCAGCGACAGAGTACCCTGAATTTACCGATAAAGCAGAACTTGACGAGCTTAAAGATATATCTTCGCACAAGTATTTCCCTGATTTTTCAGGAACAATGCGATATAAAGCAGAATTTAGCCTTAAAGATGTGATCGAAAACGCAGTTCTCGATCTCGGAAGTGTTTATGAAATCGGAGAAGTCTGGGTAAACGGCCAAAATGCAGGTACCAGGATATGCCCTCCCTACAGATTCGATATAAGTGGTCTTCTAAAGAAGGGATTAAATACAATTCAGATTGATGTAACCAATACCCTGGTAAGAGAACAAAGAGATAACTTTTCTAATTTTACAGCTGTTGAACCCTCCGGACTTCTTGGCCCTGTAATATTAAAGCATGGATTATTAAATGAAAAACATTAATATATTTAATTTCAAAATACCTTTATCTATTCTTATCGAAATAAAGTAAGGTAATGATCTGGAGGTATTGTTATTGTGATAAATGAAGAAGTTCAACTTTGGGATAACTGCGATGATGTAAAATTATTCGCTTATATTCTTGATAATTCTCAGGAATTTAACACTAATAAAAAGCGTCCTGCTGTTATTATCTGCCCGGGCGGTGCGTATCTGTTTACATCGGATAGGGAAGCAGAGCCAGTTGCGTTGAAGTTTACGTCATACGGGTATAATACGTTTGTACTAAGATATTCTGTCATGGAAAAAGCACGGTTTCCGCAACCCTTGTTTGATTTAGCGAAAGCAATAATCATTTTACGCCAGAATTCATCACGTTGGTTCCTGGATGATAAGAAAATTATTGTATGCGGATTTTCGGCAGGTGGGCACATTGCAGCGAGCTTGGGGGTGTTCTGGAAATCGGATTTTTTAAAAGAGAAATTTCATGTCGATAGTGACATATTGAAGCCTAATGCGCTCATTCTAGGATATCCTGTGACTGATTTTACTGAGTTACTTAAAGATTGGCATGGCGATTTGAATGGTAAAGAATTAAATTTAAGCGCACTATCAAGAAAAATGGTATTTGGAACATCTAACCCCACTAAAGACCAGATGGAAAAAGCGAGCCCTATAAATTTTGTATCACTTGAGACACCGTCGACATTTCTGTGGCATACAGCAGATGATAGTCTTGTATATGTCTCGAATTCCCTGAAATTTGCTTCTAAGTTAGCGAGGGAAAAAGTCAATTTTGAACTGCATATTTTTGGAAGTGGAGAGCATGCTTTATCATTGTGCGATGAGACGACTGCTTCGACTCCTGATCAAATAAACAGGCATTGTAAATGCTGGTTTGATTTAGCGATAGAGTGGCTGGAGAAGAGTATGTCATTATGAGATATAAAGTAAAGGAGTTTTTAAATATTTTTAAAGTAACTTTTTCTAACATTTTAAAATAATATAATAGAATTTTAAATCAGGGGATAATATGACTAGAGATATTAAAACAATAATTTCCCAGATGACTCTGGAAGAAAAAGCAAGCCTATGCTCAGGTAAGGATTGGTGGAATACAAAAGCAATTAAGCGGCTTGGGATACCATCGATTAGAATGTCCGATGGGGCTCATGGTATTAGAAAACAGATAGGTGATAAATTTTTTGAAAGTGCGCCTTCAATCTGTTTTCCTACCGGTTCTGCTCTGGCTGCTTCATGGGATAGAAAGCTACTTGAAAAGGTAGGTTCTGCTTTAGGTGAGGAGTGTCAAGCTGAAAATATTTCTATCATTTTAGCCCCCTCAATAAATATCAAGCGTTCTCCATTATGTGGAAGAAACTTTGAGTATTATTCCGAAGATCCTTATCTATCTTCTGAACTAGCCGCCAGTTACATAAAAGGGGTGCAGAGCCAGGGTGTAGGTACATCAATTAAGCATTACGCTATGAACAATCAGGAGGAAAGAAGACTTACTGTAGATGTAAAAGTTGACGAGCGAACAATAAGAGAGATATACCTTGCCAATTTTGAAGTTGCGGTAAAACAATCTCAACCCTGGACAGTAATGTGTGCCTACAATAAAGTAAATGGGAAGTATTGCTCGGAAAATAAATATCTCTTGACTGATATTTTAAGAAAAGAGTGGGGCTTTGAAGGTTTTGTAGTATCTGACTGGGGAGCCGTAAATGAAAGAGTTGATGGACTGGATGCAGGTCTGGAGCTGGAGATGCCCTTAAGTTATGGAATAGGAGAGAAGAAGATTATTGAAGCAATAAGAAGTGGTAAGCTGAAAGAGAGAATCCTAAATAGAGCGGTAGAGAGGCTTTTAAAGATTATATTTAAGGCTGCAGACAATAAAAAGAAAGATGCTACTTATGATAGAGAATTACATCATCAATTAGCAAGAGAGGTTGCCCGGGAATGTATGGTGCTGCTAAAAAATAAAGATAATATTCTACCGATAAAAAGAGAAGGTATACTTGCTGTAATAGGAGCATTTGCTAAAAATCCTAAATATCAGGGAGGGGGTAGTTCTAATGTGAATCCTACTAGAATAGAGAATGCCTATGATGAGATTAAAAAGATAGCAGGAGATAGCATAGAGATTTTATATACAGAAGGATACAGGATGGATAGTGACATGATGGACAGGGATTTGATTAGCGAAGCTATAAAAAAGGCAAAGCAATCAGACATAGCAGTTATATTTGCAGGACTACCAGATAAGTATGAATCGGAAGGGTATGACAGAGAAAATATGAACATGCCTAAAAATCACACAAGGCTAATAGAGGCTATAGCCGAGGTTAATGATAATATAGTTGTGGTATTGAGTAACGGTTCTCCGATAGAAATGCCGTGGATTAGTAAGGTAAAAGCTGTATTAGAGGGATACTTAGGTGGGCAGGCAGGAGGTGGAGCTGTAGCTGACTTATTGTTTG
Source organism: uncultured Actinomycetota bacterium (assembly GCA_964610385.1). Classification (GTDB taxonomy): domain Bacteria; phylum Actinomycetota; class Humimicrobiia; order Humimicrobiales; family Humimicrobiaceae; genus CAZBSE01. The sequence goes on from CAZSXW010000004.1 coordinate 187,300, forward strand.
GTATTGCCAATCCTTCCGGAAAGTTAGCTGAGACCTTTCCTCAAAAATTGAGTCATAGCTCTTCGTACTTAAACTATCCTGGAGAGGAGAATACGGTAGAGTACAGAGAAGGACTGTTTGTAGGCTACAGATATTATGATGCAAAGAATATTAAACCATTATTTCCTTTTGGTTATGGATTAAGCTATACAAGTTTTAAATATAGCAGTATTTCACTTGATAGAAAAGAAATGTCCGATAATGAGGTAGTAAATGTGACAGTTAAAGTAAAAAATACAGGTAAGGTAAAAGGTAAAGAAGTTATACAACTGTATATAAGAGATGTTAAGAGTAGTGTTATGAAGCCCGATAAGGAACTGAAAGGTTTTACTAAAGTAGAGCTTGAGCCGGGTGAGGAGAAGGAAGTCACTTTTAGCCTTGGTAAAAGGGCTTTTGCTTATTATAACGTAGAGATAGGGGACTGGTATGTAGAGAGTGGTGATTTTGAAATATTAGTTGGTGGGTCTTCAAAGGGTATGGCCCTTAAAGAAACCATTAGTGTTAAGTCCAGCAGTACTGTTAAAAAGAAATATAGTAAAAATTCAATTGTAGGGGATTTAATAAACGATCCTGTTAGTGCCGAAGTAATTCAGGAAATAACCGAGTATTTTAAAAAGAAAAATATTATGCTGTCTGCTACGGATGAAAAGCATAAAAGGAATATGTTAGAAGCCTTTTTTAAAAATATGCCGCTTCGCGGTCTGATTACTTTTAGTAACGGAGCTATAAAAGAGGAAATGATAGACAAAGTAATAAAAAAACTAAATAATAAAATTTGGTAATTAATTGCCGAAATTTATTACTTAATTAAATTATAAGGTAGTGTGAAAAATAATAAAAGTCGTAAATTTTGTATAAAATATAGAAAATGTTTGTAATCTTAATTCCGAAACAAGGGGTCTAATTTGGATTTTGAGACAGGCAAACCAAAATTAATAAGAAAAATCAATAGAAAGTTAGTAATTGGTGTAATTAGGGAGGAACAAAATTGCACTCAGACCTATATTTCTAAGAAAACCGGTATTTCAAAACAGACTGTAAGCAAAATCACTGCTAACTTGATTAAAGAAGGATTAGTGTTAGAAACCGGAATAGGAAAATCAACAGAAGAGGGGGGCAAGAAGCCAGTATTATTTACATTTAATCCCAGTAGTAGATATGTGATAGGTGTTATGATAACCAGCAAAATAACAGCTGTACTTACTGATCTTAAATCAAATATCATTATAGAAAAATCTATAGATACTCATTTTAAAAATGGCCATAATAAAGTTATGTCAAGAACATTAGAACTTCTAGATGAAATTATAAAGGAATCAAAGATAAAAAAAAGTAGATTATCTGGAGTAGGTGTTGGGATACAGGGAATAATAAGCCATAAAAGGATAAAACTGCTTCCTAGTTTTATGGATTGGGAAAATGTATCTCTTGGTAATTATTTAGAGAAGGGAATAGGTTGTAGAGTGTTTATCGAAAATGATAATAGATTAAGAGGCTATGGTGAAAAATGGTTTGGCCTGGCTAGAAATGTTAATAACTTTGCTACTCTTTATATTGAGAGAGGTCTTGGAGCAGGTTTTTTTTACAATAATAAAGCAATCACCGGTTTTAATTACTACTCCGGAGAGATTGGTCACTTGAAATTAAAAAAAGATGGACCAAAGTGTGGCTGTGGAGGAAACGGGTGTCTTGAAACAATGGTTAATATTGAAAGAATAAGAAGTCTTTTTAAAGAAAAAATCAAATCAGGTAGTTTTAATAGCTCCGTTTTTTATAAGAAGTTTAAAAATTCATTGAAATTAATCACTCCTGAAGTATTGTTTAATTATTCTTACAAAGGTGATGCTCTAGCTAAACAGATTGTTGATGATATTGCTTATTGGTTAGGGAAAGGCATTTCTGTTATATCAGCTACCCTGGATCCGGATCTTATTATAATTCATGGGCCTTATGTAAACGGAGGAGAATATTTTCTTAAAAAAATAAGAGCATCAGCAAATGAAAATTTTTTACCAGATATTAAAAAAGAAATAAATATTAAGTACTCCAAATTAGGAGAAAGAGCCGGCTTAATCGGAGCAGTTGGTATGGTATTGGAGCATACTTTATAAGTTGTTTATGATTTCCGATATGGGGAAGATCCAATGAGAGTGGTTCTGGAAGGTAGAGTAGTGCCCATTGGTAGAAGAAGGATTATACCAAAAAAGCTTGCAGCTGTAATAGACAAATCAATCTCTCCTGAAATGAAGCACCGCTATAAGAGTGCAGTCGAGATGAAAAGAGACTTGGATATAGCAACAAGGTAAATGAATAGTAAAAAGCAGAAAAGGACAAAAGTAAAATTTAAATATCTTTACATATTTATATCAATCCTGCTAATAACTTCCCTTATATCCTGTAAGAACCAGTCTACTCAACCAGAAGAAGTACTTATTGAAGAAGATGGAGAAATCACAGAAGAAACTATAGAAGAAAAGAAAGAAGAGCAATCCGAAGTAAAAGAGACTATCTCCTCAGTTGAAATAACTGATGTATCCTGGCGTTCAAGTCCCGGAATTATTGAAGTAACTTTTAATAGATTTCCGGAATGGGGAAACTGGAATATGTATATTGATGATGTAGAATTCTCTTCAGAAGGTAATGCAGGAGATCCGGTGTTTAGACCAACTACGGCTCTTGACGCATCCCCTACCGGTGTATTTATCGGAACTAAACCCTGGGCTACCAGCCTTATAGATGTCGATTTTCCATGTTGCGGGACTATCCAGTTCTATATTCCCGGTGAGGGACTTACCAATGAATATAAATTCAATCTTGTCGATTCTGGTTGTCAGACTGCTTCTAAAAAAGAATGTCCATCCGAGTGGACAAAGCACTCTGGAGACTTGGTAATAAGTGGAGCAGAAACTATGATAATAGAGGATGAAAAATACCTGCAGCAGGGCAATATATACGTAAACGATCAGGCTAAACTTATAGTTAGAAATTCCGAGTTAGCAATGGGCAGAGGTGATTTAGCCACTATACATGTTTATATTTTTGTTAGTGAGGATGCCTCACTTGAAATAGAAAATTCTCTTATTTATCCTCAAAGTGGTCTGGTATGTGTAATGAATCATGGGGAAGTAAATATTATAGATTCTCCTACATCTATACACTATTTTGATATGTCCTGGGGAGCAAAGTTGACTATGATAAATTCGGAAATGATATATACCATAGGAGGTCTTCTGCAAATAAGCGGGGGAGATATAACACTTATCGATTCTACAATTGGAGCGCTTGGACTGCGGGTTCCTGCGGGTGCACATCTTGATATAAGTAATCTTAGGTCAGGAGTTTATTTTAAGTCATGGGATGTCCACGATATGATCCCGGAAGCTGATTACAATCTTACCATGGAAAGGACAAGTATTTTAAAAGATGATTTTACCGGAGAGCTTGAACATGGCCCTTATGAGAGGGGCTGGCTATTTTTCCTTGATCCAGATGCTCATGTCAGAATATCCGATTCAGAGCTTAGAAAGGTATTTATCGATCTTATAAACGAAGATGTTAGTTTTAAAAATCTTAAGATAGGAGTTCCTTCCAGCCTAAAGTATCGGGACATTGAGCTGACAGATGTTACAGTTATGGGTCAGTGGCCATTCACCATAACGGATTCGAATGTAACTATAAGTAATTCTGACTATCTTTTTCTTCAGCCAAGTGGACAATCAACTGTTTCTCTGATTGATTCACATATGTGTGAATTCATTCCAAGAAATTTTTTTGGAGTAATGGATTTTGAAAATAGTCTATGGACTACTGCGGGAGAAATACTTGGAAATATATCACACCATTCTATGAGCAATGATTTTACGATTAAAGGCAGCTTAGAGATTGAAGGAGTTAGAGAAAATCTACAATGGAAAGATGCGCAGGTGATAAGGGAATATGAAGTAATAGTAAAGGATGAAAATGATAATCCGATTAAAGGAGCCGTAGTAAAAATAGACGGAAAAACGTTTGTAACAGATAATTCCGGTAATACAAAATTTAGCTTAATTTTAAATGAATCTAATTATATTGAGCCAAAAGATCTGGAAATATTTGAGGGTGAAAGTCTTATTGGTCAGAGGGAAATAGACTTTTTCACTGAGACTCCAATAATTATAATTAGAGATTGAATGGTTTATAAGAATTTATAAAATTGCTTCTTAGGTTAATCTGGTTCTTTTTTCATATTTTCTATTTGAATATAATTAAAATTATAATTTTTGCCTATTTACATAAATACATAAATAGTCTATTATTATTATTATTTTTATTTTATATGCTATTTATAAAGGGACCTTTTGAAGAATCATCATAAAATAGAAAAAGACTATTTACCAATAAACAGATGGCCCCAGAATGAAAGACCCAGAGAAAAACTTATAAAATACGGCAGCCAGCATCTTACTAACTGTGAGCTTCTGGCAATAATGTTAAGGACGGGAACAAATAATAATAGAAGCAGCAGGTCGGCTCTGGACCTGGCTAAAGCGTTGCTATCTAAATTTAAGAGTTTAAATGAACTGCTTAGCGCTTCAGCTGTAGAACTTACAGGTATCAAGGGTATAGGCTGGGCAAAGGCTTCCCAGATTATAGCTGCCCTGGAGCTGGGCAGGAGGGCGGTCTCGCAGAAAAACGGCAATAATTTGAGTTTCAGGTGCAGTGAGGAGGTAGCCAATTACTATATTCCTCTTCTTAAAGATTTAAAAAAGGAACAGTTTAGAGTAATACTGCTGGATATAAAAAACAGGGTAATAAAAGAGGTTCTCATCTCACAGGGAAGCCTGACAAGTTCGATAGTCCACCCCAGGGAAGTTATAAAACCGGCAGTAAAGGAATCAGCTGCATCGGTCATATTCATTCATAATCATCCTTCGGGTGACCCCGAGCCTTCCGTGGATGATATGGAGATAACGGATAGATTATGCAAATCCTGTAAAATTATGGGTATCAGTGTCCTGGACCATATTATTGTCGCCGAAAGTGGGTACTTCAGCTTCAAGCAGAAGAAGTTGATCTAATAAGTAAACTGCTGTTATTTGTAGTAGTTATTTAGATTATAGTTCACTAATAGGCGAAAGTACAACGTTGCAGGCCAATAAAAACAAAGATATAATAAAACGAATAGCTAAGGACCTCTTCGGATGAGCCTTGAATAGGGTAATAGTTAAAAGAGGAGGCAGCCATCGAGTGAGAGAGATATCCGAAGTAGTCCTTTGCCGTAGGAGTTTGATTTAGAGCTTCCGTTTAAATCACGCAGTTTTCGGGCGAGAATTGGGCGTGGTATTGGTAGGATTTTTGCCCAAGATTGGTTGACGTATTTAATATATTAATAAATCTGATAATGTTTTACCACAAAGTAGGAAGGTGACCATGAGTGAGTACCGGCAAGTTTAAAATTGTTTGCTTTGCCTTATGCACTGTACTTCTTTCCCTAACACTCTTTGCAGCAACGAACGTTATAACAGCAACCGCCCATCCCGCTCAAGATGATTGTATTGTCAAGGGTGAGGAAGTGGCCAAGAATGAAACAGTACCTGATTCATTGCCCACTACGATCAAACAGGTTGGACAGATTGGAGGCCCAACCCAAGCTGTAGCAGTGCAGGGTAACTATGCATATGTTGGTATGGGATTACGGCTGCTAGTGCTGGATGTTTCTAATCCTGCCGCGCCACAAGAGGTGGGAGCAACAGAGCCCTTGGGAGGATTTTTGAAAGACGTAGCTATTGAGGGCAACACTGCTTATGTAGTCGATAGTGCAGGCTTATGGGTAGTGGATGTCTCTAATCCGGCCCATCCGAATGAAGTTGGATTCTATAGTACTCCAGGGTATGCAGAGGGGGTGACTGTTGCCGGACGATATGCCTATGTGGCTGACGGCTGGGCGGGCTTGCGAGTGATGGACATCTCTGACCAAGCCAACCTGACTGAGGTTGGATTTGTTTATACTCTTGGATATGCATTCGATGTAACCGTCGCCGGGGACATGGCCTATGTGGCTGGTGCCGGGGCAGGTCTGCGGATAGTTGATATTTCTAATCCTGCGCACCCCACAGAAGTGGGCTTTTATGATACCCAGGGCTATACTCATGACATAGCTGTTGCTGGTGATATTGCCTATATAGCCGATGAATGGGAAGGCCTGCGGGTTATAGATATCTCCGAGCCTACAAGCCCTATTGAGGTAGGATATCACTCCACGCTAGGACAGGCCTTTGGTGTGGCTGTAGAGGAAGATACTGTGTATATAGCTGATGCATTCAAGGGATTACGAGTTATAGATGTATCATCTCCTTCTTCACCAAAAGAACTGGGTGCGTGTGAGGTTAAGGGGCATGCAGGAACGGTCGTTGTTGCTGGAAACAGAGTATATATTACTGACAGAAAAAACGGACTTAGGATAATAGATATATCTAACTTATATTCTCCAACCCAGATTGGTATTTATCTAGCTCTTGGGTATGCCGAAGCAGTAACGGTCTCTGGAAATTACGCATATGTTGCAGCAGGTTCTGACGGTCTTCGAGTAGTTGACATCTCAAATCCAGTTAGAGCTAGGCAGGTAGGACATTACGATTGTCAGGGATATGCGACAAATGTTGCAGTGGATGGAAACTATGTCTATGTAACCACTGGATTTAATTTCAGTGAGTCGGGTGCTTCTTTACATATAGTTGACGTCTCAAATCCGAGTAAGCCCTCGATGGTTGCTTTATCTAAAGAAGGAATAAATCCTGAATACCTTGATATTGTTGTTTCTGATGGCATTGCCTATATAGCAAATGGGAGGGGGCTGGTAGTAGTAATGAACCCGAATGATCCCTTCGAAGATGGATACATCCCTTTGACGACACAGGACTTAAGTATTATGACTACAGGTCTAGATGTAAGTGAAACATTGGCTTATATGGCTTCAGATGAACTAGGTGTAAACATTGTAGATGTATCCAATCCCCAAAATCTGACTTTGATAGGGACGTTCTCGAGTGAATCATTCTTTGCCGGGGATATCACTGTGGTAGGGGATAGGGCATATGTGGCAGCCGACAAAGGTGGCCTAGTAGTACTAGACGTGTCGAATTCAGCTAAGCCGCTTGAAATGGGATCTTTTGAAACGCAAGGACGGGCAGTTCATGTGGCTGTGGATGGAGATACTGCCTATGTGGCTACAGGCAAAAGTGGATTCTCAGCAGTGGATATCTCTGATCCCTTTAGCCTCAGATTGATAACTAAGTATAATACTCCTGGTTATGCATATGAGGTAGTTGTAAAAAACAATCTGCTATACGTTGCTGATGGGGATGCTGGCTTACTAGTCTTCGAAGTAGTTCCTTCAAACGCATTGAAAAACCAAGTGTTTTACCAATCTAACGAACCGTTAATAGACTATTCACAGATAGTTGAAAGCACTATAATATACAGTGGGGTTATAGGCTATGCAATAGCTTGTGAACTTTCCTCCAGTTTAGCTACCAATATCCCTGATAATTTATCATCTAATACTTTGGTTGTGAATACAACTGCTGATAGTGGGGAAGGGAGCTTACGGAAGTGCCTAGAAAATGCTCGATATGGAGACACTATTATCTTCGATAGCCTGATTTTTCCACCTGATAATCCTGCTATGATTTCTTTATCTAGTCCCCTGCCAGCGATCACTCAGGGGAACATTACAATCGATGCTAGCAATGCAGGTGTGATACTCGATGGCAATGAACTTCAAGATTGTATGGGTATTAATCTAGATTCGGACAGAAATATTATAAGAGGATTGCAGATTCTTTTCTTTCCGGATGCTGGCATTAATATAGAAGGTAATGACAATACAATTGGAGGGGACAGGGGAGGAGGAAAAGGGCCGGTCGGTCAGGGAAATGTTGTAAGCGGAAATGGTGGCAATGGTGCTATCATAATTAGCGGGGATGATAATACTGTCATTGGCAACCTTATCGGGACTGATGTAAGCGGGAATATGGTAATTGGAAACGAAGGCATCGGTGTACACATTTTTGGGCGAAACAATAGAATAGGAGGAACTCAACCGTGGGAGAGGAACATCATAAGCGGGAATGGTTATGCTGGGGTAAGCCCACATTACACTGGAAGTAATGGGAATTCCATCATTGGTAATTATATAGGAACGGATATAAGTGGAAGCTATGATTTTGGGAATGCAGGTGATGGGATAGCGATTGAGCAAGGTGCATTCAACAATCTTGTGAAAGAGAATCTAATCAGTGGAAATGATGGTGCTGGTGTCACAATTTGGGATTGGGGTAGTTCATATAACACAGTAGTTGGAAATACTATTGGTCTGGATGCCAGTGGTAAAGAGCCATTAGGAAATGGGCTTGGGGTGAGCGTTGGCGGACGAGCAGAATTTAATCGTATAGGAGGAATAACCGCAGAAGAGCGAAATATCATCAGTGGCAATAATGGTGGTGGTGTCAGTCTTGGTGGCGGGGGAGGCGTGGAAAACTTGGTGCTTGGCAATTTTATCGGCACAGATGTAACTGGGACACGAGCCCTTGGCAATACTGGTGCGGGTGTGAATTTTGAGGGCACCTACTCTTTCGTTGGTGGATTAACAGAAGAGGAACGCAACGTCATCAGTGGCAATGACATCGGAGTCAACTTATCTGGTTTAGGAGTGGAGTATAATTGGATTGCTGGCAACTATATCGGGACGGATGTCAATGGGACTGTGTCACTGGGTAACGCCTATGGAGTCACGATGAGTAACGGTGCAGCGCGCAATGTCGTCCAAGACAACCTGATATCTGGCAACTTAGAAGGGGGAGTGAATATCCAAGGAGACCGCGAGGATGCTAGCTTCAACCTGCTATGGGCAAATCGCATTGGTACGGCAGCAGATGGTGTATCCCCTTTGTCTAACGGTAGGGATGGCCTATTCATCGAGGTATCATCGAATACTGCTGTTGGCAACATAATTGCTTACAATGGAAATTACGGAATCCTGGTTAGTGATGTAGGATTCAACCTTATTTTTAAAAATGATCTCATCAATAACCAAGTACAGGCGATAGATAGAGGGAACAACCGTTGGGATTATAATGGTGAGGGCAACTACTGGAGTGATTATACCTGTGCAGATAAAAACGGCGATGGAATTGGTGATACACCCTATTACATCCATCTAAATGCTATAGACAATTATCCGTTTATGAATCGCGTGGCCGAAACGCCGGTTTTCTTTAGACCGATAACGGCTCCAATACCAGCTAGGTTTACAGTAACAGACCTATCAATTAGGCCGGCGGGGGTTAAAGCTGGAGAGAGTACTATCGTTAACGTTACAGTTACAAATATCGGTGAGCAAGAAGGCTCCTACGCGGTTGAGTTGAAGATTAATGATGAAGTTGTCGATAACAAAAAGGTAACGCTTAAAGCAGGGGAATCAACACCTGTCGATTTTACGATAATCAAGGAAGCAGGATTGTATGATGTGAGCGTTAAGGAGCAAACTGGAGCTTTTGTGGTCATTGCTGATTAGGAGACGAAGGCGCCTGTATAGTGATGCCTAAAAGGACTAGAAAACATAGGATAATCATCTCCAGAAGGATATGAAATAAAGAATTGAGTCAAAAAAGTAGTATAAATTTACTGGTCCAAAGAATAAGGGAATGTCATTCAATTGGAAGTATGACAAGTTCGACAGTTCGCCTAGCGACAAAGCCATTCGCTGGGCGAGCGAAGCCTACAGTTCACCCAGCGTAAACCTTAAATTTAAAAAGAAAATAAAAGTTATTTAAATATAAAGGCTCGGTACATCCCCGAGCTTTTTGTATTAGAAGAAACTTAAACAGAAAGCCTTTTAATGAGCAGAGATAATTTAAGAGATGGTCGGGTAAAAAACTGATTTTATCTTGAAAATGACCTACTGGACCGACAAGACTTAAATATTTATGAAAAAACTGTATATATAGTTATTGCTAGGTATGTTAATAGTGAGAATAAAGCATTTCCAAGTTATGAAACTATAGCAAAGAAGGGAAGCATGACTAAGGTTCAGGCAATGAGAGTAGTCAAATCTTTAATTAAAAAAGGACTATTAAAAAAAGAAGCCAGGAAAAATAAAATCAATGGAGGCTCTACATCAAATCTATATACTTTACTTAATCCAAAATCTAATAATAAGGATAAAAAGGAGGGGGTATCTGACAGATACCCCGGGAGTATATCACAGATATCAGGGGTAGTATCTCACAGATACCCTAACAATACCAATATTAAAAGGACCAATTTAAATAACGTTAAAAGAGCTAGCAGTAAGGAGGTTGTGGAAAAATCCAAGGATGAAATTGAAGGAGTAACGAAAAGAAATAAAGAGGATATTAACGATATTAGGAGAAAAATAAAGGAGTCTTTAGAGAGTGAGGGAAAATGTGGTTTTATAAAATCAGAGGACTCTAGTAATCACAAAAAAACTAATTCAAAAAATGAATATTTTAAAAACAGTAAAATTAAGGAATATCATATATTAGGGAGATATAGATCCAGGGAAAAAGAGCTGCTGGCAAGAGAAATAGCAGAAGAGCTTAATGACAATCACAGCCTTGGAGCATTTCGAACTATAGTTGATAAAATATCAGAACAAAGGATAAGGATATTTTTGAGTGTAATAAAAGATACATATCTTACCGGAAGAATTAAAAAGAATAGAGGTGCAATGTTTGTATCACTGGCTAAGGCCTATGCAGTAAAAAACAATATAAATCTTAATTTCAAATAATTCTAACACAAAATATAAATTTTAAAGAAAAGGGTTAAATATGATATTATTAGCTAAAAATGTTAACAAAACTGTAAACAAATCAAAGGAAAGTAATTCAGTTATGGTTAATAGAAAACGGGGTAAATACTATGTCAGAAAAGTTATAAGGATAAACCCAAGCTATATCATTATATGTGATTTTTAGATTTTTACGCTGGATATAAGGGAAAAAGTAAGTTTGATTTTTATAATAATCTATTTGATTCTTCATTAAGAAAAATATCTGGTGATATAGGCTATAAATTTAAAAAATCTTCTGCATCTGAATACGGAATTACGAGGTCATTTTTTTTGAATAAAAAAACTTATAATTTGATCCATTCTATATATAAAAAATCACAGGGATTATATAAAACCCTTTTTGATGAGTATCTCTCTTTGGGAAATTTTGCTGAATTAATTTTAGGTAACTGTACCCTCAGAACAAGTAATAATCATTTTTGACTTTTTTAAGAGTAACTCTTGACTGCTTAATTATCATTAAGTAGTATAATATACTCGCTATAGCAAGAGGAGGTATGAAATGCTATTGGATCTAATTAATAAATCTAAAGGAAGTTTATGGAATACATTAAATTCTTCGGGATTGGTTTATTTACCGGTACTATAAGTACTCTTTTGGGGGTTGGAGGGGGAGTTTTTATTCTTCCCGTACTGCTCTATATAACTAGTGTGGAAGTAAAGACAGCTACCGCTATATCTGCAGTTCAGGTTTTCTTTGCCAGTTCTTTCGGTACTATCTTTAACCGGATACAAAAGACCATAAATATAAGATACGGGCTGATCTTCGGAATATCAAGCGGAATCACCTATTTTTTTGGATCCTACCTCACGGATCATATTCCTGCTAAGTTAATTAAAGTGATTTACCTCGCATCTGTGGTACTGGCACTCATATTATTCTTTATAAAGAAAAACAACCGGGATTACACTGAAAGGATACCTACCAAAACGGACTATTTAAAAATAATCCCTATAGCCCTTGTGGCAGGATTTGGATTTGGGGTGCTTGGGGTTGGTGGGGGATTTCTCTATGTCCCGCTCCTGATTATTTTTTTCGATCTTCCATTGAAAATTGCCATAGGTACATCCCTTATGATAGTACTATGCAATGCCATACCGGGAATTATCGGAAAACTTCTGTCCATAAGGTTTGATATATTTATAGGGATCTCTGTGGCGATCGGTGCAGTCATCGGCTCAAGACTGGGGACTTACCTGAATAAGAAAATAAGTGTTAAGGCAATAAAGGTTATTTTTGCCATATTACTATCCATCATAATTGCCAGGGTGGGATGGGATCTTTATATGAGTTTTGGTTTGATAGAGTAATTAAACTTTTCATCAGTAATAAAGGTTAATTTTAAATAACCAGTATTTAGTCGAAAGGATTATATTTTTCCCTTGAAGGTACTTAATGATAATTCTGTTTCTAACTGATTTAATAAAATACCATATTGATAAAAAAATGTCGCTATAAAATCTAGAGGTATCTCAAAGTCCATTAAAAATAAGTTCTTTACATGTCATCCCGGAATGTTATTAATACTATAAAGTAATGTAATAATCTGAATAAGTTTTAAAATGATTAAAGATTTCTCTCTACTGATAAAACCGGCATCATCAGACTGCAATATGAGATGTAGCTACTACTTCTATCTGGGAAAATCTTCACTTTATCCAGAAACCAGGGTGCACAGGATGGGCGACCAAACCCTGGAGAGACTTATATCTTCATATATGAAAACTTCCCAGACCTGCTACAACTTTGGATGGCAGGGAGGAGAGCCCACTCTTATGGGACTGAAATTCTCTAGAAAAGTAATAGAGCTCCAGAAAAGATATGGAAGAGATGTAAGTATAGTCTCAAATGGACTTCAGACCAATGGCACTCTAATAAATGAAAATCTTGCTCGGTATCTTAATAAATATAAATTCCTTGTAGGTGTAAGCCTTGACGGTTCCTAGTATATACATGATCATTACAGGAAGACTGCCGCAGGTAATGCAACTTTTAATATTGACCGTCTCCCTAAAAAATGATCCATTCATAATGTTAGTCTTTTGTATATAATAAGCTAACAAGAAAGGATTGGGGAAATGAAAAAAATCAAATTCACAGAAGAGCAGATTGTCTTTGCACTAAAACAGGTAGAAACAGGAACACCGGTAAAGGAAGTTATAAGAAAGATGGGGATAACCGAGCAGACATTTTACCGGTGGAAAAAGAAATATAGCGGTATGATGCCGAGCGACTTAAGGAAACTGAAGCAGCTTGAAGAAGAGAACAGGCAACTCAAGAAACTGGTGGCAGATCTTAGCCTGGATAAGCATATGCTTCAGGATGTTCTCTCAAAAAAGTTCTAAGGCCTGTGGTCAAACGTAAGATAGTAGACTGGCTTCAGGCCCATTACGATATAAGCCAGCGCTGGGGATGTAAGGTAATAAAATTCTGCAGGGGAACCCAGCGCTACATAGCCAAGAAAGATGAGAAGATCCCTTTAATGATGCGTATAATAGATATCGCTCAGGCAAGGGTACGCTATGGATATAAGAGGATACATGTGCTACTGCTTCGAGAAGGTTGGAAAGTAAACCACAAGGCAGTATACAGGATATACTGTCAGGAAGGGCTTAATCTGCGCTACAGGCAAAGAAGAAAACACATAAGCAGGGCCAGGCTCCCTAAAGTGGATGTTACCGGAATCAATCAATGCTGGGCCATGGACTTTATGTCCGATGCACTGTTCAGCGGTAGGCGCTTCAGGGCACTTACTGACCTTTCCCCCAAAAACTAGTGCAATTTGAAAGTTAGTATCTTGGCCGATAAAATAGAGAAAAGAAAGGAAGAAACTATGCCAAGAAAACACTACACACCGGAAAAGATCATCAATTCCCTGAGGGAAGCAGAAGTGCTGATAAGCCAGGGAAGCACCGCTAAAGAGGCCGCAAGACACTTGGGAATATCCGAGCAGACCTACTACAAGTGGAGAAAAGAATACGGCGGTATGAGGATTAACCAGGCCAAGAGACTAAAGGAGCTGGAAAAGGAAAATGTCAGGCTCAAGAAGCTGGTAGCCGATATATCACTGGATAATGCAATCTTAAAGGATGTGGCTCAGGGAAACTTGTAAGCCCGGCCAAGCGCAGGTATGCTGTAAATGCTGCTAAGGCAAAGTATAAAATCTCTCAGAGGCGTGCATGCCGGGCGATAGGACAGAATATATTCACTCAGAGGTATGTGGTAAAGAAACTCCCAGATGAAGATAAGGACCGGTCGTATTATAGATTTAGCAGCTCAATACGGACGCTATGGTACCCTTAGGATAACTGCTATGCTACATAGAGAGGGGTTTGTAGTAAAATCATAAGAGAATAGAAAGGATATGGCGCCAGCAGGGGCTTAAAGTGGCTAAAAGACAGAAAAAGAGGAGGAGACTGTGGCTAAAGGACGGATCTACCATAAGGTTAAGGCCAGAGCATAAAAATCATGTTTGGAGTTATGATATTGTGGAGGATAAGACATATAACGGAAGGAAGTTTAGGATCTTAAACATAATCGATGAGTACAGCAGGGAGTGCCTGCTCTCATATGCCTCAAGAAGTATAACATCTACTGAAGTAGTGGAATTCTTAACAGATCTATTTTGCAGAAGAGGGCTTCCTGAGTATATTCGTTCGGACAATGGAAGTGAATTTACCGCCAAAAAGGTAAGAAAGTTTATCAGTGATCTAGGTACCTATCCTACGTTCATCGAGCCTGGAAGCCCCTGGGAGAATGGCTATATTGAATCATTTAACGGAAGGATGAGAGATGAATTGTTAAACTGTGAGATCTTTGATACTATGACCGAAGCTAAGGTTTTAATTGAAGGATGGAGGGCTTACTACAATACCATTAGACCTCATAGCTCTCTTAGCTATATGCCACCCGCACCTGAGGCCAGGGTGGTTGATATTGGTTTACAAATGGCTTGATACTAAGTTAAGAACTGTACTAAAGTTTGGGGTAAGGTCATTACCATGATGGACCTATACAGCAGGGAATGCTTAAATATTTATGCTGGTAGCAGCATTACAGGAGATACAGTAGTGGATATATTAGACAGTATAGGTTGCCATAGAGGACTACCCGAAAGGATAAGGGTGGATAATGGACCGGAGTTTGTCTCCAAGGCGCTTGATAACTGGAGCTATGAAAATAACATTAAGCTATAGTTCTCTCGTCCAGGAAAACCGGTAGATAATGCCTTTATAGAGTCGTTTAATGGTAGTCTAAGAGATGAGTGCCTAAATACCAATTGGTTCTTGTCAATCGAGGATGCACAGAGTAAGCTAGATGCATGGAGAAGGGACTATAACCAGTTCAGGCCCCATAGTTCCCTGGGAAATATGACACCGGCTGACTTTGCCAGGAGCTTCCCGGGAGGGCTAAATAAGCCGGATTACTAACATTTTAGGTGGACTAGTTTTTGGGGGAAAGGTCATTTTGATCTAGTCTTTTATGGTTACTTCAAATTAATACTTGATATTGTTTCGAAATGATTTTTTACATACTATTTTAAATAGTATAAAGGTAAATAATAATCCAATAAAAGCACCGCCTAACGAAATAAAAGCTATATAACTTTTAATTAAATATTCTGCAACATATCCATAGATCGGTTGAAAAACAATAGAACCAGCAAAAGCAAATGCAATCATAAAGCCTAAGATAGCCCCAGAATTTTTCTGATCTCTTTGGGAAGTTATTGCTGTTGTAAGGGGAAAGATTCCAGAATAGAAAATAGCTTGAAATGCGAGTGCTACTATTTTTATAAAAACATTAGGGATAAAACTAAATAACACAAGACATAAATTACCTAACAGACATCCTACAAATAAAATTATAATCTCTTTTATCTTTGAGATGATCTTATATATAATTATCATTCCAATAATTGAAAAAAGCCAATATAATGTAAGTACTGAAGAACTATAAGCCACCTTCAATCCGAAACTTAAAAAATAAGTGGTCATCCATGTAGAAAGTCCCATTATAGATCCCATATAGAAGAATAATAAAAAGCTACTTATAACTACAGTTGAATCTTTTAAAAAATAAAGAATTTTTTTCCAAGAAAAACCTCTATCTTTTAATAAAAGTTTGTCTTTTTTAATCTTTTTTTTAGGGCAGAACCGATAAAATATTATAATACTTAACGCATAGGTAAAAGCTATAATAAAAAAAAGATAACTAATAAAAAAATCAAAATAAAGAACCAAGCTTATTGTAAATAGTCCTAGAAATGCTCCAGTATACCATCCGATTTCAAGATTAAGAAAAATCTTGCTTATATCTTTTTTATAAATTTTAGTAGAAAACGAGTGCAATGTAGTATCAACTGTTCCAAAACCAACTCTTAAGAGTATTATAACTATAATAAGTATAATATAATTAAGATATATACCAAATAAGGTAAAACCTACAAATAGAAAAATTAATCCCAAAAATATTAACTTTTTTATATCAAATCTATCAGATAATCTACCAGATATAATATTTGATAGCATTGTAATTATTGAACCTATTAGTAAAGCAATACCTATCTTATCAAAACCAACATCTATCTTTTTAGATATGATTGGTATTAGTGGATCAATAATTACTTTGGAAAGTCCTACAAGAACATAGATATAATAAAATGTAATTAATGTTTGCCTTTTGGCTTTTAATACCATTTATTTATTTACTAGTTGTATATATTTTTTCTGGAATATGACTTCCATATGAAATACCTGATTGCTCTCCTTCTAGATTAATCGGTACTTCATCAGGTTCTTTATGGATTAAGGTTGTTCTATCTCTTTCTTTCAAATTCATATTATGTATTATTTTTTAGAATTTTTTGTTATTTAGAAGGGATCTTTATCAAACTTGGATTGTAAACCAGGACCATATTGTAAAGTTTCACCTTGATCAGCAATGATAACCGATCCTTTTAAAGGTGAAGAATCTTCTGAAGCTAAAAATAACACAAGATTTGCGATATCATCAGGTTTTGAGATTTTTTTAATCCGATTTAAAGCCTTTTTTAAATCTTTTTGACTTTTCATAGATTTAATGAATTGTGGGGTATACATATTCCCAGGACAGATAATATTAGTTCTTATATTATATTTAGCATATTCTAAAGCCATGGCCCTTCCAAATGCAACTACTCCACCCTTTGAAGAAATATAGCTTGAATAGCCCTCTTCACAAACATATGCCCAATTGGAACCTGTAATTATAATATTTCCGTATTTTTGTTTTACCATTTGTTTTAGGCAATATTTTGAACATAAAAAAACACCTGTTAGATTTACTGAAATAATTTTGTTCCAGTCTTTTAATTTAATTTCAGTAATTTTACAGAATTTACTACCAATTCCAGCATTTGCATGTAAGATGTCGATTTTTTCAAATATAGTGACTATTTTCTCAAAGGATTTTTTAACTTCCTCTTCCTTACTGACATCACATTTTATCCCAATTATCTTATTGCCGTATTTTTTAAGATCGAAACAATCCTTTATATTATCCAATGATTTCAGATCAATATCTATCAAAGCTACATTTCCACCTTCTTTAAAAAATTTTTTTGAAACCTCTAAACCCAAACCGGATGCTCCGCCAGTGATTACTATTGTTTTATTTAAAAATCTTTCCATATTATTAATTTAACTAAAATAATTTTTTTTGGCTCATTTTTAGTTTATTTTTAATTTTAGTTTTTAAATTAATATTTATTACTTTGCTTTCTGAGATAGATAGCATATATTACAAAAAGTTGTGAGGTCTAAAAATATTGCAGTAAAACATCATTTTCCAATGAGTACTTTAGGTTTCTTTATAATATCAAAGATCTCACTATTTAACAATTCATCCTCTTCTTTCTCTATAGTTCAGACATAATATAACCGAATTGCAGATAGGCTAATTTTAATTTGACTTTTTATTAATTTTATATTAGCATAATAAAAGAAAATAAAAAATATAAAAAGACAATAATAGTTATCTTTTTATATTTTTTTAATCTAATCTATTTAGTATGAAAGTTTTCATAACAGCAGAAATTAATAATCGAGCGGTACATGAGTTTGAAAAAATCGTTGATTTAGTTGAAGTAGCTTCATATGGAAGGAAATATATACCGCTCGATAAGGATGATTTGATTAGAAGATTAAACGGCTTTAATGTTTTGGTAGTGGGATATGAGAAAGTTGATAAAGAAGTCTTTGAGCATTGTTCAGAATTAGAATTAATCTTATCTATTAGAGGAGGTCCAGATCAAAACGTAGATATTAAAGAAGCTACAAAAAGGAAAATACCTGTAACTTTTACTCCTGGTAGGGAAGCAATCCCTGTAGCAGAATTTACAACAGGTTTGATGATAGATATAAGTAGGAATATATCCAAGACAAATCACTTAATAAAAAGTAGATATTTAACTAGCAAAGAAGAAGAAGTAATTAAAAATGATGTAACTTGGGGGAATAAATTAACTTCTCCTTGGTATACTTACAAAGGTTATGATTTAAAAGGAAAGACAATTGGTATAATCGGTTTTGGTTTTGTTGGAAAAGAAGTATCTAGGATAATAAAATGTTTCGATGTTAATATATTGGCTTTTGATCCTTATGTTAAAAGTGAAACTTTTAAAAAATATGGAGTTATTGAATCAGAATTAAATGAACTTTTAATTAACTCAAATATTGTTACGATTCATGTTAGAGAAAATTCAAGATCTCAAAATCTTATCGGTTTAAAAGAATTTAATTTAATGAAAAAGAAACCATTTTTAATCAACACTTCGAGAGCATCAATAATTGAACGAAAATCCTTATACTATGCTTTAAAAAATAATTTAATTAGTGGAGCGGCTTTAGATGTATTTCATTTTGAGCCTATTTTTTATAAAGATCCTTTAATTGATTTTGATAATGTTATTTTAACCCCCCACATTGCCGGGTCTTCATATGAAGTACTGGATAGGGAGTCTGAGATGGTTCTTTCTGAGTTTAAGTATTATGTGAAAAATAGAAGACCGTTGAATGTTTTTAATAAGGAAATATATGATAAATAATTTATTATTAATTTAATTAGGGAGAAAATGGAAAACAATAATGTAATTGTAAGTCTAAAAGGTATTACTAAAAAATTTGGAGATTTAGTAGCAGTAGACAATTTAAGTCTGGATGTTTTTGAAAAGGAATTTTTATGTCTTTTAGGACCGAGTGGGTGTGGTAAAACAACAACACTACGGTTAATAGGAGGATTAGAGGTACCAACAAATTCTGGAAAGATATTTATCGAGAATAAAGATGTAACTTATGATCCACCTAATATTCGAAAAACAAATATGGTCTTCCAAGATTTTGCTCTTTTCCCACATATGAATTTATTTCAAAATGTATCATTTGGTTTAAGAATGAAAAGACTTCCAAAAGATGAAATAGTAGATAAAACAAAAAAAATTTTAGAATTGATGAAGCTAAGCGGATTTGAGACAAGAAGACCTAATGAGCTAAGTGGTGGGCAGCAACAAAGAGTATCTTTAGCTAGGACATTAATTATGGAGCCTTCAGTCTTGTTATTAGATGAACCTCTTGGATCATTGGATTTACAACTGAGAAAAGAAATGCAACTAGAGTTAAAAAAGATTCAATTAAAGATAGGTATAACTTTTATTTTTGTAACTCATGATCAAGAGGAAGCAATGGCTTTAGCCGATAGAATAGTAGTAATGAAAGATGGAGGGATAATTCAAATAGGTACTCCAAGAGAAATATATGAAAATCCCTTCAATGAGGATGTAATGAGATTTACTGGTACGAATAACGTTCTTGAGTGCAGTGTTTCTAAGGTAGATAAAGCAGAAGTATGGGTAAAATTTGAAGATTTTTTAATAAAAGTTAAAAAAATTAATGAAAACATAAGAATCAATGATAAGTTGATAATTAGCATAAGGCCAGAGTTGATTTATTTGACTATAAGTGAGAGTTCGGATTTTGATAACGCGGTTGCTGGTAAGATTGTTGGATTGCGTTATCAAGGGGCTAGTTCTTTCTATGAAGTAAAAGTAAGCGAAGATTATAATTTTAATGTTCTTGAATTGAGCAAGGGGATTTCAAAGGATCAGAAATCCTTAAGAGATTTCAAAATAAATGATAGGGTGTATTTAAACTGGAATAGTGAAAATTGTGGGATAGTCCTTAAAAGCTCTAAAAAGGAGACAATAAAAAATAATTTAGGAGAAGGTAAGTAAAAGTAAATATAATAAAGAAATCATGTGTAAAAGAATAAATTATAAGAAAGGTGGTGGTTTTATAGAAAAAATAATGAGATTTGTTTTTGTAGATAACCTATACATCTAGCAATATAAACAAATCTCTAGTCTATTTTACAAGATCTAGCAATATAAACAAATCAAAGGAGTTAAGATGAAAAAGATATTAATTGGTATGTTAACATCTATATTTGTAGTATCTAT
This sequence comes from uncultured Actinomycetota bacterium, assembly GCA_964610385.1. Classification (GTDB taxonomy): domain Bacteria; phylum Actinomycetota; class Humimicrobiia; order Humimicrobiales; family Humimicrobiaceae; genus CAZBSE01. The sequence continues at coordinate 207,688 of CAZSXW010000004.1, forward strand.
ATTATTTATTGGAGTTGGCTGCAAAGAAGAGGCAACTGAGGAAGTAGAAGAGGCAACTGAGGAAGTAGAAGAGGCAACTGAGGAAGTAGAAAAACTAGAAGGGCCAGTGAATTTTCTAGCATTCTCCGGTTGGGAGAGTTTTCCTGAGATGTTTGCTGAATTTGAAGAAATGTATGGAGTTACTGTTAATCTAGTAAATTTCAATGCTAATGAAGAAGCATATGCAAAGATAAAAGCCTCTGATACGGGTACATTTGATTTGATCATGGCAGATTCCTATTGGTTCCAAAAATACTATGAGGAAGGTTTTGTTGTGCCTATTGATGTTACTCAATTAGAAAGCTACAAAACTTTGCATGAGGAATTTAAAGATATTGAGATTTGGAGAGCACCAAATTGGGAGGATGGTTATTATCTAGCATACCCGAGCTATTGGGCACCGTATCCTATAGTTTATAATGTTGATAAGGTGGATCCGGCTCCAGATTCTTGGGGAATATTCTGGGAAGAAAGAGTTAAAGGTAAAGTTACTTTCATGGATCGTCCTGTAGAACCACTTGTTATGTGTGGTTACTATCTAGGATTTGACGATCCTTTCAATATGACTCAAGAAGAACTTGATCAAGTATTAGAAAAAATGATTGAATTAAAACCCAGCGTTGTAAACTTGTGGGAAGGAATGGGTGATGCAGCAACTATGCTTATAAACGAAGAAGCATGGGTCTCTATGTCATTTAATACTGGATTAGCAGGAAAAGTTATTACAGATTCCAATGGTGCTGTAACATGTGAAGCTGTAATGCCAAAAGAAGGTACTTGGGGTTGGGTTGACGGAACTGGCCTTGCTAAAGATGCTCCCCATCCAGAAGCAGCATTAAAATTTATTGATTTCTTCTTTGGCCCGGAGAAAATGGCCGAGAGAACAAAAATAATACCTGCTAGTTTAACAAATGCGAAAGCTGTTGAAATAGTACGTGATGAAATGGGTAACGAGGACTTTATTAAATATTCAAAATCAGATCACCCAGAATTATTAGAGGGAATGGACCAATATAAGAATCCAGGTGACCTTGAGGCATATCAAGATGTATGGAATAAGTTCCTTGCTTATTGATTTTCTTTAAAGGGAAGATTTCCTCCCTCAGTTAATGAGGGAGGAAATCGTTTTACTAAAAAGATATTTTCTAATTATATAATTTGAGGGTAGTGTAGATACAATATTTAAAATTATAAAATAAATATGAATCCTAATTAAAAATTTTGATTAATCCATTTTTAATATTTATAAGATTTAGTCAATGGTAAACCTAATTAAAAATTTAAAAAGAAGTAGTTTATGGTTATATAGTTTACCGATGTTAGTTTTTTTTGTTTTTATTTTCATAACTCCATTGGGGATACTACTATTCTATAGTTTCTGGAAATTTGAGAATTATGAAATTATCAGAGAATTTACTTTCAGGAATTACATTGAAGTATTTCAAAATATTATGTACCTTAATGTTTTAATCAGATCAATTGTAATTGCAAGTGCATGTACTATTCTTACAGTAATAATTGGTTATTTGATGGCATATGTAATTGCTTTAAAAATAAAAAGGTATAAGACTTTATTTCTTTTAATAACAATTGTGCCTTTTTGGACTAGTTTTGTTTTAAGAGTATATTCATTGACAGGTATATTGAGTGAAAAGGGGATAATTAATTGGATACTGATGAAGCTTAATTTAATTGAAGAGCCTTTAACGTGGTTGCTTCATGGGTATTTCTCTTTGATTACGGGTTTTGTATTTTTATATTTACCTTTTAGTGTCTTAACTATATATTCATCTTTAGAAAAAATGGATAAGACATTTCTCGAGGCAGCCAGGGATCTAGGAGCAACTCCATTTGGTTCTTTTATAAGAATTACTTTTCCAATAAGCTTGCCTGGGGTAATGGTTTCGATACTGTTTGTTTTTTTACCTATACTGGGTGATTATGTAATACCAAAATTATTGGGTAGTCCTGGAACTACCATGATTTCAAATCTACTTGTAAATCAATTTGGTGGAGCTTTTAAATGGGGAGTTGGGTCTTCTCTTACTATTCTTTTGATGATATTTACTTTTTTAATTGTGGGATTAGTCATGAGGAAGATTGATGTTGAAAAAATCATATAAAAAAATATACGGTAAAAAATACATATATTTAAATTTAGCAGATAGAGCTTTTTGGTACATCATTCTTTTTTTGGGTTTAGCATTTATTTATATTCCAATAATTGTTTTAATTATTTTTTCTTTTAGAACAGATTCAACACTTGTCTTTCCCATACCCGGCTTTGGGCTCAATTGGTATAAAACCCTATTTACTAATATTAAAGCTTTGGACAGTTTTAAAAATTCTATATATATAGGTGGTTTCACAACATTAATAGCAACTACACTTGGTACACTAGGTGCATATGGGTTATTTAAAATGAAGTTTAAAGGAAGGAAATTAATATCATCTACAATGGTTTTACCTTTGACTATTCCTGGGTTAGTCATAGGATTATCACTACTAATACTGTTTAATATAATGAATTTAAGATTATCATTATTTACTATAATATTGGGCCATTCATCTTTTATAGTTCCGTATGCATTTTTAATAGTACTTTCTCGCTTACAAGGAATTAAGCCATCTTTTGAAGAAGCTGCGAGAGATTTAGGTGCTACAAATATTGAAGTTTTAAGATATATAACTCTACCCCTAATCGTACCAGCCGTAATAGCCGCTGCCCTTTTTTCATTTACTTTATCTTTTGATAATTTTATAATAACTTTTTTACTTACTGCAACTGAAAGTACCTTGCCACTATGGATATTTGGACTGGTAAGATGGGGGGTTAATTATCAAGCAAATGCTATTGGAACAATAATATTTACTATTGCTATATTAAGTGCAATAATTGGTAGTTTATTTATAGGCAGGAGTAGAAAAACAAAGTTGTAGCAAGAATTTTCTATATTAATATTAACTCTATAACTTTAACAAATGAGTGTGATTGGGCTAGATATAGGTACAACAGGTGTCAAGTCTGGAGTTTTTTCTGAAGAAGGAAAATTACTTTCTTATTCATATGAAGAATATAATTTACTAACTCAGGATAGGGACTTATATGAACTTGATTCTAATATTGTTATTAATTCTGTAAAAAATGTTATTAAAAATTCTGCTTACAATATTAAAAAAGATCCAATAGAAGCAATTTGCACTTCAGCTATTGGTGATGCTATGACTCCTTTAGATAAATATAATAATGCTCTAATGAATACCATTCTTGATATTGATAAAAGAGCTATTAAGGAGTCAAAAACAGTTATAGGAAATTTTTCAAAGGCTAGATTTTATAAATTAACAGGTATCCATCCAGACTGGACAAATGCTATTAATAAAATTATTTGGATAATTAAAAATAATAAAAAAATAGCTAATAAGATTTATAAGTTTGTTTGCTATGAAGACTTATTAGCAATAAGATTGGGTTTAAAGCCTGTAATAGATTATTCTTTGGCAGCCAGAACTTCCTTATTTGACTTAAAGAAAATGGATTGGAGTAATGAAATTTTAGAATTTATTGGTATAAATAGAGGTTTTTTATCGAAAGTTGTTAAGTCTGGTTATATTGCTGGAGAAATAATAGAAAGCATTGCTAGTAAGCTAGGTTTAAATAATAAAGTTCTTTATATAACAGGGGGGCATGACTACTCTTGCGGGGTTCTAGGTTGTGGTGTTTATGATAGTAATATTCTGATAGACATTTGCGGTACGCTTGAAGGTATTTTAACTGTAATTGATGAACCTTATTTTTCAAAACTATTTTTGGAAAAAGGATATTCTATTTATCCACATTGCTTAGAAGGTAAATATTTAATTGAGGGAACAATTCTATCATCTGGTTCAATATTAAAGTGGTTGAGAGATCTACTATATTGTAAGAATATTTCAAAAAATTTAAAATCAAATTTTTATGACACTATAGATAGTTTCGCGAAATCAAAAACAGATTTACTTATGCTACCCCATTTTAATGGAGCTGGCACACCATATTGTGATCCCAATTCTAAGGGAGTAATGATTGGATTGAATATTAATACTGAATTAAAAGATATAATAAGATCATTATTTGAAGGTATTGGTTTTGAATTGAAGGCAAATATTGAATTTTTAAAAAAAGCTGGTTTTAATATTAAAAAAATATTTACTATTGGAGGATTATCGAAATCAAAAAAATTTTGCCAAATAAAATCAGATATTAGTCAAATTAAGTTTTCATCATTCAATTTTCATGAAAGATCTTGTGTCGGAGCCGCTATGATTGGTTTTTTAGCATTGAACAAATTTAATGGGCCTATGGAGGTCTCTGAGGTTTTTACAAAAAATAAAAAAAATAGTTATTACCCTAACAGTAGTAATTACGGTTACTATAAGGAGAAAAATAAAATTTATAAGAATATTTATCCATTTATTAAAAATCTTTATTAGTATTTTAAAGCCATAAATGGTCTATTGAACGTTGATAAAAATAATTTAAAATAGTTTTAATTAATTAATTAACATTTATAAAATATAGGAGGGAAATGAATATCATACTTATCATATTTGATAGTCTTAGGAAGGATTGCATTGAATATCTAGGTAGTCCTCCCTGGGGCAAGATATATACACCAAATTTAAATAAATTTGCAAGTAATTCCATAGTATTGGATAGGTGTTACCCTGAGTCACTTCCAACACTACCAGCTAGAAGATCAATATATACGGGTAAAAGAATCTTTCCATTTAAGGGTGAAGACAATGGTTATAAGGGAGATTTTTATGTTACAGCAGGTTGGGGCCCTATTAATGAGGAGCGAATAACATTATCTGAAGTACTTCAAAAGAATGGTTATACAACTGCCCTTATTTCTGATATACAGCACATGTTCAAGCCATCTAAAAATTTTCATAGGGGTTTTGATGAGTGGGTTTGGATAAGAGGTTATGAAGCTGATTCTTATAGGAGTGGACCTACAATCAGTCAAAAAGAAATTGATTATTGGCTTCCAAAAGAGTTGCAAGATAATTTGTATATAAGTTTTTTAAGTCAATGCCTAAGAAATTTTAAAGGGATAACTAATGAAGAAGACTATTCTGTAGCCAAAGTAATGAGAGAAGCAGTAAGGTGGTTAGAGCAGAATGTTGATAAGGAAAAAAAATTTATTCTAATTGAATCATGGGCTCCACATGAACCCTGGTTTATACCGTCTTATTATAAGGGTATTTATATTAATAATAGCTACCCAGAACAAGTGTTATCTTTATATAGAGAGACTACAGATTTCTCACCAGAGATAATAAAAAGTACACAAGCAAATTATAGTGGATTGGTTACAATGTGTGATCACTGGTTTGGATATTTAATTGATTCTATCTCTAAATTAGATATGCTGGATAATACTTTAATCATTGTCACAACTGACCATGGTCATTCGATTGGGGATAATGGATATCTTGGAAAAAGAGGTTATCCATCAACTCCAGAAGTATATGACATACCAATTATTATGCGATTACCAGGATCAGAAATTTGTGATGGGAGAATTAGTAATATATTATGCCAACACATTGATATAATGCCAACAATATTAGATATAATAGGAATAAGCATGAGATATAAAGATTCTTATCAGTATAAATGGGACGACGGCGTCGAGGCTAATAGAATAATGAAGAAAAATAGAATTGATAAAAATAAAGATATTAAATTAGATGGAAAATCCTTCTTTAGAACTTTATTAAACGGCGAAAAAAGATTTAGAGACCATGTTACGGTAGCTTGGGGCTCGAATATAACTGTAATTGATGATAATTGGTGGCTAAATTGTAAAGTGAATGGTAAGGGTGCATTTTTATTTGATCTTTCTAATATTAACCCTTTTGAAAATAATGTAGCCACAAGGAACAGAAAAAAGACGAAAGAATTATTCAAACTAGCTTTAAAGGATGCAAATGGAAATATTCCAGATTTTTTAATCGAGATCGCTGATAAAAATGAAGATGCTCCTGGATGTAGTGACTTAGCCTTATCTATTTGATAATAATTTTGTAGTACTTATAGTTTTATTTTAATATGTTAAAATGATAAAGAAGTATATGATTTTTTAACATTATATAAAAGATAAATTTAAATTTATTAAGGAGATTAAAACGTTACCTGAAGAGAGAAGATTATTTATTTTAAAGTTGTTAAATGAAAAAGGGGTTGTGGTTATTAAAGATTTATCAAAAATGATAAAATCTTCAGTTCTAACCATTAGAAAAGATATTGATATATTAAGTGAAAGAGGATTATTAATTAGAACCCATGGAGGAGCAATAAAAGAGAATGTAATAACTGAAGATAATTATAAATTTAGTATCGAGCAGAAAAAAAATATAGATGAAAAAAGAAGTATTGCAGAAGAATCAGTAAAATTTATAAATCTAGGAGATGTTGTTTTTCTTGAAGCAGGTTCAACTTGTTATCATATCGCAAAAAACTTAAATAATAAAAAAAGTTTAACGGTTATTACAAATAGTATTGATAATGCTTTTATTATAGATCAAATAAATAAAAATATTATTCTTATACTACTTGGTGGTTATTTTAATCCAGGGCCAAGATATCTATATGGTGATATATCTGATAATTTTCTTAAGCAATTAAATGTGGAAAAAGCTTTTATAGGGACAGACGGTATAGATTTTAAATTTGGTATCAGTGAAAGTAATTATATTTTTTCAATGTTAAAAAAAAAGATAATAAGAAATTCAAAATTAGTATTCATTTGTGCTGATAATAGTAAGTTCAATGTTATAAATCCATTTCATGTATGCAATCTGGATGAAGTTGATTATATAATAACTGATTATAATTGTGACGATGAAATAATTTCAATTTTAAAAAAATCAGTAAAAAATGTTATAAAGAGTAAAAAAAGTAATTTTTAAAAAATTATTATTTTAATATTTATCTGTTATGGAGAATTAGAATGACTATATGTAGAACTGATGACTTACTATTGAATGCCAAAAAGGGAGGTTATGCAGTTGCAGGGATAAAGGTATGGGATGTAAGAAGCGCAAAATGTTTAATATCTGCTGCTGAAGAAACAAGATCACCAGTAACAATATTAATGAATGAATCTGATTTTTGTATACCGAAAAGTGAAGAAGTGTTTGATTTTAAATTTGTAGTTGAGGAAGTATTTGATTATATTAAAAAAACCAGCGCTCCAATTTCTTTGCATTATGAGGAGTTTGCTCCATTTATTAAATCGTATAATGCGATGAAAATAGGTTTTAATTCCTTTATTCTTGATGCAGCGGAATATGATTATAAAAAAAATATGAGGATAATAAAGGAGATGACTAGTATTTTTCATAAGTTTGATTGCTGTATAGAAGCACAATTAGGAGAGATTCCTATCTCAAAAAATGGTCTAATGGTTGAAGAAAACATAGATAAGAATAAAACTAATGTAGAAGAAGCTATTGATTTTGTTAAAAATACTTCATTAGATATACTTGCACCGAATATAGGAAATGTTCATTCAGTTACTAATGAATTCATTGACACTATAGATTTGAAACTTTTAAAAAAATTGAAAGATAATATTAATGTTCCTATGAGTTTACATGGTGGTTCAGGGGTATCAGAAGCAGTTAAGAAAAAGATATTGGCTATAGGTGGCATGCAACTATTTTGGATAGGTTCAATGAATTTTAAAATTTTTGGAAATATGCTAACGCAAAAGTTGGAAGACTATAAAAAGCAAAACTTTTATAACTTTTCAGCCATTGCTCTTATCAATGCTTATGATTCTTATAAAGATTTTGCGAAAAAAAATTTTAGATTGCTAGGGTCTGTAAATAGATATTAAATAAAAAAATAATATTGTAAAAACTCAAGTAAATTGAATTTTGGAGTTAAAAATGAAACCAAAACTAATTCTTATGTTTACATTAAATGATATTACAGTTCCAGATGCAATAGACTACTTCGAACAGGTTAAAGATTTGCCTGTAGATTTCTTTGGTTTTAAAGAAATAGGTCTTGAATTAGAAAAGGTGAGAATATTGAATAATAAGATACACGACCATGGTTTTAAATCTTTTTTAGAAGTTGTTGAATATGAAGAGGATGCAATATTGAGCCCTGCAAAAATGGCAATAGATATTGGATTTGACTATCTTATGGGAACAATATATTTTCCTTCAATATGGAAGATAATTAAGAATAAAATTAAATATTTTCCTTTCTGTGGCAGTATATATAATAGGCCCTCTATTCTGGATGGAACGATAGAAGAGATAGTTTCTGATGCTAAAAGAATAGAAGAATCAGGAGTAGATGGATTTGACCTTTTAGCTTATAGGTATATTATACCTGATAAGGTAAACGATCTTATAGCAGCAGTAAAAAATGCTGTAAATGTACCTATAGTGTCAGCCGGTTCTATAAACAGCTTTGAAAGGCTTGATGAGACTATAAATCAAGGTGTATGGGGTTTTACTATTGGTGGTGCATTCTTTGAAAGCAAGTTTGTTCCAAATGGTTCATATAGAGATAATGTTGTTGCAGTGATTAGAAAGCTAGGTAAAAAGTTTAATTGAAATTGCAAACAAAAAGGCATTTATATTATTACATCAATATTAAGTAGATAAGCTGAAGCCTATTTAGAACTTAAAATATTTTCAATAAAATATTTAAAAAATCTACTCCTGCAATACCTGTAAATTATATTGTCTAAGGTATTTAATAGTAAAACCAAATATAAATACCACTAAAGACTATCTTATAGGGAGGATAGATGAACTTTAAAAGATATGCATTTATGGAGGATTATGTTGAAAGAACATAAATGATACAATTACTGTAGTAGATTAGTCAATAAAAAGTTAATTTTTTTTATTTTACTGTAATAAGTTGATGAAAATGAATAAATTAGATAAAACCAAAATAATAGAAACCTGTTAATGATTGAAAAATAATTCTAGTATGAAAATAATTTTTATTGAAGGGGGGTAAATCATATGCCATTTGCGAGTACAATAGATATATTAAAAGATGCAAGAAGTAGAAAATATGGCGTTGGGGCATATAATGTATTGAGTCTTGATCAGGCTGCTGCAATAATAAGACTTAGTGATAAAATGAAGGCTCCTGTTCTAATTACTATGTCGCCAATATTAGATCCATATTGCAGTTTCGGTGATTTAGGAATTATTACACGGGAACTCGCAGAAAAAGTTTCGATTCCAGTAGGACTTCATTTAAGCCATGGTAAAGACATGGCTACAATAGAAAGTTGTGTTAAGGCCGGTTTTACATCAGTAATGATTGATGGTTCCTCTCTGCCATTTGCTGATAATGTGAAACTTACACGAAAAGCAGCTGAATACTGCCACAAGCATTGTGTAGCCTGTGAAGGTGAGCTTGGAGCTGTAGGGAGCGCTAGTGGAGAAATAGAAAGTTCTATGACAGATCCTAATAAAGCCAAGAGATATGTCGAGGAAACAAATATTGATATTTTGGCCGTTTCAATCGGAAATGCTCATGGTTTTTATAAAGGATTGCCGAAGATTGACTTCGAAAGATTTAAATCAATAAAGAAAGCTTTAATACACAAAGAGAATGTTTTTTTTACTTTACACGGAGGAACAGGAGTTGCACCTCATGATTTAAAAAGATTGATTACTGAGGGTTGCCCTAAAATTTGTATTTATACTGAAATGTGCGGAGCAGGTAAGAAAAAGGCAATTGATTATCTTGAAAAAAATCCAGAATACAGTGGTCCGTTAGATGTACCAGAATTGTTCAAAACAATAATTGATGGTTTTCTTAAAGTAGTTGAATCAGATATAAAAATATTTAACTCTGCAGGAAAATTTGGTGGGCTAAAATTCATATCCACTGCTGGCAAATAGTATTAAAAAGTTTTTAATAGCAGTCGTGTGATAAAGATGGCTGTCCAAATAGTTATTATTTACTTAAATTGGATAGTATAGACTGAGAGATAGGAAAGTATATTCTATATGAAATTAAAGACTATTTAATAATGAAAGGAGTTTTTTGAGTCTTCTTGGGATAGATTTGGGTACAACAGGAATAAAGTGTGTCGCATATAATGAAGATGGGGAGATTCTCGGTAAAACATATAGAGAATACCAATTGCATATGCCTAAAACAGGTGTAACGGAACTTAACCAGAATCTTGTTATTGATAGCCTTTTTAAAAATTTAGAGGAATTAAATAGTTTTGAAGCTGTCCTCAAAGATCCTGTGGAAGCACTTAGCGTCTCTGTATCTGGTGATGAGAGTATGCCTATAGATAAAAAAGGCAAGCCTTTATACAATACCATAATGGCAATGGATAAAAGAGGTTACAAGGAGAACGAATGGATCAATGAAATTATTGGAGCTGAAAGAATTTACAAGATAACAGGACAACCTCCTTCAAATCTTTATCCCTTAAATAAACTAATATGGTTTAAGCATAATAAACCGAGGATTTTTGAAAAAATGTATAAATTTTTAGGTTGGGAAGAATTTATATTCATGAGGTTTGGTGCTGAACCTATTTCAGATTATTCATTAACTTGTCGAACACTAGCTTTTAACATAATGGAAAAACAATATTCTGAAGAGATATTAATGAAAACTGGTATTGATATAGGACTTTTTCCGAAAGCAGTTTTATCTGGAACTGTGATAGGTTCAGTAGATAAAAAAATTGGCTCAAAACTTGGATTTAAAAATGATATAAAAATAGTTACAGGTGGTTTTGACCAAGTATGTGCAGCACTCGGTAGCGGAGTAGTAATGGAAGGGATGGCTTCAATTGGAACAGGTACTATGGAAGCCATGCAGATATGTTTTAGAAAGCCATGCACAGATTCCAGGATGATGGGTTATGGTTATGCTTTCTGTAATCATGCTCTTAGTAACCTTTTTATTATCTTGTCAGCAAATAATTGTGCTGGAGCGATCTTCAAATGGTATAGAGATAATTTCTCACAGGCTGAGAAGGATAATATAGAAAAGAAAAATTTGAAAGTTTATGATGTAATAATGAATCTTGCTTTAAAATCAAGATTTCCTGTTCAATTTCTACCTTATTTTGAAGGTTCCTTAACACCAAGGAATGATCCAAATGTTACAGGTGCAATGTTTGGAATAACATTAAGAACAAGAAAAGAAGATATAATAAAAGGGATGTTAGAAGGTATTACTTTCGATTTGAGACTTAATATCGAGAAAATGGAGCAGCTTGGTATAAAGATGGATACTCTTAGAGCAACAGGTGGTGGTGCTCATTCAGATGTATGGCTTAGGATAAAAGCTAATGTTACTGGTAAACTGATCCAAAAAATTGATATAGATGAATCTGGATGTATGGCTGCGGCAGTTCTCGCTGGATATGGTATTGGTAAATTTGACTCAGTTCCAGAAATTCTTAAAAAATGGGTTAAGATTGGAAAGGAATTTGAACCAGATATGAAAAAATATAGAAAATATCAGGCAAAATATGATCAATGGTTAGAGCTTTACGATAGTATTGAGAAGTTCAAGATCATATATTAGATATTAAGATATTTTGATGTTCTTCCTCTTAAAGATATACTTAAAATTCAACTTTGAAGATGTACTAATGATAAGAATGAGTGGAACATGATAAGTTATTTAACATCAAGAGATAGGATGCTTTAAAGAAAGCAAAGGAATTTACTATATAGCATGCTCTTTTATGCTGTTTTTTAATTTGTTAGGTAGATTAGAGAAATTTGGATCAATTAAGAAAGAAAAAAGTCACGGTCATAGGAAGCCTTAATATAGATCATGTATTTGAGGTTAGAAAACTCCCTTTTAAGGGAGAGACAATAATATCAAAAAGTTACCAGCTAAGATGTGGAGGCAAGGGAGCAAACCAAGCTGCAGCTATAGGACGACTTGGAGCAACTGTTACTATGATAGGTAAGCTAGGCGATGATGAGGCATCAAGAATGCAGATAAGCAGCCTTCGGAGTTCCAAAGTAAATACAAGTGGAATAATAATAGATAAAGGGCAAAAGACAGGGGCAGCCTTTGTAACTGTAGATGAAAAAGGTAACAACACCATAGTACTTTATCCAGGTATAAACAGGATGCTAACAACAGTTGATATAGACCTTAAAAAGCAGCTAATACTTGATTCAGATATAGTAGTGCTTCAGATGGAAATTCCAGTTAAGACTAACTGCCATGTAATAAGGTTTGCAGCGAAAAATAATAAGAAAATAATTTTGAACCTTGCCCCCGCAATTGAAATAGATAAGACTATACTTGGAATGGTGGATTTTTTAATTGTTAATGATATAGAGATTAAGTTTCTTTGTAAAACTGAATTTGATACCAAAAATATCAAAAGCTCTATTGCAGTACTTAGAAAATTCTATAAAAATAATATAGTGATTACACTTGGTAAACTAGGTTCAGTTTTATTAGATAGTAATGATAACGTATACAGTCGACCTGCCTACAATATAGAAGCTATTGATACTACCGCTGCAGGAGATGCTTTTATAGGTGGTTTTGTAAAGGGACTTATAGAAGGATTTTCCTTTAAAGACTGTTTGAGCGTAGGCAATGCCACAGCAGCTATATCGGTTACAAAGCTTGGAGCACAATTTTCCCTACCTTTCAAAGAAGATCTTGATGATTTTTTAATAAAGAATAATTCAATAACAGGGAGTGTAACATAATGCACCTGTTGCCTAAGCCATCTGTAGAAGTAATCTTTTAGAATAATATCTGAAAAGGACCTCTATGATCTTTATTAAATTAAGAGTTTTGCTTGAAATACTTAATTCTTTGGTTTCGGCTTACAACATTTTTACTATTCTCTTTAAATTTAATACCATTGTAGTCATAAGAAACTATATATGCACTTTTGCAAGACCCCTGAATCTAGCATTTGCCATGCCATGATAAGTTTTTACTTGTCCCATAATCCCTTCCAGAATAGTAACCCCTAGTTTCTGCATAGCTCTTCCATATCCTGAATTATACCAGGCTCAGGCTTTACTGTAACAAGGGCTGTCATAGTGAGATACTATCCTGAACCCACCTCTACCTGATATACATTTTTCTTTTAAGGGCACGAATTGCAATCTTTCTTATTGGATTTGTAAGATATGCGATTTGAAGCATAATTTTTAGATTTTCTCTTTAAAAGTTTACCATTGGAACAGACATAATAGTCTTTTTCACTATCGTATTTAAATTCACTTCTTGAAAAGTGGCCAGGCCTGCAGGTCTTAGTTTCAGGTCTTATGGCAGTTTTAATGTTTTTATCCTGGAGGTAGGCAAGGCATTCCTCTGATCCATATTTTGTATCAGCAGCAATCCAGTAGGGGCTACCAAGTATTTTTTTATACGACTTAATAAGTTCTGGAATTGCAGCAGTATCATGAAGTGAGCTGGATGAGGCAGAAACTGCAGTAATTATTCCATTTGTATCTATGGCTATGTGTGCCTTATATGAAAGACAGCTTCCCTGACCAGGACGGTAATAAAGAGTAGTATCAGGATCAATGGTAGATTTCTTCTTTAAGCTTGTCCTGTTTATTTCCCTTCTTCTTTTTCCTATCTTATCTTTATCAAATTTTCAAGTAAAATGCTGACCCACTAATTTCTTTTTGGGTTTTTCTTTGCTGTCCAGTTTTTTCCAGTATTCTTCAGGTGATAGTTTTTACATCAACAAGGGAACCAGGTGATGCATTGGCTTTTACAATGGTGAAATCAATAAGGGCTCCTTCTTTGGATACCAGCCCTAGTTCCATACATTTTACGAGTATATTTTCGAATATCTTTAAGAATAATCCTTTACCAAACCTTGCCCTTGCTTTAGAAAATATACTGTGGTCTGGTATTTCTTCATCAAGATCATATCCTATATACCAACGATAAGCTAGATTGAGAGAGATTTTTTCGATAAGTTTTCGCTCAGAGCTTATATCGAATATATATCCAATAAGCAACATTTTTACCAACACTAAAGGATCAATTGAAGGTTTGCTGGTATGGGAATAATAGTCTTTAGTAATGTCCCTTATAAAATTAAAAGAGATAAATTTTTGAAGTCTCTTTAAGAAGTGATCTTCCGGTACCAGGGAATCTAAATTAATGTTGTAGTAAATCCTTTGATTAAACTCTCTTTTGCCTTGCAAGGTTCACCTTCTTTCTTTATAGAATTAAAGTGTCTCTGCCGACTATTTCCCATTCAACAGGATCAGATTTTTTAAAGTTCATGGCCATAGCAATAGCTCTAGGGAAGTTTATGTAGTGCTGGTTAGAGTCTTTACGTGTTATTTGTTGTATCTTTGCAGGATAGCCTATTTTTTACTCCTGGATAATTAATAATAGTCAATTAACTATTATTACACATTATTGTCAAGAGTTTAGCAACAGGTCCAATTATTTACAGACTCTAATAAAAAATTCTTAAATAGTTCAAATGATTATATAATCTTTAAATTATAATTATTTACTTTTAAGGTAAAATTTCTTAATTTATAATAGAGTCTGAAATTTATTAATTTAAGAAAAATAATGAAAAAGAAACTAAAATCTGACTTAACTATAGCATATACCCCACTAGGAGAAATGTCTTTTCCTGAGATTATACCCTAAAGTATAAAAAACTTAACATCTTATATGATAGAATATAGGTTTAGTGGGTTTCCTATTTGTAACTATAATCCAGACTATTTCTCATTATTATACTGTCAAATCTTAGGTAGATTTCTTCTAGATTTTAAAAATCCCTGATTTGTGTTTATACTTTCTAATAAATTAATGAATTTTTGATGGAGTTTTGTAACAATTTGTTTATTATCATAAAAAATATTATTATTTTGATTCGGATCATGCTTGATATCATAAAGTTCTAACGGTTCCTTATCACTAGTATAAAGTAAAGTCCACCTTCCATCAGTAATACTAGTGGGAGAGAGTTCTATAACTTCTTTTGAAAAATCATCTACAATTTTGGTTACATCTCCAAGATTATATAGAGGAGAAGAAGTAATAGTGAAATCTCTAAAAGTCTTAACTTTTTTTTCTATGAGAGGTAGAAAAGATTTCCCATGTACAGTGTTTGGTATTTTTAATCCAGCTAACTCTAATATAGTGGGCATTATATCTACCGTAGATACTAGTCCATTAGTTTCACCAGATTTCAAGCTTGGTTTATAAAGTAAAAGTGGCACTCTTGTTAATTCATTATATAAAGGTGATTTATAGAATAGAATATCACTGTTTGGTGTCATTTCACCAGCAAGTTTTCCATCTACAGATTTAAACATACATTTTCCAAAATATCCATGTTCACCAAAATAAAAACCGTGATCAGAAGTAAATATAACAGTAGTGTCTTCCCAAATCCCTAAATACTTAATCTTCTCTATTAAATGCCCTATCCACCTATCAACCATAGTTATTTCTCCGCAATAGTAATCATGAGCTAGATTAATCTCTTTTTCTTTGATTCCAATCTCATTCCATTTCCAGTAACAAGGATATGGACACGGTGGTCTGTTATAATCATGATTGTAATAATTAACATAATATTCTGGAGGATCCCACGCTTCATGTGGATCCCATGTATCTACATAGAGAAAAAATTTCTCTTTATAATAGTACTCAAGAAGCCTTTCAGCTTCGATTATAGTTTTTGGTGCAAAAAAATCTTCTTCATGTCTTCTTAAAAATTTAACTCTCGGTCTTTCTAATTCTTCTGTTTGACCAACATTCCAAATAAAATCTTTAAACCCACGGTCGTATCCATAGCCATTTCTAACAAAAAAAGGAGTATCAACTGATGCCAATGTGGTATATCCAGCTTCTTGAAGAATATCTGCTAAAATATTTTCTTTCTTTGGAAGGGGATTCCATCCTAGATAAGTGAATGTATATTTTCCTGTAAATAAATCTGCACGATTTGGCATAGTTGGGAAAGATGCAGAATAATAATTGTTAAATTTAATACCCTCCTTCGAAAATTTATCTAAAAAAGGCGTCTTAATATTATGATTACCATAACATCCAAGGTGATCACGCCTAAATGTATCTGAAACAATTAGTACAATATTCATATTAATAAACCTCTTATATATTTCAAAATTCTATTTATTTTATATTATTTCTATTCTATTTAAAATGGATATTTATATTATAAGCTATGAATAATTTATTTTTAATAATGAGTTAATATCAAATATAGTTATTAAATAATATCACTAAATATTTAAACTTATAAAAAAATTACAATTGTTTGGGGAAAATTTTCCTTGCCATAATGCTGTAGCAAAAATAGGTGCATATTTCGGCCACATCCGAACAGTATAATGGAATTTCCGGACACCTTGTCGGACTATATTAAAACCTGATACTCTTATGCTTTCAGATAATAAAAGTTTAAGGGTGAAATAAACCGATAAGAGGGACCGATATGCTGAAGGCCGGGGAGATCTTAAGACTAAAGAAAGCTGTTACCAAGAAACATTGCTCAGGCAGCGGGCTGTGGAAGACATCCGTATCAGAGGTACTTTCAAGGGCAGAAAAAGCAAATCTGTCTTGACCTATAGACCTAAGTGGCAAGGAGCTAGTATCAATGCTCTGTCCCTGTCACAGTAAAATCACCGCCATTCCCAGAACCTGACATGGAATATGTATTCCATGAAATGAAAAAAATAGGTGTAACCCTTGTGCTCCTCTGGGAAGAGTACAAAGAAAAATATCCACAATTAAGATTAAGATATTTTATTTTTTAATCAATCATTAAGCAATTCAGATTTAATTTATGAGGGTTTTAAAATAATTGATAGAGTATCTAAAGAGTTAAATAATTGTACTGATTCCAATATTTTTTATAGAATATGCAATTTGGTTTTGATAAAAGGTCGCAATTTATGTCAGTCAATATTTATTTAACTTTAGAAGGTTCAGCTCGAGAATCAAGCATGCTTCTACGATTGTTAATTGAAATCATTGAACTCTTGAAATACTTACATCAAGAACCTAATAAAACTGAGGAATCAATAAATGGAAGATTGCCAAATGCTGGAAAAATTGCCCAATAAATAAATAGAGATTTTAAAGATTTAAGAAAATACTTAAATACTCATTCTACTCATATATCAATGAGTTCTTGTTCGATATCACACCTGATTGATTGGAAAACTAGTACCATTAAAGTAAAACAAAATTTTTTAGAAAAAGTACTGAAAACAAATTTAATTATGTTGTATTGCTTTATTTTTTTTAAATAATTCAGCATATAATTGTCTAAATGTTTTTAACCCATCATCAAGTGATTTAGTTGCTCGATGGAATATTTGGATTAAAAAAGTACAAAAATTGAAAGGTTGCTTTTTATCGTAAATTTTCTTGACAGCCTTAGTGACCAATATTTTTTAGGGTAAAATAATAGAAAAGTATAGGAAATAAAATATTAGAATAAAAAATAATTAATCATTCCAAATATATTTTATTTATAACTGAACTTTTTAAACAAATGCAATTAAATTAATGTTGTATAATTTTTAATTATAAGTATTATTTTTATAAGTCTATTTAAGGAGAGTTATTATGAGTATAGTGATAATGAATTTTTCATATCATATAGTATAAGTTTATCATTCAATTTGAATCTAGAAATATGATTAATAAAAAGAATTTATTTTATTCAATATGAATATTACTTTTAATAAAAAAAAGATTATTGTAATTTCAATTAGTAAAAAATTTCAAATAGGAAATTTGAAGCATCCGTCATTAGGATGTTGGGAGAATTAATCTATATTATGATTGTAATATCTCTTTTTATTTATTTAATACTATAGTTTGCTTTTATAGATGTAGCAAGGTCTTAGTTAGTGCCCTGAACTGAAACTAATTATATTTTAATACTAATAATTTAGAAGAGTTTTTTATATTACAGATCTAATTTTAAAAAGATAATTTCTTTTGATATAGAAAATATTAGATCAAAATCTACTTATTGATAGCTAATTAGAGTGAATATAGAAGGCTATTAAAATTCTATTAATCAGGGAAAGGAGATAAATTATGGGTTAATATTGTTGTTTAGACAACATTATATTAATATTTATTGAATGGTGAAAATAACATAAATTTGAATTTAAAAGTTATTAATACTTAAGAAAATGGCGACAATTATATCCAACATATTACTATTTTATATTATTAGTAAATGAAAGAGGGAATATATAAGTTGATTTACCTATTTACACAAATACAAAGATAAGCTATTATTATTTTTATTTAATAAAATAGTTTATATAGAAAGATTTTTTGAAAAATAATTGCAAAAAAAACATAGACTATTTACCAATCAACAGATGGTCGCAGGATAAAAGACCTAGAGAAAAGCTTAGTTGGGAATATGAAAATTTAATTGATTGTGAGATAAGTGATGTACGTATATGAGATATTGATGGGGATGGGTCTGAAGAGATCATAACAATAGAACCATTTCATGGTAACAATCTGGTTATATATAAATCTATTGATAATAATATTGATAATAAATGGGTTCCAATTAAATGGGTTCCAATATATAATTATGAGGTTAGTTTAGGACATGTTATATGGGCCGGTAAAATTTTTGGGAAGAATGGATTAATTATTGGTAATAGAAAAAATAGAAAAGATTTATTTTGTTTAATCAATAAAAATAATAAAAAACTCAATTTTAATAAAGTTATCATCGATGAAGGTGGAGCTCCTGCTCAAATTGCAGTGATTAGACTGAAAAAGCATTTATTGATTCTGGTAGCTAACAATAGTAATGGGGAAGTTGCTTTATATATAGTCTCAGAATAAAAAAATATCGGTCGTTACTATTATATTAACAAACAAAATATTTTGGCTAGTTTAGTATTAATATTAGTCCTGGTAAAATCGATAAAGGACCTAAAAGAATATTTAAGAGGCAGTAATTATAAAGGATTATATTCAGGATTTATTGAAATTTAAAGTTTTTGGAAAAATAATCTTTAGGGGAAGTCCGATTGGTATATTACTAATATTAAAACACTGAGAAGGAAATTAAAGATTGGTTATTTGGTATGACATAAATAATCAAAGCGAAATTATAAGGAGAAATAAATTATGAAGAAATTTATAAACGACCCAGCCAATGTAGTAGATGAATCGGTAGCAGGATACCTTTTAGCATATCCTAAATATATAAAAAAGCTAGAAGGTGTAAGAGTACTTATTAGAAAAAAGAATCCCTCTTTTAATAAAGTTTCAGTAATTACTGGAGGTGGTTCTGGACACAAACCGGCATTTATTGGCTATATCGGTAAAGGATTGTGTGATGGTGTAGCAGTAGGAGAAATATTTGCAGCTCCTCCAGCTGATTGGATATATAAAGCAACAAAAGAGCTTGATATGGGAAAAGGTACAATATACCTTTATGGTAACTTCTCTGGAGATATAATGAATTTTAGAATGGCAAAAACTTTAGCTGAAGCAGATGGGATTAAAGTAGAAGAAGTAATTGTAAAAGATGACGTAGCATCATCCCCAAAGGAAACCATGGAAAAAAGGCGTGCCGTGGCCGGTGAAGTGATAGTGTGGAAAGTTGGAGGGGCGGCTGCTGCAGAAGGAATGAGCTTAAAGGATGTAAAAGAAGCCGCATCTAGTGCTGTCTTTAATACCCGTTCAATGGGTGTGGGGACATACCCTTGTATTATTCCAGCTACCGGAAAACCTGGTTTCAAGCTTGAAGAAGATGAAATGGAAATAGGTATAGGCCACCATGGAGAACCTGGCATCAGAAAGGACAAAATGAAAACTGCTGATGAAACAACAATCATGCTTATGGATGCAATAATCGACGACCTTCCCTTCAAAACTGGTGATAAAGTGAGTGTCATGATAAACGGTCTCGGAGCAACACCGCTTCAGGAATTATATATAATAAACAGGAAAGTTACCCAAATTCTTGAAAAATACAAAATAAAAAGACTAATAACCTATGTGGGTGAGTACTTTACATCCCTTGAGATGGCAGGTTTTTCCATTACCCTTACTAGACTCGATGATACTTTAGAAAAACTTATCCTGGCTAAAGCGGATGCACCCATGTTTAAGCAATTTGATCTAAACAGTTAGGAAAGATATGGAAATAACATCTAGAAAATTCAAAGACATGATAGTATCAATAGCTGATACCATAAAAGATAATGTGGAATACCTTACAGATCTTGATGCCAAGATAGGAGATGGGGACCACGGGATAAATATGGCCAAGGGCTTCAAAAAGATAAAAGAGGACCTTAAGGGCTATGAAGGTAACGATATAGGGGAGATACTCATCCTTTCGGGAAAAGTACTCCTAAACGAGATAGGGGGAGCTATGGGGCCCCTTTACGGAGGGGGACTGGTAAAGGCGGGAATCGCCCTTAAAGGAAAAGACTCCCTTAATAAGGAAGATATATACATTATGTTTTCATCTCTTCTTACTTCAGTAAAAGAGCTGGGAGGAGCAAAAGTGGGGGATAAGACTATGGTGGACACTCTAGAGCCCTTTGTGAAAGAGTATGAAAATAAAATGAAATCAGATGGTATGTTGATATCTTTTAAAGCAGCCTTAGTCAAAGCAAAAGAGGGCATGGAGTCTACTAAGGATATGATAAGTAAAGTAGGCAGATCATCTAGGTTACTTGAGAGAAGTAGAGGTCACATCGATGTGGGATCAGCCTCAAGTTATCTAATCTTAGAGTCATTTTACGATTCAATAAAAAATAAATAGGAGTAAAACATGTTTGAATTCGGTGTGGATACATTTATATGGTCCGAGGACTTTTCAGAAAAGGATGTTGACCTTATCGATAAGGCAAAAGAGCTGGGCTTTGAAGTGCTTGACATTGCCATAGCCCATCCAGATAAGTTTCCCACGGAAAAAGTGAGAACAAAGGTAGAGAAGGCAGGTATAGAAGTGGTAACCTCAACTACTCTAAATAAAGACACAAACCTCATAAGCCCTGATGCAAATGTAAGGAAAAAAGGAGTAGATTCACTTAAAAGATTGGTAGATATAAACATAGCCATAGGATCAACCATACTGGCTGGGGTAAACTATGCTGCTTGGGGCTACCTAACTGGAAAGCCCAGGACTAAAGATGAATGGAAATGGTCGGTAGAATCCATGAGAGAGGTAGCTCAGTATGCTGAAGATAAAGGCGATATCACAATAGCAGTAGAGCCAGTAAACAGGTTTGAGACCCATTTTTTAAACATAGCAGATGATGCGGTGGCTTACTGCAAAGATGTGGGAACAGCTAATATAAAGGTGCATCTTGACTGTTTTCATATGATAAGGGAGGAATTAAGCTTTGAAGATGCGGTAAAAGTATGCGGTAAAAAGTATCTAGGTTATGTACATGTGTGTGAATCAAACCGGGGCATCCCTGGTACAGGGCTTGTGCCCTGGAAGGAGTTCTTTGTCTCTCTTAAAGAGATAGATTATACCGGTCCCCTGGTAATAGAATCATTTGATCCCCGTTTTGAGAAGCTTAACAGGTTATGCGCCATCTGGAGGAAGTTTGCCGAGACCGGGGAAGAGCTGGCAGTGGAAGGATTGAAGAATTTAAAGAAGATTGAGAAAAGTTTATAAAACTAAAGGAGCAACAGATAAAAATAGCTTTAGGATGTGACGAGATATCATTAGAACTTAAGAATAGTCTTATTGAGGTTCTAAAAGAAAAAAATATAGAATATAAGGATTTTGGCGTTTATGACAGTACCCCAATAGATTATCCAGACAAGGCGGCTGAAGTTTCAAAAGCAGTTCAGTCAGGCTTATTTGATAGAGGGATACTTGTTTGTGGAACAGGTATAGGAATGGCAATATGTGCCAATAAGTTTAAGGGTATAAGAGCAGCCTGCTGCCATGATATATATTCGACCCAGAGATCAATACTTTCAAATGATTGTCAGATAATAACTATGGGTTCCCTTATAATAGGGAAAAGCAAAGCACAGGAGCTACTAAAGATATGGCTTGATATTGAAAGGACTGGAGGGACAGTAAGAAAAGTAAAAAAGATTGAGCAGTTAGAGGAGGGGAAATAAACGCTATTAATGGGAGTGAAACTACTATAATCAATAAATCTGTAAATAATCTTTACTGATGAAGAGATTTACTTTAAAAAATTGGTTAAATAAATACTTAGGAGTTGGTTAAAATATTGGCCTTTCCCTCAAAAACTAGTCTAGTTTAAAATTTAGAATTTCGAACTATCCTCCATTTAAAGGACATATAGAATAGATTCATAAGTTAGAATACATCCTTTCAAACTCTATTGGCGATTTATAGCATAATGCTGAATGCAATCGTTTCGGATTATAAAACATCTCAATATATTCAAATACTTTCTTTCGGGCAAGGTCTCTTGTTTCAAACGGATTTTTTTTATCTATAAGCTCAGTTTTTAGCGACTTATTGAATGTTTCCATCACAGCATTATCCCATGGGTTAAAAATACACTCATTAAAAGGGGCAAAAGAGGTTCTATAGCTATGTTAAATAATAAAATAATAGAAAATTCTCCTTATCCTTCAAAATGTGTTGACCCACTGGTGCCGGAGATGCTTTTAATGCAGCAATAATTTATTGTTTAAGAAATGAAATAGATTCGAAGAGTATGTTAGATTTCGCAAACGCACTTGCTTCTATTGTTATATCAAAAATTGATAACAGATATCCATCTTTAAAAGAAATAAATAATATAATTAATTCCTTATGAATAATTAATGAAAATAAACAAACTTTAAAAAATTTTTACAATTATTCTCTAGTAAGAAGATAAATTAAAAATTGATTCTAAATTTTTATGTTATGGTTCGCTTATCCCTTGACCCTTAATAAGTCGGATTACTAACATTTTAGGTGGACTAGTTTTTGGGGGACCCTCAACAGTCTGAGATACTAACTTAAAAACTGGACTAAGGAATGGGGTAAGGATAGTATTAGAATTTTAGGCAAGCATTTCATATGAAAAAGGATTCTTTCAATTTTTTTTAAAACTTGATTTTACTATTTACATAAATGCATAAATAAACTATCATTATTTTTATTTAACATCACGACTTGTCAAGGTACCTTTTGAAAGATGATCACAGTACAGATTCAGGCTATTTACCAATCAACAAATGGCCAGAGGATGAGCGGCCCAGAGAAAAGCTTATAAAACACGGCAGCGAGACTCTTACAAACTCTGAACTTATGGCAATACTGTTAAGGACGGGAACAGGTAATAATAACAGCAGCAGGTCAGCTCTGGACCTGGCCAAAGCGATGCTGTCTAAATTTAAGAGTTTAAATGAATTGCTTGGAGCTTCGGCTATGGAACTTACAGAGATCAAGGGAATAGCCAAGGCAAAATCAGCCCAGATCATAGCTGCCCTGGAGCTGGGCAGGAGGGCAGTATCGGAGAAAAATGGTAATAATCTGAGTTTCAGGTGCAGTGAGGAAGTTGCCAATTACTATATCCCTCTTCTTAAGGATTTAAAAAAGGAACAGTTTAGGGTACTGCTGCTTAATATAAAGAATAAGGTAATAAAGGAGGTCCTCATCTCACAGGGAAGCCTGACGAGTTCGATAGTGCATCCCAGGGAAGTTATAAAGCCTGCAGTAAAAGAATCGGCAGCATCGGTCATATTCATACATAACCATCCTTCAGGTGACCTCGAGCCTTCCGTGGATGATATGGAGATAACGGATAGATTATGCAAATCCTGCAGAATTATGGGTATTGATGTACTGGACCATATTATTGTCGCTGAAAGTGGGTACTTCAGCTTCAAGCAGAAGAAATTACTCTGATGATTTGTTTTGTATCAATATATCTAATGATTTTATATTTTAAGATAAAAATAAGTGTAAAAGTATATAATGTAATGTTGGAAGAGCCATGTTTTAAACTAGAATGGTGGGTCAAGGTCAAGTTTCTCTGATCTGTCATTAAAACTTTCTTTTACTGCCTTCAATTCTGTAAGGCTCTTATCATGTGAATCACTAGCTTCCTGTGCCGAAATATCTGCATTAGCCAGGTCAGCCTCTAAAAAATAAGAGTAAAACAATATCTCGTTATCTAAAAAATCTATAAAGAGATCGCTATACTGTTTTAATAAATCCGGGGTTTCCAGTTCATCTAAATCTGCAATCCACTTTTCTTCATAATCTATTATTGAATTGGCGTATTGGGTTTTTTTATCAAGATCTTGTTGTTCGTTGTCAAAACTATCAAAGAGAGTAAGCAGTTCATTGGTGTATTTATCATAGATTGATGTAAATTCGTTTATATATGAATTATAATCATTTAGATCATCGTAGTAAGATTGCAATTCTTCTTGGTCTGAGTTACCCTCTTCTAATTCATTTTCTGATATGGATTCACTTTCTTTGCCTGCATCTATAGATTTTATTTTTTTATATTCCTCATAGGTGTATTTTGGTTCACTGGCACAGCCTATTGAAATTATAGATAATATTGTTATCAAAATCACTGCTGCTATTTTATACTTTTTACTAATACTGAATATTGAAGTCACAAGCTCTACCTCTTATAGTTTTTTATGTCTTGCGCGACTGATATATCTTCTATCGAACATACTGGCTGAAATTAAGACTGTGATTGGTATTGCTAAGATTAAACCTATGCTTCCTGAAAGCGCTCTGATTATCTCAGAAGCGATTATATCTTTATTTATAATTTCGATAAAATTGATATCATAGGCTAAAAATAATAATATAAGTGGTACTGAACTACCGATATAAACCAGAATAAGTGTATTTGACATGGTACCTATTATATCCCGTCCTACATTCATTCCAGCGGAAATAAGGTCATTTTTTTTAATGGTAGGATCTGCTTTTGCAATTTCAAACATAGAAGAGGAAATAGACATACTTACATCCATTACCGCCCCTAGGGATGCCAGTATTATTCCTGAAAATAATATTCCTCTAAAGTCAAAACTTATATTCTGGGGAATGTAGGGAAGCATTCTCGCTTCTTCGCTGCTAAGACCGGTTAGGTTTGAGAGATTTCCAAAAACTAAGGCTAAAACTCCTCCGATCAGTATGCCGCTTGAAGTTCCGATGATCGTAGAGAAGGTTTTTCTGTTAATGCCGCTTATTATTAGTAGAGTTATAATAGTAATAGCCACTGCGATTGTTACTGATATTAAGATTGGATTGAAGCCTTTTAAAATCAGAGGCAGGAGCACTTTTACCACCGCTACTGCGGTTATAGCAAGGGTTATAACAGCTTTTAGGCCCTTAAATTTTCCAATAATAACAAGAATAATAGTAAATAGAATAGTTATAATAACAATGTATTTATCTCTTACAAAATCAGTTACATAAGCATTTATAATATTGGCTTCTTGATCGAATTCAAGGATAATGAATATTTGATCACCCTTACTTACCTCAATATTGTAGGCACTATTAGCTTCTGAAAGGTTATTTACTTCTATGATCTCACCTTTAAATGGGCCATTAGTGATTTTAACCTTAAGTATCTGCAGCGTTTCTTCAAGACCGCCTTCTAACTCCTGTTTTTCTTCGGAGATAACTTCTAATACTTCTCCTTTATATTGTACTTCCTCCTGTGAGGCGGATAATCTTTCTTTTTCAATTTCTTCCCATTCTTCGATGGTGTGTCTTTGTTCGTCACCACAGCCTGTTAGTAAAAGGGCTGAAGTAAAAAGCATTATTATTAATAAAAAAAAGAATACCTTTCTCACTTTACTCCTTTATATTTACTATGCGTATAAAAAAATTTATTATTCACTCTTTCGGTTAAGCAGCAATTGAAATGGGTATTTCTGCCTCTTACATTCCAAGCAGGTATGGACAAACAGCTTCTATTATTAAAACCCTGCTTGAGTTTCAATTTATATTACTATCTCTTCTATTAATAGTAAATAAAAAGAGCGGTATATGAATACTTTGTTTCTAACACTATTTAATTTTTTATTGACAGTGTATTAAGAATATAATAAAGTTAGGCAAACCTAACTTAGTAAAATCCTGACGTAATACAATCCGTTATTGCGATTATTACAATGAAGGAGGAAATAGAAGCAAAATGATAAACCAGATCCTAATTACCGTATTGCTTGTAATTCCATTGATAATAATGGTGATTCCTAGTGTTAAATACTGGTCGGATTTCAAAAAAGAAAAAAGGAAAAGCAGAAAGAGAAGAAAAGCCGTGTATAATAAGGGATTTTTCTATATATTTATAATAGGCGTATTGTGTATGTGGATTTCCTGGATAGGTGGGATTATTTTTCTTTTTAGCAATAGGTTTTATAACATTTTTAGATTTGTTTTGTTTCAAACGGATTATGCAATACCTATACAGATAGTTGGATTGTTTATATTCTATACCGGAGCGATCATATACAATCTAAATATCATAATTGCCAGCAAGTATATACAACCCGCACCATCAGGCATGCTAGACGAGCATAAGCTTATAAAAAAAGGGCCATTTGCAATCATTAGGCATCCACTTTATGTCTCGTATTTGCTAATTTTAACCGGGTTGAGCTTGGCTCTTTTGATCTACTGGCTACTAATACCTGTTCTTTTTATCACTATTGGGATTTATTCCGTAGCTAGCTCGGAAGAGAAAATTCTGATAGAACAATTTGGAAATGAATACCTGGAATATAAAAAAGAAGTCGGTATGTTTTTTCCCAGGAAAAAGAGTATTCTTAAAGTATTAGGAAAAAGAAATAAATAGAAAAACATATCTAGACCTATTTTATTACAGGCCTGTATCAGTAAAAGCTTTAGCATACGTGATCACTTGATTTAGGCTTTTATCAGAATAAATCTGTTATAATACAGAAAATCTGATCATACTTGGCTAAGTATCTAATTAAATATATAATTTAACAAGATTTTTTAACTTTTAAAAGGTGAAGACTTGTTTATGTTCATCGGCATGTCAACTACTGACTATGGTGATGCAGCTATAGATATCTTTGTAGAGGCGTTGTCATCTGTAAATTTATTTTAAGGTTCCATGAGTATAAAAAAGATATATATTGCATTGCTTATCGTAGCTCTTATCCTGCTTATTTATACATTGGCACTTATTACGGGATGCAGTCTCCTTGATACAGGCACGGAGACCAACCAGCAGGCGGTCGAAGATAGTGAAGAAGGGGAAAGCGATGGCTATGATAGTGGAAGGTTAAGAGAAAGAGATTATCTGGTGGCCTTTCTTGAAATCGGTATAGATGAGGGTTCCGTGCACTTTGAACACAGAGTAGCCGGAATATATGCTGTAAGTCCTGATGGAAGCGGTAGAAGACTAATTTTTACAGATTTAAATGAGAAGTATGATCTGGGAAGGGTTTACGGAATATCACCGGACGGCAGGATGATAAGCTGTGGTTTTTTTGAGGGCGGAAGAGGCGCTTACAGTTCACTGCGGGTCATCGACATAAATACAGGGGAAACGATTACGACTTCAGAGTTTGATTACACGGAAACAGGATTAAAGGAACTTGAAATTGATATATCCGGAGTGCCTGTCTGGTCAAATGACAGCAAGGAAATTGCTTTTGAAACTGTTTTAAATCCATATTCAGATAATAAAAGCGATGGGGGTATCTCTATTATTGATATAGAGACCGGAAATATACAGGATATCGAACTAAAAACGGAAGAAAATATTATCGGAAGCAGCACTTTTGTAACACCGGTATTGTTCTCTGCAGATGACAGTAAACTGTTCTGCGTCTTATATAATCAATACCCCAAAATGGAAGATGGAGATGTCCTGGGCTATTTTTCCAGAAGTGAGAAACTTTTAGCTGTTGATATATCAAGCGGCGAGGCCACTGCCATACTTGACATAGGCCAATTCGAAGGCGGCGAGATGAGTTTCAGCGATTTCGGTCTCTTTACCCAGCAGGAGAAGTTGGTATTCCAGGTCCTTGGTGATTTCGAGGAAGATGGTGATATCTGGACGTGCAATACCGGTGGAAGCGGTCTATCAAGACTTACCAGCGACACCAGTTTGAGGGAGCAGCAGCCTTCAATTATTGACATGCCCGGCAGTATAGGAGACCTTGTTTATGTCGGTGTAGAGAGATACGGTACGATTGCCGGCAATTTTAACAGCGGTGATATATTTACCATAAGCATAGACGGATCCGGACAGAACCAGATCACAGATTACGGGATAGGAGCTGCAGCACCGGTATATTCTCCCTGCGGCAGGTATATCGCTTTTGTGCATTATGAATATGACAGCGATATGGAGTATGTTACAGGTTATAATATAGAAGTATATAGTATGGAAACCGGGGATATTGAAACTGCAGTATCGGATTCGGGTATTATAGATCTTATAGGGTGGATACCGATAAATTGACTTATTATATGATTTCTATTAATATATCCAATTGTCTGACACAGGAATTTACTCATCAAGGGCCCATAGCTCAGTTGGTTAGAGCAGCGCACTCATAATGCGGAGGTCCCAGGTTCAAGTCCTGGTGGGCCCACCAAAATCAAAAAGTACACATCATTCTACCGGGACTTTTTTGCCTTCTTCCAATGATTTTTTGACTGCTTCCAAAAATTTTAGGTCATCTAGGGCTTTCTCTGTTGTGTAGTATGGTTTTGTATTTTTTTCAATACATCTGCTGAGGACATACCACATCCTGGAATAGGGGTTTTCATCTTTTATCTTTATAATATCTTTTATGCCGCTGTTTTTCTCTATAATAATCTCTGAATTACCTTTACAAAATGCAAGTCCCTTTGTACCCCTGACAATAAAGTAATTTCTATTGCCGTCTAAAAAATATGAAATTCCGAATGTACCGATAAGATTCCCCTTATATTCCAGGATCATAGACTGGTAGTCATAATCGCCGTAGTCCTTCCTGTAGTTTACTCCTTCTGCGAAGACAGATGAGGGCTTTCCGAAGATCTTTGAAAGCATGGCGATTTCATGTATGCCGCCGTCCATAAGCATGCCCAGGGGGTACTTTGGATCTATCCTCCATCGGGTATTACCGTAAGCATCTGATACATTCTTATTGATACCAATATAATCGTGGAAAAGCCTGTCAAACATAAGGACTTCTCCGAGTCTACCTGAATCTACTATTTTTGCCATTTCATCTGAGAAAGTAGTGTAGGCGAACTGTTCCAATACAATGACCCTTCTTCCCATATCTTTTTCTTTTTTCACCAGTTCTTTTCCATCTTTTACATCTATGGACATAGGCTTTTCCATAAATACATCCTTTCCTGCGCTTAAGGCTTCCATAGCTATTGGCTGGTTTAGAGGTATGGGTGTCATTATGATAACGGCATCTACAAACGGCTCTTTTACCAGCTCTCTGTAATCTTTATAGAAAGGTATGCCCGGATATTCGGCTTTTATCCTGTTTTTACTCTTTTCGCTGGTGGCGCAGAAAGCTGCTATTTCAAACATGCTGCCGAGCCTTTCCAGTGAAGGCTTATGCGCTTTTCTCCAGATGATGCCCACACCTATTACTCCTAAACGAATTTTATTCATAGCTTTCTCTATTGATAAAGATAATTAATAAGCATAGTTAATCAATATTATAACACTTCGTAAGAGCGGCAGTAGGTTATCTTAAGAGGAGCTTACCTGTTCAAACCTTCTTTTCATCAGATCGAGCAGTTTGGTAGAAGTAGGATCTGTTTTGTTAAGAACCGCCAGATAAACACTTATCCAGTCTGCGAGGAATATTCCCGATAGTGCCTTAGCCGCGTCGCTCGGGCCTTCAAGTATTATCTCTTCAAAATTAATGCCCTTTTCGATAAGAACACCTTTTAAGATCTCTACTCTTCTTTTGGTTTCTTCCTTTGAATCATGGTCGGTGATAAAAATAACAAAGAACTTGTTTCTCATCTCGTATTTCATTTCCCAGGCAGCTATTTCGCCATGGTCCATTTCGGGAAGGGTATTGTAGTGGGCAAAATTATTGCTGTTCATACAGATTTGATTTTTAAGCCTGTAGCTTACAGTTCCGGTCAGCCTGTTGCTGCCGTATATTACGGGGAACTTGTTAAAAATATTTATGGCTGTTCTTTTGGCAATATTCTCATGAGTCTTTATTTCCGGGCCTACTTCCCTGGCAAATTTGAATATGGCATTTTGGACTTCATCCCAGTCTATTCCCAGAAGACAGTCTTTTTTATTACTGCAAATATCTATAGCGCCAGCCTTGTTCAATACATTTACCAGGCATACATAGATATATCCCACTGCCATTCTGGATATCATATCTGCTTTGTACTGGATGATTTTTATATTTTTGTTTTCCTTTGCTTTTTGCTCTAATTTGCCGCCGGTGGTTATGGCAAATACTTCACAGCCCAGCTTCAGGACTCTATCGACCGCTTCAACAACTTCAACGGAATTACCGCTGTGCGAGATAGCGACTACCAGGGTATCCTTATTTACCCAGGTCGGTATGGAAGCTTTCATAAAAAGGAATATAGGTATTTTTAATGTATTTATATCCATTGAAGTTATCAACCTATAAGCGGCATTGGAGGAACTTCCTACTCCAAGGATTATTGCATTATTGTATTTTTTATTAAATTTCAGGTCCAGCTTGCGGATTACATTTTCTGCTGTCTTGAACTGATTGGGAAAATCATAGAGGATCTCTATCATCTTTTTGGGTATACTGTCCAGGACTAGTTTTTTATTGTCCAGTATATTCAAAAGTTCTCCTTAAGAAATCACTGCAGCAGCGGTAAATAATTTCTTTTT
The DNA here is from genome assembly GCA_964610385.1 of uncultured Actinomycetota bacterium. GTDB lineage: Bacteria > Actinomycetota > Humimicrobiia > Humimicrobiales > Humimicrobiaceae > CAZBSE01. Next base: position 238,606 of record CAZSXW010000004.1, read on the forward strand.
ATTTCAGAGTAAATATTATAATATTTATCCTAATAATACAATTCAATGGTCAATATGATTCTTAAAGAGCTTGTCTCATACCTGGACAGAATTTTTAATAAGGAACTGGCATTAAGCAGGGACAGGGTAGGATTGCAGATCGGAAATCTTGACAGTGATATAAAAACAATCCTTGTGACACTTGATGTGACTAGAGATGTGGTAGAAGAAGCAGCCGCTAAAGAGGCCAGCCTGATACTGTCCCACCATCCATTGATATTTACTCCCCTTGATACAATCCTTAGCTCAAAGACCGGTGAAAGAGAGATACTGGTGCTGGTAGAAAAAGGGATAGCATCCTACTGTGCCCATACAAATTACGACTTTATGCCGGGAGGCCTGAACGACTATGAGGCTGGTATCCTGGAGCTTGAAAATACCAAAATAATCGATGAGCAGCCTGATGATGAAGCATACTGGGTTGAAGCTAAATCAGGTGGTGCCGGCAATGGAAGACTGGGAGAACTAAAAAAGCCGGAGTCTTTTAAAGATTTTATAAAAAGGCTTGAAGAGAAGTTAAAGATTAATGGATTGAGGTGGATGTGCGACAGCATAATAAATGTTGACAGTATAAAGATAAAGAAGGTGGCACTGGCATGCGGAAGCGCAAATTCTCTTACAGAAAAATTTTCCGGTATCGACTGCGATGTGATAGTAGTGGGGGAGATAAAATACCATAATGCCTTAAAGATCGCAGACAGCGGCAAACTTTTAATCGAGTTAGGTCACGGCATCAGTGAAAAGCCGGCAGTCGAAGATATGTATAAAAAGCTTGGTGATTTTTTTAAAAAGCATAATATGGAAATGGAAATATTAAAAAGTAGTGTGGGCTGCAAATCCTGGAGGTATGAAATTGGATGATCCTAAGTTCGATGTCCTGGATCTTGTAGAGCTCCAGCTGATAGAAAATGCAATTTCAGCCAGGACATCCGAGGTCGATAGGACCAAAAATAACAAGGAGCTGGAGCAGGCTGGAAAAAAATTGGCTAAAGTCAAGGAAAAATATGACGAGATAAGCGGAAGGTACGGTGAAATTGAGAGCAAGCGGAAAAAGCTTGAGGACACCGTGGAAATGCAGAATGAGAAAATAAAGAGTAATGAGGGGAAGCTTTTCAGCGGTACGATTACCAGCGCCAAGGAGATCGAGAACTACCAGGAAGAGGTAAAAATTTTAAAGAAAAAGAATTCTGAGATGGAAGATCAGATACTGGAGCTGATGATAAAGCTTGAAGAAATGACGGAGGATGTAAAGAAGGCCGATGCAGAGAAGGCCGGGGCAGAAGCAGAAGTGGGAAGGATAAAAAATGAGATGAATGAAAAGTTAGAGGTACTCAAGCATATAATCGAGGGCCTGCAGAAAAGAAGAGAAGATGTTACTTCGAAAATACCCGGTGATTATTTAAAGAAGTACAGAGAAGTTAAAGCCAAGAAAGGTGGTATTGCGGTATCGGTTCTGAAGGACAATTTCTGCAATGTGTGCAATATGCAGATACCGGCAAAAGACGCTGAAAAGATAGTGGATGCAGACCAGCTATACAGGTGCCCCCTTTGCGGCAGGCTGGCGGTGATCTACAGGAAAGAAGTAGATGACATAAGAAAGGAACTGGAGTCTTAAATGGCAGGCAAAAATTACAGTTATCTAAAGATATATTTTGACGGCGGCTCAAGGGGCAACCCCGGTCCTTCGGCAGTGGGCGCGGTTGTATATGATGATAAAGGGAGTAAGCTTGAAGAACTTAGTTCCTATATAGGGAGTCATACCAATAACGTGGCTGAGTACCTGGCTTTAGACAAGGTGCTCGATACGGTGGAAAAATATAAGTGTAAAAAAATAATACTCTTTACTGACAGCAAGCTTCTGCACAACCAGGTAAAGAAGATCTGGAAGATAAAGGATAAGAATATCCTGGAGATATTTGTAAGGGTATCAAAAAAGCTCAATAGATATGATGTAGTCGACCTGCGCCTTGTCCCCAGGGAAGAAAACAGGGAAGCAGATAGGCTGGTAAACAAAGCGCTGGATGAAAAAGAGCTCACCTATGAGGGTGAGTCTGATATAAGTTTTGGAAATGTAGATGAATAAACGGCTATTGATTTTTAATCAAATATCTGTAATATATAGCCGGAGTTGGCCGAGTAGTCGCGCAGGCTCTGCCTGCGAGGAAAGTCCGGGCTCCACAGGGCAGGATGCTGGGTAAATCCCAGCGGGATCAGCTTAAAAGCTGGTTTCAGCGCAAGTGCAGCAGAAAATATACCGCCGGGGCTAAATTCCCGGTAAGGGTGAAATGGCGAGGTAAGAGCTCACCGGCAGTTTGGTGACGGGCTGGCCTGGTAAACCGCATCCGGAGAAAGGCCAAATAGGGAAGTATAAGGTGGCCCGCCTTCTTCCGGGTAAGGCCGCTAGAGGTAAATAGTAATATTTATCCCAGATGGATGACTACTGGCAGCTGTGACAGGTTCACAGTTGCTACAGAACCCGGCTTACAGGCTGACTCCAACTTTTTCTATGCTATAAGCCGGCTAAATAGGGTATATTTCTTAGGTTATCCTTGTAATTTTTAAACTATATGAGCTTATTTATACAGTTTCAATTATTCCAAAAGGGAAGACAAGACAAAAAGTAGAATTTATCACTGATTATAAGCATAAATATAGTATTCGGCTGGTGTGTGATGTTTTAAAGATCTGCAAATCAAGTTATTATAGCTTAAGTAAACAGAAAACCGACAAAAAGAGATATTGAGAATCTTGCGTTTAAAGATATTATAAAAAGGATCTTTAGCGAATACAAAGGCAGGTATGGATCAAAAAGAATATTAAGAGAACTAAGAAGCTCTGGAATCTATGTCAATCATAAGCGAGTTAAAATGTATCCTTTTCCGGAATCCATATAGTGTGCTTAGATCTCCTGTAGCCTGTATGATCACATC
>CAZSXW010000005.1:0-157813 GCA_964610385.1 uncultured Actinomycetota bacterium
CCATCAGCTTATTCTGACTAGTTAAGTCAGTGTCTAAAAGATGGGGTTCATATCATTAATATGTTAACTTATATCATAACATAGTATAAGTTTAAAATAATTCCTGTTACAAAAGTATATATATCATAAAAAATTATAAAGCTACTAAATATTATAATCAGAAATTTTTATACTGGTGAATAAACATTTTATACTTTATTTGATTCATTAATTTTTATTTCTATCAAGATCAAGGAGGTTGATCACTTTTCTTACTGCACAGAGTGGCTGGGCACAGTGGACAAAGTTAGAACCGCTTTATTGAGTTTGGGTGAGGAGATTTTCATTCCTGTATTGAGTTAAAATAAAATTTATGTCTAATTATTTATATATTTTCTTCTAATTAATTCATATAATGAGATTTCATAATATTTAAACCAAAAGATATAAATAATGACATATAGTATAAATAAGAAAATAATCCTTTTAGTAATGCCCTTATTCCAAATAGTCAGTATAGGCTTTATCTTTAGACTAACTTCAATAAGATTAGGACAAGACTGGGCTATTATAATAGGTTTTTTATTTTCCCAGATAATCTGGTGCCTTTTATTTCCTTTGCTTCTTTTAGGAAGAAAAGTTTTTATCGGTCTATTTAGGGAAAAGGAGCCTTTTTTTAAGAAGAAAAATATTATATTCATTATACTACTGTCTTTAACTGTCATTGGTGCAATAGCCATTTATCTTGTACCAAATATAAAAACTTATTCAGTTTTCATTTTCTTATTAGGGATTCCATTTACTATAGTAAATTCTACCTGTGAAGAGATATTATGGAGAGGAACTTTTATTAAAATATTTGAGAATAAAATATTTTTTTCAATAATATATCCTGTTATATTTTTTACTCTATACCATATCCCTTTTCAATTATATGATTTGGAAGTTAAAATTATTGAGGCTTTACCCTTTTCATTAATGACCCTTCCACTTGGTCTTGTTTATAGTATCGTTGCATACAGGAACAAATCAATAAAATGGGTAGTAGTAGCTCACAGCTTGAGCGGAATAATTGCATTCGGTATTCCCTCTTCAACAAGTCTTGCAAATATATTGGGTATAACTTGATGATTATAGTTTTAAATTTTATTAATATATATTTGATGCAATTGTCTTAGAAGTGGCTGAGCATTATGGTCAGGATAAAATGAGACAAATGAGACAGTATTAAAAAAGAGCTTAAATTAGCAGGAATATTTTTTCATATAAACTCAAGTGCATAAATAATAATTTTACCAAAGATTACCTTTTTACTTCCCTTGTCTATTTTACTGTGTTACTGTGCTAAATCCTAGTTTTAAATTAGATTAATTTTTGAGGGAAGGTTATAAATAACTTTGAATCTATTTAACTAAATTTTAGTGGTGACATAAAACCGCCAGCAGTTCTTTTATCTAAAGTAACCATTGATTTAGATTTCTTAACATTTACCTTTATATTTCTCTTATCTAATATAAATTTCCCAACTTCTTCAGCTTTATAATAAATTGCATCTATTATTGATTTTTTAAAATTTTTAAATAGAAAGAATTTAACAGTAGAGTCTTCTTTTACCTCTTCAAAATCCCATACTCCGATAATTTTTCCATTGAATAGTATTGAAGATGTGGCATTACCGGAACAGTCAAAGATGTAATAATGATTCTTCTTCTCAGTATACCTGTTTCTCTTCTTATAACCCATGATATAAGGGTCTAAACATGGCAGCAAATTAACCGCATTCATTTTCAAATCTTTAATCTGTAGTTCTTTTTTATCTGAGTTGAAAACAATATAATTATCATTTAAGTTGGATATTTTTATTTCATCCAATTGATTATCCATATATTTTAAAATTTTATTTACCTCTCCTTTTGTAAAACCAGTCCACCATGAAATATCAGTTTTAGTTACAGGGCTGTAGGAGCGGATGTAGTGTTTCACTAACAGCTTTTTGGCATTATCTTCTTTTAATTCATCTAGCCTAATGTTTGGGAAGTATTTACTAAATATATAATAAGTATGAACATTACTCTTCCAACCCTTCCTAGATAAGCCCCTTACTAGTAAACCCTGGTCACACATTAGATTTACTATTGAAGAAATATTCGAATCGGTTTTTAGTTTTTCTTTTATCTCTTTTGCTGTCATGCCATTGTCAGGCAATATTTTTAGTATTGATTTTGAGAAAGTTTTATATCCGTCCTCTGTGACTCCTATATACTGCATGAACCTATTAGAAGCAGGTTCAACAAATATCCTAGTAGCGGAATAAGCAATTGGAACTTCTTCCTTTTTTATTATATGAACTGTTCTTCTTATGCATCTGAATTTACAAAGAGTTTTATTTTTACCTAATTCTTTGTCTAAATCTGTCTTATTGAAATTCTTAGTTCTGGCAAAAAGTGAAAGATAAGGAGTTTTTGGACTTGTAGCATGAAGCCCCCATATATCATCTACAATCTTTGCTATATTATCTTCTTTTTCATCGTCAGTAAGGTGATGTTTTTTTAAAATAAAGTAGTTTGCCTGATTTATATCCAGTGAGATCATTATTTTCTTATATCAGCATCCTCTTTTAATTGAAATAAATCAACATTTATTTGAAAATCAATTCTTTATGTTCATTATATAACTATCTTAACGAATTGGCAGTATTGGAGAGATTGATTTATATAACTTTCTTTTTAAAACTTCTATTTAATATAGGGAGGTTGGTCAATTTTTTTACTGCACAATCTGGCTGGGCACAGTAGACAAAGTTAGAACTAAATTGTTAGACTTAAATAGGAATATTTTTATACCAGAATTAGTTTAAATTATAAAATCCTATTCGGGTAAGACTGCTTGTCCAATTGCGATATATAAAGCAAGCAAAATAAAAATTCCTACCAGGACTATTCCTGCTATATCAAATCCCCTGCCTTTTCTGCTATAACGGCCAGCTTTTATTCTTTTTAAATCAATAATCCCGCATGTCAATGCAGCAATTGGTAGCCCAAATAACATAAAATTGATAGTAGTTAATGGTATAACTAATATATTATCCGTTAAAGAAGGCATAAATTTTTTCACGATAGGGCCCAGATGTATAAATAATTGACTAAATGTTAATATACCAGTAACCAGAGCTGCAATTGACAGCCCTCTAAATTTTTCTGATTTAGTTTTGTTATCCATAATTACCCTTACTTTAAAAAAGATAGTAACATTATATTAGACTTCTTCTTGTGGTAATTGTTACGAAATATTATTACTTTGGCTGAGCATTGTGGTCAGGATGAAATGAGACAAATGAGACACTATAAAAAAGGTTCATCATTATTATATAAATATATTTGCTTAATAGCATAAATACATAAATTAAAACTGTAACAAATCCTGTGTAATAAATCAGATTACTAACATTTTAGCTGGACTAGTTTTAAGGGAGAAGGTTAAGGGCATGATAGCATCGTAGTAAGCCCTCTATATTTCAATCAAAACCTTAACTTCTAGCATATTTACAATGAATAGAACCAGTATTTTAACAGGCCCTTTTCTTGCATATGACATTCCTGTTTATGGTTTTTAACTTTTCTTTATCCATTCTTATCTGTTTGTCATTTTCTAAATTCTCATATAGGGCTTCTAAAAATACATTGCTAAAAGGATCCAGACTGCTGCTGGTATTATAATTTACCCACAGTCCATCTTTGTATGATTCAATCAGGCCTGCATTTTCAAGCAGTCTTAGATGGCTTGATATGGTAGGTTGGGCAAGTCCTATTATTTCTGTGATCTCGCAGACACATAGATCTCTTTTAAATTTTAACAGAAAGATTATTCTTATCCTGTTTTCATCGGATAGTGCTTTTACAATTTTTATTATTTGTTTTGACTGTTGTTCTCTCATAATCATTTACTCTTTAAAGCAGATACTTTTATGCTTAAGACTAATTTTTCAAGAATTTTATTAATACTACCGGATAAATTTAAATCGTCTTTTATAATATCTCTTGTACTATCACTGATAATATAATCAATCGGGAAACTGGTCTCATCCAGTACTTTTATATCTATAAATCCAGCCTGTTCTACAAATTTCAAATAATCATTTTTAATTATAGCACCAGATATGCAACTAACATATGCAGTAAGATCATTTTTAATAGAGTCAGGGAGTTCTTTATTTAAAACAATATCCGATACCATTATTCTTCCACCTGGTTTTAGTACTCTGAATACTTCCTTAAAAACCTTATTCTTATCAGGACAGAGATTTATAACGCAATTAGATATGATGACATCAGTGATCCCATCAGCAGCAGGGAGGTTTTCAATCTCTCCCAACCTGAATTCAACGTTTTTATATCCTCCTTTCATAGCATTTTCCTTGGCTCTTTCAATCATTTCAGGGGTCATGTCAATACCTATTACTTTTCCTTCAGGTCCAACTTTATCTGCAGCTAAAAAGCAGTCAAAACCTGCCCCTGAACCAAGATCTAAGACAACTTCACCCCTTTTAAGTGATGCCAAAGCTATGGGATTTCCGCATCCAAGACCTAAATTTGAGCCTTCGGGGACTTTACCCATATCTTCATCTGAATAACCTATATTTGAACTGATCTCTTTTTCTATATTTGTTTTTCTACAACAGCTAAGGTCTTGACCGGGACAGCAGGAGTTGCCACCTGCAACCCTGGCATAATTTTCTCTAACTATCTTTTTAATTTCTTCTTCTTTCATATGTAATTCCTCCATTCGGCTTAGATTTTTACAAACCAGTGCCTTGTTGAAGTTGCTATTTTTACTAGTGTCAGCATTACAGGTACTTCTACCAGTACCCCTACAACTGTAGCAAGGGTAGCACCCGACTGCAGACCAAATAAAGAAATAGCAACTGCGACCGCCAGCTCAAAAAAATTACTTGCTCCTATCATGGCGGCAGGTGCAGCAACACTAAATGATATTTTCCATAATCTTGCCCAGCCATAGGCAATAATAAAAATAAAAAATGTCTGGATAATAAGGGGGGTGGCAATCATCAGTATGTGCAGCGGATTTGCCAGTATTATCTTTCCCTGAAAAGCAAATATTATTACTAGGGTAAGAAGCAGTCCGATTATAGTTATATTATTAAATTTTTTTATAAAAATGTTTTCAAAATACTGGATACCTTTTTTCTTTACAATCAATATCCTTGAAATATAGCCTGCAGTAAAAGGAATTACTACAAATAATACTACTGATAAAAATAGAGTGTCGTAAGGTACCCTTACATTACTTACACCCAGAAGAAAAGCTACTATGGGAGTAAAGGCAAAGAGTATGACGATATCATTTACAGCTACTTGTACCAGAGTATAAGCTGCATTTCCCCGGCAAAGGTAACTCCAGACAAATACCATAGCAGTGCATGGCGCTGCACCTAGAAGGACTGCGCCTGCCAGATACTCAGTTGCAAGGTCAGTTGAAATGAAATCTCTAAATACAACCCTGAAAAAAAATAAGGCTATGGCATACATGGTAAAAGGCTTTATAAGCCAGTTAGTCACCAGGGTTACTGTTAAGCCTTTGGGTTTTTTTGTGGCATTTACGATACTTGAAAAATCAACCCTTAGCATCATGGGATAGATCATAAGCCAGATAAGTACTGCTACTGGTATTGAGACATTAGCATATTCAAGTCTGCTTAAAAAATTAGGTATAGCCGGTGCATATCTGCCCATTGTCACACCCGCAACGATACAGAATATTACCCATATGGAAAGGTACTTTTCAAAAAAACCTATAGCCCTTTTTTCGTCCTGACAACTTTCATTTTGTACCATACTAACAAACTCCCTTCAATCTAAACAATTATTTAATAAGATATTTAATATGTTGATATAATTAGATATAACGATATAGTAACATGAACTACTTTTTAGAAAAAGTAGTTTTTTAAGATTTAACCTTTCCCCCAAAAACTGGTCCATTCATAGTGTTAGTAATCTAGCTTATCAAGGATTCCTCAAAAATTGTTAATCCTATTTTGAAACTCTTGTTAAAATTAGGGAAGTTAGTCACTTTACTAAGTGCACAGGGTGGCTGCCCCGGGTTGCGAAATTTCGAACCAATTTTTAAAGGAAATTATTAAAATTAATGAACTTTATAATCAACTTGGCTGAGTAATATGGTCGAGATTATACACATTCGAAACCTTAACAATAAGCTTTCTTGGGGTTACATTTCTTCTTTTTTTCCTATTCTGATTGTCTGAATCCAGCTCTCAGAATAGATTGGCTCTTGGGATAAAGGTTAATCGCTTTAAATATTAAACGAAGGACTTACACATTTTACAACATTGGACTTTCTTATTCTTTATTCTGCAAAACCCCCAACTAGCAGGCCTCTTGTGTGCAAGATTACAAGTTTCCTCCCAACCACTTTCAATATCTAGATTAGTATTTGTAGATCTTAATAATACAGGTAAACATACGTCATTGATTGTAGCATCTTTAATAATGCAATAATCACAATCCATTTGTTCTCCTGGCTATTAATTTATTAATGTATTTAAAAGCTGATATAAAATAATTTTAGCATAATCTTATTTATTTAATAAATTTTTAGCAAATTATTTAAAGCATCATAACATATCGAATTCAGAGAAGGTTTTGTGAATTTAACTAAAAAATGTTTAAAACTCTATTAATCTCAGGGAAGTTGATCACTTTATTTAGTGCATAAGGTGGCTGGGCACAGTAGACAAAGTTAGAACTAAAATATTGAGCTCAAATGAGGATGTTTTTATACCAGAGTTGAGTCTAAAGTTTTAATTATTATTTAACTCTCCTTGTGCTGCTAACTATTTATTCTTTATTGGAAGCCTAAATAAATCTTAGTTGCTATAATCATAATATGGACAAGTCCACAGTCACAGGACGTATATATACAAAAGCATTAGAGTTACTCGAACAGCACCCGGAAGGTCTGCACTGTACTTAAAAATTGAAGCATCAGATTCCAACTTTAATCCAAAAACAGTCAACGGATGTGTCTGGAAACTTATAGAAAAATTTCCTAACAAGGTTTATAAACCGTCTAAGGGGCTTTTCCGTTTGCTGAAATTTAAATCAAAAAGTAAAAAATAAGTGAATTTGGCCAATCTTATGAGCGCAATACTAATTTTCTTCTTGGAATTTAATAGCTATAATTATAACAAACGAAAACCTAAAAAATCTGCTTTGTTAAAAAATGGAGGTAGGTGATTTATATGAAGAGGAAAAATATTAAGGTTAATAAAACAATTAATGAAGAGAATATTGATACCCGATGGAAAATCCTATACATAGTGGGTGGGATTTCTGCCATCTTAGTAGCGGTTCTTCTGCTTGCCGAGATTATCGTTTTTACCATCTGGCCTCAACCAGATACAGCATCTGGCTATTTTGAGATGTTCCAGGATAATAGGTTTATTGGGCTCATTGATTTCTACCTCCTTGAATTCTTATCTTATATACTATTCATACCAATATTTCTTGGTATATGTATTGCATTAAGAAAATTAAATAAGGGTCTTATTTTACTCGCCATGATTCTGGCTGCTACAGGGATAGCTATATTTCTGTCTACGAATAATCCATTTACCCTGCTTTCCCTGAATAATCAATATACAGCTGCTACAATGGAAACACAGAAAGAGATTTATTTAACTGCAGGCCAGGCAATAATCAACAATACTGGCCAGAGAACTTTTGGGGGTTTTAATACAGGTTTCTTCCTGGTCTCTATTTCCGGACTGATAATCTCTGTTATTATGCTAAGAAGTAGGATATTCGGTAAATCTATTGCTTACTTAGGTATACTGACTTTTGCCGTCTCATCATTTGATTATATCCGAGTAGTCTTTATGTCTTCCATATCATTGCTACTCCTTATTATAGCAGCAGCTTCAGGTCTGCTTCTATTTACCTGGCTAGTACTAATTTCACGAAAACTTCTTAGTGCCAATAAATACTGATTTTTGTTCTAATTGGCTGCCCCGAGTTGCAAAATTTCGAACCAGATTTTAAATGAAATTATAAATATAAAGACTATTTCTCTATAACTTAATAATTAATATAGTTTAAAACATTTTATAAAAATTGATTTTCATATATAATTTTTATAATACTTTTTAGGCTTATAAATAATACAAGTGAGGCTATCGTGCAAAAAAGAAAGCTTTTTGTAGTTCTGGCAATCCTTATCATAATTCCCCTGATAAGTTTATCTGCTGGATGCAGAGTAAATACAGAAAATAAAATAGATATATCAGAAGATGAAAAAAGTCTCGACGAAACATCGACAGGTAATGATGATAAAGATACTATTGGTAGTAGGCATGAAACAGACGAAGCCGACAGTGAAAATGAAGTAGGTGAAGCTGACAGTGAAGTAGATGATACCTATATAGAGAAGGAAGCTCCAACAATAACTCTTAAGATATATGAAGGACCTATATATTCAGCTGCTGATGATGTATGTTACCACCGAATTGAAGCAGAAGTTACTGGTACTCCCTCACCTGCAGTTACATGGAGTAAAGATGATAGCGGTGGTGCTTGGGGTCCTAAAAAAGCACAGATCAATCTCTATAGTCCCAGTGAAACTTATACCCTTATTGCAACTGCTACCAATTCAGAAGGTTCTGCTACAGATTCCATTACTCTTAATTGGGAATGTGAAGAACCAGGATCTGAACCTGAATCTGAACCTGAGGACAAGGACCCCAAGCCTCCTAGAATTCCATGGAATTCAACTACTATCAATCCAAGCGAAAATATGTCTGGAACGTTAGGTCAAGGTGGGGCTATACGTCATGGAACTTCTCCAATCCTTATAGGAGATTCCGAGTCAGGAACCGCATACAATGGTTATTTAAGTTTTAACATTAATGAATTGCATAGAAGAGTAGTTGAGTATGCAGAAATAAGCTTCCTAAACCTGGAGCATTCTAATTATCCAGAGTCATTTGCTTCTTCAGTTATTGTTACAACATTAGATTATGGAAATTCCCTCGATGCTTCAGATTTTGCATTTAGTGGGGATTATTTAGCAACCATACCTATTTCTGCACCCTCTTATGTAATTAGTAATGATACTTTAATAGAACAGCTGCAGAAAGTACTTGATGATCCTAGCAGAAATCTTTTCCAGTTAAAACTTGAGCTGGATGTTACAACTAATAGCGATAATGTATCTGATACAGTTAATATTCCTTCTTGTGGTGAAGAAGTTTGGCTTTCTATAGACTACTGGTATGGTAATTAAGACTGAAAGAGTTTCTTGATAAAATCCTTGAAAAAAATACGGCTCAGAATGGTATAAAAAGGATTATATTGTCAGAAATCCATTCGTACAAGCTGATTGGAGATATTGAACACATTTCGGACTCTTTATTATGAAGAAATAACGAGCTTTAAGTATAAAATAGAAGAACTTAATTTAGAATTTGCCTAATAAATATTTGAACTTCTGGCTGCCCCGGGTTGCGAAATTTCGAATCAATTTTTAAAAGGATTAATTGATTTGAAAGACCTAATTGGCAATTAAGCAACATAAATATTTGCTTTGGCAGTAATAGTAGATCATGTTATAACCAGTATATTTAACTTAGATGAAAATATTTCTATTTCTTAATTAAAGTCTTAGGAATTTTTTTAAAGTTAGCAACTTGTTTACAACTTTAAAAATCTTATATATAATAAAGTTGTAAACTAATATTTTAAGAGAATAAAAACAAATAAAGTATACAACTTGTTAACTACTATAATTTCTAATATAAAATAAAGTTGTAAACAACAGGTTTTAATTATGAATGTTAAAGACTTAATTTTAAAAAAAATAAAAGAAAATGGTGAAGTTAAATCATCAGAAATTGTAAAAGCTACCGGATACTCACGCGTATATGTAAATAGGTATTTTAAAGAACTTTGCGAGGAAGGTGTTTTATTACAAGTAGGTAAAGCAAATAAAGCAAAGTATATTCCTGCAACTGAAGAGATCGTATTAAAAGAAAGGAAATCTATTAATAAAATACATAGGATATTTAATAATATAAACCTTCATGAAGATGAGGTTTTCGATAGCATTAAAAGGAATTCAGGTATCATAGATAACCTGAGCACCCGTATCTCGGCTATTTTAGAATATGCTTTAACGGAGATGCTTAATAATGCAATCGAGCATTCTGAATCAAAAAAGATAGAAATGGTGATAGAGAAAAGAACAAATAACATAGTATTTAAAATAAGAGATTGGGGTGTAGGAATTTTTAACAATATTATGACTAAAAAGGGACTAAAGAGCAAAATGGAGGCTATACAGGATTTACTTAAGGGAAAGCAAACTACAGCACCGTCATATCACAGTGGAGAAGGAATTTTTTTCACTTCCAAGATGGGTGATATCCTGACAATTCAAAGTTCAGAAAAAAAGATTATTTTTAATAATTTAATTAAAGATTTATTTATTCGAGATGCTAAAAATACTCAAGGTACTAAAGTAGTATTTTCCATCAATCTTAATTCTACAAGAAATTTTAATGATATCTTTAAGCGCTATTCTGATAGTAACTATGAATTCAGTAAGACTGAGGTTGTTATCAAACTTTTTTCAGTCGATGTCAATTATATATCGCGCTCCCAGGCACGTAGAGTTTTGACTGGTTTGGAAAAATTTAAAACAATTATACTTGATTTCAGAGGGATAGATACAGTGGGACAAGCATTTGCAGATGAGATTTTTAGGATATGGAAGAAAAAAAATCCCAAAGTAAGTATTATATTTCAAAACGCTAATGAGAATGTTCGATTTATGATAAAGAGAGCACTTTCGGGAGAATAAAACTTTATTTTTACTGCTTAGTTTGGCTGGGGATATTGAACACATTTCGAACTAAATATTACTATAATGTTATTGAATTATCTTCACAGGTTGAAACATTAAATATTCAATTTAAGACAGCTTAAATTTTTTTTAATAAATATATAGTATAAGATCTCATTCTATTAAGAACAAAGAATATCGAAAGTTTAGCATTTAACTTTAAATTATAATCCGTTATATTTATTCTTGTCTGTAAACCTTTATCTGGAATACAGTTTCATTAAAAATAAATTTCTTATAAGTCTAAAAGAAGTAAATAAGTGAAAGTTATAAGAATACTAAAGCAGAAAGCCAAAGAATTAAAAACTGAAATTTACGCCCTTTATCTAGTCTACAAAGATCCTAGGGTTCCCTGGTATAAAAAGGCATTTATTTTTATTATTATCGCTTATGCTATAAACCCTTTAGATATTATTCCAGATTTTATACCTGTTTTAGGTTATCTTGATGATTTGATCATTATACCGTTAGGAATATATCTGGCATTAAAAATGATACCGAAAGAAATACTTAAAGAATGCAGAGAAAAGGCAAGACGCGAACCAATTAAGATGAAAACAAGATGGATCGTTGCTGCCATAATTGTATTTATTTGGCTCATATTAATCTACCTTATATTTAAACTGATTTGGGAAATCATTTTAAAGAAACCACCAATAGGTTTTTAAGACTTGCGATAATTATGATGTAACCTAACGAAACTGAGATATCTATATGTAAATATTATAAGATTTGTTATTAAGCTGGCTGCCCCGGGTTGCGAAATTTCGAACCAATTTTTAAAGGAAATTATTAAAATTAATGAACTTTATAATCAACTTGGCTGAGTAATATGGTCGAGATTATACACATTCGAAACCTTAACAATAAGCTTTCTTGGGGTTACATTTCTTCTTTTTTTCCTATTCTGATTGTCTGAATCCAGCTCTCAGAATAGATTGGCTCTTGGGATAAAGGTTAATCGCTTTAAATATTAAACGAAGGACTTACACATTTTACAACATTGGACTTTCTTATTCTTTATTCTGCAAAACCCCCAACTAGCAGGCCTCTTGTGTGCAAGATTACAAGTTTCCTCCCAACCACTTTCAATATCTAGATTAGTATTTGTAGATCTTAATAATACAGGTAAACATACGTCATTGATTGTAGCATCTTTAATAATGCAATAATCACAATCCATTTGTTCTCCTGGCTATTAATTTATTAATGTATTTAAAAGCTGATATAAAATAATTTTAGCATAATCTTATTTATTTAATAAATTTTTAGCAAATTATTTAAAGCATCATAACATATCGAATTCAGAGAAGGTTTTGTGAATTTAACTAAAAAATGTTTAAAACTCTATTAATCTCAGGGAAGTTGATCACTTTATTTAGTGCATAAGGTGGCTGGGCACAGTAGACAAAGTTAGAACTAAAATATTGAGCTCAAATGAGGATATTTTTATACCAGAAATGGGTCTTTAAATAAAAGTATTGGTTTTACTTTCTAATACTTTATCCCCCGTACAATCATCATTTTTGCTATCCCAAAATCTCTTTTGTAAGTAAAGGAAATCTCTGAGAATCCAGCTTCATCCATCATGGACCGTATATCTGCTTCAGACAGAATCTGTATTCCCCATTCCTCTATCTTCTTTGAATGATCTGCTCCATCCTCTGCATTCCACTCTATACTGATAACTGCACGTCCACCAGGACGAAGTACACGATACATTTCCTTTATTGACTCTAAAGGTTTGGGGAAAGCCACAAAACTGCCTGTCGAGGTAACTACGCTAAAGGTGTTATCCTTCCAGGGAAGCTTTGACGCCTCCCCTTGCACAAATTCTGCATTTCCTGCTTTTATACGAGCCCTATTTCTTCTGATTGCCATCTTTATCATAACCTCTGAGAAATCCAGACCTGCAACACTTTTTACATTGGAGGCATGTTTTTTTATAAAGTATCCAGGACCACAACCAACATCAAGCAGATCATCCTGTGGCTTCAAATCCATCAGCGGTAATACATGCTTGTTTATTGAATCATGGACTATTGGCATTATCCAACCCATAACCCAACCACTAAAGCTCCTGGGCAGCAATGGCTGAGGCAATTTTTTTTCTTTTGTGTTCATCTTTTTCACCTCCTGCTATTTATAATTATAGAAATGTATTATTACAATTTATTATATTATAAATTTACGTTTGTAATATATATTTTTAAATAAAAGTAAAATAAGTAAAGAATTATTTTTTAAATCGAAAAATATTAAATTTTGTGTTTAAATTGTATTATAAGAAAGGAGTAAAAAATTTCACTTATACCATCTTTTAAAATAGGTTTACTAAATGCATGGATTCTTGTTATTCCTATACTAATCCTCTATATCTTTTCCATGAGAGTGACAGCTGCCAGGGAATCAGGAAGATCAAAAGATTTTAAGCTAACTAAAAAAGAGAATATAATTATTTATGCTATCTCTATAATTATGTTAATCTCTTTTATTTATGCCGTTTTCTTACCTCTTCAACTTAGTGCAATATGGCTGAACAGTGGTCTATTCATCTATCTATTTGGGATAGTTTTTACCATTGTTGCAGTTCTAAATTTCGCCACCAGTCCTAGGAATAAGGTCATCACTAAGGGTCTTTATGGTGTGTCAAGAAATCCCATGTATGTTGGTATGCTTCTAATACAAATTGGTCTGGGAATAGCTTGTTCTTCTTGGTTGTATCTTCTCCTAACAGTAGTGCTGATGATTCTATTAAACGTAGATTTATCAGCCGAAGAACGCTACTGCCTTTACACGTATGGAGATGACTATAGGAAATATAGGAACAGAACTCCAAGATGGATAGGAATACCAAAGTCGTAAAGCATTAGTACTGGCTGCCCCGGGTTACAAAATTTCGAACCAATTTTTAAAAGAATTAAATATAATTGTAAATTCAATTGATTATCAAACGAAATACTAATACACTAATATTAAATAAAACATTTTCGAAGTACTTCTTATACTAACTGTGATATCATTTATTGATATATTAATTATTTTATAATTTTTATAAAATTAATATACTGAAAATGCATAAAAAGCTTAAGTGTAAAATTAATCAATAAATAAAATTATTAATAAAGGAGATTGTGATGGATATTATTCAAAAAAGAAAACCTGCCAGGATTTTTGTTTCTTTTCTAAACCTCATAGGATTCATAGCTGTAATAGGTGTAAATGCTCTTGCTGTACTTCTTCCTCTCAATAATAACACTACTCAGGCTCTATCTGACAAATATCCAAACCTTTTTGTTCCTGCAGGACTTACATTCTCAATATGGGGAGTTATATACATATTGCTTGGAATATATACTGTTTATCAGATGATTATAGCTTTCAGGCCGATTAGGCAAAAAAGAGACTTTTTTGATAGGATAGGGATTTTATTCTTCATATCCTGTATCTTTAATTCCGGTTGGATATTTGCCTGGCATTATGAGGTTGTATGGCTTTCAGTAGTTATAATGATCCTGCTTCTTGTTTCGCTTCTTTTAATTTACTTGAGGCTTAATATCGGTAAAAGGGGTGATGCTACAAACAATGAAAAGGGTCTTGTTCACCTTCCTTTCAGTATATATCTTGGTTGGATAACTATTGCTACAATTGCTAACGTAACTGCACTTCTCGTTAAGCTCGGATGGAACAGGTTTGGGCTTGATGAGCAATTCTGGGCAGTGATTATGATAGCAGTTGGAATTGTAATAACCCTTGGAATGATATTTTTAAGAAATGATATTTTCTACAGTCTTGTTGTTATCTGGGCACTCGCGGGTATTCTTATAAAAAGACTTGCAAATCCTGGCACTCCGGCAATGCTTGTTATAATAACAACAATTATAGGTCTGGCTCTGCTTGCAATTGGAATAATTATCCAGATAGTCAGATACTTTAAAACAGGCAGAGGTATTTATATCAAAAGTTCTAAAAGTGTTTAATTATTAAGGCTTTTTTCTATCACTATATTGGAATCATTTTGTAAATAATTGGTATTTGTGAGGATAGCAATTAGGAACTTTGAAAACTATAGACATATAGTTAAAGCGCTATGCTGCTAGAAAGCAGGTTGCCCCGTTTGTTGGTAAAGAGCCCACTTTTCTCAGTGTACAAAGTGGCTGGGGAGGGAGGATTCGAACCTCCGATCACGGGACCAAAACCCGTTGCCTTGCCGCTTGGCTACTCCCCATTGAAGCTAATAAATTTTATATTAGATTCTGGCAAAATTCAATCTGAAGAGGGCTGTAATATTTAAATCAATTAATTGCAGTAGATAGTTTATTGGTAAATAGTAAGGCTGTTGGGTGTGGTATGTGATAAAAAGACATTTGTGGATAGGGGTTCCAGACCGTTATATACCTCGGTGGCCGTCTTTAGGTCATCACATAATGCAAATACGGTCGGTCCGCTTCCGGTCATCTGAGTGGCGACAGCTCCTAGTTCATATGCCTTCTCTTTTAGCACCAGTATTTCGCTATCCTCGATGACTACCACTTCTTCCAGATCGTTTTTAAGCTTTTTAAAGAATTCGTAAAATCTCTTTTCATTTATATTATCTACCAGTTCCCTGTGTATCGATTCTTTCTCTACTCCTACCAGGTCAAACTTTTCATATACGTCTCTGGAAAGAAATTTGGCGTTATTCGTGGCCAGTATTATCCAGTAAAAGGGCAGATGTGGCAGCTCGGAGAGTTTTTCTCCCCTGCCCTCCGCAAGAGTGGTACCCCCTCTTACACAGAAAGGAACATCCGATCCCACTTCGGCCGCCAGCCGCATTAGGTCTGCAGCTTTTATATTAAGGTCAAACAGTTTGTTCAAAGCTACTATAGTCGCTGCCGCATTGGTACTGCCACCTGCCAGGCCCGCACATACCGGAATATGCTTTTCTATATTTATCGTCACAGAGTACTTATCTCTCAGACCGTAATTATCCAGGATCTGTGCCGCTGCCTTGTGAACCAGATTTTTTTCATCAAGGGGGATGTCTTCGTTATTGCACGTTATATAGATACCGTTATTATTTTCTGAAACTTGTTTGCTTTTGCTTTTAAGGACTCTGAAGGTAAGCTCATCCGAAAGGCTTATGCTCTGCATTATTGATTTTATTTCATGAAAGCCGTCTGTCCTGCTGTTTTTTGAAACATTCAGATATAGATTTATTTTCCCGGAAGCCCTAAGTTTTAAAATATTTTTACCATCCATTCCGCTATATAATAACATAAATACGATATATTATATATTGCTAAGATTCTTATATAAAAAAATATAATTTTCCAGGCTGAGCTCCTCCGCCCTGGTATTTTTATCTTGTCCCATTTCAGACAGCAATTTTATTATTATCTCCGATTTATAGCAATATCCGGAATCTTTCTGAGCCAGCGAATTTACAAGTTTCTTTCTGCGGTGTGAAAAACACTTAGTCACCAAACCGAAGAAATCCTTAATATTAAAATTTTCCCTGCTTAAGACCTTATCATCCTTCCTTGTCACTTCCACCACTGCGGAATCGACAAAAGGCCTGGGGATAAAACAATTTCGCGAAATCTGGAAGCAGAGTTTAAAATCAGCAAGAAAGCTCGTTTTTACAGTATAAGAACTGTAGTTTTTATCTCCAACTGATGCAAGCATCCTCAGGGCTATATCTTTCTGTATGGTTATAAACATCTTCTTTATATCCGGCGATTCCAGGAGTATCTTTAATACCAGCGGTGCAGCTATGTTGTAGGGGAGATTTGAAACTACTTTGTTTATGCCGAACTTTCTGGCCAGTTGGTTATAATCAAGCTTTAAGGCATCCAAACATATAAGCTCGATCTTTCCGTCGATGTTTTCCTTGAATATATCTTTAAATGCCCTTGCCAGCAGCTTATCTATTTCGATGCAGACCACTATTTTTGCCCTTGAGAGCAATATCTCGGTAAGACTGCCTATCCCGCTTCCGACTTCCAGTATAATGTCACTACTTCTTACATCTGCGCGCGATACTATCTTTTTTGCACTGTTCGTGTCAATCAGAAAGTTTTGCCCCAGTTTTTTATGTAGTTTTATCCCATATCTGCTTAAAATCTCTTTAGTTCTACCGGGTGAGCTTATATAAGAATGCATTTTTTAAATTTATTTTAATGAAAAGAAATCCTGTGCATTTCTGGAAGTGACTTCCGCTACTTCCTCGATGCTTAGATTTTTTACTTCTGCAATTTTCTGTGCCATATACTTGACATATCCGGGGTAATTTTCCCTGCCCCTCTCTGCCTGGGGGGCCAGGAAAGGCGAATCAGTCTCTATAAAAAGCCTCTCAATGGGCACCTCTTTTACAGTCTCCAGTAAGTCTACGGCATTGGGAAAAGTTATTACACCTGTAAAGGAGATATACAGGCCCAGATCAAGACACTCCTTGGCAAAACCGGTATCCCCTGAAAAGCAGTGCACAACAGCTCTAAAATTCTTCCGGTCTGAATATTTCTTTACGATATTAAGTGTCTGCTGGTGGGCATCCCTGTCATGGATTATTACCGGGATATCGTATTTTAAGGCAAGTTCTATATGAGATATAAAAGCCTCTTCCATTTCTTTGGCGGGGCTGAGATTCCGGTAAAAATCAAAACCTGTTTCGCCTACTGCCACTACCTTCTCAAATCTTTCACCGTCACTATCACATCCGTCTTCATCCCTGCCCTGTACAAGACATTCAAGGATTTCTTCTTCTTTTTTTCCGAAGTCTTTGGCATAGTGGGGATGGACGCCGACACTTGCAAAAACGCTCTTAAACTTCTTTGCAAATTCTACAGATTTTCTGCTGCCGCTGACGCTTGAACCCACATTTATTATATACTTTACACCTTCGCTTGCAGATTTGGAGACAGCTTCTTCGGGAGACATATTTTTAAGCATATCTATGTGAGCATGAGTATCTATAAAATACATAGTATCACTTATTCTCATCTATTCTGGGAAACAGTATTTCTCTTTTACCTATCTTTGTTCCGCCTTCGAACCTGCCCCAGACTCCGTCACTCTCAATTGTCACACTGGAAATATTCTGGTCTATTCCAAGCTGAGAAAATATTTTCTGGCAGGTTGAAGGCATGAAGGGTATTAAAATAACAGCCGACAGCCTGATGACTTCTATTACTTCATATAATACCCCGTCCAGTTTCTTCAGGTCATCACCACTTCCGCTTTTTACCAGGTTCCAGGGCTGGCTGTCCTCAATATGTTTATTAGCCGCATTTATGAACTCCCATACCTTTATAAGATATTCAGAGAATTTGAAGCTTTTTATGCACCCTGCCGCTTCTTTTTTTACTTCATCCCATTTTTTCTCAAAGGCGGGACTGGAGACTTTTTCGGGTATTATCCCGCTTTTGTATTTATCTATCATGGCCAGTGTCCTGGAAACCAGATTTCCGATGTCATTGCTGAGATCCGAATTATATCTTCTTATAAAAGCGCCATCTGCAAAAGATCCGTCCTGCCCGAAAGATATTTCCCTGGTCAGAAAGTACCTTATTCCATCCACCCCATATTTATCCGACAGTTCATCGGGATCCAGGATAATGCCCTTTGATTTGGACAATTTTTCACTTCCGCTAAGAAGCCAGCCGTGTACCACAATATGCTCCGGAAGTTTAATCCCCAGCGACATAAGCATGGCAGGCCAGATCAAAGCATGGAACTTTAAAATATCCTTTCCTATATGATGCTGCCCGGCAGGCCAGTACTTGTCAAATAGGTCCTGGTTACCGCTGCTGTATCCTAGTGCCGAAATATAATTGATAAGAGCATCCACCCATACATAACAATAATGACCGGAATCAAAGGGCAGGGGGATCCCCCACTTTACCGCAGTCCTGGAAATGCTTATATCCTTAAGCCCCTGCTTTAGAATACCCAATACCTCGTTCTTCCTAGTCTCCGGGATTATAAAATCCGGTTTTTCTTCAATATGCTTCATTAACCTGTCTTCGTATTCGGACAGCTTGAAGAAATAATTTTCTTCTTTTACCTCCTCTACTTCTCTGCCGCACTGTGGGCACTTTCCATCCACCAGCTGGGAATCCAGCAGAAATGTCTCGCAGGGGGTGCAGTATTTACCTTCGTATACGCTCTTATACAGATCGCCGTTGTCTTTTAATCTGGTAAGTATGTTCTGGACTATCTTCTCATGCCCGCTGTCGGTAGTCCTTATATAACTGTCATTACTGATGTCATACAGCTTCAGAAGCCTTTTCATATCCTCGACCATTCCGTCCACATATACCTGCGGGGAGATTCCCTTCTCCTGCGCACTCTTGTTTATCTTTTGGCCGTGCTCGTCGGAACCTGTCAGGAAAAAAGTATCCTTTCCCATAGCCCGGTTAAATCTTGCCACCACATCGGTAAGTATGAATTCATATATCTGCCCCAGATGAAGTTTTGCGTTCATATATGGGATTGCTGTCGTTATGTAAAAAGTTTCTCTGGCCATATATCCTCTGCCTTAAATTTTCGTTGCAATATTATACAATTTTTGTTTACCTATGTCATACCTGGACAGCACAATCTTTAGGGCACTTTTTTTGGATATGCCCTGCTTGAGTAGGCTCACTAGTTCTCTTTTTATATCATCTTCGTTAAAACCTCTGATAAGCTCTTTTTTATACCCATCTACCACCAGGACCACCTCGCCTTTTACTCTTTTTCGCTTTATCTTAACAGAGATCTCACTTAATTTTCCCCTTATCGTCTCCTCATATATTTTGGAAATCTCTCTAACCAGACCCGCCTTCCTGTCGCCGAGTCTTTCCAAAAGCTCGCCTATAAGAGTTTCTATCCTTTTGGGTGATTCGTAGAATATGATGGTGCAGGGTACTGTTGCAAGTTCCAGAATCCTGCTTTTTCTTTTTGCTCTCGATTTTGGAAGAAATCCCACAAATAAAAAACAATCCGTAGGCAGGCCTGAAAGGACCAGGGCACTTATTGCTGCATTGGGACCGGGTATCACAGCAAGCGGGATGTCTTCTTCTATACACCTGTTTATTACCTTAAACCCCGGATCCTGAATCGCAGGTGTGCCTGATTCCGAGACCATGGCAACATTAAGGCCTGCTTTTAACCTGTCTATAAGGTAATCTATCCGGCTTTCTTTGCTGAAATCATGATAGCTTACCATATCCTTACCCCGGATATTATATTTCCGGAGTAGTTTTTTTGCCGTCCTGGTGTCTTCCGCAGCAATAAGATCCACTTCGCCCAGTATTCTTATAAGCCTGAAGCTGGCATCCTCCAGATTTCCTATCGGAGTGGAACAAATAAAAAGAGTCCCCTTTATATTTCCCCCTGTCAATAAATTCCAAATCTTACCTTATTTCCTTGAACATCTCCCTTGGATTTCCGCAGATGGGGCACTTGTCCGGCGCTTCACCCTCTACGGTATTTCCGCATACCTGGCACACGAATATCGGAGTATCGGGATTTTCTCCAAGATTGTCCAGATATTTCTTATATAATTCAGCATGGATCTTCTCGACTTTATTGGCGAAAATAAAACTCATCTTTGCTTCATCTTCATTTTCATTTTTGGCATCCTCGATCATTCCGGGATACATTTTCTCAAATTCAAACGTCTCTCCGCCTACTGCCTCTTTCAAGTTTTCTTCCGTAGATTTCACTCCACCCATCGCCTTCAGGTGATTGTGAGCATGCACGGTTTCCGCATCTGCGGCAGCTTCAAAAAGTCTTGCCTCCTGAAAATATCCATCCTGTCTGGCTTTCTTTGCAAAAGCAAGATACTTCCTGTTTGCCTGCGATTCGCCCGCAAAAGCATCTTCAAGATTTTTAGAAGTTTTATTACCCATTATTTATCCCCTTTCCTGTATTTTTATTTAAACCCTCCATTTTTTTACATTTATCACATATTCCTTCAAAAATAACTTTTGAGTCCAGCACATCAAACCTTTTAGAAATACTCTCCGGGATATTTATGTTGGAAGGACTGTCATAAACATCTATTATGTTATCACACTTTATACATCTGAAATGGTCATGTTTTTTTATGTCACCATCAAATCTCTTCGGCTCGCCGGGTATGGTCAGTATAACGGCCGCCCCTATTTTAGAGAAGGTAAGCAGAGTTCTGTAAACCGTATCAAAAGAAATAGTGGGAAATGTTTCCTTTACTTTTTTATATAGAGCCTCTGCACTGGGATGGTCTTTTGATTCTACAAGTTCTTTGTATATCAGGCTTCTCTGCGGCGTAATCCTTAAATTGTTTTTTCTGCATAACTTTATGAAAAATTCCATAATCTTAATTAAATTTTTAAATAGTTATTATTATTATATAATATTAATTATTACTAGTCAAATTAAAACAGAACTTGAAAAAATAATGATATTAGGTCAGAATTTGAATATGAAATTTAAAAATCTACCCCATTTCCCTAAAAGGATCATAATATCGATAATCATACTGATTACAGTGTATCTCCTCGGCTCCCTTGGATATATGATAATCGAAGATATGGGCTTTTTAGACTCGATTTTTATGACCACCATTACCATAACCACCGTTGGTTATGGGTTAGTTAAAGAGCTGTCAGCTGCAGGGACCATATTTACCATTATACTTATTGTAGTCGGTACCGGTACGGCAGCTTATATTTTAATCAGTTTAGCTGACTTTATACTCAGTGAATTTTTATTAGGAAGAATTGAAAAAAGAAGGAAGATAAAAATGATATCAAAGCTAAAAAATCATTACATAATATGCGGACTGGGAAGAGTCGGGCTGGAAATAGCAAATGAATTAGCAGCCAATAAAATTGAATTTATAGCAGTAGACCATGCTGATGAACCTATTGAGACAGCCAGGCGAAACAACTGGCTGTATATCCAGGGAGATGCATCAAACGATGAGACACTGCTGGAAACACAGATAACCAGAGCCAGAGGTCTGTTTGCAGCACTGGATACCGATTCGGAAAACGTCTATGTCACCCTGTCTGCTAAATCTCTCAATCCATCCATATTCATTGTAGCTAGGGCGACCGTTTTTGAGACTGTCAGTAAATTGGAAAAGGCCGGAGCTGACAGGGTAGTCTCACCTCAGATAATCGGAGGAAGAAGAATGGCTGCCATGGCGCTGCAGCCTTCAGTATGTGATTTTCTGGACACCATAATGCAAACAGAGGAAACCGAGATCAAGCTTGCAGAAATAGAGGTTCAGCCGAAAAGCAGGATCGACGGCTTTACCATAAGGGAATCCGGGGAAAAATATGGTATCGAAGCTCTGATAATATCTGTAATCGAAAAAGGAGAGAAGATCTCTGTAAAAAAGGCCAGTGGAAATACAGATATGAAAGCCGGACATAAAATAATTGCCATTGGGACAAGCAGCCAGATAAAAAGACTTACGGAGCTGGCAGTAAGCTGATCCTTTAATGTCAATTGCAATATTTTCAGCTCTCCGCAATAAAAAACATTATTGCTTGAGGTGATAATGGACATAGAAAAATTAGAAAGATACAAATCCGAGGTAGAAACCGAAATAAAGACAAATATTCTGCCATTCTGGGCCAATAAAACACCGGATGAAGAAAACGGTGGATTCTACGGTCTGGTCATGAATGATCTGACCGTGGATCCGTCTGCACCAAAAGGATCGGTACTATGTTCGAGAATCTTATGGACTTTTTCCTGTGCTTATGCCGTTTATGGAGACCATCTTTACCTGGACCGTGCCGGCCGGGCTTATAAATATCTTACTGATCATTTTTTAGATGATAGATTTGGCGGAGTTTACTGGAAAACAGACAACAGGGGAAATCCTATTGAGACAAAAAAGCAGATATATGCCCAGGCTTTTGCAGTATATGCCCTGACGGAATTCTACCGGGCATCAGGTTCCGCCGAAGCCCTGAACCTTACAAAAGACATTTATTATAAAATAGAAAAATTCGGCTTCGAAAAGGAGTACGGGGGCTATTATGACGCATGTAACCGCGATTGGTCTTTGGCTGGAGACATGCGGCTTGGCGAAGGCGATATGAATGCTCCCAAGACAATGAACACATGCCTCCATATTTTAGAGGCATACACAAACCTCCTCCGAAACTGGGATGATCAAAACCTTCGCGACCAGTTAAAGAATTTAATAACAGTGACTGCCAGACATATTATCGATTCCTCAAGCTATCACTTTAAACTATTCTTCAATGAAAAGTGGGAGGTACTTTCCGATAATGTCTCCTATGGTCATGACATAGAGGGAAGCTGGCTTCTGGTGGAGGCGGCAGAATTTTTAGGAGAAGAGTCTGTTCTAAAAGATATAAAAAATACCGCCATAAAAATGGCAGATGCTGTTTATAGAGAAGGTGTTGCCCCCGATGGAGGTTTATGGTATGAGGGAGACTCAAAGGGCGTAACCAATTTCAACAGTGATTGGTGGCCGCAGGCAGAAGCAATGGTGGGCTTTCTAAATGCATATCAAATAAGCAAAAAAGAAGAGTTTTTAAAAGCTTCACTAAACAGCTGGAACTTTATAAAAAAGTATATTATTGACAGGCGTTATGGAGGCTGGTTCTCGTCCGTTGATAAAAAAAGAAATGTGAATGAGAAACTGGAAAAGGTCGGCATATGGAAATGCCCCTACCATAATGCGCGTGCCTGTATAGAGGTAAGTAAAAGGCTTAATAGAATAATAAATGATCAAAAATTTTAAATTTAAAATCAGCAGTAAGGAGGTCAATAAATATGAGCAGGCAAACAATCTTAGGCCCTGCGTTAACCAATATTCCCTGGGAAGAAAAACCAAAAGGTCATAGATATACGGTTTGGCGATACAGCCAAAACCCTATTATACCAAGGGATCTTATACCATCATCCAACAGTATCTTTAACAGTGCCGTAGTACCGTTCAATGGAGAATTTGCGGGAATCTTCCGGTGCGATGACAGGAGACGTGCACAGCAGCTTTACTGCGGCCTAAGCCGGGACGGCATAAACTGGAAATTAGAAAACAAACGTATATCGTTTATCTGTGATGATCCCGAAATAGGTAATTTTGTATATGGTTACGACCCGCGGGTATGCTGGATAGAAGACAGATACTATATTACCTGGTGCAACTATTATTACGGACCTACAATAGGTATGGGGTATACATATGATTTCAAGAAATTCTACCAGATGGAAAATGCATTCCTTCCATTCAACAGGAACGGAGTATTGTTCCCCAGGAAAATAAAAGATAGATATGCCATGCTGAGCCGTCCAAGTGACAACGGCCATACGCCGTTTGGCGATATCTTTTATAGTGAAAGCTCCGACATGTGTTATTGGGGCAGACACCGCCATGTCATGTCAACTACTTATGGATGGCAGGCCACCAAAGTAGGAGCAGGACCGACACCGATTGAGACTGCGGAGGGCTGGCTTCTCATATATCACGGCGTTTTGACCTCATGCAATGGGTTTGTATATAGTATGGGTGCTGCGCTTCTTGATATTGACAGGCCGTGGAAAGTCCTTTACAGGACCGAACCTTATCTGCTTTCACCACAAAAAACATACGAGTGTGTAGGAGATACTCCAAACGTGGTATTCCCGTGTGCCGCGCTTTGTGATGCATCCACGGGACGCATTGCGATTTATTACGGGGCTGCCGATACAGTGACCTGTCTTGCCTTTACACAGGTCGATGAACTTATCGACTTCATCAAGTCAAATTCAAAAATATAACTTAAATACTGGTGGCGAGACGCAGAATCGAACTGCGGACACATGGATTTTCAGTCCACTGCTCTACCAACTGAGCTATCTCGCCAACCCGTAATCAAGACTGGCGGAGCTGACGGGATTTGAACCCGCGATCTCATGCGTGACAGGCATGTGTCCTAAACCGCTAGACGACAGCTCCGCTTAATCGATAATATATGGTGGGCGTTGCAGGGATTGAACCTGCGACCCCCTGCTTGTAAGGCAGGTGCTCTCCCAGCTGAGCTAAACGCCCATATTCAATGGTAGCCTGTAGGAGAATCGAACTCCTGTTGGTAGGTTGAAAACCTACTGTCCTAACCCCTAGACGAACAGGCCATTAATGGTGAGCCGTGAAGGAATCGAACCTTCGACACCCGGATTAAAAGTCCGGTGCTCTACCAACTGAGCTAACGGCCCTTGCCAATCTAATAACACAATGATTAAAAAACTACCGTAGCCATTAGCTGTCCAATTAAATTAGCAAACGTAAAGTCTACTATAGTAAAAAATCATTGTCAACAAACAAAAGTGGGATTATGGACGACCCATCAGTCAATATCCGGCTTGCTTTTACCTTTGATCTTTGATGAAACTTTCTCTACTTTTTCCTTACCCTTTTCAAATAATTCCTCACTGAAAACTTTTGCCTCAATCAGAGCGAATTTACCTCTATCTACTGCTTCTTTCATCTTTTCGGCCAATTTTTTTCTGGTCTTTATTCCCGATTGAGGTGCAAAAAGCAATCCCAGTACAAATCCTGTAAGAACCGAAACAGAAATAACGGTCAACATTTCTGTAAGACTCTTACCAATTGATTTATCATTATCGCTCATTATTGACACATCCTCTGTCAGGTTATTTATTTATATATTATAAACTATTTAAGATTTATATTGAACATAACCGACCATGGAAACAGCCGCTGACAAGCAAAGATATAACCGGTTTAATCCACCAGGTAACCCATTATTTCTACCCAGCCTTTATTCATAGCACCTTCGGTCACAAATATATTGTCATATTTGCCAAGCGCAGCCATTATAGCTTCCCTGCTCTCAAATGCATTCTCCATCAAGAAAAAATATTTTACCTCTCCTGCCATTTTTAAATCCTCAAGTGAATCTCCAAGTGCTATGCAATTATCTGTTTTAAAATTTCTGATTTTTTTATCCAGCTTTATTCCTTCTCCCTTATTGACACCTGAAGGCATCAGATTATAGATATGCAGTCTTTCGATATCAAGATCCAGATCTTCAAGTAGCGAATATCCATTGTCTACCATAACCAGATCTCTGTATCCTTCACTTTTAAGCAGTCCGTTTGCCTCATCAAGGTCTATCTCACCGAAAAACAAAATATTATAGGATCGGTGCATACTCCATTCCATTTTACTTTCTACCTTATTTGGAAAATGGCTCTTGAAAAGTTCTATGATCTTTATTAGGTCTCTGCTCTTATAGGTAAAGTCATATTTTATTTTCTTATGGTCAAAGGTGGTATAAACTTTTTCGCCTAAATTATATACCAGTTCGGAACCAAGTTCTGAAATATAATTTTTAAGTCCTATCATCTGGGCATTATATTTCAACTGATATTTATTTCTTCCCGATACCAGGACGACATCCCATTCTTTTTTGGATATCGCGGGCAGAAGCCTTACTGCCTCCAGGTAATAATTTCCACTCTTATCCCTGACAATACAGCCCCTGTCATTAAACAGGGTGCCATCGAGGTCCGTATATATGACTTTTAAATCATTTAGACCTTTTTTTATTTCCTCTTTGTGATTCTTGAATGATCTGTATCCTGGACTATCTTTCCCCATTTAGCGAAACTCCGAATGGATATTTATGTAACGCATTACATCACTTTTTGTGATTATCCCTCTTAATTTACTATCTGACATCACAACCAGGTGACTCAGGTTATACTTACCCATCTTTTTTATGGCATCGGATATCCTCGTGGAAAGACTAACCTTTTCGTTATCCGAAACTGACTTCACGACGTCTCCTGCCCTGACTTCAGGCCACTCTTCCCTGGGAACTTCCTTGACATCATGTAAGGATATTATCCCTATCAGCTTCTGTGTCTCTTTATCTTTTATTACCGGAAACCTTCCAAACCTGTACCTCATAAAATAATCATCCACAAGTTCCTGCAGAGTTATATCCTTTAAAACATATACAACGTCCTCGTTTATTATATCCTTTACCTTTATTCCTTTTATGGAAGTCTCGATAATAAGCTGCCTGTAACTCATCTGCGCGGATGACTGTAAAAACCATCCTATAAAGGAAAGCCATATCCCGTTTAACAGATTTCCTGTGAAAATAAAATATATACCACCTGCTATGATCATAAACCCCAGAACTCTACCTGCGGTAGAAGCTACAAAAGTGGCACGCTTCAAATTTCCCGAGACCTTCCATATTATCGACCTGAGAACCCTTCCGCCGTCAAGCGGATAACCGGGAAGCATATTAAAAACACCCAGTACCAGATTAATGACTGCAAGGTAGCCGACCGGTACCGCTATAGGCCTGATATCTCTGGTAAAGAACCATATCAGGCCAAATATCCCGGCAAGTACAAAGCTTGCAACAGGCCCGGCAATAGCCATAATAAATTCACTATAGGGAGTTTTAGGTTCCTTCTCTATCTGTGCCATTCCGCCAAACAGAAAAAGCGTTATCCTTTCTACAGGTGTGCCTCTTCTTCTGGCTACTAGAGAATGGCTTATCTCATGTATCAATACCGAAATGAAAAAAACTATCACTGTGACAATGGTGATCAATGCGAGAAGTCCCTTGTTTAACCCCGGCAGGTATGAGGGAAAATAATAAAACCCGAAAAAATAGGCGAACAAAGCAAATATTATAAACCAGCTGTAGTCAAGCCTTATTTCTATTCCAAATACCTTAAATAATTTTATTGGAGATCTAAACATATAATAATCTCTCCTTGAATATCATACTTATAAAAACACTATTTTATCTTTTAAAATCAACTACCCGCTTCAGATACCGGCAGTATTTACATTATATATTATCCAAAATAAAAAATTAAAAACATAAAGCAAAAACAAATCATATCAGTATATTCAAGACTATACAATATTAAATAATAGCCATTAACATTGGTGCAGCAAAATATGATAAAATATATTTTCAATAATAAATAAAAAGGCATGAAAAATGGGATTAGGTCAAAAACTTCTTTCAGAAATACAATTTGATCACATTTCTTTCATCTCCGACATTCTTATACCCTGCTTGCTCGCCCTGTTTTTTGGAGGACTGATAGGATTTCAAAGAGAGAAAGCAGAAAGACCGGCAGGTCTCAGGACCCATGCTCTTGTATGCCTGGGTTCAACAGTCTTTACCATAGTATCCTATTTAGGGTTTTCATCACTTGCAGGTGTCGATCCCTCCAGAGTAGCTGCAGGAATCGTAGCCGGAATCGGATTCATAGGAGCAGGTGTGATCTTTAGACAGGGTACACTTGTAAAAGGGGTTACGACCGCCGCAAGTATATGGATAGTGGCTTCCATAGGTATATCTCTTGGGGCAAAATTGTATTACCTCGCATTGCTGGCAACTCTTCTTGGCTTTATTACTCTGAGCATTCTAAAAAATATCGAAGATAAAGTAATCAGGCTCCCGAATTATGTAGTAAGAATAACCGTTTCTCAAGATTTTAAAGATGTAAATAAAATACTAAAAATTTTTGAAAGAAAATCCGTAAACATAAAAAGCAGGAAATATGAATCTGATGACGAAAGCAATACAAAGATATATACTTTCAAACTGTCAAGCAAACATCCTGAACTTCCCTCCAATATAATCGAAGAACTAGGCAAGTTTAAAAAGATTAAAAAAATTAATATCAACTGATGATTTATCTTTTGATTTTAACCGGATGAGCAAAATAAAACTATTTTTTAAAAATACTTTCGGATATCTGAAGAGACTGACAAAAAAGTTTATTCTGGACGGCTGTCCTATTATGGCCTCGTCAATAGCCTTTTATTTTCTATTTTCCCTCTTCCCTCTGATCTTAATATTTTTCTCTTTATCCGGTATTTTTATTGATAGGCTCAATGTTCAGACCACCATACTTGGTTTTATAGAAGAGAGAATCCCTATTATATATAATTTTACGGAATCAAACATTGAAAAAATTATTGAAAATAAAGCAAGCATTGGCATTATCGGCTTTATTTTCCTGGCAGTAATAGCCACATATGTTTTTGATTCGATACAGTTTTCCCTCAATAGGGTTTACAAGACAAAATCACAGCGTAGGTACTGGAAACAAAAGATCTTCGGATTCCTGATAATCACCCTGACATTTATAATAATAATTTTGTCCTTTCTGCTATCCACGGCCCTGTTTTATCTTGCAAACACAATCATAGGTTTTTTTGACCTGAACGAATCCTTATCGACTTTTTTAATAAGATCGATATCTATTTTCCTGGGGCTTTTACTTAATTTCGCCATCTTTGGTATCGTTTATTTCTTCGGCACCAACAGGAAGACCCATTTTAAACATCATATATACAAAGGGGCCTTACTAGCCGCATTTCTATGGGAGATATCAAAGCATATTTTTATATTTTTTATAAACAGATTTGCAAATTTTGAAATGGCTTACGGCTCGATAGGTTCTATAATTGGTTTCTTGCTCTGGATCTATATATCAAGCTACATTTTTCTGATCGGCGCTGAGGTCAACTCACTGGATATAGCAACGGATTAAATATGAAATTTATAGCTGATATAATGGTGGGAAAACTTTCCAGATACCTGCGTATGGCAGGTTATGACGTGCTATACAAAAATACCGCTACTGATGATGAAATAATAAAAACAGCTTTAAAGACCGGCAGGGTTGTCCTGACCAGGGATTCTTTGATGCTGATCAGGAAAGAATTTAAAAGCGGCAGAATAAAGCACTTACTTATCAGGGATGACAGACTTAAAAAACAGCTGGAACAGGTCCAATCGGAATTCGGCCTTTCCTTAAGACCCAATCTTATAAGATGTATCGAGTGCAATAGCAGGCTGGTACGGGTAAGAAAGGAAGATGTCAAGGATAAGGTCCCGCCATACGTGTACCGGACACAGCAAAATTTTATGTACTGTAAAAAATGCGATAAATATTACTGGAGAGGTACCCACTACCACAATATTAAAAACACCTTTCTGGACATAGAATGAGAGAGGTTTTTAATAAAGTAGAATTTTTTAGATTTAAACTATATAATTCAAAATAAATGTTAAATTTACGGCTTTTATAATTATTTTTAATAAATATGATGCATAATCTAATCAAAAAAATATCTGATTTTTTCTACAGTATCCCCAGGATACTGTTTATCAACTTTTACAAGATTTTTTCCAGA
The DNA here is from genome assembly GCA_964610385.1 of uncultured Actinomycetota bacterium. Lineage (GTDB taxonomy): Bacteria > Actinomycetota > Humimicrobiia > Humimicrobiales > Humimicrobiaceae > CAZBSE01. The sequence continues at coordinate 30,098 of CAZSXW010000005.1, forward strand.
GCCAGGATAGTCAATCCTAAAAATTTACCCAAAGATAAATCTGTTATACTTGCCATAAACCACACCGCAGATGCCGACCCTGTAATACTTCTGGCAGCTATTAAAAAGAAGGTCTTTTTTATAGCCGAAAGCGAAAATTTCGGCAACTGGCTTACAAATTTTTTCATGAGAAGATTTGCAAATTGCGTGCCCGTCTTTAAAGCACAATTTGCGAAAAACATAAAAAGTTTTAAGGAACTTTTTAATATATCCAAGGGTAAAAACGTTTTTTTTGGAATATTTCCAGAAGGCATACTCAATAAAAAAGACGGTTTTAAGAATTTTCAAAAAGGAGCTGCTTATTTTAGTTACAAGACAAAACTTCCCATAATCCCCGTCTATATGCATAACACAAATATAAACCCCGATAGTAAAAAATGGGTCTGGAATAACAGGATAACAAGAGGGATAATCTCGATAATCATCAATTCTTTTAGAAAAATACATATATTCATAGGAGATCCCATCGAACCAATCGCAGAAAGCGTAATGCAGGAGTTTAAGGATTTTACAGACCCAAGAGCCCGTAAGAAGATCGTCAATAATATAAACGAAGCCCTGGAAAAAGAATTCCTGGAACTCGCAGATGAAGCTGATGATCTATTTGGGATCGAAGTAAAAGAGCTGCCCAAGGATGCTGCAGCATCTACCAAAGAATAGTATCGAATCACCTGTATTGCTCGATTTTTATCATCATAGACTTACAGATGAATAGCAAACTCACACTCCCGTGCTCCTGAAACAACTGATTTTATAAGTTCGACTTTGACCTCTCTTTCAAGAACACTTTCCCATAGTTTTTTAACAAATCCTTTTGAACAAAAACAGTAGGTAAGTGAGACATTCTGGTCGTCCGGTAAACTCCTTAGTAAACTGCAGTAACACCTCATAGGCCTGGTATATGATCTTGGGGTATAAAATTGATACAGGACATCGCCCTTTCTTTCAAGCCTTGTCCCGGTCATAGGATTTAACTGTTCAGCCTTAAGAAATTCGTCCATGGTTTTGTATTTCTTCCGTCTTGCTTTCGCTCTTTCTATAACCCCTTTATTTACAGCTGAACAATTATAACCGCAGTCCTCCATTATCTGCATTCTTACCTTTTTATCAGTAATCTTATCCAACCTGTTCATAGCCTCTTTAACCCATTCAGCTATTTTGACCTTATCGGTATTGGGAGATATTTTCTCACTACCTTCCATCACTCTATCCCTTATAGACTTTCCGGCAAATTTCTCTATACTTTCACCGATTCCCCTTATCATATCAATGTCTCTCTTACCCATACAAAGCCTCTCCTTATTTTAAATCTAGTATTTATCCAGTGACCTTGAAATCCAGCAGCCTTCCCTCCGGCCCGGTAACATCAACGGTTACTTTATCTCCTTCCTTTACTTCACCGTTTAAAAGCTTCATAGCCAGTACGTTCTGAACCTCGTTTTGTATTACCCTCTTAAGCGGCCTCGCTCCGTAAACAGGATCAAATCCTTCCCTGGCCAGGAGTTTTTTCGCCTTATCCGTGATATTGATATCCAGCTTCTTACTCTTCAAGGTCTTCTTCAGATCTTTGATCTGGATCTCTACTATTTTTGCTATCTCATCTACTCCAAGTCTGTGAAATATGACTATATCATCAACCCTGTTTAAAAATTCCGGTTTGAAATTATCCTTCATTGCTTCAGTAATCCTCTTTCTCATTTCCTCCTCGTCCTTGTCTCCCAGCTCAGTTATCCACTGACTGCCTATATTTGAAGTCATGATTATAACCGTGTTTTTAAAATCAACTGTCCTCCCGTGCCCGTCTGTCAATCTGCCGTCATCCATTATCTGAAGCAATATATTAAAAACATCGCTGTGCGCCTTCTCTATTTCATCTAAAAGTATGACACTGTAAGGTTTCCTTCTAATCGCTTCCGTAAGATATCCTCCTTCTTCATAACCAACATATCCCGGAGGGGCACCGATAAGCCTTGATACCGTATGTTTTTCCATATACTCTGACATATCTATTCTTACCATTGCTCTTTCACTATCGAACAGGAACTCCGCCAGAGCCTTTGAAAGTTCGGTCTTGCCAACCCCGGTCGGCCCCAGGAATATAAAGGAACCGATAGGACGGTTGGGGTCCTGCAGGCCTGCTCTTGCTCTTCTTATGGCATTGGATATCACGGATATGGCCTCATCCTGTCCTACGACTCTCTGCTTTAATCTTTCTTCCATATGGACCAGTTTATCGATTTCCGCTTCTACCAGCCTCGTGACCGGTATTCCCGTCCACTTGGAAACAGTTTCCGCTATATCTTCTTCATCCACTTCTTCTTTCAACATCTTCTGCCCTTTCTGCAGTTTTTCCAGCTTCTTATTCTCCTGATTCAATTTTTTCTGAAGCTCCAGCAGTTTTCCATACTTTAACTCTGCTGCTTTCTGAAGATCTGCATCCCTTTCCGCCTGCTCTGCATCTGTTTTGGCCTTTTCAATCTCTTCTTTTATATTTCTTATATTGTTAATTATTTCCTTTTCCTGCTCCCAGTGGATTTTCATTGCACTGCTCTTTTCCCTGAGACCGGAAAGCTCTTTTTTTATTTTTTCCATCCTGGCTGCAGAAGCTTTGTCTTTTTCCTTCTTCAGTGCCTGTATCTCGATCTCATGCTGTTTGATCTTCCTTTCTACCTCATCGATCTCAGTGGGCATGCTGTCTATTTCAATCCTCAATCTCGAAGCAGCCTCATCGATGAGATCAATTGCCTTATCGGGAAGGAACCTGTCGGATATATATCTATCCGAAAGAATAGCTGCAGACACAAGCGCAGCATCCTTTATTCTGACCCCGTGGTGCACCTCATATTTTTCCCTGAGCCCTCTAAGTATTGAAATGGTATCTTCTACCGAAGGCTCGTTTATCTGGATGGGCTGGAATCTCCTTTCAAGAGCCGCATCCTTTTCAATATGTTTTCTGTACTCGTCTATGGTAGTAGCGCCAATAGCATGCAGCTCGCCACGAGCCAGCATGGGCTTCAACATATTCGAAGCATCTACAGCGCCCTCTGCCGCTCCTGCCCCTACTATGGTATGGAGTTCATCCAAAAACAGTATAATACGTCCCTGGGACTTTGATATTTCTTTTAAAACTGCTTTCAATCTATCTTCAAACTCACCCCTGTATTTAGACCCGGCTACTAGAGCTCCCATATCAAGAGCTATTACTTTTTTATCCTTTAGGCTCTCAGGGACATCTCCCATCACTATTCTATTTGCCAGGCCTTCTACAATAGCCGTTTTCCCCACACCAGGGTCACCTATAAGCACCGGATTATTCTTAGTCCTCCTTGAAAGTACCTGTATTACTCTCCTTATTTCATCATCTCTTCCTATGACCGGATCAAGTTTTCCTTTTGCTGCCAGGGAAGTTATATCCTTTCCAAACTTCTTGAGCGGCTGATATTTGTCTTCGGGATTTTGATCAGTAACTCTCTGGCTTCCTCTTATGCTTACCAGTATCTTATATATTTTATCTTTGGTGACACCATACTGCTTCAGTAACTGCCCCACTTTCCCATCACTCTGTGCCAGAGCTATCAAGATGTGTTCGGTAGAAACATATTCATCATTCAACTGTTCCGCCTCGGTAAAGGCGCTGTTCAATATATTGTTCAACCCGGGACTGATATAAACCTGGGCTGTCTGCCCGGATACTTTTGGCTGTTTTGCCAGCTCGCTGTTTATTTTAGCGGTAAAATCATCTATGCTGACCTCCAGCTTTTTAAAAATAGGGATGACTATTCCGTCCTTCTGCTCCAGCATGGCATACATCAGATGGAGGTCATCCACAGACTGATGCCCATTTTCGGACACGATCCTCTGCGCATGTGACAGAAGTTCCTGTGCTTTTATAGTAAACTTATCTATCTGCATATTTTTAAATCACTCCCGTTCATATTAAAAATCATACAATAATATTATCCCTGGGGTTCTCATCCAGGCTCTCCGCAAACTTATCAAAGTTCTTTTTCCGCTCGCCGGTCAATTTTTCCGGAAGCACCAGCCTTATTTTTAGATAAAGATCTCCATAATCCCCTTTTCTTAACTTCGGCATACCCTTTCCCTTAAGTCTCAATGACCTTCCGCCCTGGGTCTTTGGAGGTACTTTTACCATTACCTTGCCTTCAAAAGTCGGCACGTCTATTTTTAAGCCGTAGTAGGCCTCTTTTATGGTAACGGGTACTTCACAGTAAAGATCGTCCCCCTTCCTGGTAAAAAAGTTATGACCGGTAACATTCACTAAAAGATACAGGTCTCCGGCCGGACCGCCGAAAGGACTGTCAGCACCTTCTCCGGCCAGTCTTATCTTTCCGCCGTCCTTGATACCTTTCGGTATTTTTACACTTACCGTTCTGTTCTTACCCTCCTTCTGCAGCCTCAGCGACCTCTGGGTTCCTGTATAGGCTTCCCTCAAGGTAATACTGATTTCCGACTGCATATCCTGACCCTTCTGCATATTGGTACGGGTGTTTCTACCGTATTGTGAATCAGCATTCCGTCCAAAACCGGCAAATCTTTCATCAGCACCCCTTCCAAAAAACATTTCAAAGAAATCGGAAAACCCGCTTCCAAGATCATCAAAGCTGAAACCTCTTCCTCCAAAATTATAAGTATAGGTCCTTCCGCCTCCGCCCGGCCACCCGGCACCAGCACGCGAATATTGTTTCCAGTTTGCACCAAGCTGATCATATTTGGACCTCTTCTGAGGATCTCCCAGCACCTCATAAGCTTCCCCTATTCCCTTAAATTTTTCTTCAGCCTGCGGATTGCCGGGATTGGCGTCAGGGTGGTATTTCCTCGCAAGCTTCCTGAAAGCTTTTTTTATTTCGTCCTGTGATGCGTTTTTATTTACACCTAATATCTTGTAATAATCCTTATATTCAACCATCCATAATCACCCGTATTTATTATATAAACATGCCTGCCCATAACTTTTAAAACCAAGCTATGGGCAAGCATTATGGTATGCATTTTACATGTTAAGAAACTCTGCTACTTGGAACTTATCTCTATCTTCTTTGGTTTCTTAACCTCAGCTTTAGGTAGATTGATTTCCAGTACACCATTTTTATAAGAGGCCTTGATTTCATCTGCCTTTACCGGAACTCCAATATTAAATGATCTGTAGAATGATCCGTAGCTTCTTTCCACTCTGATATAATCTTTCTCCTTTTCTTCCTTTTCCGTTTTTCTTTCTCCCTTGATTACCAGCTGGTCTTCGTCTACAGAGACATCAATATCCTCCAGTTTCATACCCGGTAAATCTGCTTTTATCTGTACTTCTTTCTCAGTCTCTTTGATGTCCACATCAGGAGCCCATACTGCAGATTTCCTTCCTTTTCCTCTTTCTGATACTCCTTCAAACCATTTACCTATCTCGTCACGCAACTGGATCATATCACTAAACGGATCCCATCTTACTATAGGCATCTATCTCACCTCCTCTAAAATCTATCAATCAATTAAGCATATTATTTTTTTTCATCATCTTTTGCTTCAAATTCAGCGTCAATTACATCTTCTTCACCATTACCCGCCTTCTTGCCTTCGGCTTTTTGGCCTCCTGCTCCCGCTCCGGGACCTCCCGGCCCGGTACCTGCCTGCGAACCTGCCTGCGCATACAATTTCTGTGACAGCTCATTCTGAAGGTTCTGTAATTTCTCCGTCTCACTTTTTATCTCGTCAGCATTGTCGGACTCCATGCTCTTTCTTAAAACTTTTACCTGATCCTCGATCTTCTTTTTCAGATCTTCTGGTGCCTTGCTGCCAACATCTTTGAGTAACTTCTCACTGGCATAGATCAAGCTGTCAGCATTATTCCTGACATCCACGATTGTCCTCTTTTTCTTATCTTCCTCTGCGTGTTCTTTTGCTTCATTGACCATTTTCTCTATTTCTTCATCGGTCAAATGTGACGTTGCGGTAATAGTGATCTTCTGTTCTTTACCGGTAGTAGTGTCCTTGGCGGTAACATTTACTATCCCATTGGCATCAATATCAAACGTAACTTCTATCTGTGGAACTCCCCTGGGAGCGGGCGGGATACCATCCAGTCTAAACCTTCCTATTGTCTTATTGTCACCTGCCATATCACGTTCTCCCTGCAGAACATGGATATCAACACTGGTTTGATTATCTGCAGCAGTGGTAAATATCTCACTCTTCTTTGTAGGGATAGTGGTGTTCTTCTCGATCAATCTGGTCATTACACCTCCCAGAGTCTCGATACCGAGAGAAAGCGGCGTCACATCCAGAAGTACTACGTCCTTGACATCTCCTTTTAATATCCCCGCCTGGATAGCTGCACCTACTGCGACAACTTCATCAGGATTTACACTCTTATTGGGTTCCTTGCCGGTATAATCCTTGACCAGCTTTTGTATGATCGGCATTCTGGTTGCTCCACCCACAAGTATTACCTCATCGATATCATCCTTCTTCAGTCCGGAATCTTTTAGTGCCTTCTCCAGAGGCCCTTTACATCTGTCCGTAAGATCTGCAGTAAGCTGCTCAAATTTAGCCCTGGTTATCTTTACATCAAGATGCTTGGGACCATCAGCATCAGCAGTTATGAAAGGTAGACTTATATTAGTTTCCATTACCGTAGAAAGTTCCGTTTTTACCTTCTCCGATGCTTCTATCAATCTCTGCAGTGCCTGCTTGTCTTTTCTTAAATCAATCCCCTGATCCTTCTTGAATTCATCAGCGACATAGTTCATGATCCTGTCGTCATAATCATCTCCGCCAAGATGCATGTCACCGTGACTTGCCTTCACCTCAAATACACCTTCGCCTACTTCCAGCAGGGAAACATCGAATGTTCCTCCACCAAGGTCAAATACCAATATCTTTTCTTCTTTTTTCTTCTCCAATCCGTAAGCCAGTGATGCCGCCGTCGGCTCGTTGATTATTCGTAGTACATTAAGTCCTGCAATTTTCCCTGCATTCTTTGTGGCCTGTCTCTGGGCATCATTAAAATAAGCAGGAACAGTAATTACAGCATCCGTAATGCTTGTTCCGAGATAACTTTCCGCATCCGCTTTCAATTTCTGAAGTATCATCGCCGATACCTCTTCGGGTGTGTGGCTTTTACCCCCCATTTCTACTTCCGCCAGGTCATTTCTTCCCTTCTTTACTTCGTATGATACTATCTTTCTCTCGCTTTCTACTTCGCTGTACTTTCTGCCTATAAATCTTTTTATGGAATAAATGGTATTTTCCGGATTTAAAGCCGCCTGTCTTTTAGCCAGCTGCCCCACCAGCCGCTCACCTTTTTTTGTCAGGCTTACTACAGAAGGCGTGGTCCGGCCGCCCTCGCTATTGGTTATGACCGTAGGCTTACCTCCCTCCATAACCGCTATACACGAATTAGTTGTTCCTAAATCAATTCCTACTGCTTTTGCCATATTATATTCATCCTTTCCCTTTTATTTATCTTTGTAAATTAATTTAATATAAAGTCGATAATTTCGGTGGCCTCGACAAATCACTCTTCCTCTTTATTGACCCTCATTAAGTAATTCTTAAAACACTCGACTACATCCTCAGGGCACTTCCCCAAAATTATATTATCTCTTCTCCTTATGAGTATGATTATCGATCTTAAATTCATACCCTGTTCATACATAAGTTCCCTGACATACTCCAGCCATCTAACATCCACTTTCGAATAGTATCTTTTCCTGCCCCTTCTTAAGGGTCTTACCAAGCTAAATCTCTCATAATAGTAGAGCGTCCTGCTGTTTACCCCCAAAAAGTCGGCCACCAATTCAATGGGATAACTTTTATCTTCTTCCTCAAACAATATTCCCCCCAACCTTGTTTTTTTCTGCTATAATTTTATTAAATAAATTTATTATTGTCAACTTATTATAAAAGAATTTTAATAAATTGCAAAATAAATTTTTCACTTAAAAGTAAAAATATTTTTATTAATAAATACCAGCAATACTGACAGAACAGCAATCTGCCAAATATTAACCTTCATATTACAGTTCACCTTATATGTACAACCGTTTTTTAATGGATTTTCTTTATGATATAATCAATTAATTATCGGGGTAAGAAACTTGCTGATTCGTTTTCCTGTCATATTTTTTAATGTCATCTGATCACAGGAGAATAAATGCTTATACAAAATTTTTACTTAAATACGGCAGTCATTCTTCTGATCTCATATCTTATCGGGTCCTTCCCTTCTGCTTATATAGCAGGAAAAATAAAAGGCATCGATATAAGTAGAGAAGGGACCAAAAATGTCGGAGGGATGAATACTATTACCAATGTAGGAAGAATTGCCGGAGTAATGGTAATAATCACAGATATTGGAAAGGGAGCGCTGACGGCATACATTGCGGACAGGTTCTCAGAGCACGTCTTTATTCCGCTTCTTGCTGTTGTCTTTGCAGTAATAGGCCATAACTGGATGATATACATAGGCTTCAGGGGAGGCCAGGGAGTCTCTGCTTTTTTGGGCGGACTGCTTTACCTTTCACCGATATCTTTTCCTTTTCTTTATCTACTGTTTATACCCGTGGCTCTATTCATAATTAAAGATTCTTATGTTTCCACCGCAATGGGATTCTTCATATTTTCTTTCTTTATCTGGGTCTACGAAGGAAGCATCTGGTGGTTGATCTTCGGGCTTCTTATAACTATTGTTTACAGCATAAAGACCAGAAATCTGTTAAAATCTTACTATACGGAAAGAAGGAAGGATGTAAGCCCGGTAATGAAAAAATTATTTAAGGTGTTTTTTAAAGGAATGTAAAAAATGAAATGTCCATACTGCTCAAATCCTGATACAAGGGTTATAGATTCCAGGCTGACCGATTCCAATGATAGTGTTAGAAGAAGAAGGATGTGCGAAAAATGCGGTAAAAGGTTCACCACCTATGAAAGGATTGAAAATCAGCCCATTGCAGTTATAAAGAAAGACAATACCAGACAGCCCTTCGACAGGAACAAGATATTGAGTGGTCTTATCAGAGCATGTATAAAAAGAAATATAAGTACAGAAGAATTAAATAAAATCGTAGACGATATCGAGAGCGAGATATCCAGTATGCCTTCCAACGAAATACACTCCAGAGAAATAGGCAATCTGGTCCTCAAAAGACTGAAAGATCTGGATAAAGTAGCATATATCAGGTTCGCTTCCGTTTACAAACAGTTTAACAATATCAAGCAGTTTACCAAGGAACTCTCAGAACTGCAGAAACCAAAATAAGACAAGCCTTATTATAATTTATACCTCAATACAGCCCCTATGCTCCCTGATTCTACCAGTCTCTCGTTACCTTCTATATCTACAATCTCACACCCCTGACCCAGGGCACTTTCTACTACCTCATCCACTATATCACCATACAGCGTCAGATCTCCACTGCAGTAAGGACAGCTTTCTTTCTGTTCAATGGTTATATAGTGACATTTACTGCATAGATATCCCTTATGTGTAAACTGCCTGTCGTATATTAAAGCCTTTATCTGCTCGATCAACAAATATTTTACCACTGCATCGATTCCCAGAACACCCATACCATTTGGGTTATATTCATCGATCAACCTGTCAACTAGATCGCCCTTTGATTTGACCTCAAACTTGTCAATGACCTCTTTAGCCTTTTCCTCAATCAAAGAAATATTTGAATCAGGCTCGGCATCAATACTTCCGATGCAGTTTGACTGAAGGTAACTATGAAGATAATTGGTGAATTTGGGGATTATCTCTTTCCTGCCGGCCAAAATCAAATAATCAAACTTTTTTTCTTTAAAAAGCTCCATCGCTTTGTCATTTATCTGTTTAAAGAAATGGTTAAGCTTTTCCTCCAGTCTTCCCAGTATTTTTTTCTCCCTAAAAGCAGCCTGACTTCTAAAATTGACTTTTGACGGGACATCACTTATAAATGCGGCTAAATACTGGTTTACTTCTCCAAGATATATGGAATATATCTGTGCCTTCTCCCTGTTTAAAAGCACCACACCGTATCTTTTGGAATTACTGATAAGGGACCTTATATTCTGTGTGTAAGGCTTGGGATCTACAATTATTTTCGATCTCATTATTATAGGCACCCTGAATTCTTCCCAGAGTTCGTCTCCAGATGAAAAAATCACAACTGTACTGGTGGAATCTGCCCTAAACTTATCATTTATATATGCTTTCACCTTTTCAAGAATCTCAAATACTTCCTTTTTCCGGATCCGCTCCAAATTGGCATCATTTTCAACCTTCTCCCTGGTAGCGGCAACCATGGAGTTTAACTTGGTCTGGTAGTCTTTTTTAATCACTCTGGAACCGTCTACCATAAGATAAACACTTACCACTAATTTCCCGGTGGGTCTATAATTAAGTATTTCTTCAAGGCTGGAACCATTACTCTCCTGCTCTTCCATAAATAAAACTTCTCCTATCGCTTTTTTAATATTTGATAAATATTGTTTTATGGTTTAAATAGATTTTCTTCCAATATAAGAACTTCAATTTATAACTAAAATCTATTATTATTATACAATATCTTTTCAAGAAAGAGAGTATCGATGTTTGGATATATAGGATATAGGATCCTTGAATTTATTGCTATTGCGACACCATATCCCGTTTCATACTGTATTGCAGCTTTTGGTGCAATGCTCTGGTTTGCGACCGGTGTAAATGTCAAGATAATTAAAAAAAACATATCCATAGTACTCGGCCTCAGCCAGAGCAGCAGGGAAAATCACATCATAGCAAAAAAGATTTTTATAAACTGGGGTAAGAACATCATAGACTTTTTAAAACATTCCATTATCTCCAGAGAAAAATTAAAACAAAGAATAGAAACAAAGGGCCTTGAAAATCTCGACAGCGCGCTACAAAAAGGAAAGGGGGTAGTCATTTTCACCGCACATATAGGTAACTTTGAATGGGGTGCCTGCAGATTGGCGGTAGAAGGATACAAGATATGGGGCACAAGTCTGGTCAGAAAAAATAAACTGATCAACAGATTCTTTGAATCAAAAAGAGCATCAAAAGGGCTTAAGACACTGTATATTAACAGGATGCTGAAAGTCTTTAAAATACTTAAAAACAATGAAATAATAGCAATACCTACCGACTGGGACCCTACCGGACAGGCGGCAAGAGCCTTTAGATTTTTCGGGGAAACCGCTTATCTTCCTACCGGTGCTCTCCAGATAGCATTAAAATCAGGAGCAGCACTTGTACCGAGTTTTATCTGGAGAAAAGATAAATACAACCATTTATTGATTTTTAAAGAACAAATCAATCTCATAAGAGAAGGCGACAAGGAAACACTGATATCTAAAAATATGGTAAAAATACTGGCGGTAATGGAAAAGTATATAAAGGACCATATTTCCGAATGGGAAATGTTTCACAACATCTGGAGTACGAAATAACTTGCCGTCTTTTACGATTTACTCACCGCAGCATATATGATTTAATATTTAACGACCCGTAAATCTGACATTTTTGCAGTTAAAATAGACCGGTAAATACAAAATGGAGGAATGGCAATAAAAAATAAGACTGACAATTCTGGAAAAGATCTTGTTCTTTCTAAAAAACCTTTATGGCACACAAAGCCAATCCGGGAAATCCTGAACATACTGAAAACCGATCCCAAAAACGGTATAAGCGGAAAAGACGCCGACGAGCGGATATCCCTTTATGGTTATAACCAGCTGGAAGAAAAAAAGGGGCGGTCTCCGTTTAAGATCTTCATCTCTCAGTTCAATGACTTTATGATATGGATACTTATTGCAGCCGCATTGATCTCGGGAATAATAATAAGAGAGATAACCGATGCCGTTGTGATACTCATCATATTAATAATAAATTCAGTTCTGGGTTTCGTTCAGGAATTCAGGGCTGAAAGAGCACTGCAGGCCTTAAAAGAGCTTGCTTCTCCAAGTGCCCTGGTCATAAGAGACGGCCGGGAAAAAAATATCTTTTCCAGGAATTTGGTTCCCGGAGATATTATAAAACTCAGCACAGGAGATCTGGTACCAGCGGACAGCAGGATCATAGATCAGGTAAATCTTCAGGCCAATGAATCAATTATTACCGGCGAATCTCTTCCGGTATATAAAACTACAGACCTAATCAAAAAAACAAATCCTGCGCTCGGTGAAAGGAAAAATATGCTTTTCAGCGGCACCACCATCGTCAAGGGGAGATGCACGGTAGTTGTTACATTAACCGGTCCTCATACTGAAATAGGTAAAATTGCCAGTATGGTTCAGGAACAAGAAGAACTTACCCCACTTCAAATCGAGTTAAAGACGGTAGGTAAGAAGGTCGGCATTATATGTCTGGCTGTAAGCATTATCGTCTTCCTTTCCGGAATACTTAAGGGCAACTCAGTAGTACAGATGCTTCTGGTCGCTGTTGCGCTGGCGGTAGCCTCAATACCCGAAGGACTACCGGCTATTGTCACGGTCTCCCTGGCCCTCGGCGTTCAGAGGATGGCAAAAAATAACGCCATCGTCAGAAGGCTTAGCTCCGTTGAAACCCTTGGAAGTGTTTCTGTTATCTGTACGGATAAAACCGGGACCCTTACCGAAAATAAGATGATGGTGCGAAGGATCTATACTGGGTTAAACGAAAATAAAGACTACAACAGCTTTATAGAAAAATATAACAAAACAGATAAAAGCAGCTTTAAAAAAACCTTAGACGTGAAGAATCTCGACAGCCGCGGTTCGCTTAAAATACTACTTGAAAATGCCATGCTGTGCAATGACGCACATTACATAGATAAGGAAAATGGTAGAATCACAGGTGATCCTACCGAAGTGGCACTTATCGAAATGGGCGACCTTTACTCTATAAACAAAGACCAGCTTGAAAAAGACTACCCCAGAACACTGGAAGAACCGTTTGATTCCGACCGCAAGATGATGACTACCATCAATAAAATGCCATCCGGCGGCAATAACAATTCCGATCACAAATATATTCTGTTTTCAAAGGGAGCTCCCGAAGTTATCATAGATAAGTGTTCCAAAATAATAAAAAACGGGAAAATAAAAGACCTGACTGACGCCGGCAGGGATAAGATCAGCAAAAACAATCTTCTGCTTGCCAGTAAGGCAATGAGAAATCTTTCTTTCGCCTTTAAATATCTGGACAGCCTTCCTGATAAAGAAAAAATAAGAGAATCAGAACATGATCTTGTATATCTGGGTTTAGTAGGGATGATAGATCCTCCCAGGCCGGAAGTATATGACGCCATTGAAAAATGCAAAAAAGCTAATATTAAGATTATTATGGTAACCGGGGATCATAAAATAACCGCCAGGGCCATAGGAGAAGAGCTGAAAATACTCGGCTCTAACGATAAAATCATCGACAGTGAAGAATTTGATAATATGTCAGCAGAAGAACTTGAAAAGCAGATCGAAGATATAAGAATATTTGCCAGAGTCTCTCCTTCCAATAAGGTGGATATCGTTGAAGCTTTAAAGAAAAACAATCATATAGTGGCTATGACCGGTGACGGGATAAACGATGCCCCATCATTAAAAAGAGCTGATATTGGCGTCTCGATGGGAATAGCGGGTACTGATGTGAGTAAAGAATCAAGCGATATGATACTGACTGACGATAATTTTGCCACAATAGTAAAGGCCGTAAAGCAGGGAAGGGTAATATACGATAACCTGAAAAAATTCATATTATTTCTTCTATCATGCAATATCTCTGAAGTGCTCCTGATGTTTATCTGCATAGTGGCAGGTGACTATATATTTTACCTTTTTACCGGCCAGAGGGGATTTCTCTATATCCCACTACTTCCGGTCCAAATACTCTGGATGAACCTGATAACCGATGGACTTCCGGCCATGGCGCTGGGTATAGACCCTCCCGAAAAAGATATCATGGAAAGAAAGGCTATCAAGAAAAAAGAACATATTTTAAGCAGGAGAGGGCTTTACACAATTTTATGGCAGGGTATTGTTTTGACTCTGGGAGCACTTTTTGCATATTTTGCCAGCCCTTTATTCTTTGGCAATCAGGATTTTTCAAATAATACAGGGATTTTCCAGACCTCGGTATTCACCACTCTTGTAATAACCCAGCTTCTACATACTTTTAATTTCAGATTTGAAGACAAGGGTATATTCAGAAAGAATATATTTGCAAACAAGTATCTAAACCTGGCCGTTTTCGCATCTATACTGCTACAGATCGGAATAATCTACATCCCCTGGCTCCAGGGCATATTTAAAACGACAAACCTCGGCTTATACCACTGGGTCCTGATCATTACATGCTCTGTGACAAGTGTTTTGATTATTAACTTCATAAACGAGATTATCTATAAAAGGAGAATAAAAGGTACTGTTCACAGTAAAAGCAAATAGAACATCAGCTGTCACTCTTTATACATCTTATGATCCTATCTTTTAGGTCCTCCAAATCTCTGCTGTAAAAAATGACTTCCTGCCTTATGAGGTCTGAAGGTATCTTTGTCCTCCTGCTGGCGATCAGGATGATCTCTTTTTCCAGCCCTAAAGCCAGCCCCAGTTCCAGACCGACATTAAAAGTGGGATTGGTAAGATTTGCCAGAAAGTATCTTGATCCCTGTACAAGTTCACATATCTTGCAGAAGAAATCCTTTGTACTTATTTCCAGCCTTGCTACCTTATATTTTAATCCTGCCTTTTTAATTGCGGGAAATACTGCCTGTTCAATCACTTTCTCCACATTCTTATATTTATAATTATAGGCAATAAACATCTGTCTGGGATCTTCTTTTATTTTAAGACTGCAGGCCTTGGACCCGGTAAGATAACATCTCATATTTGATTTAACTAAAATATTAACAATTAAAATTACGTTCACTCATTTTAGCTTATTGACAGAAGATTTAAAATATAAGAATAGTTTTAAATACAAATATCCATTTTAAAATAGTACTCAAACTTCGCGATATACTTACTTGATTGATTTTATTAATCCCATTATAATTTAAAAATTATACATAAACATTTATTAAGACTGGATTATGAGTGAAGTCATAGTACAGGTAGAAAACCTGATTAAATCTTACGGTAAAATAAAAGCAGTAAATAACGTTTCCTTCGAGGTCTCCAGAGGAGAAATATTTGGTCTGGTCGGTCCCAATGGAGCCGGTAAAACTACTACTATAGAATGTATTGAGGGTCTGAGAAAATCAGACTCAGGAAATTTGAAAGTGCTGGATTTGAATCCGGTCAGCAGCGGGAGGCTCTTAAGAGATTCCATAGGCATACAGCTTCAGGAGTCAGAGCTTCCCGGTAGAATAAAAGTATGGGAAACTATTGATCTGTTTTCATCTTTTTACAGTAAAACTATAAAATATGATTCTCTTTTAAAAGATCTGGGCCTGGACGGCAAGAAAGGTGCCTATTTCAGCAGGCTTTCAGGGGGTCAGAAACAGAGACTTTTTATTGCACTTTCTCTGATAAACGATCCTGAACTGGTTTTTCTTGATGAGCTTACTACCGGTCTTGACCCCCAGGCAAGAAGAGCAACCTGGGAGCTTATAACTTCTATAAACAACAAAGGAAAGACTATATTTCTTACTACACATTATATGGAAGAGGCTGAAAGACTGTGTGATAGGGTGGCAATTATGGATCATGGAAAAATAATCGCCCTGGATACGTCTCAAAATCTAATCAAAGGCATAAAAATTGAAAACAAGCTTATGTTCAGTGTGACTGGAGATTTTCAGTTAGAGGCATTAAATGTCATTAAAAGTATAAGCAGATATGAAAAATCGGGAGATAAAATAATCATATTTGGTCGGGATAATAAAATGGTCCGGGATACAGTTGATTTTCTGGTAAGGAAGAATATTGACTTTTACGACCTTAAAACCGAGCAGGCAACGCTTGAAGACGTATTTTTGACCCTGACCGGCAAGGAAATACGCAGTTAGGAGGAAAGCTTTGAAATCATTATTTAGACTTACAGTAATTCAATCAAAACTATATCTGCGGGAACCCATGGCAACATTCTTCACCCTCCTTTATGCTCCTTTGATACTACTTCTGTTTGGATTTATCTGGGGAAATAATCCCACTCCTGAATTTGGAGGATATGGTTTTATTGACACTCAACTTCCAGCGTATATTGGCCTGATTATCATCACTGTTGGACTCATGAGTGTTCCTATTTCCACTGCCGAGGATAGAGAAAAGGGGATATTAAAAAGGTATCATTCAACACCATTATCTCCAGCAATTTATCTTTTTTCCAATATCTTTACCTATTTTGTTATGGCCCTTATTGGTGTTGTACTACTTCTCATGGTGGGAGTATTCATCTACCATGTACAATTTGAGGGAAACATCTTTAGCATATTCGCAGGTTTTACTATTTCCGCTTTATCTTTTTTCTCATTTGGATATCTGATAGCAAGCCTATCGCCTACTGCCCGGGTTGCACAGATAACGGGAATGGTCATTGCCTTTCCTATGATGTTTCTCTCCGGAGCAGCTATACCACTTGAAGTCCTTGGAGATAAAGTGAGTAATATAAGTAAATATCTTCCTCTCACTTATGTGGTCCGTTTTATAAAAGGCCTATGGATAGGCAATAGCTGGGGAGAACACTGGCTGGACGTGACTGTCATCCTGGGTCTTCTGGTGGTAGGAGCAATTGTATCCACTATTACTTTTAGATGGGAATAATTGAATCTATAATTATAACTAATCATGACCGTTAAACAAAAAATCGGAAAATCGACTCTGGAGCTTACAATAGGAGATATAACACAACAGGACACCGGTGCAATAGTCAATGCCGCAAACAGCCGGCTTTCTCCCGGCGGGGGTGTATCCGGTGCCATTCACAGGGCAGCCGGGCCGAAGTTGTGGGAGGAATGCAGGACTCTTGGGCACTGTAATACAGGCGAGGCCAAGCTGACTAAAGGATATAATCTTGAGGCCAAATATGTGATCCACACCGTAGGACCCGTATACAGCGGTAGCAAAGATGATGCCGAAAAGCTTGAGAGCTGTTATAAAAACAGCCTTATTCTAGCTTCCCAAAACAATATCAGCAGCATTTCTTTTCCCTCAATAAGCACCGGAATCTTTGGATACCCGATAGAGAAAGCATCAATGGTTGCTCTTATGACCATTATCGATTTCTTAAAAGAACACCCGGAAATAAGTCTTGTAAGGATGGTTTTATTCAGCAGGGAAGATTATGAAATTTATCTTTCCTCTCTGGAAAAGATCCTAAAAGAATAAAATACAAGACTAAGAACACTTGGAATAGCCGCAATTCCTGCAGACATAACAACCGCCTTCAGGTTCCATTATGTCCCCGCATTCGGGGCATATTACCAGGGACCTCGGCCCTTTGGTCGCCGATAGATCAAATTTACTGGTCCCGTTAAGATAGAAATCTATGGCTTTTGCTATGGCATCGGGACATGAAAGAACATGCGTCTCAGAGTCAGCAATACATGTTGCACATCTTATTCCCTTCAATTGGTCTTTTACTGAATCAAGATTTATACCTGACCTTATGGCAATACTTACCAGTCTGCCTACAGCTTCCGTTAAAGCAGCACAGCCTTCCTCACCGGTGTTGATAAACACTTCACAGATGCCGTTTTCATCCGAATTTATAGTCACATAAAGCTTCCCACAATTCCCTATATTATATTTTTTGGTCATTCCGTAAGTGACTTCAGGTCTTGACCTTGGTTTTAACTTTTTTTCTTCTGGTTTATCCTTATCTTTTAAATCCTCATTAGAAGAGCCTTTTATATTTTTTTCTATTCCATTTCTGATAATAATATTTTTTAATATTCCTTTCTTGCCTTTCTTTTTTCCTTCCACCTGAAGTACCTGGCTTTCCCTGCTTTTATCCCTGTAAATAGTTATACCCTTACAACCCAGTCTGTATGCAAGCATATAGACTTCTTCCACATCACTTACTTTGGCATCATTGGGAAAATTAACTGTCTTGGATACCGCATTATCCACAAATTTCTGAAAAGCTGCCTGGGTCCTTACATGCCACTTTGGAGATATCTCATGTGCAGTAACAAATATTCTCTTATATTTCGGAGGAACACTGCCGATCTCTTTCAGGTTTCCGTTCTCAGCTATCCTCTCCATCAACTCTTTGCTGTAAAAACCTTCACCTACCGCAACCTTTTTAAAATATTTATTAGCTTCCACAAGCTTGTCATTGTCCATAACATTTTTTACAAAAGATATGGCAAACAGCGGTTCTACTCCGCTTGAGCAGTCAGAAATAATACTCAAAGTCCCGGTAGGTGCAATAGTAGTGGTAGTGGCATTCCTGATTTCATAACCGTCCGGACCATTATATATACTTCCTTTAAAGTTTGGAAATATTCCCTTCTCCTTTGCCAGTTTCCTTGATGCGTTTTTAGATTCATCCTGAATAAAGCTCATTACCTTCTGTGCAAGCTCGAGAGCTTCTTCGCTGTCATAGGGAATTCCGAGCATTATGAGCAGATCGGCATATCCCATCACACCTAGCCCTATTTTCCTGTTCCCATGAGCCATCATATTTATTTTCTCCAGCGGATACCTGCTCATATCGATTACATCATCTAAAAACCTGACCGCAATGTGGACTACTTTCTTTAACTGGTCGTAATCCACCTTTGGCATGCCCTCTTCCTCTTTTATCATATGGGCAAGATTAATAGATCCCAGATTACACGCCTCATATGGAAGCAGGGGCTGTTCGCCGCAGGGATTGGTACTCTCTATCTGCCCCTGATCGGGAGTGGGATTGTCTTTATTTAATCTATCCAGAAATATAATTCCCGGATCACCGTTTTTCCAGGCATGCTCGACAATCTTATTGAACACATCCCTCGCCTTATATTTGTTTACAACCTCTTTAGTCCTGGGGTTTATGATCTCATATTCATCATCATTTTCTACCGCCTTCATGAATGTTTCAGTAACTCCTACGGAAATATTAAAATTGTTCAGTTTCATATTATTTTCCTTAGAGGTAATAAAATCCAGAATATCGGGATGGTCCACCCGCAGTATTCCCATATTAGCACCTCGTCTGGTCCCACCCTGCTTTATAGTGTCTGTAGCAGCATTAAAAACAGTCATAAAAGATATAGGCCCGCTTGAAACTCCTTTTGTGGAAAGGACCACATCGTTCTTGGGCCTTATATTGGAAAAAGAATAACCTACACCGCCTCCAGATTTCTGAATCAATGCAGTTTCCTTCAGCGCTTCAAAGATAGCAGTCATGGAATCACCCACAGGCAGGACAAAGCACGCAGCCAGTTGCTGTAGTTCCTTTCCGGCATTCATAAGAGTCGGAGAATTTGGAAGAAAGTCAAGATCCGTCATGATATCAAAAAACTTCTTCTCCAGATCTATTATTTCCTTTTCTGTCTTTCCATATTTCTTTTCTGCAGAGGCTATGTTTCTGGCCACCCTTATAAACATATCCAGGGGTTTTTCTAAAAGGACTCCTTCTTCATCCCTTTTAAGATACCTTCTCTCCAGCACCCTTACCGCATTATCAGAGAGGTCTATCTTTTTATGGAGGTAATAATCATTTAGATTTTTTTTACTTAATTCTTTTATCTCTTTCATTTATTAAAACCACCATTTTTTCATTAACATCTTCAATTCTCATAGAGGAGACAGAAAAAACCAGAAGAGCAATCAGTATTGTTTATTACCTTTATGAGAATTATAATTATAACCGGAAATCTAAATTAACTCACTATATTGTACACCTATATATATTAATACACTATATATTGTATGTCAATAAAAATTCCTTTTGAGCGAATATTTTTTGCTTTTATCTTCTATTTACCCTTCATTATAAATACAATATAATGGTCATTTCTGGTATAATAGCTTACCTGGTATCAGAAAGATTTTTAAAATCTTGTAAATATATTGGTATTTTATTTAAGGGTCTATCATGGGTTCAGTAGTAAAAAAGAGAAAAAGAAAAATGAGAAAAAAGAAGCATAAAAAGATGCTTAAAAAAACAAGATGGCAGAGAAGAAATAAATAATTAAAATCTTATATTTTATCTTATATAAGCTTCTAACCTTACTACAGCTTCTTAAAAATTGTCATCCGTCTTTCTTACCAATGGTATCAATTTACTCTCCAGAGACTCCTCATCCTCACCAAGACTTTCTTTAAACAAAAACCAATTTTCTACATGTTCAACGTAACCATCGGTCGGTATTTTCTCCAGGCTTCCCAGTGTTTCAATTTCAATTATATCCTTATCGGTATAGACTTCCGTATTCGAGCCAAAATCAGGGTACTTTAATTTTGGGTTATAACTATATCTCTTGATAAAGACTTTGCCATCCAGATAACATGCTATCCAGCCAAGTGTATTTAAAACTCCTACCTTCTGGCTGCCTGCGGCACTGGGGTCCTGTCTCAGCTGTATAAATCTGTTTCCCCAGATCCACCTGGGATCTTTCATTTCCGTGTAACTCCACAGGACAAGAGGCCTTACCGGTGTAAGTTTTTTACCATGAGGCTGGTAACTCTCATGTGGTATTATAGCCCTTCCTTTTTTTGCCATTACCGAAAGCGCCCATGGTGCAGCTTCTATTTCCCATAGGTTATGATTTATAAGTCTGTGTAGAACTCTTACACTGCTTCTATCAGGCACAAAGCTTATTTCTATTTCCTTCTGGATACCTGTTGTCTTTTCGGTATCCTGGATAAGCTTTAAATTATCTCCATCCCTGTTATATTGCACGGAACTGTTGTCAGGATAAATCGTACGTGGATAAGATTCAGGTGAATGCCAGAACCTGTGACCTCCATATATCAACCATTTATCTCCCCCCTTTTTTCCCTGCTGTTCCTTCATCTCTCCAAAAATATTGTCATCCCCGACAAATCCAAAACGGACGACTCTTGGCCCGACATCAGTTGTCACTACTATTTCCACCTTACCGTCAGTCATAAGAATACAGTTTTGCCAACCTCCAAAATCATAATTTTCTTTGATCTCCATCAGTCCACCTCTCATATTTAAACCTTATTCTTAAAAATAAAATATATTACAGTTCATCTGCATTTACCAAAGCATCTTCTACACTATAATAATTGTTAAACGCATTCCAGCATAAGAATCCGTCTATTCCCAGTTCTTCCGCTGCTCTTATCTGTTCCAGGATCTCTGCTTCAGTATACTTTACATCAAGACTGAATGCCTGTATCCAGGGGATCGCTATACATTCTGTATCATCTATCCTTGAAATGCCCTTTTCCAGAGTGTATTTTACCACCTCATATGGGTGCTCATCAGGGATCTCATATCCAAGAAAATTTACAGCATAATGAGAAGGATATGTCATAGGATACATATAATCAAGATAGGGCGCCATTTCTTCAATCCGCTGCCCTATACCCTGATCATTATCCGCTATAAAAGTCCACCCAAAAACATCCGCAGAGATCTTTATATCATAATCTTTCAGTTCCTCTCTTACTTTTTTTAAAAAACTCGTTATAGCCCACACTTTAGAATTATCTCCTGTATTATGGGTATATTCTGCGTAATGTATATTTCCCCTTGCCGGAGCCCTTATATAATCGAACTGGATTTCATTTACTCCTTTTTCAGCCAGTTCCTTTATAATTTCTATATGATAGGACCACACTTCTTCACTATAAATATCAGGCCAATACGAACCCTCTGAATAAAGTGGTTTTCCTGTTCTTGAATCTTTGATTGCCAGATCCGGCCTGGCTTTCGGAAGTATGTTGTCTTTAAAGACGACCATCCTTGCTATACTATTGATTTTTCTGCTTTTCATCTCCTGCAGAAGTATCTCTATTCCACAGTAGTTTCTAACCGCTCCGATTTCTTTGGCAAAATCCACATCAGTATCATAATCAATATATCCATAATCATCCTTGACATCAAAGACAATGCTGTTTAACTCTGTTTCACCTATCAACTTATATAACTCATTTCTTTTTTTGATATTACCCGTGTTATATCCGGTAAGGTATAATCCTTTCTGTGTACCAGGCAGCACTTTCAGATAGTCCATTGGACCTCCACTCTGACAGCCTTTATATACATAGGCCTCCAGGTCGTTTAAAGGACCGGCAATAAAAATGCCTATTAGTAATATAGAAATGACCGCCGCTGAAACTATTGCTTTTCTTTGCATATTTCTTTTAACTTGAATATAAAACCTTTTACTTTTTTATAATTATATTTGTTTATTTATAAAATTACTAATATTCTTATAATCAATTATAGGAGTATAATATGTTTGATATACAATTAAACAAAGGTGGTTAAATGATAAAACCTGCAGCAATAATTATTCCCATAACAGGCATCATTATTTCCGGAGGATCATCTTCGCCAGGACCGCTTCCGTTTCTTCCCTTTACAGGAGGCGGGGTAACTCGTTCCGATGAAATTTTAAAATACATACAGCAGTTAAATAAAAATAGAAGAATCAAGGCTTTTATTTTTGAAATCGACTCCCCCGGGGGAACTCCCTATGCAAGCAAAGAGATAGCTGATTCTATAAAAAAAGTAAAAAAGCCCACTGTCGCCCAGATACGTGAACATGGTACTTCAGGAGCTTACTGGGTCGCTTCTGCCTGTAATAAAATTATAGCCGATCCGCTTAGCAGCATAGGAGGAATCGGTACCAGAGCAGACCGGATCGATCTATCAGAACTTGCTAAAAAAATCGGCATCAGGATAGATTCCTTTGTAAAAGGAGAGTATAAAGAAGTAGGATCTCCTTATTCAGAGATTTCAGATAAGGAAAAGAAATTTATAGAAGAACATGTTGAAACCTTCAATCAATATTTTATTGACGAAGTAAAAAGAAACAGAAAGATAAAAGATGATAAAATCTTGAAGGATATTACATCAGGAAAATCATACCTCGGTAAAGACGCACTCAATCTCGGGCTAATCGATTATCTTGGAGGAATAGAAAAAGCACTTCAGGTAGCATCTAATCTGGCAGGTGTAAATCTATTTTCAATCCGCATAAAAGATTCTAACCAAAGACCTGGCCTTATATTGAGGATTTTGAAAAAACTGTTTTAATCCGTACTCTTAATTATTTTATCATCTATTGTATAACATATTGCAGCAGTGACAAATAGATTAAAATGGCAGATATTATAAATATTGTCCCGTTAAGTAATATAAATAGAGACATACTCGAGTATCTTCATGATAATTTAGAAAAAATCTTTAAAAAAGAGACTAGCGTGATATATAGAATCAGCATCCCTGATGATTCATATGACCAGAGTAGAAAGCAGTATAACGCAGAGAGTATCTTAGACCACTTAAATAAAAATCTATCCCTAAAAAATATCAGAGATATAAATCTTGCCTTGACCGATCTCGACATATTCGTTCCCCGTCTTAATTTTGTATTTGGTCTGGCGGTAAAATTCCCCAGAATCTGTCTGATTTCCACTGCAAGGTTAAATCCTCTTTTTTATTCCGACTTTAAAAGCAGTTCCGAGGGAAAAAGTGTTACGGTCTATCTCTCCAGGGAAAATAGAAAAATTTTAAATGAAAGAACATTAAAAGAAGCAGTACATGAAATAGGTCATACTCTGGGGCTTGGGCATTGTCCTGATAATAAATGTGTCATGTATTTTTCCAATACCCTCCTTGATACCGATGAAAAAACCAGCAATTTCTGCTCAAACTGTCTAAGTATTCTTAAAAAGACAAATCCAATTATTTAAATCCTTCATAATATCTCTTTCCGTCTATATCCTATTTTTCTAATCTCATCTCAAACTCAATTTCATCGCTTATCGGGATCCCGTGATCTCCTATTTCCGGTATAGACGGCTTCAATCTTCTGGAAATATTTACTGCTCCCGGATAAACTCCTATTATTTTAAAACCCCTTTTTTGATAAAATTTGATTGCATTTACGTTGTCATTGGTGGTTATAAGCCAGATTCTTTTCACTTCATTTTTTTTAGCAAATCCAATGATCCTGTTTATAAGAGCAGTGCCAATCCCCTTTTCTTTCACCAGACTATTCAGACTTACTATCTCAAGATGCTCATTTTTCACTCTATAGGTAATAAGACCTTCCTTCTTTCCAGCTACTTCCGCAATAAAACCATCCAGCCCACAACAATGAATGACTTCTCCCTTTGCTATTACAAAATCGCTTCCCCAGTTGGTCTTAAATATTTCCTCTATCCAGTTTCTATCTCTTTGTTTAATTTTTCTGATTTTAATTTCGAATACTACTTTCCTCACTTATATAATTTAAATTTTTTATAGAATCTGCTTATGACTTCGATAAGGCCCTTATCCAGTATTTTAAGAACACTCTCCTTGATTTCAGACGGAAGTCCACCATAAAATGCTTCTGCAATCCCGCCTGCGATACAGGCTATAGTATCGCTGTCACCACCAATAGAAATAGCTTTCCTGACCGCATCTTCAAAATCCCGGGACTCCAAAAAAGCCCTTATAGCCTGAGGGACAGAACCCTGACAGGAGCTGTCAAACTTATACCACTTTTTAATACTTTCAATTGTCTCTCTCAGGTCATATCCAAATTTTTTTTCGATATAGCCCGCTATCTTATCCTTTTTATTGCCCCTTCTTGCCATAAAAACCGCAGCGGCTACCGCCTGTGCCCCCTTTATCCCCTCAGGGTGATTATGTGAGACTTCCGCACTTCTCCCGGCCAGTTTTAAAACCTCCTCGAGCCTTGAGCAGGCAAATCCGACGGGGCTGACTCTCATTGCCGAGCCGTTCCCCCAGCTGTTATAAGGTCTGCAGTCCGTTGAACCTGCCCACATGCTGAATTTAAGACCATATCCGCGGCCGGGATATTTAAGGTAATATCTTTTATAAAATTCTTCAAAATTCCCCTTTTGCAATATACAATCAGCAGTGGCTATGGTCATGACTGTGTCATCGGTAAAAGTACTCTTTGATGTAAACAGAGGAAATCGGTAGTCCTTTATATTATTACCTTCAAATGGAGAACCAATAATATCTCCTGCAATAGCACCCAACATAATTAATCCAACACCTGCCTTTGATCAATTTCACACCCATAATAACACACTAACCTGTATTTTTATATTTCTAAAAAAACATGACCTGATCAAAAAAAGGGGGGATCGATTATCGATCCCCCCCTTAAAATATAAGACTTATAAAGCCTTCGGAATTATTTCTTCTTGCTGTCCATTCCTTCCATTATTTCCTCTATTTTCTTTTTCTCCCAGCTTGATCCGGTAAATTTACCGAACACAAAAATCCCCATGGCGTGCCAGAAAAGGCCGATTCCCCAGAAAACGGAAACCCAGTAAAACCATAATCCGCCGCCTGTAACCAGGTCTATCACTAGCAGCACTACATTGACGCCTACATAAGAAAACAGGTGTCCGTAAAAACCCTTTATCTCCTCAACTCTTTTTTTTGCCATCCTGTATTTTTCTTCATCAATTTTTTTATCGTTCATTATCTTATCCTCCTTTGGATTTGATATATTTTTATAATTCAACTCCGTCTCCGGAGGTATATCATGTTCATAACCTAAAACCTTTTTTGCCAGTGGGTGATTGAATCTCTTCCACAGAACAGCTCCCACTATCGTTCCGATAGGAAAAAATAATACCATAGTAACGACTAAAACCGCTCTTCCCAGAGGTACTGCAAAAGCCCTTCTCTGATAAATACCGATCAATTCTATTATGTATAGTACCGGGATGATTAAAGAATATGTCATCCTAAAAGGATAACTTGCTATGTTCCTCAACACATCTGCCGCATTATTGATATCGAAAAAATCGCCCAGGTAACCTCCCATATATCCTATGGGGCCTAATCCTAAAATAATCGCAGCACCTGTCAAAAAAGTCATTACCCAGCATAGTATCAATACCCCTTCCAGCTGCCTTTTTCCTTCTCTTAATTCCTCTTTAGTAATCTCCACCATTCACATCCCTTTCTTGAATCCATTTTCCTAAATATATTTTATACCATTAAAAGTTCTTTTTTAATCAATACTCTCGACCTTTCCAAGCCCGGAAATATCCTGCTTTATACGCGGAGTCCCGATATAATAGATATTGCCAACACCGCTGACTTTAATATCAAGCTCTTCGGTGACATTTACTGTTGCACTTCCTGCGCCTGAAAGGGTAACCCTGCATTCTTTGCTCACAAGTTCTTTTGAATTATATCTTCCCACACCGCTTATATCAACATCCTGGCTTCGTACCTCACCGCTAAAATTCAGATCTCCTGCTCCCGAGGAAGTGACTGCAATCTCATCTGCATTGATATTAAAATCAATATCCCCGGCACCGCTGATCTCAAATTCCAGCTCATCGGTTTCCAGGTTATCACAATCAATCTTACCGGCTCCTTTTAAGGAAATCTTATCGAGATCAATCACAGTCAGGTAAAAACTTACATTGGATATCGGTATGAAATTATAACCAGGCTTATAACCCAAGCTCAGCCTGTCACCGGAAACATCTGTTTCTATCAATGGGAGTATATTGTCATCAGCTTCCACCACCAGTGACTCTTCTTCTCCCTGTGTTATTATAAGGCTGCCCATCCCTGAAAAGTCTACCTCATCAATACCGGATACTTCCCTTTCTTCTTCCTCTACATTTCCAGATCCCCTTACCAGACCTATGGTCCACTTGCATGATACTGCAGATACCATCAGTAAGGTCATCACAGCAATTATCTGGATCATCGTAATTATTTTTACGACCCTGCCTTTTTTATTTATTCTTTCCATGTTTCACTCCTCTTATAAATATATCCCGATCGCATCAAAGATGTTAATAATATACCTTAATATCTCCTGAAGTCGTGCTTACAATAATTTCTTTTTCTCCGCTGCCTACCTTACCCTGCAGGTTCCTTTTTCCTGATGAGGTAATCTCGATAGGAAACCTGTTATCGATTTCGCCGGATACAGTATTTGCCTTAAGATAAAAACCGGCGTTCTCAGAAATCTTTATCCCTATATCACCGGATGTGGTATTGATATTCATACTGCTTGGATCTTCCTGTTCTATATATATATCACCTGATATGGAAGTCAGATTAATATCATCATTAAGGCTTCCATCCTTGAATACCAAATCGCCTGATATGACATGAATATTTAAGTCCCCCGTATAGCTGTCAATGTTGATATCTCCTGAGGTGGTATTAACCTTAATATTCTCTGCGAATATCGTCTCCCCCTTAAGATCTCCGGATACACCGGTATACTCAAACTTATCGACCTTCAAATCACTTACTTCTATATCCGAAGAAACCGCATCTATATCCAATAGTTCTAAAGAATCTTCCGGGATATATATATCCAGTTTTGTTCTCCATATATTTATCCCAATAAAGACAGTCTTCGGCTTGATTATCTCTATACGCAGTTCATCACCTGATTTGTAAGCGACCAAAGAAGGTATGTCCCTGTTTCTGTTTGTAGAGACTTCCCCGTAAAAATGCACCTTTATATACTCATCTTCCGAGGGTATGATATTAATATCCGTACTGGTTATGTTCATAGTTATTTTATTTATATCCTCAGTTTCAAAAGTCTTGGAATCATCAATTTGTTCTACAGCAATCGAGAAATTTCCCGTTACCATAAGTATGATCCCGGCACAGACAAAAGATACTGCCATTATTACCGTAACCCATATGACAAATCTAGCCATATTAAATTTCATTTTTACTCCCTTCCAGTTATAATCCTTATGTTGAATTTTATATATCTTAAAAATAATTTATAAAGCAGCTTTGCGAGATATATATCTCCTATAAAAAACAATATACCCAGACAGGTCACTCCTATTGAACCAAATATTGCTGCCGCCGGATTAAATAAAGTCGAAACGTATTCTGGAAACAACGGTCCAAAAATAGTACCAAAAAATACTGTTATGCCTGCTGCAGTAAGAGCAACCGCACTTGTGAACAGAGTAATAAGAACACAGGCTATGGCTACAAAAGGCCCGAGTATAAATATTAGATTAAAAAAACCCAGCCCCAGAGTAGCAAAAACAGCCCTGGTTATATTTACCGGTGAGGCCGTTTTTTCCGCCTCATACACAAGTATACTGGCTTTAAACTGATTGGCCAGCACTCTGGGATCTCCAAGGGCTCCAGCGATATCCTCTTCCGTTCTTCCTTCCGCCATCCCTTCCTTAAAATGTTCCTCAAAATCACTTATCACATCCTGCTTTTCTTCTGTAGGTATCCCGCTTAGATATGATGACAACTTATTAATAAATTCCTTTTTTTTCATTCTTCACACCACCTTTTAAAAAACTGTTTACTTTCTTGACAAATGTCAACCACTCTTCCTTCAGCTCTTTCTGCATTTTTTTCCCGGATCCAGTCAACTGATAATATTTTCTTGGAGCTCCTTCCTTTGATTCTTCAAGATAAGTGGTGACATAGCCGTCATTTTTAAGGCGTCTTAGAAGTGGATAAATCGTGCCTTCGGAAATCAATATATTTTTAGATATCTCATTTACCAGCTCGTAACCATACCTGTTCTTTTTGGCCAGAAGCGTCAGAGCACATAGTTCCAGTACTCCTTTTTTAAACTGTATATTCATTTTATCACTTCCTCTCTATGGTCTTTAGGGCTGTAGTATAGCATAAGGTATCTTACATTGCAAGATATTAATTAAAAAAGTTTATCTTTTTTAATTTTATACTAAAACTACATTCCATAAGCCCGCTTTTATCGTTTCATTTTCAATATTAAATGGTATTATATTCCCTGATGATATCTTGTAATAAAGACTAAAAGATCATGAAACTTTCAAAGAAGGACGCTGCAGAATATCTCCACCGCTGTTACACTTCAGTCGATGGATTGTGGTTTGTAAAGGTGGAAGAAAAATATGGATTTAATATCGCCCTGAATATTGACGAGGAAGTATGGAAGATCGTTCCCAAAATACAGGCCCGCTTCTTGAAAAAAAAATTAAAAAAGGACCGTGGCATGGATGCTCTCCTTGAATGCTTTTCTGCAAAATTAAAGTTAGACGGATTCAAGTTTAAAACGGAAAAAACCGGCAGTAAATTAAAAATAATAATAAGCAGCTGTCCCTGGCACAATATAATGATCAAATCCAACAGGACCAGCCTTTCAGAAAAAATAGGAAGCAGGATATGCAACACAGAATACAGCGTTTGGGCGCAGGAGTTCGGAGACGATATAAAATTCACTCTGGAAGATAAAATCTGCAGGGGCTCTTCATACTGTATTCTCACCTTTAAGACCGGCTAAATCAGAAAGGGTCGACTCTTACCGCCCTCCATCCCCTGTAATCCTGTTTAGTTATCATGGAAATATCTCTGACCTCTCCGGAGTAAGTAATGTCATATGAATGCGTTTCATCGGCACAGGTAGATGTCCAGTAATATATCACCATTCCTTCCGGGGCCCACAGGGGTGCATCTTTATCAGGGCTCCTGGTGTAATAAGCTTTACCTTCACTGTTATCAAAGTACCCTCCGCAGTTTTCACCTCTATATGTGGAAAGCCTTGTATATTCTTCTGCCGTAGGAAGTCTCCAGCAGTCCTGTATCTCAGTAAGCAGCTGGTCTCCCTGGTAATTTATATATCGAAACATATTGTACCGGTTGAAATCTTCCTGGGTGGCATAATATATAGATCCCTCAGTCCCATCATAGTCAGGACCGTATCTTTTACCTTCAAAACCCACCGGATCCATTCCAAAAAGAGCGATCTCATTCCAGGAAAAAGCCCTGTATTGTTTACCCATAAAATCTATGGGATTTTCATTTGAATAATACCAGCCGGGTCCTTCTCCCGCCAGCGTCAGGACGACCTCATTTCCTTTTACCGTTATTTCATTAAAACTATCAAGGGGTTTTCTTCCCAGGTTCCGTATCGCAAGTGGAGTGCCTATTCCGGCAATCAATATAAGAGAAATAACGACTACCGAAACCATCTTCCAGCGTTTTTTAAACAGCGTTTTTTTATCTTCCCGGTATTTTCTTCTTTTTTTTAAAACATAATCAAAAATAAACAGCACTCCCGGAATAACGATAACTGCAGCCGCCATCCAGAAAGAGGGTAGAAGGCCTATATGCTGCCGGGCTGACTGAATGACTGTCATTACAATATATAATACTCCGCCCGCTGTGATTAATATTCCTCCCACAAGAGGCAGATATATACCTAAGGCCATGACCACCAGAAGAATCATAAATGGAATAAAATAAAATACGATCTGGGTGTAAGGAGGGTACCAGCCCTCATGGAAGACCTCCCCTACCCCCCAGTAGGCCCACAGCAGAGTTGCTGCCAGTAAAAACAGGTAGGCCGCATTCCCGGGAATAAGAAAAAGATTTCTTTGTACTCTTGTTTTCATTACTCTCTCCTGAGAACTCTTTTATTTTAATAATTGCTCGTACTTACAATTATTATACTTCCAACAGTAAAAAATAAAAAAATCAATATATTCCTTATTAAAATAAACAGCTAATAAATTAATTTAATTTTGTAATGATTGAATAAAATTATCAATTTGTTTATAATATATAAATAATAATATTTTTAATGTAAATATTAATAATTACATAAATACTTAAATTATTATGGAAAAAATAATATGGGCCCTAGCCATTACATCATCTACATTAGGAATTTTTTATACACCTATTGCAGCAGTAATAATTATAGCCAGAAATACCTTAAAAAGGATTAATATTCCTTTTATAATTCTATCATCAAGCATTTTTATTCTCTCCGTCTTCAATTTCATACTTTTATGGGGCCTTCCCCATACTGTCCTTGTAGACATATCGGCAAAAATACTTGCTTCCATTACCATACTGATACCCGCAACTATTCTCCACCTGGTTATAAGGTTCGTTCAGACCGAAGATAATAAAAAATTTAAAATTTATATCGGAACAGCGTATTTCTTAGCACTGATTATATTCACAATAGCACTTGTATATGATCAAATCGGTACCAGAAGCACCTTTTATGGATATGTCATTTATTCACCGGTCTTCAGATATATGGGCGCATTTTATCTTCTACCCATTATGCTCGGTACACTTTCCCTAGCCGGCAGAAACATATACCGGAAATTAAAGATTAAAGAATCCAATCTACAAGTATATTACTTATTTACAGGACTTTTAATTTATTTTACTGGAATCTCATCTTCACAGATAATTACAGAGCTTGGCATAATACAGCTAATGCCGATAAACGAGCTGGCCCACATATTATTGTATATTTTTATCGCTTCAAGTTTATTCATCGTCTATTCTAATACAAAAAAAATCTCAGAAGAAAGAATAATGGGAAACATAGGTGATGCGGTTATTATACTGGACAATAACGGTGATGTTATGGAGATGAATAAATTAGCCAGAAATATTTTAAAAGAGGGATTAAAGAGTAAAAAAATAGAAAAAAAGAACAGTAAAAATATACTAATGGGATTGTCCCGTTTAATAGATAAGGAAACCAATCTAAAGAAACTTTCAAAAGCTTTATTGGACACCAACATCTCCAGTTATTATGACGATATTAAGTTCTCAATAGGTAAGAGTACAAAATACTATAATGTAAGAGTATCCACAGTCCTTAATTATTACCGCAAGATTATGGGTAGATTATTAATCCTGAGTGATATAACCGCCAGAAAAGAAAGGGAGAATCAACTTCTCTATCAGTCATACCATGATAAATTAACCAATATATTCAACAGATATTATTTTAAAGAGGAACTTGAAAGACTAAATGCGAAAAAGAAATTCCCTTTCAGCATCATCATCGGAGATATAAATGGTCTTAAAATAATAAATGATGCTTTTGGAAGTAAAAAGGGAGACGAATTAATAAAAAAAGTTGCTGAAATACTACAACTTGACCTACCGGCTAACAGCAGCTTATGCCGCTATGGTGGGGATGAATTTGCTATTATACTTCCGGAAAAAAACAAAGAAGACTCTACTAAAATTATAAAAAGGATGATTGAAAATTGTAAAAAAAACAGTACCAATATCATGCCCATTAATATATCCTTTGGACTTTCAACCAAAGAAAACGATGATAAAACTATTGCTGCCGTGGTAAAAGAAGCTGAAGATACTATGTATGAATATAAATTGTCCGAAGGCAGAAGCATGCGAAGTTCAATAGTTTTATCCCTGAAAAAAGCACTGGAAGAAAGGGATTATGAAACAGAGGAACATGCAAACAGACTCGCAGAACTCAGTCTTTTACTTGGTAAAAAAATTGAACTGGAGGAAAATGAACTCAATAAATTAAGGCTGCTTGCATTTCTCCATGATATAGGCAAGATTTCCATACCCGATAATATTGTGTTAAAGCCAGACAAATTGACTCCCAAAGAATGGCGGATAATGAAAAAACATTCCGAAATCGGATATCGTATCGCTGAATCATCACCCGACCTTAAGCAGATAGCTCCCGGTATATTATATCACCATGAGAGGTGGGATGGTTCAGGATACCCCAAAGGTCTGAAAGGCAGAAAAATTCCCATAATCTCCAGAATTCTTTCCATTACTGATTCCTATGACGCTATGACAAGTAAAAGACCCTATAAAAAAGCTATGCCAAAGGAAGAAGCACTAAAGGAAATTAAAAGATGTGCCGGTACACAATTCGACCCTTACCTTGTGGATAAATTCCTAGAGGTTATGAATGAAAAACACTCAGGTAAACAAAAACTCTTAAAAGTAGTTTAAATGTATTATATCGTCTAATTTTCTTTTTGGTACGTGTAGCACACCTAAAGTATCCTTTTCGTACTTAATGGATTCACCTTTTTTTATATCATGACACCGCGGGCTTTCCCAGGGATACCCCAGAGCTAAAACCAGATCAACGTTATATTTATCCGGAACTTTTAAAATATCCCTGATCTTCTTCCTGTTAAAGGAGCCTATCCAGCAGCAGCCGATTCCTTCTTCCAGAGCCGTCAGGGTAATATTCTGGGCACTTGCTCCTGCATCATATGCATAGTATGATTTCATGCAGATTTCTTTGTTTACCAGGATTACTATATAAGCAGTGGGTCTTTCACCTTCCTTTGGGTTTCCCTCTGGTTTAATATAAACAGCCCAGTTTACATTGGGAAAAATTCTTTCCCTTACAGCTTCATTTACAATAGCTATATATTCCAGCGGCTGGATATTCCCCGCAGAAGGGGCAAGCCTTCCTGCATTAATCATCTTTTTTATAATCGAGAGTTTTAACGGCTTTTGCCTGAATTTTCTGATGGTCCTTCTCGATATTATAGTATCATAGATTTTCATATCTAATAAAAAGACAGGTCAGGATATCTTTCTGGTAAAAGTTTTTCATGCTATATTTTCCTTTTTATCCAATTTTTCATACTGCTCTGAATTGATTATATTTTTAATCCGAAGTTCAAGCTCCCCGACCGGTATATCAACGAAATCAACGATTTTGTTTACATCCATATCAAATTCCAGTCTTGGTACATAATCTCCTTTTTCAAAGATATATTTCTGCCTTAGATTGGATGTGATAAATGATAAAAAACCCCTATGGCTTTTTATATAATTATTCAGGAACTTTTTGTCCTGCAGACTGTTAGATATTGGCTGGTCTCCCAGTAACATATCACCGCCGCTTTATAGGTAATTGTTTAACCGAAATGTAGATTTCTATGATTGAATTCATTCTATCAGCTTTAAAAGCAACTATAAACATAAAAATTTATTTATTATATATTCAGAATAATGTATAATGCATCAAAACTTGTAATTAAAGTGTAAAAAACATTAAAATATTAAGCGCTAATAATCTACTATAATATATGCCTCCAACCTACATAATAAAAGTAAATAACCTAAAAAAAAGTTATGGAAAGGTCAGAGCAGTAAGAGGTATTGACTTTCATGTAAATAAGGGTGAGCTCTTTGCGTTTTTAGGTCCAAATGGTGCAGGAAAAACCACCACCATTGACATTATCTGCACTCTTCTAAAACCTGACAGCGGAACTGTTCTTGTCAATAATTATGAACTTGGAAAACAGGACAACCAGATCCGAAAAAATATAGGAGTAGTTTTTCAGGATAATATCCTGGATGACATTCTGACTGTAAGAGAAAATCTCTATACCCGGGGGAGCTTCTACGGGATGTCTAGTAAAGATCTTTCTGCCGCAGTTGAAAAGGCAGCAGAAGCCGCAGATGTAAAAAGTTTTTTTAACCGCCGCTACGGCAGGCTTTCAGGCGGTCAGAGACGCAGAGCAGACATCGCGAGAGCACTGGTAAATACACCTAAAATCCTCTTTTTGGACGAGCCTACTACAGGGCTTGACCCGCAAACACGAAAAAGCGTCTGGGAAACCATCCGTAATCTGCAAAAGTGTACCGAAATGACTGTTTTTCTGACAACTCACTATATGGAGGAAGCTGCCAGAGCTGATTATGTTGCTATAATCGACAATGGGATCATTTCTGCCAAAGGGACCCCTTCGGATCTTCGTGCAAAATACAGCACAGATACTCTGCGTCTGATTCCCAAAGAAATCAATGCACTTGCCGGACTTCTAAAAAAAGACGGTATTGGATTTACAATATCCGGAGATTCGCTTTTTATCGAGATTTCAAAAACTCTTGATTCCTTGCCGCTGGTCAACAAAGTA
The DNA here is from genome assembly GCA_964610385.1 of uncultured Actinomycetota bacterium. Lineage (GTDB taxonomy): Bacteria > Actinomycetota > Humimicrobiia > Humimicrobiales > Humimicrobiaceae > CAZBSE01. The sequence continues at coordinate 64,901 of CAZSXW010000005.1, forward strand.
AAAAATCTTATATCAGATTTTGAAGTCTTAACCGGGAGTATGGACGACGCTTTTGTAAAGATAACCGGACACGCCATTAGAGAGGATGGGAATAAATGACGGTAATGTTAAATTTAGTCAAAAGAAACCTAAAACTTTTTTTCCGTGACAAGATTTCCGTGTTCTTCTCACTTCTTGCGGTACTGATAATAATCGGGGTATACATCCTATTTCTTGGAAACATGATGACCAGTGACCTTGAAGATCTCGTTGGAAGCAATGCCCGTTTTATTGTCGATACCTGGGTCATGGCAGGAATCCTATCAGTCGTATCATTAACCACGACAATGGCTGCATTTCATACTATGATAGAGGATAAAACAAAAAAAATTTCAGATGATTTTCTTTCATCACCTATTAAACGCAGTCAGATCGTCGGGGGCTATTACATCAGCTCCTATATCGTCGGCGTAATAATGAGTATTGCCGCATTGATTATTGCTGAGATCTATATCATAGCAAACGGCGGAAAATTTATTGAATTGACCGCGCTTATAAAATTACTGGGTATAATGCTAATTGCCGTCTTTGCCGGTTCTGCGATTGTTTTTTTCATTGTATCATTCTTTAAGAGAAGCGCCGCCTTTTCAACCACAAGCACTATAATCGGGACACTTATAGGTTTTCTGACTGGAATATATATCCCAATCGGATCATTTCCCTCCAGCATTCAGACTGTGATAAAAGTTTTTCCCGTGAGCCATGCAGCGTCTCTTTACCGTCAGATCATGATGGAAGCACCTATGTCAGAGTCTTTTGCAAATGCACCAGCAGAGGTGGTCAACGGCTTTAAGGAGTCAATGGGCATCATCTTTTATTTCGGGGGAGAAGGATTGACTCCCCTTACCAACATACTTGTCCTTATCGCCACTGGTGTCTTTTTTCTTACCATATCCATAGTCATTATCTCTATTAAGAAGAAACAGTGATTTGATATATTACTGGCTTCTCTCATTCAGTCCCATTTTTTTAATATATCTTATTTGGTTTCCTTCATCAGTGCCTTCAATATATGGATCATACCTCCGGTATCCATCCTGCAGTATTTTATAAGTGATTTTCTTATTCTGTCTATTTCTTCTCTGGTGGGACAGCTCTCTCCATGCTTATAATGACCGCAGATATAAAGAAAATAAACACTTGCCGCAAGACCCTCAGCTATCTCCATTCCTTTATAACTTAAATCAGTAATAGCCGGAAGAACACTCTTTACTGATGCGCTGCCCTTTTGCGAAGAATTGTAATAATGAAAATTCCCAAAGGGCTTATAAAGATCTATTATCCTTGGAAGGATTGAACTTACCCACTGCCTGTATTCCGGAAATATTTCCGCCTGTTCCCTCAAGACTCCTTTTTCAAAGAGTTCATAGTAAACGATTATGCTTCCCTTTTCCCCCAGATGAATTTTTAAGTTTGAAAGCAGTTTTTCTCTGGGATCAGTGTCTCCTTCTGCCAGAAAATCATAGTGGACAGGGTCACTTTCAATTGAATCAAGCATATGTATTGAATATTGAAATGGGATCCTCTGGTATGGTTTTACACCATCATATAGGGGAATTGCCGTGGAGAATGTCTCAAAGTCAAAAAAATACAGTGGATATTCAAGCTTTTTGATTAATTTTGATATTTCTTTTTTATCTATTTTTGGCTTCTCTGTTCTGGCGCATTCAAGCTGTATCTTCTGTTTTAAATTTAAATCAAAGTAATCGGGAATATCTTTTATGGAAAGAATCCCTTTATTATAGAGCTGTGCTGCTTTTTCCTTGCTTCCATAGAGATTGAAAATATGATTGTCCGGAAGGAATTCCCAGCATTTATCCTTAAGCGGACAGCTGTAGGGGTTATTACAATGCTTCCCAATAGGGATATCCGGTGATTCATCCTCTGCTGCTGTTTTCAGCATTTCTTTTATCCTGTCCCCTATTCCGCTGGATATCTTCTCATCTACTTCTGCGGTGATATCAGTTTTTTTAAACAGCGCTCCTGGATTGATCTCTCCTCTTTTTACATACTGATTGTTGATATTCATAATATAACATCTTCTGATCCTGATTCCCGCTTTTTCCAGACAATATTTCTGAAAGGATACATCGTGCATATACTCCTCCTTAAGCTGAGTTGAGCTTTTGACCTCTATAATATCCCATCTGTCACTATCAGCAGGAACCAGTATATCAGCCCTGTTATACATATTCTGCGCACTAAAACTTGCTTCAAATAAAGTCTTTCTCCGGGAAAGAAGCTCGGAAGTGCTTATAAGCTGGGTCTTTAAATCCCCGGTCCTCTCTACATCTATTCTATCTGGGTAGAGTCTTTTGGCATATTCACCTACCTGTATTCCCTGCTTAAAAATATAGTTTGCTACAAAATCCGGCTGGGGTATCTCTTCCCTTTTATTTACCAGATACCATAAATACTTGGGGCACTTAAGTCCTGCCATATATTTTGATTTTGAAATGACTATCCTACTATTCACAGTATCAACTCACTCAATCAAATCCAGCATAAATCTTACCAAAATTTACTCCGTCAATGATTTTAGATTTATATTTCTGGGCCAGCTTATTTCTCGCATAGATAAGGCTTTCATTCCTTAAGCCATTTTTCAATGCAAGGAAGGCCTCTATGAATGCAGCCAGATCATCGGCGCCCTTGACCAGCTTTCCGTTTCTCCTGCCGGTCTCGGAAAACTCATCTTCGGTATACATTTTTATATCATCGTGCCAGTTTGAGGGAATCAATTTAAATATTTTTTTCTCCATCTCTTCGATCTCGTAATCCTTTATAAGTTCATCCAGTCCCTTGACTGATTTTTTAACAGGATTGATTATGTCCCTGGTCAAAACTTCCGGAAGATCATGAAAAAGCCCTGTATAATAATTATTTATACAGTTCTCCCTTGCCAGCCTGGCCGTATAAGAGAACAGGAAAGAAAATATAGCTACGATAAGCATGTGCCCTAATACCGAAGTTTTAGGAATACGATAAATATGACTCCATCTCTGCTGAAAACGAAGCTGCCCGCAGATGTTGGCAAAATCCAGCAGCTTTTTATTTCTGACAAAGACCCTCATACATCTTAAATTCTTATAATTATTCTGCTCCCTCGATAGACTTTCTGCTATCTCTTCAACCAGATAAACCCTGGTATTTGATGATTTAATGATATCAAACTCCCACTTGGTCACATAAAAATGTGCTCCATCCACAATATTTTTTTCAAGAGTTTCTTCCTTTTCCAGCAGATATTTCTTGAAACGTAAATTAAAATCCTCTCCCACCTGCCGGGTAAAGGGGCTTATTCTATCAAAGACCCAGCAGTTCAATTTTTCGTACTGTTCTCTGTCTCTTTTGATCCTGTAGATCAAAGGTGGTTTAAGGTCAGTAAGGATTATCCTTTTCAAAAATTCAAACAGGCCGTTTTCTATTATTCTTATCCAGTCAACCTCTCCGCCCAAATCCTGTTCGCATTTTCCCAGGATATATGCGATTATCATTTTATGGGCCTGCTTATCAAGTTCGGTAAGTTCAATTGTGCGGATCTGATCATTCCATCTCTGCATTCCGGCAGCTTCATAGATTTTAACCAGAAGCGATTTTTTTATCATTTCAATTACCGCATTCTATAACTATAAGGTTGGAATTCCGGGACTTTATTTAGTGTATATCATAGATATTAATTCTTCAAATAAAAGTTATGGACAGATATGATAAAATAATGTTGACGTGATATAATTTAACTCCTTACAACAGCATCGGGAATTAGAATACGGGAAAATTTCTAATATGAACTATGTAAAAAATACAGGCGATCTGCCCGTGGTAAAGGTATTTAACTCCAGAATTGAAGCAGAAATAGCAAAAAGCTATCTGGAAAGTTTTGGTATAAAAACAGAGATATTTTCAGATGATGCCGGCCAGAGTATCGTTTCCCTGCAGGGTACCAGGGGAGTTAAGCTTTTGGCCTCTCCAAAAACTGTCAAAAAAGCCCGTAGGCTACTTAGTAAAAAAGAATCACCAGATGAACAGCAATAAAAACAAGTATAATCACCTCTCCAATATACATATAAGCAATTTAGAATTTAAAGACCTTGATAGGTATCTTCAAATAGAGTTTGATGCGTTTTATGACAAGCTAAAAATAATGTTCAGTAACAAAAAGGAAGCCGCCTACAATATTTTAAAAGAAGAGATCTCCAATAATATCGAAACCGGGAGATACTACAATGCCAGATCGGGCAATATGATAGTTGGAATAATAGAGATAGTCACCGAAGAAAATACTAAAAGCTACGTTAAAAGCTTCCACACCTATGTAAAATACCTAGGTTTTTTTAGAGCAGTAAAAGCATTTTTATTTAACCTTTTTGAGATACCCAGACTTAATAACAACACTATTTATATCGATAATGTTGCAGTCGATATAGATAACAGAAGAAAAGGTGTTGCCAAGAAAATGCTGTCTTTCGTAGAAGATTATGCCAAAAAAACCAGGAAATATACCTTAACCCTCTGGGTCGCTGCTGGGAATAAGAACGCTTATGACTTGTATTCAAAATCCGGTTTCGTCAAAGTTATCCTGAGGTCTTCCGGGATAGCAGAAAAATTTTCCGGTTACCGGGACTGGGTATACATGAAAAAAGAAATCCAAAATCCCCCACTAGTGTCTGGATAGAAAAGATTTTATCCCCTCTATATAAATATCTTCTGATTTTAGGTAATTATTGCTGTGTGAACCTTTTATCTTTAAAAACTGTTTCGGCTTATTTGCTGCGCCGTATAACTTCATGGCATGGGAAAATGGAATATAATCATCTTCACTGCTGTGAATAACCAGAACCGGGCTTTGCACTTTTTCTAAGTAACCAATAGTAGGATATTCAAATTTAAAAAATCTTCTTACCGGCAGATAGGGGTACATCTGTGTCACTATATCCTTGATGGTAGTAAAAGTCGACTCCAAAATCAATGCCCTTGCCTTTACCTTTCCGGCCAGTCGTGCTGCAATAGGGCCTCCCAGAGACCTCCCAAAAATTATGATATCACCAGGCTTTATTTTTCTGATTTCAGTTAAATACTTCCAGGCAGCTTCTGCATCCAAATAAGTGCCCTCTTCGCCGGGCCTGCCCTCACTCTTTCCATACCCCCGGTAATCGATAATAAATGTTGAAAGCCCCAGCTTCCTGCAGAAATAGTAAAGAAATGTAAGCCTGGTCGATATATTCCCACTTTTACCATGTAAAACAAGTATCACTCCTTTATGGTTTTTTACCGGGACAAACCAGCCGGAAAGACCAGTACCATCGGAAGCTTTAAACATTATCTCCTCAAAGTACAATCTGATGCTAAAGGGGTCTTTTATTATTTCCCTGTCAGGTCTGTAAACAAAGTAGGACTGCGTAACAAATCTATAGACAGCTGAAAACAAATATATTACTGCAACAACAATAATAACTGAGGAAGTGCCTAAAAATATTCTCTGATATATCATTTTTTATTTTTAATATTTCTGGTTAAACTCATTTACCATATTATTATAATAATCAAAAAGGTCACTAATGGAACCTGCAAACATTTCATATTGACTTATATAGCACTCGTAGTTTCCGCCTTTCATGCAGTTTATCTGCTCCTGTTTATAAGTGTTGATATTATCGCTTATAATTACCATATTGTTTCTATCTTCGGAATAGCTTTCAGAATAACTTAAGTTTTTTAAAGCCTGAGAGATCTCTATCAGCTTTTCTAGGAAAGCCTCTTCCATTGCAATTGCCTGCGGGTCATTGAAAGCCCAATTATCGGACTGTATCTGATTTATATAATTTATAGCAGCATTATATTCATATAGTACATTATTAAGCCCATCTAAAAATTCGCTTTGAGATACTACTTCTATATCATAAGAATCCAGACCACTGACATCGTATATCGTCTCCTGAATCACATTTGGCTCTGTCGTCCCCTCCCATGAATAATAAAAACCGAGAGGGTAGTAATTTTCCCTGTCTATGGTAACGCTTTTATAAAATACTCCGCTGCCTTTGTAGGTCTGCATATTAAGAAAATAATTATAAGACATAAAACCGCTCTCAGCCGTCACATCGATCGGGATCCACCCGTATGAGGGCAGCTTTATTTCTACCCAGGCATGACCATATGAAAGCCTGCCTTTTCCCTCTGTTAACATGGTGAACACCGGAATACCCTGTACAAATCTGGCAGGAATTCCCGCAGCCCTACATAAGGCCGTATAGAGGATTGAATAATCGGTACAAACGCCCTTACCCTTCTGTAAAATATCCGAAGCATAATAATAGCCAAAGTCCTTTTCGTCTAATCTTTCCTGGTCATATACCATCGTATTACATACAAAGTCATACAGCTTTTCGGCGATTATCAGAGGGTCTTTTTCACCGCCAATTATATTTCCAATCGCAGATTTGATCGTTTTCGAATCACTGTTTATAAAGTACTCACCCTTGGTATAAAGAGACAGGTCATTATCTCCAAAATCATATGAATTCTTACCTCCTGTGATATCGGCATATTCATATTCATAAAGGATTGTGCTGCAGTCTATATAGAAATTTACCGATTCACCCTCTTGAAGACTGCCAAGGTTAAATTGTGCAATTAAATTACAGTCATCCGTGTACAGATCATCTCTTTCACTATAATTAGACTTCCGATTTTCTATAATCTGGAAGGGTAGATAGGTCTGTGGAACTTCAACCAGGCACATAAGATCATCGACTCCACCTGGCCCCTCATTTTTAATAATATATTCGATACCAACTATCATATCATGGGCTTTTATTCTTATAATATTTTCATTAGGTTCTACCAGGAAGACCTTTCTTGAGGCACTTGCAGATTCGGTACCGTCATATACCGTAAGGACTATATCATATTCTCCAGTGCTGTCAAAAACATAATCTATCTCTTCTCCCCACAATGTGTCTATATTATCTATCTGCCACTTGTAAATCAAGGTATCACCATCCAAATCTATTGAATTGGATGCAGATAAATACATCATATTTCCTACTGTAAAATAATTGTTGCTGGAATTCTGCTGATATATCTCCATAACAGCAACAGGCGGCGTATTACCAGTTTCTTGGCTGGCCGTTACTGCGTGATCTTGCTGGTTCTGCCCTCCAGGCTCGCCGTCAAGGTCATGGTATGAACTTTCACCGGTCATCCCGCTGGTTATAGAACAGCCGCTGAATGTACAAATCAAAGTGGTCACGGTCAAAACAGCCGATATCGTAAAATAAACTCTCTTCTTCATCTGATCTTTAGTCTGTCCCCTATCAGCAAAGTCCTTTAAAACTTATTTTCATACTATAGTTTAGTTTCCAACTATCCTGGTAGCTATTGCCTGTGCAATAAACGCCGCCATAAACAATATACTTACTATAATCATAAGCGGATGGAGCTCTCTAAACTTACCTTTTACCAGTTTTATCAATGTATAGCTTATAAAACCAAATCCGATCCCATATGAAATACTATAGGTGAAAGGCATTATAATTATAGTCAGAAAAGCTGGTATTCCTATTTCAAAATCTTTAAAGTCTATCTTACTCATCACGGTCATCATTAAAAAACCGACCACTATCAGAGCCGGAGAAGTTATAGGATACTTATAGATACCTTCTGCTATCTCTACTCCTCCCCCTATTACTGCAATCAGCGGGGTAAAAAATACAGAGATTAAAAATAGAAATCCAGTCATGGTTGGCATTATACCGGTCCTTCCACCATCGGATACCCCGGAGGCACTTTCGATATAGGTTGTCACGGAGCTTGCACCAAATAGACCCCCTGCTACGGCCGCCAGAGAATCTACCAGCAGGACCCTTCTTAAATTCGGGAGACTTCCATTCTTATCCAGCAGGCCTGCTTCCTCTCCTACTCCAATGACTGTGCCCATGGTATCAAAAAAGTCTGTCATGAATAAGGCAAAAATCATGATCAGCGCCGCTATATTTATCATCCCCTTGCTCCACACTGCTCCTACCAGATCTGCCTTAAAAAATGTTGAAAAACTTTCTTTTGTAGGAATACTGATGAACTTGGTTGGAACAGATATTACTCTAAACAACATTCCTACAATCGCTGTTCCTATGATCCCTAAAAGTATTCCCCCTCTTATCCTGAAAGCAACCAGTATTGCAGTAAGTACAAGCCCAAAGGCCGCCAGCTGTGTATAGTGAGCGGTAAAATCGCCCAATTTTACCGCAGTCGTTGGATCGATATCCACAAAGCCCGCCTGCTGGGCTCCGATAAAGGCGATAAAAAGACCTATCCCTACTCCAATAGCATACTTCAAACCCATTGGTATGGCTCTCATCACCATGCTTCTCAGTCCGGTAACCACCAGAATAGTGACGATCATTCCTTCTATTACAATAATACCCATAGCCTGTTGCCAGGTCAGGCCCAGTCCAAATATTATGGTGAACACGACTACTGCGTTAATCCCCATCCCGGATGCAAGCGCAAAAGGGGTATTGGTAAGAACCCCCATCAATATACTCATTAACCCAGCACCGATACAAGTGGCTATTACTGCCGCTTCAAAAGGAATCCCTGTTTCACCGCCTGACGAAAGAATTGCAGGATTGACAAAAATAATATAGGCCATGGTCATAAAAGTGGTGATCCCTGCAATTATTTCTGTTCTTACTGCAGTCTTTCTCTCTTTGATTTTAAAATACCGCAAAGCGCACCTCTTTCTCTCTTGTTTTACAATTTATAATTATTATTAAATTTTACAAAACATCTAATAAACGTTAGAATTTATAAAATATGGAAACATTAAGAGACTTCTTTACATCAGAAAATCTACATTCATTGCTTGTAAACGCATACGACTGGATAGAAGGGCTGCTCACAAGAATTTTTGGTAAAATGGGATACGAACCTTTAAGAAACCTCTTTACTAACCCATGGTTTTGGATCATCATACTGGCATTGTTTTTATTGAGTCTCATTTTTAGAAGAAGATAACTGATTACTTTCTTCTCCATCTTCATTTTTGCCTAGATATTTCTTAATTATAAAAGCAATTATAATAGATATCACAGCTACCATTAGAAGGGCAAAAATTCCGGGATTGTTCTTTATTTTTTCAAGCATCAGATATACTCTGGAGTTGCTCTTTTTAAAATAATCCATAAATTTATCATCCAGCAGGTCCATGTCAGATTTTTTAATATGAGAAATCCTTTCAATTATTTTTTTATCTATATTATCTGATGGTTTTATAACTGCGTCTTTTGCAATTTTTAGATATCTATTTATGCTGTTCATAATAAAAAATCCCTTAAAGATTCATTATTATAGATAAAAATTATTTTTTTTTGTTTCAACCCATAACAATATCATTTATAATTCTTCATTTTTTCTTTGATCATCTTCCTTGCCCTGTGTATATTTGTCTTTACCGTACCAATGGGCTTGGAGGTAAGCTCTGAAATCTCCCTATAGCTGTAGTCCTGTAGATCTCTCAGAATCAACGGGATGCGGTAACTTTCATCCAGATTTACTATTATCTTCAACACTTCTTTAACAGTCTCCTTATTAAAGTAACTCTTTTCAAGGTTCTGGCTGAACTTTGTAAAGACGACTTCGTATTCTTCAGTCATCTTGTCCAAACTCACTTTCCTGTTCTTTGTCTTTGACCGCAGCCTTAACTTATCGATACAGGTGTTTACGGTCAGCTTTCTTATCCAGGTCTTAAAACTTGAAAGTCCCCTGAAACCCTTTATTGACAAGTAAACCTTCACAAATACTTCCTGGCTTACATCTTCCGCTTCGTGGGCATCCCTTAATATAAAAAAAGCAGTAGTATAAACATATTTTGAGAACCGCCTTACCAGTTTCTCAAAAGCAGCTTTGTCTCCCTGCTTCGACTTTGATACTAATTTTTTTTCATCTACTTCTCTGTTTTTTTTCTCGTTAACAGCTTCCAATGCTTCCCTCTTTTTAAACAGTCAGGGATCAATTCCACGATATTGTCAATCATTTACCCTGTTTTAAGGACCTCCATCACCATCTTCATCCTCACCCTCTTCCACCGAAATCTCGCCTGACCTTAATCTTAAAGCATCTTCCTGCATTACAATTGCGGCATCTTCAGGTAGGAGATCTCCGGATATTACATTCTCAGCATTATCCCTTATCGCATCCCTTATTACCATTATAAGTCTTTTATAAGGTTTTCCACGGCACAGCTCCGCCTGCTGAAATGCATTATAAATTATATCATTGTCTCTCATCGTCATATTACTATCCATACTCTTCAAAACTGGCACGGTCTGTGTATCCGAATTCCAGTCTAACTGTACCTCTTCAGTCATCATGTAGTCTATGAATTCATTTACTGCTTCCAGCTCATCTCCGTAGCAATTTATATTTATCATAAAACCGAGCCCGGAAATCATCGGAGTGGGATATTTGCTACCCCACAGGACTCTCGGTATCTTTGATACCCCGATATTCAGTCCGGCTTCCCGGTATTCCTCAACCGTGTTAAACTTGTCTATGATCATATGTACATTGCCGTTCTTAAACAGTTCACTGATCTCACTATATTCCACATTAGCGGGTAAAATCTTTTCTTCATTGTACATATATGTTAAAAATTCCATAGCCTTTTCGGTGGCATCGGTGTCCAGAGTCAGCGAGGTCGAGCCGTAATCAATGACCCAGCCCGAATATCCGCCTATAAATGGTATAATCCAATCCGGTTCGCTGGCATTCAATAAAAAACCATAGGTATACTGGCCAAAATTATTCACTTCTCTACAGTACTCGACTACCTCCTCAAAACTTGTCGGGGGTTCCTCCAGTAGGTCCTTATTATATAAGAACACCAGAAAGTCAAAACCCCTAAAAGGTATTATGTATTTTTTTCCATTATATTCTGAAATTTCCACCAGACCGTCTATTACCTGAGAGTAATCAAATCCGTCTTCACCATCGGATATTTCCTTTAAAACGTTTCCCGAAGCCAGTCTTTGAACACTATCAAGATTTACCAGCATTAACTCGGGACCTGCTCTTGCCAGGCTGGCAGCTTCATACTGGTCCTCCATCTCCTCCCGATTTCTAAAATGCCTGGTTTCTATCTCAATATTACTGTTTTCGGCCATAAATTCTTCTATGCTGTCGATAAGAGCTATTTTTTCTTCCGGTTCGCTGCAATCCCAGAGTGTTATCTGTAATGAAATCCCCTCGCCGGTTCCTGATATGCTCTCAATATCTCCTGCTTCAGCTTCCTCTGATTCTTCATTTTCCTCTCCAGCGTTGGGGCTCAATATATCACAGGACACAGCAAAAAACACAAACAATAATAGGGTTGTGATAAAAAGTATTATTAATCCCGTTATCGATACACTGCCGGATTTTGATGAATTTTTAATCATTCTACATACTTATTCCTCAAATATTAATAAAGCTTTTATCAATTATATTATAAATATAACTTTCAATCTATATCAAAACTTTAAGAAAATCACCTCAATGAAGCTTTTATAACGACAAATCGGACAAATTTATATTTCTTTTTTCCATGATAAATTATAAAATTTCATAGAGACCTAAGTATGGGAGGTGAATTTCTATGAAATCAATAATATATAATAAGAGTAAAAAAGAGCCGATGGAAAAAATCAGTTTAAAAAATATCCCCTCCTATATCAATGATGCCGAATACCTTATCTGGATCGATATCGAAAACCCCGGCAAAGAAAACATGCAGTTCATAAGGGATCATTTCCACTTCCATCCTCTTGACATTGAAGACTGTCTTAGCGTTATTGAAAGGCCGAAAATGGATGAGTATGACGATTACTTCTTCCTGGTACTGCATATACCTTTTTTTATGAAGCAGGCCAGAAGGCTTGTGCCTTTCAATGTAAATATTTTCATAGGAAATAACTTCCTGGTGACAGTCCACCGGGGGTTGTGCAAACCGATACAGGATGCATTCAACAATTTAAAGGAAAACCACCAGATCCTGGATAAAGGATCCGGTTACCTTTTACATAAAGTCATCGACTCCCTTATTGATTACAATTTCCCTATTTTAAATAAAATCTATAGAAATATACAAAACGTAGAAGATGCCATATTCAAAAAAGCAAGCAGTAAAAATGTCAGAGATATCCTGCTTATAAGGACTAATATTTTAACATTCAGAAACATAGTATTTCCCCAGAGGAAGTTACTTAAAACCCTCGAAATAAAGGATATGGAGTTTTTAATAGAGGCTCTGGATGTTTATTTCAGCGACCTGGTAGACCATATTGAAAAAATCTGGGACACCCTTGAAAATTACAAAGAGCTGATAGAAGGGGTGCATGATGCTCATCAATCGCTTTTATCCAACAAGATCAATGATATAATGCGCATACTTACCATCTTCTCGGTGGTGATACTTCCTCTAACGCTTATATCCGGAATTTATGGTATGAATATCGGACTTCCGCTTGAAAGCAACACATTTGCTTTCATTATAATCATAATCGCAATGATCATGATATCTATAGGGATGCTGGTTTATTTTAAATACAAAGATTGGATATGAAGTCAAACAGGCATTTCTATGTCATCTTCAAAGAATATACTAAAATTGTAGTGGGTAAATTCCAGCAAATACCCATCGAGTAAGACTTTTAAAATAAAACCCTGTTCCCCCCCGCCAGACATCTCTTCCACCGGAAGATAACACTGCTTTATGAAAACTACCTGATCCCTGTCATTATAAAAGGTGCAAAAAAGCTTTAGGTTCCTTATCCTGCTCTTGCCCAGATTGATTACCCTACCCTCGATTATAAAATAATCCCCTGCATAGCTATAACTTTCACTCTCAACTATTGGATTTCCCTTAAAACTTTCGTAGCAATCTTTATAATTTACCCCTATCTTTAACCTGGATATATTTATATATTTCTCTCTATCGGTTACATAATACCAAAACGGCAGGGTACTGCCTCCTCTCAGATAATTTACTGCAGCGGGAAGATTTGCCGAAATGATCCCGCTTCCGTATTTATCAAAGAAATCAAAAGTAATCTCTATATCGGTCTTGTTCTCTGCAGAGACATTTTTTATTTCTCCCAGAACTATAAGGTCTTGGTAAATATCCAAATATAGATTGCTTCCACTGATTTTTAAATCTATAGAGCTGGTGTTTTCTACTTCTATCTTTTCATAATCAAATAAATACAAACCACCATTATCACCGTTTTCTTCAGTATATTGGTTTTTGTCCTCATTAGATCTGCATGAAGGTAAAAAAATACAGGATAGAAAAAAAAATATAATAATCAGTGAGATAAATATATAAGAAGCTTTCTTTACCAGCCTAGCACTGGTCATCTTTCCCGACATGATCATCTTCTTTTTTGATTCTATTTTTACTATCAACATATAAAATCTTTGGATGGTAGACTGCTGCCTCTTTCGGATCTATAGCTACAAATGATATTATTATTACCTTTTCCCCTTTCAGTATCCTTCTCGCAGCTGCTCCATTAACACAGATCCTTCCACTGTCCCTTTCTTCCTCTATAGCATAGGTTTCCAGCCTCTCTCCACTGTCAAGGCTGACGACCAATACCTTTTCATAAGGAAGTATGTTCGCATGCTCCATTAGATTACTGTCTATACTTATGCTTCCCATATAATCAATATTTGCACTAGTCACAGTGGCTCTATGGATCTTACTTTTTAAAATGCTGACCAGCATTCCTTAATTTTCCCCTTTTTTTACTGCAGTTAGATAACATATTCTACTACTTTTAAACTTTTATAACCATGTTATCTATCAGCCTAGTCTTCCCTATCCATATTGCTGAAGCAACCAGCAGGCTCCCGTGTTTCTTTTTTACTTCTTTTATTTCATCCAGCGTTATAGGGTCTCTAAATTCAAAATAATCCACATTTTTTACGAATTCGTTCCCCTTTAATTTTTTTAGTGCCTCTCTTTTTGTTTTTTCAAGATCTTTTTCACCGCATTCTACCATATCTTTTGCCATAATAAGGCTCTGGTACAACACAACAGCATTTTCTCTTTCCTCAAATGATAAATATTTATTTCTGGAACTCATTGCCAGGCCGTCGCTTTCCCTTATAATGGGGCCGCTTACAATATCTATATCCAGATCAAGGTCATCAACCATTTTTTTAATTATAACCATCTGCTGATAATCTTTCTGTCCAAAATAAGCCCTATGAGCATTTACTATATTAAACAATTTAAGGACCACAGTTGTAACACCCTCAAAATGGCCGTGCCTGTATTTTCCACACATGATCCGGTCAAGTTCCTTTACTACCACAAAAGTCTTATGACCGGATCCGTACATCTCTTGTGCTGTTGGGAAAAACACATAGTCGACTCCTTCTTTTTCTGCCAGCATACAGTCCTTCTTGATATTCCTGGGATATTTCTTATAATCTTCTCCCGGTCCAAATTGAGTAGGATTTATAAAAACACTTATAAACACTTTATCACAGTCCTTCCTCGCCATTCTGATAAGGCTTAGATGGCCCAGGTGCAGGGCCCCCATGGTGGGAACAAACCCTATCTGGTACCCTTTCCTCCTCAAGGTGTTGACGACTGACTTACATTCTTTTATTTTTTTAATTATTTTCATTTACAAAAGTATGACTTATATCTAAGCAGGCTTATTTTAACATCCTCAATATGAATGCTCTTCAGCCGGGAATTCCCCTTTTTTTACCTCTTCAATATACTTCCTGTAGCATTTTTTCATTTCTATTCCCAGCTTTGAATACCTCTTGGCAAATTTTGGCTTGAATTTTTCAAAAAATCCCAGCATGTCATGCGTCACAAGAACCTGGCCGTCACAGTCCACTCCTGCACCTATTCCTATTGTAGGTATTCTTAACTGCTGGGTCACCTTCTTGGCAAGTTTTGCAGGAATCTTCTCCAGCACAATCGAAAATACTCCTGCCCTTTCTAATGCTTTTGAATCTTCCAGTATTTTCAATGCCTGGTCCCTGTCTTCTCCTCTCACTCCATATCCTCCAAATTTATAAACAGATTGCGGAGTAAGTCCCAGATGGCCCATTACTGGAATTCCCACATCCACAATCTTCTTTATAGTGTCAAAAAATTCGCTTCCACCTTCAAGTTTTATTGCTTCAGCACCTGCTTCTTTCAAGAACCTACCTGCATTCCTTAGTGCTTCCCCGCAGCTTGTCTGGTAAGACATAAAAGGCATATCACCAACTACCATGGCTCTCTTGGCACCCCTGGCAACCGCACTGCAGTGATGTATCATTTCATCCATTGTAACCGGTATGGTGTTTTCATATCCTAACAGCACATTGCCTACAGAGTCCCCCACCAATAGTATATCTATGCCACACTCATCCAGTTGGGAAGCCATGAGGCAATCGTATGCCGTAAGCGCTGTTATCTTCTCTCCCTTTTCTTTCATTTCTACCAGATAGCTGGCTGTAACTTTTTCTATGGCCATAATATTCCTTTCCTAATCACTAAGTATCTTTTCTAATTCCCTTACTGTCTCTTTATCTATCCAGCCATTGCCCTGTGCAATCTTTGCGGTCTCCCTGCCCATTATCTTATACAGACTTATGTCTTTCCTGTCAAAAAATTTATTAAAGTCTTTCATGTGTTCCCTTATAGTACTCAGGTCCCCCCTGGCAATAGGTCCGGTAAGTGACTTTTGTGTTCCCATTTTTTTTATATTGCTTACTGTGCCTTCTACCAGACCCATCAGGCCTTTCAAAGAGTCTTCCGGTTTTATTCCGATTTTTCGGTGTATCAGAACAGCGTAATTTAAAAGTGTCACCAGGTAATTTGATGCTACACACGCCGCAGCATGGTAAAGGGCTTTTTTACCATCGTCCACTTCAATCGCCGTTCCACCAAGACTTTCTACCATAAGCAGTGCCGTTCTTTTTGATTCGCCGCTACAGTAAGTTATACCGTAAACGGTACCGGGCAAGGTCTTTATGGCCTCTTTTATAGAGGCAAATGATTTCAGCGGATGTACCGATGCCACTTTTGCGCCAGATCTTTTTGCAGCATCCAATACGCTCAATGGCTTTGATCCGCTGAAATGAATTACGTAATAACCGTTGAAATCCAGATCCTTTTCCGAAAAAACCTCTTTACAGACCGGTCCTATGACATCATCCGGAGTACATATTAAAACACAGTTCGAAAGCATTGCTGCCTTCTTATTCTCCGTGGTAAAGACCACTCCCCTGGCTTTGCCTCCCATAATCTCCTTCGCCCTGTTCAACGAAGCGGCCGATTTCGATGCCAGGGCCCTTAGTCTCAAAGCAGGATTTTTTCCTTTTGCAAGCATGCAACTTACCGTAGTTCCGAGCCTCCCTGCGCCAATGACACATATATCCAAGCTTTCTATTTTTTTCATATTACGATTCTTCCTGCCCTTTTTACTGCTGGGACACCCTTACTGGCATCAGGAGGTATATCAACTCTTTGTTCTTCTCCGATTTTATTATAATGGGCTTGAGGGGCTCCTCCATTGACAACACTATACTCTTATCATCCATCATATTTATCCCATCCAATAGAAATTCTGGATTAAATGCTATTTCTATTTTTTCCTCTCCGTATGGTACATCAAAATTCTCGCTGGAGCTCCCTACCTCTTTTATATCCATTGAAACGGTCACCTTCCCTTTATCAAAGGCCAGCTTGATGGGTATGTTGTCCTGGGATATCGATGAAATTCTCTTCACTACTTCGAGTATTTTTTCTTTGTCTATTACTATATTATGTTTCATGCTCTTGGGAATAAGCTGCTTATACTCTGGAAACTTACCCGAGAGCAGCCTTGATACTATTATTCTCTCGCCCTTTTTCTCCCCTGCCAGGAAGATGCTTATCTGATTTTCCTCCAGATATATCTCGATTTCACCCTTTTCATATTCGCTTTTGACTATGCTGTCCAGCACCTTTGTGGGAATAACCACCTTTATATTTTGTGATCCTGAACTTAGCTTCTCCTTTGTTAAAGCAAGGCGGTAGCTGTCTGTAGCGACCATTGTCATTAGGCCGCCTTCTATTTCCATAAGCACTCCTGTGAGAACCCCCCTGCTCTCGTCCAGCGATGCTGCCCTCTGTACCTTGGACAGTAGGTTCTTAAACGTTTTTAAATTTATTTTTAAGGGATTTTCTTTTTTTATTTCAGGAAAGTCTGGGTACTCTTCTATAGACATGGTATTTAGGCTGAAAAAGGCTCCGCCGCTTTTTATTTTTACCCTGTTGGTTTCTCTGTCAAGTTCAAATTCCACCTTTGATTCCTCAAGGCTCTTTAGTATGTTGATTAAAACTTTCGAGGGAACTACTATTTTCCCCTTTTCAAGCACTTTTACCCCTGTATCGCATTTAATGCTTGTCTCCAGGTCTGTGCTGTAAACAAACAGGCTCTCTTGGGCGTCCAGCATGACGCCGCTCAATATGAAAGAAGTAGCCCTCGTACCAATCGCTTTATTTGCAGCAAGAATAGCATCAAGAAAATCATTTTTTGTTGTTTGAAATTTCATCTCAACCTCTTTTAGACATTTGAAATATAAACACGTTTTATTATATATAATGTTAATTAAAATAGTAAGTAGTAGTTGTAATGCCTGTTGAAATTGTTGACAAGCAAGAAAGAGAGCCGACAAACTCGGATTATTGACAATAGGAGTTGTTTAAAAAAAGTCTGAAAAGTGTTAAATATTTGTAGAGAATATCTTCTGGCTGATAAAACTTGAGATTACTAACAGTTATGAGACCCAAACTGTTTAAAATTGCAAGGGTTTTTAAACAGGGCTTAATAATAATAGTGGATAGTTTATATTTATCTTTCTAAGAGGATGTCTTTATCTTGCTGGTGATCTCGCGTATTTGAAAATAAACGCTTTTATCCTTGTTGATCAGATCTGCTACTTTTGAGATGGCATATATAACCGTTGAGTGGTCTCTGTTACCGAATGATTTACCGATTCTTGGAAGAGAACTGCTGGTCAGTTCTCTGGAAAGGTACATTGCAAGCTGGCGGGCATGCGATATAAATTTATTTCTCTTGGTGCCGATGATATCGTTTATTGGTATTGAGAAATATTTTGACACTTCTTTAATTATTGTTTGAATACTTGTTTTATGTTCTCTGTCATCGGGAAGAATGTCTTTAAGGATGTTTTGTGCTGTATTCAAATCCGGTTTGTTGTTTGTCAGAGTTGAATAGGCTACAATTCTGGTCAGAGCTCCTTCGAGCTCTCTTATATTTGAGGTTATTTTCTGAGCGATAAGGTTATGTATATCGTCAGATACTGCAATTTTTTCCCTCTCAGAGTATTTTTTTAATATGGCAAGCCTGGTCTCAAGATCGGGAGGCCTGATATCAGTGACAAGTCCCCACTCGAATCTGGATCTCAGTCTTTCTTCAAGGGTAGAAATATCTTTAGGGGCTCTGTCGCTTGAGAGGACTATCTGGCGGTTGGTGTCGTGAAGAGCGTTGAATGTATGAAAGAACTCCTCCTGGCTGGCCTCCTTGTCTTCAAGAAAATGTATATCATCCACCAGCAATACATCGTTGTTCCTGTAGGTCTCTTTAAAGGCGAAAATATTTTTGTATCTTAAAGCATTAATAAACTCGTTTAAGAATCTTTCTGCTGATACATATTTGACCGTTTTATTTGGGTGAAGCTCTAGCATATACTGCCCTATCGCATGCAGAAGGTGTGTTTTGCCAAGACCCACTCCCCCATATATAAACAAGGGATTATAAGTTTTACCTGGCTTTTCGCTGACTGCTAACGAAGCAGTACAAGCAAATCTGTTCCCATTACCGACTACAAAAGTATCAAAGGTATATTTTTTATTAAATGAAGAATCTTTTAACTTTCTGGTGGAGTGAACACTATCTCCGGTATCTTCGTCCGTATAATTCAGATAGTTTACTGCAGGATCTTTGGAGTTATCTGCTGATGTTATAATTTTTATTTTATATTTGGTATTAGTGACTTTCTTTATTGAATCGGCAAGGATTTTTGAATATCTTGATTCGAGCCATTCTTTGGCAAAAGGGCTGCCAACTGAAATGGTAAGGCAGTTTTTTTTTAAAGAAAGAGGCGTAATATGCTCAAACCATGCCTTATAAGTGGGAAGATTGATCTTGTTTTTTAAATCGTCAAGAGTATTTTTCCAGATGCTTTCAAGTTCTGCCATAGTACTCTTATATTAAATATTATTTGAATAATATTCAAGATATTTTGTACCTTTTTTTGATAATTTTCTCTTGCCGCTTTTGCCTGTTATTAAAAGCTTGTTTTTTTCCAGTTGGATTAGTTCACGGTATGAGGTTGAAAGGCTTAAATCGAGTTCACTGGCTATTGTAGAAGGACCAGCTTCTTCAAGCTCCAGGATAACAAAAAGTATCTTCTTTTGCCTTTCTGATAACGATTTGAATGAGGGTTTATCAGATCCATCCTTTGGTGGTTTAAAATCCGCCACGGATTCCGGTTCACCGGGCATACTGCTACTTAGATCGCCTGGCTTACTCCTTATATCAGACGATTCCAATTTTAGGGAAATCACAGTTCCCCTTTTTATATTATCTTTGACATCAATCGAGCCGCCGGAGAAAGTGATGGTTTCCTTTACTATTGGAAAACCGGAACCTACTCCTCTTATATACTCTTTCATCTCTTTGGTGGCAGATGTAAATCCGGGCAGGAATGCCTTTTCCTTATCTTCTATTCCCGGGCCCTGATCTGATATGATTATGTGGTTTCCATTATCTAGTATGGTGATTATTATTTCTTTAAAATCCGCGTGTATCAGGTTTTCTATAATTTCTTTTATTATGGTGAATGGTATCTTACCTCCGGCATTATGTGAAAGGTTATAAGTTTCTTGGGAGGTCCGATTTATAAGGTTGATTATATTGTCAAATTTAAAATCTATGATTCTCGGGATGCTTTTCATATTATCATATACTGCAATCCTTACCGGTATATCTACAGTATTATATTCCAGGCTGGTTTTACTGGGGCTGTTTTTTAAAGTATCGTTGGAATCAGACATAATAAATAAGAGCTTTTTTATATAAAAAATTATATGGCATTTGCTTTGAAATTCTAAGTAAACAAAAGAAAGCTTTTCACATTCTTTCCATTACCTTTAGGTTTTCAACAGATTAATGATAATATTTTAGAAGAAAAAAAGCTACTAAATCAAATGTTAAATTAAGAGAAATAAAACCTTTTGACATATATATTAGTGATGTTTTATAGGTTTTCCACATATTTTTCCACAGGTGTGGAAAAGCTTTTAAATGTTGTGAAAAGTTTGTGAAAAATAACACTATACAGAATTGTATTAAAATGATTTTTTCAGATTAGATTTCAATAAGAACAGGTGTTTGAGACGATAGTAGTTTTTAATATAAAAGAGCCGTGGTTGTACTGTAAGAATGGTAGTTAAAGTGGTGCTATGCTGCCTTGATATTACTAGGATTAAAATGTATAATCTACTACTTGATTAAGAATAAAAAACATAGGTTGGTTATATAATGAAAAGGACCTTTCAGCCAAATGTAAGGAAGAGAAAAAAAAATCATGGATTTAGAGCCAGGATGAAGACAAAAGCCGGAAGAGCAGTAATCACAAACAGAAGAAGAAAGGGAAGGAAAAAGCTTTCTGCTTGAGTAATAAAGGGAAGGATTAAAATAAAGTTTGAGATACTTAAAAGAAGAATCGATTTTAACAGGGTAACGAGAGAGGGAATATATAAAAAGGGCAAGTATTTGACAATATATATACTTAAGAGAGAAGCAGATGGATATCCGGTAAGAGTCGGTTTTGGTGTAGGGAAAAAAGTCGGAGGAGCAGTTCTAAGGAACAGGATCAAAAGAGTCTTAAAGGAAATTTTAAAAAGGATAGACATAGGTGTCACGGGAAATCTGGACATCTTGCTTATTGCCAGTAAGGAAATCTCAGATGTTGGTTTTTACCGATTAAAGGAAAATCTTGAGTGCAGTTTAAAATCAATTCTTACCGATTGTATATAAATAAATTAAAATAACATTCTATAATCGTGAAAGAAATATTAATATTTTTAATCAAAATATATAAAAAATTCATATCGCCTTTACTACCCAAAAGCTGCAGGTTTTATCCCACATGTTCTGAATATGCAATTGAAGCTTTGAGTAAATATGGTGTATTAAAAGGTAGTATTAAATCAATATACAGAATATTAAGATGTAATCCATTCAATAAAGGCGGATACGATCCTCTAAGATAAACAGGAACGGAGGTTTATAGTATTGGAAAAAATATTTGAGATTTTAAGTCCTATAACACATTTTTTTGAAAAAATAATGGTGTTTTTATACAGCAATGTCGTGGCACAGTATGGCGTAGTCATAATACTTCTGACCATTATTGTAAGATTATTATTAGTCCCTCTATCTATTACTCAGACTAGATCAATGGTAAAAATGCAGAAGATACAGCCGGAATTAAAGGAGCTGCAGAAAAAATACAAAGACGATAAACAGAAACTACAGCAGGAGACAATGGAGTTCTATAAGAAGCATAACGTCAATCCCCTGGCGGGCTGCCTGCCGCTTCTTTTACAGATGCCGGTGTTCTTTGCTCTTTATCGGGCGCTTAGAGAACCTTCCGAAATAGTAACGAGCGTGTTGGGAGAGTTTACTATAAATGGTGTTGCAAACCCTGTTTATAATTTTTTATGGTTGAATCTAAATGAAAAGGACCCCTATTATATAATGCCCATATTGATGGCCGGGACGATGTTTTTATCGATGAAGATGACTATCACTGACCCAAAGCAATCGAAGATTATGTATATAATGCCTTTGGTGTTTGGTGGAATATCGGTTACATTTCCTTCGGGCATACTGGTATACTGGTTGACTACAAATATCTGGACCATTGCTCAGCAGTGGGTAGTAAGTAAGTTTATTACAAGTAGGAGCATAAGAGTTGAATTGACACAGAAGGATAAAAGCATGAATGGAGAACAGGAATTGAGTGCGGAAGAAAAGAAGATAATAAGGAGAAAGATCAAAAAGAAAAGAAAAAAGAAGAGGTAGGGTTTCCATTATCGGAGGTAAAAAATATGCCAGAAGATAAAAGTATGAAAGATGCCATAGATTCATATGTTGAGTCTTTGAAAAAAGAGCAAAAAAATGACAGGTTGATAGAGGATAATTCAGAGAGAAAAAAAAGGGGAAAGCCGGAGATCGCAGGTTTGGAAAAGATAAGGAAGGTCTTAAAAAAAGTAGTGGAACTTATATGTCTGGGTGAAGAAATTAAAATAAATACGGATTCACAGGAATGGAAATTATCGGTTTACGGGAAAGATCTGGGGATTGCAATCGGAAGAGATGGAAGAAATATGCAGGCGCTTGAATATATAATAAACTTGATAGGAAAAAGAAAGAGAATTATTGAAAGAAATATTATCATAGATATAAAAGATTATAGGAAAAAGAAAATGGAGAAGATAAAGAAAACAGCAATTGCAATGGCCAAGAAAGCAATTAATGAAGGAAGAAAAATAGCACTCAGACCGATGTGTGCCTATGAGAGGAAAGTAATACATAATGTCCTGGCGGATGTTAAGGATGTAAGCACCAGAAGCATATATGAAGAGCCAAACAGGAGAATAATAATTTATCCCACAAGAGACGGAAAATAAGTAATATCATAAAAATGAAAGAAAGGCAGCACTATTGTGCTGTTTTTTTTTGGGGAGTTTTAATAAAAAAGAAATTTAAATATAATTATAAATTAATAAATCCGAATCATTAAAGGAAAATGTGTGAGAAATGCAAAAGGGTAACGAGGATACTATAGCAGCAGTAAGCACACGTCCGGGTGAGGCTGCAATAGGTATAGTGAAATTAAGCGGTAGGGAATCTATATCTATTACTGACAGGATATTTAAATCAAAAAGTAATAAAAAACTAAAAGATACGAAAACGTATACCATGATATACGGGAATATAGTTGATGAGGACGGCCATATTGTAGACGAGGTTATCGTAACGCTTATGAAAAAGCCAAGATCATATACAAGAGAGGATGTTGTGGAAATAAACTGCCATGGGGGAATGACTGCAACTACGAAAGTGCTTGAGCTGTGCATTGATAATGGTGCGAGAACTGCAGAGCCCGGGGAGTTTACGAAGAGGGCATTTTTAAACGGAAGAATAGACCTCTCGCAAGCGGAGGCAGTAATAGATCTGGTCAAATCAAAGACCGAGCAGAGTTTAAAAATCGCAGTAAAAAACCTGAAGGGTGAGGTAGGAAAAGAAATAAAAAAACTCAGGAAGACAATAATGGATGTGATAGTAAAGCTTGAAGCATCGATTGATTTTATTGAGGAAGACTTAGAGATAACACCTTTCGGAAGTCTTTTAAAAAAGGTAAAAAAGGTAAAAAATGAGCTTATAGAGCTTATAAAAAATGAAGAAAAGGGAGAGATTATAAAAAACGGTGTAAAGATAGCGATTGTTGGAAAACCAAATGTGGGAAAATCGAGCCTACTTAATTTACTTTTAAAGAAGGAAAAAGCTATAGTCACTTCGATACCCGGGACGACAAGAGATGCGGTAGAAGAAATATTATATGTGGAAGGCATACCTTTGATTATTGTAGACACAGCAGGAATAAGAAAAACAAAAAATATAATAGAAGAAATAGGAGTTTCCAGAAGCTTAAAGCATATCGATGAAGCTGAACTGGTATTGATGGTGGTAGATGGTAACAGGAAAATTGGGAAAATGGACCTGGATATAATCAAAAAAATAAAAGATAAAAAAATAATATGTTGTATAAATAAAGCGGACCTTAAGCAGAATCTGAAGATAAAAAGGCTGACAAAATATTTTAACGAAAGTTTTATCATAAAAATATCTGCCCTGAAAGGAACAGGTATTGGAGACCTGGAAAACAGGATAAAAAAAATGATACTTGATGATGATATAAATCTTGAAGAAAAGATAATTATAAACAGCAGGCACAAGAATATACTAAAAAAGACAAAAGATTTATTGGATAATGCTGAAAGGGCGATGAGAGATAGACTATCGGAAGAATTCCCATCGTATGATCTAAAAGCTGCATATGATCTGATGGGAGAAATAATAGGGGAGACCACAAGAGAAGATGTTTTAACCATGATATTTAGAAGGTTCTGTGTAGGAAAGTGAGAAATGCCAAAAAACAATATGGCAAGGATATTTGGCGAAAATGTTTCACGTGAAACAAAATAAAAAAGGCAAATCGATTTATGATAAAGTCTAAAAAAGATAAAAGATATGATGTGATAGTGATTGGAGGCGGGCACTCTGGTTGTGAAGCTGCACTCTCCTCTGCAAGAAATGAAGCTAGAACTTTATTAATATCGATAAATATGGACGGCATAGCTTTAATGCCCTTTGGAGGCAAATTAGGAGGACCGACAAAAGGGCAGTTGGTTGAAGAGATAAACGATATGGGTGGGGAAATCTTAAAGAATACCAAAAAGAATTATCTGAACATAAGGAGAGTAGAAGACCCGGAAAGACCTTTCACAAGAACCCTTCAGGCAGTAGTTGACAGACGGAGGTATTTTTTGACCATTAAGGAGGTCCTAGAGAAACAGGAGTATCTGGACCTGAGGCAGGGACTTGTGAAAGCAATAAAGAAAGATAAAAAAGGATTAAGGCTTGTGACCAGCGATGATACTGTTTATGAATGCAGTTCGCTGATTATATGTGCAGGGACTTTTTTAAGAGGAAATGTAATCTGGGGTAAGAATATAATCGAAGCGGGCAGACAGGGGGAGATAAATTCAAAGAGACTTGCAACAAGTCTTGAGGACTTGGATTTTAGATTTATAAGAAATAGAAAATTCACCGCCCCAATGGTGGATAGAAAAACTATAGATTTGAGTAAATTAAAAAAGGAGCCTCTGGATCATCATTCAATCATGCTTTCCGGCAAAAAAATTTTTATTAAAAGGAAGCAGTTAAACAATTACATAGCATGTACAGAAAGAGAGTGGGCAGAATATTTGTTAAAAACGGTAAAAAGTGAGGAAGAATATTATAAGGATAAAGGATGGAGAAAAATCGGAAATGGAGTTTCGGTAGAGGGAAAGGTCGTTCAATCAAATGGAGAGGAATGCTTCAGGATTTTTATACAACCGGTGGGTATGGATACAAATGAAATGTACCTGCAGGGTCTTGAGACAATGCTATCCGAAGAAGTACAGGAAGAAATGATAAAAAAGATAAAAGGATTTGAAGAAGTAGAAATGACGAGACCCGGTTATGCCGTAGAATACGATTGTTTGGCCCCCGGGCAAATAGATCTTAATCTTGAGAGCAGGATTTTAAAGGATATATTTTTTGCAGGGCATATAAACGGAACTTCAGGATATGAAGAAGCTGCGGCACAGGGCATTGTCGCGGGATTAAATGCAGCAGGAAAGCCAGAAGGTTTAGCCAGCATTGTAAATAAAAGAAGTAATGAATATATAATAAATCTTTTGAGGAGTATTTCAGAAGGGGCGCCATTCTAAAGTGAAGAAAGAATTTAGTAAATAACCCGGATTTAAGAGAAATTGTTTCACGTGAAACATAGGAGGGTACCAAGATCGATAAAGAAAGAAAAAAGACCATAAAATATGATGTCATAGTAGTGGGGGCTGGCCATGCAGGATGTGAAGCAGCGCTTTCGGCTGCAAGACTGGGGCTTAAGACTTTAGTGCTGACAATCAACGTGGACAAAATTGCTCTAATGCCTTGCAACCCGTCGATAGGGGGTGTAGGTAAAAGCCAGTTGGTAAGAGAAATAGATGCACTTGGCGGGCAAATGGCAAAGGCGGCTGATAACACTTTGATTCAGATTAAGGTGTTGAATAAAAGCAAAGGCCCGGCAGTGCAGGCACTAAGGGCACAGATAGATAAAAAGGAATATGAGATTGAAATGAAGAAGGTCCTCGAGAATACAAAAAATTTGACTCTCAGGCAGGGGACAGTACGCAGGATCTGTTTAAAGGATGGTTATGCGGTTGGAGCAGAAATAGAAAGCGGTGTTCGTTTTATGGGGAAAACGGTAATAGTAACCTCGGGCACGTTCCTCAGGGGTAGAATAATAATCGGAAAGAAGGATTATTCTGCTGGACGAATGGGTGAGTATCCGGCCATGGGATTAACAAAAGATTTAATGGTTATGGGTTTTAAAATAGAAAGGTTTCAGACAGCAACACCACCCAGAGTCGACAGAAGAACATTAGATCTGGTAAAAACAACAGTACAGAGTGGGGATAATCATTATCTAAGTTTCTCTTTCTGGGATGAAGAAAAAATCTATAAAAGCGTAAAATGTTATCTCACTTATACCAATGAAAAGACACACAATATAATTGCAGAAAACATTGAAAAGTCACCTATAAGATCGGGGATGGTGGATACCCACGGTCCAAGGCATTGTCCCTCGATAGACAGGAAGGTAATAAATTTTCCTGAAAAGAAAAGGCATCCGGTCTTTATCGAGCCGGAGGGGACTCATACAAACGAGATGTATTTACAGGGGCTTACAACAAGTATGCCGATGGAAGTTCAGCAGAGAATAGTAAATTCAGTAAGGGGCTTGGAGAAAGCGAGAATAATTAGACCCGGATATGCAGTTGAATATGATTATATAATACCGAATCAATTAGATTTTACCCTGGAGTCCAAAGCTGTAAAAAATCTTTATTTTGCAGGGCAGATAAACGGTACTTCGGGTTACGAAGAGGCGGCAGCTCAGGGATTAGTAGCAGGCATAAATGCGGCATTGAAAGTAAGAGGCGAACCTCCTTTGATACTGACAAGGGACAACAGTTATATAGGAGTATTAATAGATGACCTTTTGACTAAGAAACTTATAGAACCTTACCGGATGTACACTTCAAGGGCAGAGTATAGATTAGTTCTGCGCTCCGATAATGCTGATATAAGGTTAAGCAGATTAGGCAATAAAATAGGTCTTATAACCGATGATCAGATAAAAATGGTCGAGGAGCGGGAGAAAAAAATAAATAGATTGATATCAAAGCTTAAAGAAAGCAGCATAAAGCCCGGTAGAGTCAGTGATACAGTTTTAAAGAAAATGGGCATAAGACCTGATAGTACTAATTTAAGCGCTTACAGGCTTTTAAAAAGACCAGAGTTAAAAATAGATGATATAATAAATCTTATTGGTAGAAGAGTAGATGTCTATGATAGAGGAGTCTTAAGGCAGACCGAAGTAAATATAAAATATGAGGGTTATATAAACAGGCAATTAAGTGAAATCAAGAAATTAAAAAGTCTGGAAAGGTATGGTATTCCAAAGGATTTGGACTATTTTAGTATACTGGGGCTGACTTATGAGGCACAGGAAAAACTCTCAAATATAAGGCCTGATACCCTGGGACAGGCATCTAGGATCGCAGGAATATCACCTGCGGATATTTCAATACTTATGTTAAATCTTAAGGTTAAGTCAAAGACGGGTGTTTAAGCTTGGATATCGAAAATATTTTTAAGCGGTCTTTAAAAGAACTTGGAGTAGATTTTTCTCCAGATCAAATAAGGATTGTAAAAGAATATCTGGATATAGTCTATAAGTACAATAAAGAAGTCAATCTTACTGGGACTAAAAAAAAGGAAGATATACTCGTGAGGCATTTTTTGGACTCTCTCTCGATATTAAAATTTAAAAAGGATCTTTTTAACAGGAGTGACAATATAAAAGAAATACTGGACATTGGGACCGGCGCCGGGCTTCCGGGCATGGTCTTATCTATCTTTTTAAAGGATAGGTTATTTTATTTAATAGATAAAAAAGAAAAGAAGATAGAATTTTTAAATATGACAGCCAACAGGCTTAAAATAAAAAATGTAAAAATATTAAGAGGTAGAGCAGAAGAGCTCGCTAGAGAAGGGTCATACAGAGAAAAATTTGATATGGTCCTGGCAAGAGCAGTAGCAAAGTTTAATATTTTATGTGAATTACTGATTCCTTTTTGTAGAATAAATGGTAAAATTATATTTTATAAGAGTCTAAAAGTGTTTGAGGAACTGAAAAAAGGAAGAAAAATCATCTTAGAGTTGGGGGGAAGGGAAGGGAATTTATTGGAAGTTAAGGTTCCATATCTTAATGAATTCAGAGCTTTTTTAGTGATTGAAAAGAATAAGAGAACTCCTTCGATCTATCCCCGAAAATTTAAAAAAATTAAATGCAGGCCACTTTGGTGAGTATGCTATAATTATATTTTAATGTGTAAATGCATAAATGGGTTTATGGATAAATGTTTAAACTAAAGAGAAAGATTCAATGGGTCTTTTAGAGAAGATATTGAGGGAGAGAAAATTAAATAGAAATTTAAGCAAAAAAAATGAAAATAGAATAATTGCCATCACCAATCAAAAAGGCGGAGTAGGGAAAAGCACAACAGCGGTAAATGTATCTGCTTATTTAAGTTCTTACGGTTATAAGACATTGCTGATAGACCTTGACCCGCAGAGTAATTCGACCAGCGGATTGGGTTTGGATCCCAAGGATGTGAAAGAATCAGTATATGAAGTTTTAATCCGTGACAAGGATCCCAGCAGGATCATTTTAAATACGAAATATAAGAACCTTAAAATACTGCCATCTTCAATACAGCTTGCGGGGGCAGAGGTAGAATTGGTAACAAGTTTGAAGAGAGAGTTTAAGTTAAAGGAAGCAATAGAAAGAGTCAAAGGGGACTATGATTTTATATTGATCGATTGTCCTCCTGCCCTGGGGCTTCTGACTATTAATGCGCTGGCAGCTGCTAAGGAGGTCATAATACCAATACAATGTGAATACTATGCCCTGGAAGGGCTTGGTCAGCTTTTAAGCACCATAGACCTGGTTAAAAAAAATTTGAATGATAAATTGATGATAAAGGGAGCTATAATGACCATGTATGATTCGAGATTGAAACTGGCAGGGCAGGTTATTGAAGAGGTAAAGAAGTTTTTTTCGGAAAGGGTTTATAAGACAATTATTCCAAGAAATGTAAGACTCAGCGAAGCTCCTAGTTATGGTAAGCCCATAATGGAATATGATCCTGATTGTAAGGGAGCAGAGGCTTACAGCAATTTTACAAAGGAAGTGATAAAAAATGGCTAAGAGGGGTTTAGGAAGGGGGCTGAATGCATTGATCCCGAGCATAGGTAAGCCCTCCGAAAGTGAATCAAATGCGATAGTTGAATTATCATTGGATTCGATTGTTCCCAATAGGAACCAGCCCAGGAATAATTTTAATGATAATTCATTAAATGATTTAGCTGAGTCCATAAAAGAATTTGGAGTAATACAACCGATTGTGGTCCGAAAGCTGGATAAAGAGGATAAATACGAGATAATTGTAGGGGAAAGAAGATACCGGGCTACAAAAAAGACCGGTATAAATACAATACCTTCTATAATAGTAAAAAATATTAATGATGCAGCTTCACTGGAAATGGCTTTGATTGAAAATCTACACAGGGATGATTTGAACCCTATGGAAAAGGCTTATACTTTTAAGCAGCTTATAGACGAATTTAAAATAACCCATGATAAACTTTCAAAGAGAATAGGAAAGAGCAGAGCGGCCATAACCAACTCACTAAGACTACTTTCCCTTCCTGTGGAAATACAGAAATTAATAAGTGAAGGAAAGTTGAGTGAAGGGCACGCCAGGCCGCTGCTCGGAATAGAAGAAGAAAAAAGGATCAAAGTCGCAAATCTAATAGTTAAAAATGGCCTGAGTGTCAGGGATGTAGAAAAGATGGTAGAAAGAAGAAGAGGGCGTTCGGGTCCTGCTGCAGCAAAAAAAGTACTGCAGTTCAGCAAACTTCCAGAGATATCCAGGAAAATGTCCGAGTACCTTGGTGTCCCTGTAAGTATAACCATGGGGAGAAAAAAGGGAAAGATGGTAATAGAGTTCGGAACAGTAAAAGAATTGGAGAGGATTACGGGTAAAATCTTTGGTTAGCAAACCTGACTGGCTAAAAAAAAAGATAAGTCTAAACAACTCAAACATCAAACAAGTAAGAAATCTGATAAAAAATTTTCATTTGAATACTGTATGCCAGAGCGCAAAATGCCCAAATATATTTGAGTGTTTTAGTAATAAAACAGCAACTTTTATGATTATGGGAGAAATCTGTACAAGAAATTGCGGCTTTTGCGGTATAAGATCAGGAAAGCCCGATAAGCTGTCGCGGAATGAGCCTTACAGGATAGCAGAGGCGGTAAAAGAAGCAAAATTGAAATATGCGATTATCACTTCAGTGACAAGGGACGATCTGAGTGACGGAGGAAGTCATCATTTTGCGGAGACCGTAAGAGCAATAAGAAAGTTAAATCCCTATGTGAGTATAGAGTGCCTGATACCGGACTTTAAAGGAGACTTAGGCAGTTTGAAAGTTATTCTTGCCGAGGAATTGAATGTATTGGGTCATAATATGGAAACTGTCAGAAGAAACTATGGAAAGGTCAGGAGAAATTCAAGTTATGAAACATCGCTTAATATATTGAGATCGGCTAAAGATATAAGGCCTGATGTTTATATAAAGTCCGGGTTTATGCTTGGCCTCGGCGAGGATGGTAAGGAGGTAAAGCAGCTGCTCTCAGACCTAAAAAAAGCGGGCTGTGACATTGTGACTATTGGCCAGTATTTAAGACCATCGATTTCAAACCTTCCGGTACGCAGGTATTACAGACCGGAAGAGTTCGCCGAAGTAAAAGAAATTGCGGAAGGCTTTGATTTTAGATCAGTATCAAGCGGCATATTTGTGAGATCATCATATCATGCAGCTGCTGTTATGAGAGAAATTTTAGGAAATGAAGACAACTAAAAAAGCAGTAAAAAAATCCTTGATATTAATTGGTAGAGAAGGACTTGAAAGAGTTTCTATGAAAGGTGCTTATTGTTTGTTGATTAACTGCGGAAGATCGCAGTCTATACAAATTGGGAAACTTGGAGTTATCGACTTCGCCAGGGGATTTTACATGTATGTAGGTTCTGCATTAAATGGTATAGGGAGAAGGTTGTTGAGACATTTAAGAAATGAAAAAAATAAGTTCTGGCACATTGATTATCTTCTGACAAACAGGTATGTGAATATTGAACAAGTGTACTACATTGAGTCTGATAAAAAGATAGAATGTCAAATTGCAGAAAAAGTGGGAACTATGGCAGAATCTGTAGAAGGTTTCGGATCATCTGACTGTAGATGCAGGAGTCATCTATTCTTTGTAGGTAACCGGAGAGCAGA
The DNA here is from genome assembly GCA_964610385.1 of uncultured Actinomycetota bacterium. Classification (GTDB taxonomy): domain Bacteria; phylum Actinomycetota; class Humimicrobiia; order Humimicrobiales; family Humimicrobiaceae; genus CAZBSE01. Next base: position 96,313 of record CAZSXW010000005.1, read on the forward strand.
GTGGAAAAATTTTTTATTTATTTAATATATGGTAGTATATTTTTTTGGATAGTATTTCAAAATAAATTAAAAATCATTTAACACGGAGGTATAAAAATGAAGTTTATCCCCAAAATAATCATCGGGGTAGTTGTATTTGTAGTGGCGCTGTTATTGATTTTAAATAGTATAGTCATAGTTCAGGCTGGAAATGTAAGGGTACTGACTCAGTTTGGAAGGACGATAGGGAGGACTTATAAGCCCGGCCTGCACGTTAAAGTACCATTTATGCAGAATACCGTAAATTACTCGACCAGGCAGGTTACCTACGAGACGAGCGACAACCCTGAGACCAGCCATGCACTTTACCCTGATTATGCAGTAGATACCACTTCTTCAGACGGTCAGCAGATAAAATTAAAGTATACCATAAGGTTTTCTATTGACGGTAAAAAAGCGGAATGGATATTGAATAATATTGGGACTATGGATGACCTGGTAGAGAAAGTTGTAAAAACTGAGGCAAGGTCGCTTTCAAGAAATATTCCTAAAAAATATACTGCTGCGCAGCTTTACTCAGAGCAGGTATTTGATGTACAGGAGGAGATAGGAAGTGCATTAGAGCCTATATTTACAGAAAACGGGATAATACTGGATGAATTCCTGCTCAGGAAGATTGATTTTACCGAAGAATATTTTAATGTCCTGGAGGAAAAGCAGATCGCAGAGGAAAGGATCGTGGTGGAACAGAATATACTTGAACAGGAAAAGATAAAAAAAGAGCAGGTTATAATCCAGGCAGAAGCTGAAGCAAAGCAGATAGAGATAAAGGGAGAAGCACTCCGGGAATATCCTCAGATAATACAGCTTGAGTTCATCCAGAAACTATCACCAAATATCTCCTGGGGGATACTTCCTGAATCAGGGGTAATCCCGTTTATTGATCTGAGCAAACTTCAGGGACAATTAGACAGTTCTTATGTATATACACCTGATATAGAAACTGAGAATGAAGCAGAGGCTCAAGAAGAATAAAACAGGCGAATTAGCAGGAGCTCAATAAGGGTATAAATTTATTCTACTCCTTGTGTATTAATACATGTATTATATAATTTTTATATATAATTGTTTTGACTTTTTTTCATAATTATATTAATATTAGTATTACTTTATGATACTTTATTGTACTTTGAATGAATTTAAGGAAGGGATTAAAATGCTTCCGAATCTATATAAAGTAAAAGAGGTAGCAAGAATACTGAAAGTCAAGCCGGTGACTATAAGAAGATGGTGTAAGTCAGGTTTGTTTAAAGCAAAAAAAGTAGGGAAAAGCTGGTATATTCCGGAAGACGAGCTTGTTTTATTTAGAAAAGAAGAAAAAGAAGTAAAGATAAAAGTGGTATGATTTTATTATATCAAGCTTTACTAAAGAGATATTTTTTCGGGATTGAAGCAATTATGGAACTGAAAAGATACAGCGGGAGCCAGTTTGATCCCAATCTGGTCGGTATATTCATAAATTAAGTCCCAGGTACCATAGATGCAGATAAAAAGGTAGCCGTAGGATAATAATCGAAGAATTTATATTTCTATTTGAAATCATGTCCAGTTCACAATGGTCTTTTAATCCACAGTCTGTCTTAATTATTATTAACAAAATGCAATTAAAACCTTATAATTTTTATCAGAGGTTATCAATTAATTTAAAGATTTAATTTTTAGGTATCAGGCAGAGATCAAATTGAACAATATAAAAATAAGGATTGCATCCTATATAGCAAAAGTAAGAGTATACAATAAAATAGCAGGCATCTCTAAAATCGTAAGGAGATATTTTGCGGTAAATGGTTTTGACGGAGTTATCACAAGTATCGGGATTCTCCTGGGCAATTATATTATAGGTATAACTGAGTATAAAAATGTCATAATAGCAGGTGTGGCGATATGCATCTCTCTTGGTGTTTCCGGAGTCTGGAGCGCTTATAATAGTGAAACAGCCGAGAGGAAAAGAGAGCTTGATGATTTAGAAGAATCAACACTTTATGACCTTGATGAGACAATAATATCCCATGCACAGAAATTTGCTACAAAAGTCCTGGCTGCCGTAAACGGCCTATCACCTGTATTGATGGCGTTCATTCCCCTGACGCCGTTTCTTTTTGGAAGATTAATACCTATAAACATCTGTTACTACAGCGGTTTTGCCATTGCATTTTTAATACTATTCGGAATAGGCTTATTTTTAGGAAAGATCTCCAGGAGCAACCTCATAGTCAGCGGTATAAAAATGCTGATTGCAGGAGGCTTTTGTGTCGTATTGAGCCTGCTGCTGAAATTTATTGAATAGATCCGAATGAATTACTACAAGCAAGGGCGGAGATTTATCAGTAACTGCCTTGATCTTAAAGTCTTGGAAGGTAAGAATCCAGTTCATATTTAGATACATGGATTCTATATCTATCCCATTCAATTTTTTTATTATCAATAAATTTATAAAATATATGATCTCCCAAAGTTTCTTTGACCAGATTGCTTTTTTCCATAAGTTTTATAGCTTCGTAAAGATTATCAGGAAGCATTTCTATTCCGGCTTCTTCTCTTCTTTTCAGGTCCAATTCATATATATTTTCTTCAATAGGTTCAGGGAGTTTATATTTATTTTTTATGCCTTCTAATCCTGCTGCCAGCATTACGCTGAAAGCAAGGTAAGGATTACAGGCAGGGTCGGGGCTTCTGAATTCAACCCTAGTGGCTTTTTCTTTATTTGGCTTATACATGGGTACTCTTACCAGAGTAGACCTGTTTCTTCTGGCCCAGGATATATAAACCGGAGCTTCATATCCAGGTACCAGTCTTTTATAGGAATTTACCCACTGATTAGTTACAGCTGTTATCTCTTTGCAATGTTTTAGTATTCCGGCAATATATTGTTTGCCGGTGGGGGATAGATGATATTTATCATTAATATCAAAGAATGCATTCTTATCTCCCTTGAATAGTGACTGGTGGGTGTGCATCCCGCTCCCGTTTTCTCCGAATAACGGCTTAGGCATAAAAGTAGCATATACTCCGTGTTCGGTAGCGACTTCTTTAACGATGACCTTGTAAGTCATAACATTGTCTGCCATGGTTAGAGCGTCAGTATATCTGAGATCGATTTCATGTTGGGATGGAGCTACTTCATGATGCGAATATTCGACTCCGGTTCCCATGGCTTCAGTATATAGTATGGTATCTCTTCTCAATGGTCCGGCTACGTCTAATGTGGTAAGATCAAAGTATCCGCCTTTATCCAAGATTTCAGGATCACCTTTATCACTTTTAAAATAAAAGTATTCAAGTTCCGGGCCGACATAGAAAGTGTACCCCATATCTTTTGCTCTCTTTAATGTCCTTTTCAGGACCCACCTGGGATCCCCTTTAAAGTGTGATCCGTTTGGCTCTAAAACATCACAGATCATCCTGGCAACACCTTGTTCTTGGGGTCTCCAGGGAAGTATCTGGAAAGTGCTGGGATCGGGCATAGCAATTACATCACTCTCTTCTATTCTCGAATACCCTTCAATAGAAGATCCGTCGAATCCCATACCTTCCAATAGTGCACCCTCCAGTTCTTCAACGGTAATGGCAAAACTTTTTAAAAAGCCCTGAACATCCGTGAACCAGAGTCTTATAAATTTTATATTATTATCGTGAGCCTTTTTTAATACATATTCTTTCATTTCATCAGCTTTTCCCATATTATCACTCCTTTTAATTTATTATTTATTACTATGTTCTATTTTAATATTTAGGTAAATTTAGAAATTGGAGAATATTATAACTTAATTTTTAAAAAAATTTACATAAAATATGTTAAATCTATGTTAAATATTTCTCCAGTCACCTAGCCAATAGCCTCTTTCCCTTCTTCTCCAGTTCTAATCCTTATACATCTGGGAAGGTCCAGAACAAATATTTTGCCATCTCCGATATTTCCGGTGTAAGCCCCCTTTTTGATGGCCTCAATGGTTGGTTTGACAAAATCCTCATTTACCGCTATTTCCAGCCTTACTTTCTTTAATAGATTTACTTCATGTATGATCCCTCTGTAAGTTTCAGTATAACCCTTTTGCTGACCGCAGCCAAGTACGTTGGTTATGGTCATCTTATATATTTCATTATCAAATAATTCCTTTTTAACATCAGGAAGTTTATGCGGCTGGATCATTGCTATGATCAGTTTCATTTTTATATCCTCCTTTACTCTTTATTTTAGTTGTATGACAGTATTTAATCATTTTGGAATATCTGGAACCCGCTGTATGCTTCCATACCATGTTCTTCAATATCGAGACCTTTGAGCTCTGCTTCTCTTGATACTCTAAGGCCTATAGTCTTTTTAATCACAAAGAATAATAGGAGCATCGTTCCAAAAGTCCAGGCGAATACACTTATTGCACCAGTAAACTGGGTGAGAAGCAGTTTGCCTCCACCGCCGAAGAACAATCCATTTACGCCTTCAAATCCGGCAAGGCTTGCATATTCGGACTGTGCAAACAGGCCTACAAACAAAGTTCCGAAAAAACCGCATACGCCGTGAACGGATACTGCTCCTACAGGATCGTCTACCTTGAGTTTCTTATCCAGTACATCTACAGATATACTTACAATTATTCCGCAAAGTGCGCCTATTATTATAGCGCTTATCGGCGAGACGACGGCACATCCCGCGGTAATTCCCACCAATCCTGCAAGCGCTCCGTTTAAAGTCATAGAGGCATCAGGCTTCTTGTATCTTATCCAGGTAAAGAACATGGCAGACAGTGCACCCGAAGCGGCAGAAAGAGTAGTGGCTACAGTTATAGTTGCTATCGCAGGGCTGGTACCTGAAAGGGTGCTTCCTGGATTAAATCCGTACCATCCGAACCACAGGATAAATACGCCTAGTGTGGCAAGCGGCATATTGTGGCCGGGAATGGCATTCGAACTTCCATCCTTGTTATACTTTCCAATTCTCGGACCTAGCATAATGGCACCTGCCAGACCGGCCCATCCTCCAACTGAGTGGACTACTGTAGAGCCGGCGAAATCAATCATGCCCATGTTTGCCAGCCATCCGCCTCCCCATATCCAGTGGCCGACTACCGGATATACAAGTGCGGTAATAAATACTGAATAAATCAGGTAGTTTTTAAACTTGATTCTTTCGGCAACAGCTCCGGAGACGATGGTTGCTGCAGTGGCCGCGAATACTGCCTGGAATATCCAGAATGCGAAGCTCGAAGTATCCGACGTGTCCAGAATTCTAACTATAAAGTTATCGGTCCCTAAAAATCCGCCGGCATCACTTCCAAACATCAACCCGTAGCCGATCAGAAAAAATACGACACAGCCGATACAAACGTCAACTATGTTCTTCATGAGTATGTTTACCGAATTTTTAGCTCTTGTAAAGCCGGTTTCTACCATGGCAAAACCGGGCTGCATGAAGAATACCAGAAATGCAGCGACAAGTATCCATATCGTGTCCAGATTTGATGCTAGATCCATTTTTTACCTTCCTTTGCTAAATTTATAATGAGATTTATTTTACAATCTGAATTTTACCAGCAGGTAAAGCTTTTGTTAAAAGTGTATTAAATATTAGGAAGGGCTATTGGTTAATTCAAGATTAGATCTGGGTGGAAAACATATAACCAACATTTCTTACCGTTTTTAACATAAGATTGTAGGGTGGGGGTATTTTTGACCGCAGCCTTCTTATATGCACATCCACGGTCCTGCTTCCTCCATAAAAATCATATTCCCAGACAGAAGAGAGCAATTTGTTTCTACTGAAGACTTTGTCCTGGTGCTGAAGAAGAAGTTTAAAAAGTTCAAATTCTTTAAAGGTAAGCTCTATCGGCTTATAACCCACAGACAATTCATATTTATCAAGGTTAAGCACAAGGTTATTCACAACGATGCTGTTTTTAGGAGGAAAGATCTTCTTTTTTAAGGTAAGTGCTTTTATTCTTGCAGCTAGCTCTTTCTCAAGTTGAGTAAAGAGGATAAAATCATCGAATTCAATTTCATTTTCAATGAAAATATCTATTTGTGGAGTTTCTATTAAAAGAATTTTAAAAATCCCGGGTTTACCAAAACTGTTATTTAATTTTTTAAGCATGGCGGGATCAAGTTCTTTTAAGCTGGTTGTATCGATTATCAAAAGGGCTGTATCGTCTACCAGCAAGCCAAGACTCTCTATTGTTTCTTCTGAATGCACGCGGTAGTTTTTACTTTCAAGGATATTCTTTATCTTTTTTACATTATCTTTGTTTTCGGAATATAACAGTATTGTTTTTTTCATATTCATAGCGATTTTTCCAATTCCATTGTAGATTTAATTAATATATCTAAAGAAGAAACAGTAATCAATACTATAAGCAAGATTATAAAATTTTTTTTAATATTCATATTTTTCTATATTCAGCCATTGAAGTTTTTTTCTGTTAATCGTATTGTTTTATTCTACGACAACATAGGTATTTTTTAGTACCTGTACATTATAGAGTAATTAACACTATTAGAGAAATGTTAATTACTGTTACTGAATTGGAGGGCTTGGTTATGATAAATAAAACATATTTTATTTATCAGAATATTGTTTTTTTTAATAATTATTATGTTAATATTATATTGCGCAAGCGCTTACTTTTTTTAAGGGAATAAGTTATGGTGAACTATAATGACATAGCAAAAATGGCTAAAGTATCTCCAACAACAGTTTCACATGTAATCAACGAAACAAGATTTGTTATGCCCGAAACAAAAAAAAGGGTTCTTGAAGCAATGCAGAAATTAAAATACCAGCCCAACCTACTTGCAAGGAGCCTTGCCACTGGAAAAACCCACACTGTCGGATTGGTTATTTCAGATATCAGAAATCCTTTTTATCCGGAACTTGTTCAGGGTGTAGAAGAATTGGCAGTAAAGAACGATTATAATGTGTTTCTATGCAATACTGATTATGATATTGAGAAAGGCTTAAAGTCAATAGGTGCATTAATGAAAAGGAAAGTAGATGGGATTATAGTAGCTTCCAGTCAGGTAGACAGCAATATAATAAACCAGCTTCTAGACACAGATTTTAATTTTGTGCTGGTGGATTGGGGTAAGAGAAATGTAGCAGTAGACAGTCTGTATTTTGATTACAAAGTTGGAATGATAGAATCTGTTTCATATTTAACTTCTCTTAAACACAGAAATATTTATTTTATAAGTGGTCCGGTTATACTAAAAACAGCAAAAATAAGAACACAGAATTTCATTGAAGCAGTTGAAAAGCAAAAGGGTGAGATTTTAAATTATAAGATAATTGAAGGAGATCATAAGATAGAAGGTGGCTGCAATGCTGCTAAAAAAATTTTAAAGGAAAAGACACTCCCTACAGCAATTATATGCTCAAATGATTTGACGGCAATAGGAGCGATTAAAACTTTTAAGGCCAGTGGTATCAAAGTCCCTGATGACATATCTGTTATAGGTTTGGACAATATAGCATTGACAGAGATAATTTCACCTTCGCTGACTACAATAGAATTGGAGAGATATAGGATAGGTAAAGTTGCAATGGAGCTACTGCTGAACAGGCTTAGAGATAAAGATTTACCAAAGCAGACATGTATTTTTAAAACAAAACTGATTATAAGAGATAGTACGTGTCAGCGAAGGATTGATGATTGACAAAATAGTTTAAAAGAAATTAGATATCCTGGAAGGTCTTGCCGAAAACGAAAGCAAAATTCATAATTATTTTCTTAATATTAATCCTGATTTTTAATATCTTCATTGCTTGCAGCAAAGGAGACGGAGCAGAAATCGCTACAGAAAAAGGCGAAGTAACCAAAACTGATGTTAGTTGTGATGAATGCAGGAGACTGGATTTTGGAAAGGATTGGAAATTCATCCTGCTGAAGCTCATAGCGGAAACAATACTGTCCCATCATAAATGGTATGACGGAAGCGGATATCCCAGGGGGGGGGTAAAAGGTGAGGAAATTTCAATACTCTCAAAGATATCTTTTCTTATTAACTCCTATGAAGCCATGACAAGTGACAGGCCCTACCGCAAGAAGATGAATAAAAAGTAGGCAATAGAAGAGATTAAAAAGTATAGTGGTAAGCAGTTTGATCCAAAGATCCAGACTTTTTGTGAAGATATTGAAAAAGGAGGAAAAAATATCAAAATAATTCAGAAGCTTGACACAGCAGACGTTTTTTTATAGGATAAGAAAGCACTTGCGTAATTATTTTAACTTTTTATTTTAAGTGATTAAGGTTAAATTTTTAATACGATTGAAGCACAGTCAATAAGTTCAATTGTGTAAATAGTTCGGTTGGAAGAATTTTTTTTCATTAAAACTTAAGACTTTTAATATAAATACAATTGAAAAACCTCGAAGATATTAGTATACATTAAAAGTTAATTTGTTAAATTAACTAATATAAGCTATAAATAAAAATACTAAAAGTAATACACACGAATAAATGAAGAAAGGAGGTAAGTTTTTAAGAGATCATTTATTAACCAAGAATTTTGAAAGAAGGGTTTAAAAATGAAAAGATTATCTTTGTGGTTAGTAATTTTAGTAATCAGTGTGGCGATAGTTGTGTCTTTTTCATCATTATATGGATGTGAAGGAGAAGGAGCTGCAGGCGGAAAACACTTTGAAGAAGTAACTATATGGTTCTTCCCAGGGGGACCTGAAGGAGGACCGTTTGCCAGCGTAGTTTATAACGGAGCAAAAGCTGCAGAAGAGGATTTAGGGTGTGATGTGACTTACGTTTGGTCCGATTGGAACGTGGAAACAATGATTTCACAATTTAAAGATGCGGTTGCATCAAATCCAGATGGTATTTGTATAATGGGGCATCCTGGAGAAGACGCATTCGGACCGTTGGTAGATGAAGCCGAAGCAAAGGGAATCATAGTAACAAGCCAGAATACTGAGCTTCCAGGCCTTGAGGAAAAATATGGCGCTAACGGTTTTGGCTATGTCGGTGCTTCCAACTACTCTGCAGGGTACAATTTAGCAAAACAGGCTGTAGTTGAATTTGGCCTGGGAGAAGGAGATAAGGCTTTGGTCTGGGGTCTTTTAGCACAACCGACCCGTGGGTTGAGGTCACAGGGTTGCATAGATGGTCTTGAAGAGGCAGGGCTGGTAGTTGATTACTTAGAGATCTCGGATGAAATAAATGCTGACGCGACTCTGGGTACTCCGGTAGTAACAGGATATGTATCAGCAAATCCGGATGTTAAATTAATAATAACTGACCACGGTGCACTTACTTCAACAGTGGCAACTTATGGCGATGCTGCAGGGTTAGACCCCGGCGAAGTGAATTTTGCTGGTTTCGATCTCTCAGCCGCTTCGGTCGATGCTATTAAATCCGGATACTTAGGACTTATAATTGACCAGCAGCCGTACTTGCAGGGATATCTGCCTATCCTTCAGGTCTGCCTGACCAAGACCTACTATTTTGCAGGTCTCCATGTTGATACCGGAAGTGGTTTTGTAGATGCAGAAAATGTAGATCTTTTGTCAGGTCTGGCAGAGGAAGGGATCAGATAAACTATGAAAGAAGACGCAGTAATTTCTCCAAATAAAACAGTAACTAAACCTCTGGTAAAAATGGTAAATATACATAAATCCTATGGGGCAGTTACTGCGTTAAATGGAGTGGATTTTGAAGTCGGAAGAAATGAAATTGTTGGACTTATAGGAGATAATGGAGCTGGTAAGTCTACCCTTATTAAAGTACTGACCGGAGTAGAAAATAAGGATGAAGGGCAGATTTACTGGAAAGATGAGGAAATAAAAAGGCAGACTGTTGAAAATTCTCGCAATATAGGAATTGAAACAGTTTTTCAGGATAGAGCCCTGGCTGAAAAGCAGAACATCTGGAGAAATCTTTTTATGGGAAGAGAATTGACCTATGGGCGGACAGGATTCATAAAAATAGGTGAATCAAAAAAGGAGGCAATCAAACTGCTAAAAAATATGATCGGATTTACCCAGTCAGGTCTTACCTCCAATCTGGGTGTTATGGGTCTGTCCGGCGGTGAAAAACAGGGAATAGCCATAGCCAGAGCCCTTTATTTTGATGCGCAGTTGATTATCTTGGATGAACCTACCAACAATCTTTCACTTTCTGAGACAAATAAGGTACTGGACTTTGTCAGGTGGATAAAAGCTCATGGAAAATCCTGTATTTTCATAACTCACAGTATTTATCATGTTTATTCGGTCGCCGATAGATTTGTTGTTCTAGATCGGGGAAATACCGTAGGAGAATTTTTAAAGAAGGATCTATCACTGGATGAGCTGGTTGGAAAGCTGGAATATGTAGCCAAACATGGTAAGATGGATTAGGCTGGTATTATAAAATAATGGTTATAGAATATATCGGAATTTGCCTTGGCTGTAAGAGGTTACAGCCAAGGCAAGTTTATAAAATAATAATACTTAGAAGATTTATTTAGATTGTCCGAGCATAGAAGTTGAGGTGGAAATGATTACAAAATTACAATTGGAAGAGTAACGGCAAGAATGTTAGAAAAAATTAAACAAAAAATAAGTGAGTCTAAATTACAGTTGAGTATATTTGGAGTATTAATAATTGTATTTATATTGTTTATTATTGGAAATCCTAGAACTTTTCTTAGTTATAATATCTATTATTCATTTATGTCAACAATTCCTTTTTCGGCTATTTTAGCTTTATCATTGACACTGGTCATTATTTTAGGAGAGATCGATCTATCGTTCCCTTCAGTAATGGGCTTTTGTGCCTGGGTGTTTTCGGCCGTATTTAATCAGACGGATAATATCTATTTAGCATTTGTCATATGCCTGGCTGTGGGTATGTTTGCCGGGTTTATAAACAGTGTTCTGATAGTTAGAGTAGGCATCCCCTCGCTGATATTGACCATTGGAATGATGTTTCTTTGGCGGGGGCTGGTTTATATAGCAAGCGGGGGAAGAGGATTATCCCTGGTGAGTTCACAGGGAACGTTTTTATATAAAGCACTGGTTGGAAGAATAGGAGGTGTGGTCCCTGCCCAGGCGGTGTGGGCTGTTGTCATTGCTATAATTTTTTCATTGATTTTAAACCGCCACAGATTTGGTGCTCATATGCTATATACCGGGGATGATGCTGTAAGCGCAAAAATGATGGGTGTAAATGTTGGGAGAGTAAAAACAATTGTCTTTATGCAGGTAGGAGTCTGTGCTGCATTTGTGGGTGTCCTTGCCACTCTGGAAGTATTGTATTTATGGCCGTCAACGGGTGAAGGCTATCTTATGAAATCACTGGCTTCCGTATTTATAGGAGGGACTTCAGTGTTTGGCGGAATGGGGACTATTTTCGGTACTTTTATAGGAGCTATAATCATGGGGTCTCTGGAAGCTGGTATTGTTTCAGGAGGAATTTCAGGATTCTGGACCCAGTTTGTCTTTGGTCTGGTTATAGTCCTGTCTCTTACCATTTATGCTTATATGAATAAAAGATTAAGTCTTGGTAGAAAATTCGTAGGATTTATAAAATCGCTGTTCAGAAGAGAAAAGAAATAAAATAAATGCAGATATTTCAAGGTATTAAAAAAAGCTGATGTATATAACTTGCATAAGCATATAATTACCAATTAGAAGAAAGACGAATTAATAATTATTTCATTTACTACCAGGAATTATTACACTAATCTAAAGAAATATTTGGAACTGAAATCCTGAAAAGTTGAGATCCTGGATAATTAACAGCAATTAGATTATCTTAATAGAAAGTAGTTGAAACTTTAAGAAATCGAATGAGAATAAAGCTTCAAGGTCAAATAATCTTGTATCCTTAAAAAGGAAATTAAAAAGTAAAAATAGAATGGAAGAATTACAAATTAGGGAATACTTTAAGGAATTACATGATGTATTTTTTAATGTATTCGTGGAAGTCAATAAAAATAAGAAAGATATTTTAAAAAAGAAAGACCTAATAAATATTCTATCCCCTGGTAGGGTGAATATAATCGGTGAGCATACGGATTATAATTTAGGTCTTTCTATAAATGCTGCCATAAATAAATACATATTTATAACCGGATTTAAAAATAAATCGGATTATGTAAATGTTTTTTCAAAACACTTAAATGATTCAAAAAGTTTCTCGCTAAAGGATATTACTTTTGATAAGAGCACAGGCTGGATAAATTATATAAAGGGGGTTTTAAAAGAATATATCCAGCGTGATTATAGAACCGGCGGGTTTAATCTTGTCGTGGACGGTAACCTCCCCATAGGCGCGGGTGTTAGTTCATCAGCTTCTCTTGAGGTTGGTGTTGCAAGGTTTATTGAACAGCTTTTTAATTTAAAAGTAGATAAGAAAAAAGTAGTACAATATTGCAATAATGCTGAAAATGACTTTGTGGGAGTAAATTGTGGATTCATGGACCAGTTTGCAGTGACTTACGGAAAGAAAGATAATGTGATTTTCTTAGATTTTAAAGACCTCTCTTATGAATATATCCCATTTAGTCTTGAGGATAATCTGATCCTGATCATTGATTCCAAAGAGGAAAGAAATCTGGTAAATACCGAATATAATAATAGAAGAAAAGAATGCAATGATGCTGTTCAGCTAATACAGAAAATAACGAAAAATAAAAATATTAGTTCTTTATCAGATGTAGGACTGGAAATGATTGATGGTTTAAGTGGTAAGATGCCCGGTAAGCTTTTTAAAAGAGTAAAACATGTTGTCACAGAAAATAATAGAGTGTTGCTGTCAAAAGAATATCTGCTTAAAGGGGACATTGAAAAATTAGGTCAGGTATTGTTAGAATCCCACCAAAGTCTGAGATATAATTACGAAGTATCGACCGATAAGCTTAATTATCTGGTTGATGAGATTAGTAAGATCAAAGGTGTTTATGGCGGAAGGTTGATGGGGGCAGGTTTTGGCGGGAGCGTTATTAGTATCGTAAGTAAAAGTCGTATTGATGCTATTATTGACTTATTAGGGGCTAGGTATTATGAGGAATTTAATGTAAAACCTGATTTTATAGAATGTTTGTTCTCGGATGGAGCAAAGAGAGTTGAGTTAAAGGATATCTAATATAAATGGGAAAAGAAAAACCAGAATCAAATATCAATATTGAGGTACGGTCTAAGAAAAGTCTTGGCACATCAGGCAAAGAAAGGCAGAGTAATGAAAGCAAAACTCTGGAAAATAAAGGGTGTAAAGGTGGTTTAAATCTGAACAAAAGGGTAATAAAGAAGGATGATGGAAGGTATTTGATATATTACGATTTTCAGCACCATTCTGAATGATCAGGGAGGTATAAAATACTGGAACTGAGGTATGACCCTATAAAAAATATATTGGTGGCTATTGCTACAAAAAGACAGGATAGGACTTACCATCCGCCTAAGGATTTTTGTCCGCTTTGCCCGACAAAGAGCGGTAAAATAAAAACGGAAATCCCTGCAGGCGATTATGAAATTGTAGTTTTTGAGAATAAATTTCCGACTTTTGCCGGAAGACCGGACAGGGTAGACAATAAAAAATTAAACGCCGGAAGAAGTTTTAAATATGAACTGAAAGAATCCAGGGGTATATGTGAGGTAGTATGTTACACACCAAACCATAATCTGTTCCTGGAAGAGTTACCGCCGGAAAAGATAAGCAACCTTATAAATGTATGGAGAGACAGGTATTCGGTCCTTGGCAAAAAAAAGTTTATAAAATATGTTTTAATTTTTGAAAATAAAGGGGAAGAAATAGGAGTCACCCTTTCACATCCGCACGGCCAGATATACGCCTTTTCATTTATACCTCCGGTGATTTTGGAAGAACTGAAGTCTTCAAGAAATTATTACCAAAAAAATAAAGAATGTATTCACTGTAAGATAATTGAAAGGGAATTAAAGGACAAAAGGAGGATTATTATTGCAAATAGTGACTTTATGGCTTTTATTCCTTTTTATGCACGGTGGCCCTATGAGGTCCATATTTATCCTGTAAAACACAGGGAGTGCATTTGTGAATTAAATGATAGGGAAATAGATTCTCTATCTCTGGTAATAAAAGAGCTTATAAACGGATATAATAAACTTTTTGGTTTCAGGATGCCTTATGTAATGGTTATTCATCAAAAGCCCACAGACAATAGGGATTATAATTATTACCATTTTCATTTTGAATTCTACCCACCATATAGAACCAAGAATAAGCTTAAATACCTGGCCGGCTGTGAGTTAGGGGCGGGAACATTTTTAAATGACACTATGCCCGAGGAAAAAGCTGCTGAGCTGAGAAGTATGGTATCAAAAAGATAAGAATAATCACCATTTAAAATTATTAGTAATGGGGTATCTTCTATCCTTTCCGAATGCTCTTGGGGTTATCTTAATGCCGGGAGGGCCCTGTCTTCTTTTATACTCGCTGGAATCGACCATATTTATCACTTCCCTGACTGTTTTACTGTCAAATCCCTTATTGATGATCGAATTGTATCCCATATCATCTTCTATATATGCTTTGAGTATGGAATCCAGTAATTCATAGGGGGGCAGCTTGTCCTGGTCTTTCTGATTCGGTTTCAACTCGGCTGACGGAACTTTGGTGAGGATGTTTTTAGGGATTATATTGGAGTGTTTATGGTTAATGAATTTACATATGCGGTAAACCATTGTCTTATATACATCTTTGATAGGTGAAAATCCTCCGGCCATATCCCCGTATAGAGTGCAGTACCCGACGCTTATTTCGCTTTTATTGCCTGTGGAAAGTACCAGCCAGTTATTTTCATTGGCTGCTGCCATTATGATATTTCCCCTTATGCGTGCCTGTATGTTTTCCTTTGTGATATTGATCTTACTGTTTTTAAATAAGGGTTTTAGATCCTCAAGATATCTATTGTAAATGTCAGAAATGGAAATAATGGTATGACTGATACGCAGATTGTTTGATAATTCCTCAGCATCTTTTATGCTTCCTGCGGATGAGTAAATGGAAGGCATCAGTATACAGTTGACATTTTCTTTTCCCAGGGCCATAAAGGCGATGACTGCTGTGAGTGCTGAGTCGATTCCCCCGCTTAGTGCTATGATAACTTTATTGAATCCGTTTTTTCTGACATAATCCCTGGTACCCAGGATCAAAGCTTTGAGTATCTCATGTTCCCTGTAAAAAAATTGCTTTTGGGATTTGATCGCGGCCTTTTCGTTTGTAGTTGTTGGCTTTTTATTTTGACGGTACTTTAAATCAATAACCACGGGAGCTTTGTAGTCTTTACTCATTTTGGTCTTTTGAATCTTGAGTGCTGGATTTTTAAGCCTGGCAGCTGTCGTTATTGCCGTATCGAGGTCATATATTATTGTATCTTCTTCGAACGACGCTGCGCGCTTTAGGATTTCTCCAGTATGTTTTAGAATCATGCTGTTTCCGTCAAATACCAGTTCATCCTGGCCTCCAATAATATTGGCATAAACAATATTAACGCAGTTATTTTTGGCTGTATTAACTAAAACTTTTTCTCTTTCCTTTATTTTTTCCGTATGATATGGGGAAGCGGATATATTTATTAAAAGTCCTGCTTCGCCAATAATTGACTGGACCTTTGCCGGTCCCTCTGGATGGAAGATATCTTCACATATGTTAATCCCGATAAGATTCTCTGCTATTTTGAAAATATAATTTACGGTGCCTTTTTTAAAATATCTTTCCTCATCAAAGACCGAGTAATTAGGCAGAAACTGTTTATAATATATGGATTTAATCTGATGATCATAGATTACTGCTGCAGAATTGTATATGTTATTTTTTTCTCTGTCTACAAATCCTACAACAGCGATAATATTTGATACGGTTTTTTCAAGTTTGCGAAGACAGCTTATATTTTCATCGATAAAGGCATTTTTTAGCAGCAGATCTTCCGGGGGATATCCGGTGATAGATAATTCTGGAAATATAACTACATCTGCGTCCTTTTTCTTTGCCTCTTCGATGTGATAACTAATAATATTGTAATTATACTCGAAATCCCCTACTACGGGATTTATCTGAGCCAGGTATAATCTTATGGCAGAAATCTTTACCCCTTTTCCAAAATGACGATTATACGATCTCTATCGGTTTTTGTTTTATTACCCTATTTTTATTCAAATTTGCTTTTTATACAATAGTGAAATTTTTTAAATATTACATTGGCGTTGAGAGTAGGTCTGCACAGCTAATGGCATTTATTATACGCAGAGTTGAAATACAGGCTATACTTTCAAGATCGTAGTATGAAAAAATTGATTGGTTTGTCAAAATCTTTTAATTCTATTAAAATTATATAAATTTTAATCATTTTACTAATTTTATATTGTTAAAGATGATGCAAAAATTTTCGCCTTACCTGGAAAAAATACTATGGCACACCAATGAGATAATTTTTATAAAGGATACTGAGAACAATATACTTTTTGTAAATGAAAAGATCAGAGATTATGGTTATGATCCTAATGAACTTATAGGGAAGAAATATTTAAGTCTTCTTTCTCAAAAACATAAAGGAAAGAGATTCAAGAAGATCGTAAACAGCAAAAAGGCACTAAACTATGAAGTAGAATTCCTGAAGAGTAATGGGGCCATCATCAATGCCCTGGCCAGTAATTCCCCCGTATGGGATGATAACGGAAATATATTATTTGTGGTTTCTACTCTTGCCGATATCACTTCTTATAAGGAACTGGAGAAAAAATTAGTTAAAAGTACTTATCTTGACTACCTGACCGGCCTTTATAATATCAGATATTTGCATAAGAGATTGAAGGAAGAGATTAATAGAAGCAAGCGTAAAAAAGAAAAAATAGCTATTATAATGTTTGATATCGATAATTTTAAAAAATACAATGACACTAATGGACATGAAAGTGGAAATAGGCTGCTTAAGGGTTTAGGAAGGATTATCCGTAAAAGCATTAGAGATGGTGTTGACCTTGGATTTAGATTTGGGGGAGATGAATTTCTAATAATAGTGAATCAGGCGGATGAAAGTATTACCCGGGAGATTGCAGATAGAATCAGGGAAAGATTCTTAAAGTCAAAATACAAAGGCCTGGATCTAAGTATGGGTATTGAATATTATAGAGAAATGCGGAGTATTAAAAAGAGCATTAGGAATCTGATAATAAAGGCCGATGAAAAGGTCTATAAGGCAAAAAAATCCAAGGAAAAAATTATAGAATAATTTTCAAAATCATTTTAAAAATTGGATCATTCTACTATAATGGACTCTTGATTGATAAAGAGTCTTTTTTTCCGTACTTACCCTTGATTGGGAATCATTTATTTTTTATTATGGAAGGCAAGAATTTTTTAGATAAGTTTGCAAAGATAATATCATATATTTTTAATGGTATTTTTATCTCCATACCGATTTTTCTGGTCATATGTTTCATAGTTGTAGAAAATAAACTTGAAGCTTTAGGGTGGGCCTCTCTCTGTATACTTTTCGGAATTGCAATACCCTATATTTATATATACTTTTTATATAAAAGGAAAAAAATAAGTGATATACATATACCTAAAAAAGAGGATAGAATAAAACCTCTGGTAGTATCCTTTGTAAGCTATGTAATATGTTTTATGATTTTGTATGTTATTAATGCCCCAACATTTTTAAAATCCATATTTGCGGTGGGTATCGTCTCTACTGCAATTTTCACTATTATAACCTATTTCTGGAAGATCAGTATACACACCAGCTGGATAACCTTTGGAGTCATAACTTTCGTTATCTTATTAGGTAAATGGATGCTTCTGCTGATCCTGCTTATCCCTGCTATTGGCTGGGCAAGAGTCAAGACAAAAAAGCATACTGTGATACAGGTAGTACTGGGTGCCGGTATCACTACTATAACCACAGTCTTTGTTTATTATAATTATGGGCTTATAAACCTTTCTTAGACGAAAAAACACATTTTGACTGTAATCTATAAAGTGACTATAAGTCTGTGGAAGTAGTAAGAAACAAACAGTTCCAGAAGCGATAGTGCAGCAGATAATGTCGAAGGTAAAATCAAATATTTACTTGCCAGCCTGAGTGCTTTCTGCGAAAAACATGGAATTAATAGCATTATAACCAGATTAATAAAATAGAAGGTAAATAAAATAGAAAAAGCTGATAGGTAATAGTAAAAATGGCCCAAAAAGCTGAGCCTTAACAGGGTAACGGTTATAAATACGGTTATTATTAAGGTATAGATTATGAATTTCAAAGGCCTTTTAAAAATGTTCTCTTTTTTTGATTTCTTATAGTATTGAAACACAAAGACCGGGTAAATGATGGTCATAATTGAAGATCCACACAGGAAACCGGTTATAAATCTCAGATTATTATTAGTATTGTATAAACCAAAATTTGAAGCAATCCCATCTACTATTGTCGATAGAAAGAAGAGACCGAGTATAATCAAAGCATAAGGAGGCGGAAGATCGTTCTCTTTCTTCCTGAACATTATAAATAGAATAACGCCGGTAATGGTAAAACCGATATAAATACCGCTGCATCTTGAACAGATCGGCAATACTATGTTGCCGATGGCAAGACTCCTTGCGGATAATTGATGACAGACTGAGAAACCTAATGTATCTATTAAAAAATCAAGCACTCTAAGCTGCTGTCCCTTCTACTTTCGATCACTTTCCATGTCGTCCCGTAATTTGTTAAAACCCTTATCGACCATCATAAGCAGTATAGAATGGAGTTCCTGGTTTGCAGATGCAATAATCGAGAGCTGGTATTCTTTACCAATACCCATAAGCGGTTTGTCGTCCAGCGCTTTACCATAGGCATCAGTAATTATTCCCCCGCTTTCTTTTAATACAAGATATGCTGCTGCAATATCATAAGCATAATTGTTGACTATACTGCCCTGACCGACTTTCATATAGTCTTTCTCAAAAGAAGGATAGTCAGCCACAATCCTGTGGCCGATATCGATATAGCAGTCCAGCTGGCCCAAAGCTACTCTGGTTATGGAAAAAGAAGAGCTTCCCAACGAAAAAATACTGCCGTTAAAATTTGAACTGTTAATCAGCTCTTCCAAAACTGTTATTATTGGGATTATAGGTTTTCCTCCGATACCCATTGACCAGAAGAGAGAGTCGATATCGATTTTTCCGGATAGTAATGGGGAGTTTATATTACCTTTATGGATAATTTTTACTCCTGAATTCTTTTTGGCTATAAATATACGTCCACCTTTTATTTCCTGTATACAGCCTAACTTAAGATCCCTCATTTTTGGTTCATCTGTAAATTCCGATAGGGCTATTGATATACAGCAGGATTCCAGGCCCGAAGCTGCTGCCCTGGTACCATCTATTGGATCTATTATTAGAAGCTTGTCAGCAGGACCAAATTTAATAAGGCCCCTGTCCTCTGAATAATAAGCTATACCGATATCCTTCAGATATTTTTTTAGAAAAGTCTCAGCTATATCATCGATCGTAAAAGTAGAATCACCGCCTATAGATTTACCTGAGATAATTCTTGAGTCCTGTTTTCCAAGATAGGGCAGAACTTTTTTCCTGATCTTATTGCAAAGGGTGATAACGAATTTTACATTTTTATCATTTAACATATTTTAGTATTTTAACTTCTTATTTTATAAATTTCTAATCAACTATATAAAAAAAGGGCATCAGGATATAAAATCAGAAAAATATAGGTGTTTTTAATAAAATTATAGTCTTCTATCTGTAATATTGGTAGAATTAACAATATTATTTATTGAAGCGCATAAAAGATTTGGGAAAGGCGCATTTTATGATATTTGATTTTCATACCCATTCCTTTTTAAGCGATGGTGAAAACAGCCCGATTGAGCTTATAAGATTTGCTGTTGCAAGAGGTTATAGATGTATTTCAGTGACTGATCATGCCAGTCATTCCAATCTTGATTTTATAATCTCAAGGGTAAAAAAGGACTGCGTTCTTGCTGAAAAGTACTGGGATATAAATGCGATTACCGGAGTTGAGCTGACAAATATCCCGGCCAAAAGTATAGAGGAGATGGCCGGTAAAGCAAAAGAACTGGGAGCTGAGCTCGTGGTAGTACATGGCGAGACTATTATAGAAGATGTTGAACCAGGTACTAATCTGGAGGCAGTAAAATCAGAGTATGTCGATATACTGGCACATCCGGGAATTTTAACTATAGAAGAGGCCAGACTTGCAGTAAAAAACGGCGTTTTTTTAGAGATCACTGCAAGAGCCGGTCACAATCTTACCAACGGAGCGGTGGTCAATATAGGAAGGGAAGCCGGGGCTAGATTTCTTATTAACAGCGATGCCCACAGTCATCTCGATTTGTTTAACCAGGGCATGCAGGAAAAAGTAGGTCTGGGTTCCGGTCTTATTAAAGATGAAGTAAAGGAAATTTTCAGAAAAAATTACAGGCAATTTTTTAAGAGGATCAATCGCTCATTTAAAGGTAGTATATGATATAATTAAAAAAATTTTTATTTTTAGGACGGCTATTAAAGATAATAATTTATCATAGTTAGGAGGTAATCTATGGCTAAAGAGAAAAAGGCAGAAGAAGTAAAGGCAGAAGTCGTGGGATCTGATGAAAAACCTGCAGTTCTGGCTATTATTGCACTGATTGCAGGAATACTCAGCGTGCTTTGCCATTGTGTACCTTTTGCTGGGTCTGCCATCGGATTTTTACTGAGTGTAGCAGCAATAGTGCTGGGTATTATAGAATTTAATAAAATCAAAAAAGGAGAATCCAGTGCAAAAGGCCGTGGGATGTGCATAGCCGGTATTGTCCTTGGCGGCGTCGGTATAGTTGTTGGTATCATATGGCTGATTATTATAGTCTTGGGCGCTTTCGGAGGCATGATGGGCGGACTTTTTGACTATTACAATTACTACTAAGATTTGCCAGTTTTACTGAAGATTTTAAACTTTTTAGGTGGAGGCCTATGCCACCAGCAGGATCCAAGGTCTTTTGGGTTTAATGGGTTACACATGCCCCTGTGTTCAAGATGTACTGGAATATATGTTGGGTTCATTTTTTCTCTGGTGGTGATAATTCTAATCGAAAGACGAGTAAAAGGGGAGTTTCCTTCGGTAAAGACCGTAGTGTTTACGCTTGCTGCTATTTTATTGATGGGCCTGGATGCAGCAGTTTCAGCCCTAAAATTTTTTGATTCAAACAATTATATAAGGTTTATCACAGGTTTTCTTGCTGGCTGGTTTATTGCCCTGATCCTGCTTCAGCTTAAAAATATTCTGATGTGGGGAAAACTGGTGAGAGTTCCTTATCTAAATAATAAAAGATCCTTTATTGTATGGATTTTCTGCAGTATTGGTCTTATTGTCACTTTTATGTTCAGCTTTGAAAGACTTTTATTATTCTGGGGAGTTATTTCAGTTATAGGGATGATCATCTTTGTTACCCTGATAGTGTTGATTTTATTTTTCGGAGTGATCCGCAGGCTGACCAATAAGATAAATTCGTGGAAATACTATATTTTAAGTTTTTCTGCCGCGTTTGTTCTTAGTATTGGTATCCTGGCTTTGCTTTCTACGGCAAGACAGTTTTTAATATGATTTTATGTTTTTAGATCGGTTATTTTATTTGGCGGTACCCCCCGGTCTGTATCCTTCAAGGTCTACAGAGACATATAAAAAGCCGATCTTTTTAAATTCCTTTATTATCTTATCTCTTAGATCCTCCTGCATCAGTCTGGGTATCTCATCTTTTTCTATTTCTATTCTGGCTGCAGGATAGAAGTATCTCACCCTTCTTTGTTTGAAGCCGAGAGAGTAAAGACAGTCTTCGGCTCTTTCGATCTTTTTCAGTTTTGCTTTTGTTATCTTCTCGCCGTAGGGAAACCTTGACGCCAGGCAGGCCATAGCAGGCTTATCCCAGTTTGAAATGTCCAGCATCCTGGAATGTTCTCTTATTTCTTTTTTGGTAAGGCAGGCTTCTGCAAGCGGGCTTTGCACTCCCAGTTCCCTTAATGCTTTAAGCCCAGGGCGGTATTTGTTCAGATCATCATAATTTGTTCCGTCCGCAACAATATTAAACCGATATTTATTTTTTATTGATATTAATTTTAAAAGGAGATCCTTCTTGCATATATAACACCTGTTTACGGGATTATTTATAAATACTTTTATTTTTAGCTGGTTATGATCAAGGATTATATGCCTGCAGTTCAGCTCTCCTGTAAATCTCTTTGCATCTTTAAGTTCGCTCTTGATATAGACCGGCGATTTTGCCGTAACCGCGATGACATTTCCCCCCAGGATTTTAACCGCCATTTTTAAAAGAAAGCTGCTATCCACTCCACCAGAAAATGCTATGACCATAGAATCGGAATCTTTTATTATCTTTTTTAGTTTATCAATTTTTTTGTTGTTCATTGATGTATTATTTTATCCAGAAAAATAAAATATAAAAAATTATGTGTTTTTGCAATAGTATGAGTAAAATGATATTTTGAAAACAAACTTTGGTCGATGTATTTATTATACAGAAAGCTGGAAGGGACTAGGGGTGATGGAGAATCGTAAAGGAAAGATCTTATATATTGACTGTTTTTCAGGAATCAGTGGCGATATGATGGTAGGTGCATTACTTGACCTGGGACTTGATTTTTCACTATTGAGGGATGAACTAAAAAAACTAAACCTTGAAGGCTATGATATCAGCTGCAGGGAAGTTATTATAAATTCGATAAAAGCCAAAAAGTTTGATGTGGAAGTCGCAGCTGCCCGGCATAAAAGGGATTACAGGAATATTAAAGAAATGATTTATGGTAGCAGGCTTGATGAGGGAGTTAAAAATCTCTCGCTGGAGATTTTTAAAGTAATTGCAGAAGCAGAAGCGGTGTTACATAAATGCAAGATAGACAGGGTAAGTTTTCATGAGATCGGAGCAGTGGATTCAATAGTTGATATTGTAAGTGCTGCGGTAGGTATAAAGAAATTAGAAACTGTGTATTTTTACAGCAGTAAGATCCCGCTGGGTAAAGGTTTTGTAGAAACTTCACACGGAAGGTTTCCGGTACCTGCACCTGCTACGATTGAGATATTAAAAGGGCTTCCGGTTTTTGGAGGAAACTTTAATTTTGAAGTCACAACTCCTACCGGTGCAGCCATATTGAAGACTGTAATCAATAAATTCGGCCGGATACCTCCCATGGTGGTTGATAAAACAGGTTACGGGGCAGGCAGCAGAGAAAATAAAAAAATCCCTAATGTATTAAGAATATTAAGCGGCAGGATAGAGGAGAAGTGCGTACCGGAGCCGGAAGGTCTGGTAATACTTTCCGCAAATATCGATGATGAAAATCCCGAGGTTACAGGCTATATCCAGGAAAGATTGCTGGAAGAGAAGGCCCTTGATGTATGGACAGAACCTATTTATATGAAGAAGAACAGACCTGCGTTTAAGCTTTGTGTTCTCTGTGATAAAAAATCGGAAGCTAAAATAATAGATATCATATTTGGGGAATCTACCACTCTGGGGATTAGAAGAGAAGAAGTCACAAGGTATAAGATTGACAGGAAGATAGAGATAGCCAGATTGCCTTACGGCAAGGTAAATGTAAAAATCGGTATATATAAGGGGAAAGAAGTGACTATTTCACCTGAGTATGAATCCTGCCATAAGCTGGCAAAGAAGATCGGTAGGCCTTTAAGTAAAATATATCAGGATGCCATTTTATTTTTTTCTAAAAGATAATATTTTAATATCTCCTGCAGTACGGCTACAGTCGGTACGGCTATTAAAAGCCCCCAGATGCCGAACAAAGCGCCGCCCACCATTAAAGAAATGATTATAATACCGGGATGCACCCCTACCTGGTATTTCATAATGTTAGGTGAGATGACGTAGTTGTCCAGCTGCTGAACAGCTACAAAAAGAAGGATGACCAGTATGGCTTTTAACGGTGAGATGAAAAGAGCCGCAAGAGCAGCAGGTACTGCTCCTAATATCGGACCCAGAAGCGGTATAAGATTAAGTAGGCCTGCTATAAAGCCGAGCAGTACTGCGAAATCTATTTTTAATATCAGCAAAATGATAGTACAGAGTATCCCTACAATAATAGATATAAGTATCTGGCCCCTTATGTATCTACCGGCAACCCTGTTAATCCTGTCCAGGACAATATTAATATGCTTTCTGGACTTTTTAGGTGCTATTTTTAATAAAAGTGTTCTTATTTTATCGGCATGATTGAGCAGATATACTCCCAGCAGAGGTCCTACGATAAAATATAGGATTATATTGAGAACCGACTTTCCAAATATCGTGGTCCATTGTAAAAAATTGATTTCTTCTATATTGATTCGGTTGATGAAATATTGGGTGATCCCGCTTGCGTCTTTGGGTATTATTTCTTTGCCTATCAAATTTTCAACACCCTTTATAATAACGCTGTTTTTAAGAAAATCATTTATTACATTAGTGAGGTTATCCATATAGGTAGGGAACCTTTCTATGAAAATCTGAAACTGATTTATTATTAAAGGTATGACGAAAAAGAAGATTATAAAAATGATACCTATAAAAATCACATAGGTTATGGCAATGGCAAAAACCCTGCGCATTTTTTTTTCAAGCAGGGAGACCAGGGGTGTTAAAAGGTAAGCGATGGCAATAGCTATAATCAATGGTATTATGGCTATTCTTATTAAATATAAAATGTAAAAGAAGAGAGCAGCGATCAAAAGGAAGCCTATTATTGACCATGAAAATATTCCCACGTTTTTAATTGTTCTCATTCCGTTTGGCGGTTTTATGAGTCTCATAACAAATTATTATATTATATTTCTTTAAAAAATATAATCTTCGGCGTTATTAATTGAAGTAGCATTATAATTATGATAAAGTTTAAATTCAAAAATAGTAAAAAGTGGGAAATAGGATGCCGGAAGAATCAATTGCTGCTTATATTAACAACATCATAGCTTTTACCCTTTTTATTGCTGTGGTTACATTGATATTCGCAGCACTATTTTTATTATCCCGTATTCTAATATACAGAAGCAGAAAAAAGTACCGTATGACGCCGGAAAGGGAGCTTTCCAGCGGCAGGCCTTTGTTTTTATTTAACTATAAAAAAGATCCCTATCAGTCAAAGAATATTTTTATACTGGCTTTGGCATTTAGTTATATGATTTCTTTTATATTGCTTATCCTGATAGTGTTTAATTATGCAGTAGATCCCACTCCGGGATTGAATATGTATTTGATCACGGCAATTGTACTCTATTTTATATTGACGGTTATATATGTGGTCAAATCGAAGATTATAAGTTAAGGGTGATTTACATGCCGTCTCTGGTAAAGAGTAATTTAAATATGATGTTGGTCGGATTTGGATGCTGTAAACAGGAAATATTAGCCACTCAGGGGGCTTTATATGATATCCAAAGATTCGGGGTAAATTTTGTAAACACTGCCGAAGATGCCGATATTTTAGTAGTTCAGGGATTTTTTAATAAAAAGGGTATCAACAGAGTCTTAGATATTTATGAAAGGATGCGCTCTCCCAGGGGTATAATTGCAGTAGGAAGTTGTGTGCTGAATGAGAATCTATTTGATTTGGAGAGTAAACTCATGGCGAAATTTCGCAAGAGTGTAGGAATAAATATGTATGTCCCGGGCTGTCCACCGAGACCGGAGGCGTTTATTTATGCGGTCCTGGAATTTTTAAACAGAAGATAATAAAAAACAGGATTTTTATTAAATGATCGAAGATATTCACAGTAAAGAATATTCTCTGCCGGAATCCGTTCTGGTAAGTGAAGCAGAGAAAAAGATAGAGGCTGTCTTAAAGGATAGAATAAAAAAGATCCGTAGAGCTGGACAGGATCTATTAATAGAAATATCAAAAGAGGATATCAATCAGGTGGTAAAAGAGTTAAAGGAGAATCCTGAACTTCAGGTAAACAGATTTCAAAGTATAGCTTTATATAGGAGTAAAAACAAAGATTTTATGTTAATAAGTCTTACATCGTTTATATATAATTTTTCTTTTTTAATAAAGCTGCAGATATCACAAAAAGATTCCAGAGAAGGTTGCTCGGAGATAATTGAAGAACTGGCGGGGTTTTATAGCGCTTTTGATTTTTACCGGGATAGAAGCCGGCTTATTTCGGAAAAATCGGATGTGGAGATTTTTTATCAGGATCAGGACGGACTGGATTGTTTCGATTTAAATATTTCTACTGACGGTGATACAGTAAGTGAGGCTTTTGTTGATTTGAATATCAGCAGGGTTATAAACAATAGTTATTACAGAAATCTAAAGATATATAATCTTATAGCATATATAAGCAGGTTTGACTGGAAAGCGGGGATATTTCCGGAGGTATGCTTGTGCAGTGCTTTTGAAGAATTACTGCAACTTAAGGTGCCGGAAAGGGCAATTTATATCAGGATGCTTGTCTGTGAGCTTTACAGAGTCTCAAATCACCTGTATTTCATTTCAAATATTTGTACTTCTCTGGGATGTGATATAGCTTATAATCTTTCTCTTTTAGAGAGGGAAAGAGTGCTAAGGTTAATCGAATTTATAATTGGTACCAGGATCATACCTAATTTTATAAGAATAGGCGGAGTAAAAAAGGATCTGGGTGAGGAGGTATTACTTGACATTAAAAGGAGCCTGCCACTTTTATATAGAAATATAAAGAAAATTGAAGCTATGATGATCGATGATCCCATGGTAAAAGAGAGATTGAAAGGTATTGGTATTATAAGTAAAGATGATGCTTTGAGATACGGCATAACAGGACCTAACCTGAGGGCTTCTGGTATCAGGTATGATCTGAGAAGAGACAGGGATTTTGCATCTTATAAAGATTTCCTATTTACATCTCCGACTGGTAGAAAGGGAGATTGCCTGGACAGGGTTATGATTAGATTCAATGAAATATATCAATCTTTAAGGATAATAAATCAGGCTATTAAAAGATTACCCGGGGGGACATATATAAAGAGAATAAATTTATCTCATATAGAATTCCAATTTGAATCGGTATCATATGGTGTTGAGTGCCCGCATGGTCTATTCAAGATTTATATGGAAATGGAGAAAAGTAATATAAATTCAATAATAGTAAAAGGGCCTTCGATCAACAGCTTGATTCTCGGCGAGGAGATATTGAAAGGTAATAAGATAGAAGATATTAATATAATTCTGACCAGTCTGGATTTAAGTCCCGGGGAGATAATGACTGATTAAGGTGATAACGTGCTTATTTTTCTCAAAAAAATACTTTATATCCTTATAATACTGGCAGTAAATCTATATATATGCGAGTATATCAGCAACAAACTTCCAGCCAGGGTCGAACTTAGAAGGGGATACAGGATGACCAGGGTAAAAAGTGCAGGTTTTCCATTATTCAGGCTTTTAAAATATGTGTCTAAAGAAAATAGGTTGAGTCTGTGGACCTATTTTACTTTTTTATTTTCCTTTCTCATATGGGTTACAGTTCCCATTACATCAAATTTAGTTTTAGTGGAGATGGACTTCAGTCTTTTGACAGCAGTTTCATTTTATATTGGACTAGTGGTAATGCTGTTTCTTGATTCGTGCAGTACTTCTTACAACGAAGTGCTAAGTGAGGTAAGTAAAAAACTGATGATTCTGCTTTCCTTCCTTGTTCCCTGTTTATTAAGTATAGCAAGTATTATTTTTATAAATAAGACTTTAAGCCTGAAAGAAATCATAAATTCCCAGCACCAGTATTGGAACATAATTTTCCAGCCCCTGGGGTTTATTACGTTGTTTATTTCTTCGTTACTGCAGTTAAAGTTACTTGGCATAAGCGGAAAGAACTATTTATTGCCCGGTGATGTGAAAATAGGCCGAGAGGGTACCGGTTTGGTAAAAGTAATACAAAGGATATCTGCTTATATGATCGTTTTCTTCCTGATCATGCTTCTAAGCATCCTTTACTTGGGAGGATGGCAGAATTTATATTTTATAAGGGGAGAAATAATGATCGCAGTCAAGTTTTATTTTATTTACATAATACTGCTGCTTCTGGATAAGGCAACCAGCAGGATCGATAGTTACAGGCTTTTGGTAAGGATTAATTGGAGATTTTTGCTTCCTCTATCACTGGTAAATTTTGTGGTCACTTTTGGTTTTTCCATTGTTAGAAATTATAATTTGTTTTAACAGGATATTTTATAGGAATGTTAAGTTTAATAAGGAACTTTTTAATTAGCATCAGGAATATATTCAGAAAGCCCAGGACTGTGGCATATACAGGAGAGAGAATGATAATCCCTGAAGGGAGCAGAGGTGTCCTACATTTAAAGTTGGATCTGGATACGCTTGAGGTAATCTGTAATGGATGCGGATTGTGTAAAATTATCTGTCCGCAGAAATGCATAGAAGTAAAAAAAAGAGTAGGCAAAGAAGGAAAGGAGATTTTAGACGAATTCTATCTGGATCTAAGGAAATGTATATTTTGCGGAAATTGTATTGAGTTTTGTGAAATGAATGCTATTAATATGTCCTATAGGTATCAGCTTGCCGAACATAGTGAGAAAGATCTAAAGTTGGAAAAAGTGGAGTTGATAAAGCCGTCAGGCGTAACAAAGGATTTCTGGTAAGAAAATTATGTCATTTGAAAGCCAATTAACAATTATAATAATACGATACATTGCGATCTCCGGATTACTGGCATTTGCATTGTTATCCCTTTTTATGAAAAACAGAAGATGGAAACTGATATTTATGTTTTTAACCTTTTTATTTGTTGGAGTGTTAAGCTTTATCTATTATTCGGGGGTCTTATTTTTCATAGTCGGGATTACTGTTATTTTCTTCTTTCTATCGCTAAACCTGTTTGTTTTTCAGGTAAGGATGTTCGGAAATACTGAGGAATCAGAAAGAAAAGAAATATCAAAAAATAGCCGCGCAGGTATGATTTTTAATATTCTTCTGCCACTTTTATTCTGCGGAATCATCGGTTATTTAATCTATGTTTCTACTCACGGCTTTATACGGGAATTAGCAATCATAGAGGATATTACTATTGCCGGCCTTGGTGATATTACCGGGCTGCTTTTAACCGATTACAGAATGATCTTGATATTTATAATTGCAATGTTGGTCATGTCTTTTTTCTGGTTTCTGATTATTGGCAGGGATAAAAAATGAGTTTTCAATTTATAATATATTTTAATCTTTTACTTTTCCTTTTGGGGATTTTTGGTATTTTTTACAGTAGGGGTATCATAACATTATTTATTTCCTATCAATTTATAGTAATCTCTGCGGTCATTAATCTTTTAAATTTTTCTAATATGCTGCATATGTATTCTCTCTGGACTGAAGTTTTTATTATATCAGGAGTAATAACCATTTACTTTTTAATGTTTTGTATTGTCTATTATATTTATTCAAAGCTGAACTTGATGGAAAAAAAGGTTTTTTATGAAAATTACAGATTATTCAGGATGACCGCAAGTGACTGGTGGGGAGAGGATAACAGATAAATTATGGAATTCATATCTAATATTGGTGAAAAGATAAATCCTATGGAGGGTATAGCTGTTATGGCCGTTGCAATTTTGATTTCATCTTTTTTTGGGCTGTCAAAAAAAAGGTCTGTCAAGAGATTTATAATAGCAGTCACCGCAGTTTCTTTATTGTTGGCTTTCTATCTTAATATTCATATCTTCATTTCTCCGGGAAGTGTTTCCAATGGTTTACTTGTGTTTGGCACTCTGCAGGTGTTGGAGGTTGGAGTTATCATATTCAGTGCTCTTAACATATTATTTTTTGTTTCGATGTATGAAATTGACCGCGATCATTTTATTAAGTTATTGATGATTTTATTATTTTCAGTCATATGCGCAGTTTTTACCGTTATAACGGATAGTTTTATTTTAATGTTTGCCGGTATTACCTTATTTGTTTTGGCCGTATTTCAATTGGTCTCAGGTCTGGATTTGGGTGTCAGTGCGGCAGGTAGTTACACAATCAGGTTCTTTTTAAGACCAGTCTTGACATTGATCTTGTTCTTCTTTGGTTTTTCATTACTTTACGGTACTGCCGGTCTAAAAGGATTCAGCCAGATTTTAGAGTCCCAAAGCATAACGAATCCTCTGGTAATGATGGGGGTGGTCGTTTTCGGTGTCGCTGTTTATATTTATTTTTTCCTGTTTCCACTCCAGAATCCTTATATGGGCCTGTTGAAAAGGAGTAATGCTTCTTCTAATGCAGTTATATGGTTTTTGTATTTCCCTGTAGGTTTTTTTGTATTTTTTAAATTTGGCGAATTATTCGCTCTTTTCATGGAAAAGGGCAGCCTTTATGTCTCTATAGTCTTGATAACCTTAACTTTTATCTGTATGTTTGCCGGTAATTTAGGTGCGGCCAGTACCGCAAGCATCAGAAGGATAATATCGTTTTTGTTTTTATATTTTATCGGTATTTTTCTACTGAATATCTCCATGCTTTCTACAGGGATGATAAGCAGTCTTTCAATGAAATGGCTTAACATGGCAAATACGTTTCTTTTAATCCTTAGTTTTGTACCTGTATATGGCATTTTTAGCAGAATTGAGAAACTTACCGGTAGCGATTCCATTTCCGCAGTAAGGGGACTCGCGAGGAGTAATATTTATGTTGGCATAAATCTTATTATCATAATTATGTCATGGTCGGTTACAGCCCTTTATATTTTGCCCTTTAGAAAATATTTTGCCGGTAATACAGGCATTTCGGAGATGGGTGCCGTAAATATAATACTGCTGGCTTTGATTGCAGTCACTTTTATCTTTCTTATGGTAAATATTTTTAGGTTGGTGATCAATTTCTTTAAAAAACCCTCTGAAGAAACGGTTGGAAGGATCAAATTTCCCAGATTTTACTATGTTTATATTACTTTTTTTACCCTGACTATATTAATGATGGCCGTAAAGTGTTTGATGGAAATATCAGGTATTGATATTGGCATTTTAGATTTTAAAATAACCGGGCTTATTTTTTAATATAAATTCCATTATCATTTATTCTGCAGCTTATTTAGTGATTTGGTAAAAAATAAAAAAAGATTAAATATAAGACATCTTTTGATCATCATATTGGTACTGCTTATAGCGATAGCGGTTATTATAACCGTAAATAAATTTTCTTTTAAAAAGGAGTATAAGCCTGCCACTGCTCTTTCCGATTTACTGCCGAGGTATAGATTGATAGATATGGATAATATCCCGATTACCGGTGATGCCGATGATGACGGGATCAATGACCAGAAAGATATCATGCAGGGTGCAAAGGACCAGCTGGGTAGTCCGGCCAGGACTATAAGAGTGGAAGAGGGGGAAAATAATTATTTTAAAGACGGTGATCCTCCCGGAGATCTGGCGATCTCTACGGATATTGTAGCCAGAGCCTTCCTTGAAGCCGGTTTTAATTTAAGAGATCTGGTATACGAGGATATCAGTAATAATTTTGACCAGTATCCAATAAGAGAGAAATGGGGCCGGAGTTTTTGCGATCCCAATATCGATTACCGGAGGGTCCTGAATATGGAGATTTTCTTTAAACGAAATGCAAAGGACCTGGGGATCTTTTTTAATGCTTTAGACGCAAACAATTTAAATTCATGGCTTCCGGGAGATGTAGTTTTTTTTGATATGGATGAGGACGGTTTTAGTGATAATGTCGGAATCATTTCCAATAATACCACAAGAAGCGGGGTATCAAAGATAATCTATAATTATATCGATCCGGGATATACAATAGAAAAGGACATTTTAAAAGAAGAAGTCATTACCGGACATTACAGATTTCCAAAATAGGCCTAATTGATTGATTCTATAAAAATGTATTTAAATATAATAAAATTATCTATTATCAGATGAACTTATATACTACTTTAATGTTTGAGCTTTATTTTACATGGAAAAGTGTACGAACCAAAATTTTCAATGGAAATTAACTCTTCAAAGAAATATTCACGGAAAGTAATTGTCGCAGCAGCAGTTATTTTTTTAACTCTGGCTTTTACGCTGTTGTCTTTCCCAGGAAAGTTGCAGGCAATAACTTTACATGAATTGGGGAATGCGATTGCAAGGTTGAGCGGTGATGAGGAAGAGCTACTTGAGGAAATAATTGCATCTGAGACGGAAATTGAAAATATAAAAAACCAGCTTGATTCTTTAGACCAGGAACTGGCAGTATTGAAGGGTCAGCTTGAAGAACTTGATAAAGAAAGAGAGAAACTGGATAAAAGTATTAAAGAGAAGAAGTTTATCCTGGGGGAGAAAATAATTTTTTCATATAAGTATGGTAATAACAACGTGGCCAGGTTTATTATTGGTGCGAGAGATTTAAACGAGGTGGTAAATAATATCTACCTGTTTAAAAATATTATGAGCAGCGAGGCTGAAATCATAGAACAGCTTCGCTTTGAAAGGGAAGAATATGACAGGATCTGCAGAAAATCCGAAGAGAAAAAGGCAGAGATCGAAGGCACTAAGGATAGTATCACTACCGAAAAACAGCAGCTTGAAAAGAGCCTTGCGGAAAACAAAGTCCTGCTGGAGAAAGTAAAAGGTGAAAAATCGGAGATACAGGGTCTCCTTAATGAAATAAGGAAGAGGATTGCACAAATCCAGCCCCCCGGTCTTACCCTGGTGGGTGAATGGGACGTAGTCGCGACAGCCTATTATGCTTTCGGGAAGGGGGGCAATGATATAAACGGCAATGGAATAACGGCAATAGGTCTGAGGGCCAGGAAAGGTATTATTGCTGTGGACCCAAGGGTGATACCACTTGGTACCAGGATATATATACCCGGCTACGGAGAAGCTTTAGCTGCTGATACCGGAGGCTGGATAAAGGGAAACAGGGTCGATCTGTGTTTTGAATCTCGAGAAGAGTGTTATAGATACGGAAGAAGGAGAATAAAAATATATCTTATAGAAGATTAAATACTTCAGACCATTTTTGACAGTTTTACCAGTGACTGAAAATCCTTTAAAAATCTTTCTTCGGTGACAGCATGTTTTACAATTACATCCCGGGGATCAAAAAATGGGACTAGTTTAAACGATGGATTCTCAAATATTCTCATATGTATCTTTTCCATATCGGTATATTTTTTATCAACAGAGAAGAACCTGTTCAGGATAATATTGGACACATCAAGCCCAAGCGAGACGATTATATGAGGGGTAATTATTGAGATCTCCTTAGTAAGAAATGAGATGCAGTTATTTATATGTCTTTCAAGTGGCGGGATAGTCTCTGCTGTAGAAGTGTCCTTTTTCTTCACTGCTTTTCTAGGTGTGCATTTTACCAGATAAGTAATATAAAGGTCTTTGGTAAAAGATATCTTGGTCTGGTCAAAAATTTTTTTCATGAATTTACCCGAATCATCGCCGGTATAGGGGACACCTTTTTTTTCAGCTCCCTCTGCACCGGGGCAGTCGCCTATTACCATTATACTCGCTTTGGGTGACCCTGTACCGGGAACAGGCTGTTTTCTGGTCTTTACCAGATCCAGGCATTTCTTGCAGCTGGAAACTTCACTTTTTAGTTTATTTATGCTCTCCTTGGCACTTATTGGCATAAAGGTTAAAGATCAATCCCAGAAAAGCACTTAACAGTGCATATTAATATTGCTTTAAAAGTATATAACATAAAAGAAAGCGAGTAAATAATAATTCACCAGTCAGGTAAAAATTGGTCACCTAAACCTGATATCATAGCTCCTGTCTTTCCAGTATGCCCCTTCTCCGAATTTTGTCTGAAGCACAGAATTGATACAGATAAGTATTATATATATCATTGAAATAGGATGAAAAATAGTATCGAGGATCCTATTCCTTAGCCTTATAGAAAGGACAATTCTCATGGCAAGTACGATCAAAGTCTGGATTATAATCTGATTGATTATAAGATTGGGCCAGTCGAACACCAGGATTCCCAGGGGAAGAAGGATGAAGGGAAATAGAAATATGGCTGAGACAAATGAAATAGCTACTGTGATATTAAAAACCTTGAAATCGAAAGCAGCAAACATAAATCTTGAAAACCCCTTTATAAGTCCCCTGAAATTCCTATACATCCTGCAGTATATATTTTTACTTCCATCGAATATCATAAATTTATATCCGTGTCTTTTTACCTGTTTTGAAATATGTATGTCTTCAAGGATTTTAGTCTTTATCGACCTGTGACCTCCTATTTTTCTATAGACTTCTCTTTTAAATAACATGCACTGTCCGTTTGCAGTACAGAACAGGGGGTATCTCGATTTCTTTATCATTATCAGGGGTAAAAGGCTTAAGATCCCAAAGTGAACCCAGGTGACTACCAGCCTTTCGTGTATGCTGACCATTATCTGTTTTGGGATTGCAGATAGAGCATCTAACTTATTCTTTATGAGACAACCGACGGTGCTGGAAACTGCATTTTTAAAGTACAGCGTATCTGCATCTGTAAAAAGAAGATATTCACCTTTAGCATGTTTTGCCAGCTGATGGCAGGCATAACTTTTACCGATCCACCCTTCCTTTAACGGCTTGCCGGTAATAAGCTTTACCCTGCCGTCTTTTTTAGAGATCCTTTTGACGATCAGGGAAGTGTCGTCGGTAGAATTATCATCCAGTACCAGTATTTCTATATTGCAATAATCCTGTTTTAATAAAGATGAAACACACGTTTTTATATTTTTGGCTTCATTCCTGGCAGGGATCATTATTGATATCAGGGGGCGTTGTTTTACAAAAGATTCCGGAAGTGAATAACCGGCAATATTTTTAAATAAAATATTATTTAAAATAAAGTTTATCAGGAATATTACCAGAACAGACAAAACAAAGTACTGATATAATAAAAATAAATGCATTTCAATAAGAAATAATTGTTAAAAAAGTTGCAATACAATCCTAAGGTATGGATAAGAAAATTACAAGCAATTTTTTAAAAATTTTATCCTTATTGGTGTAGGATCAGCCATACAAAACTTTTTAGTACTTTATTTATATTCCGGCTGCTTTTCAGATCAGTAAAAGCTAGGATTTTAAACTCAGAAACAGGTTTGCCATTTCAATCGCGCTTAATGCTGAATCCCAGCCCTTGTTTCCCATTTTTGTACCGGCTCTTTCAACTGCCTGTTCCAGGTTATCGGGAGTTATAACTCCAAAAGCGACAGGTATATTAAACTCCAAGCCGATCTTGGCTGTTCCCTTGATAGTCTCGCTTGCAATATATTGATTATGTGATGAATCACCCTTTATGATTGCTCCCAGGCATATGATGGCATCATATTTTTTTAGCTCGGCCATTATTTTTGCCGCAGGCGGTATTTCAAATGAACCGGGTACCCATGCTATATCGATATTGCTTTCTTCACAGTGATGTCTTAGCAGGCAGTCCAGTGCCCCGTCAAGCAGTTTTGAGGTTATAAAGTCGTTATACCTGCTTATCACTATGCCTATCCTGAGATTCTTTGCATTTAGTTTACCTTCATATTTTTTCATGATATTCCTTTCTGACTTTTAGTCTAACATATGTTTTAATTTATTCTTTTTTGTCAATAGATATTTTTTATTGTTTTTACTGGGAGGTATGGTTATCGGTATTCTTTTGGTAACCTTAAGTCCGTATCCTTCCAAACCTACTATTTTTCTAGGATTATTTGTCATAATATTGATGGTGGTAAGGCCGAGGTCGGAAAGTATCTGTGCTCCGATACCATAATCTCTAAGGTCAGCATCAAAACCGAGATGGAGGTTTGCTTCAACGGTATCCAGACCTTTTTCCTGAAGCTCGTAGGCTTTCATTTTATTACAGAACCCTATACCCCTTCCTTCCTGAGACATGTAAAGAAGCACCCCTGAACCTTTTTTGTTTATTTTTTTAAATGCAGTGTCAAGTTGATCACCGCAGTCACATCTTGTGGAACCAAAGGTGTCACCGGTAAGACACTGCGAGTGTACTCTTACCAAAACATTTTTTTTACCTCTTACTTCACCTTTTATAAAAGCTATATGAAATTCGGGGCTTATGATTGACTTGTAGGTAACAGCTTTAAAATCACCCCATTTGGTAGGAAGGTTTATTTCAGCTACTTTTTCGATCAACTTTTCTTTTCTCTTTCTGTATCTTATAAGTTCTTCAATGGTCACTATTTTAAGATCGAATCTTTTTGATATTTTAATCAGGTCGGGAAGGAGCGCGACTTCACCATCTTCTCTTATGATCTCGCAGATAATCCCTGCTGGATACAGACCTGCTGTTTTTGTGAGGTCAACAGCGGCCTCCGTATGGCCGGCTCTTATAAGAATACCTCCGTTATGAGAACAGAGGGGAAAAATATGGCCGGGTATCAAAATGTCATCAGAATCGGTACCGGGGTCGATAAAAGTTTTTATGGTCTTTACCCTGTCTCCAGCTGAAACACCGCTGCCACTGATAGATCTGGCATCTATGGATACGGCCAGAGCTCCAAGGTTAGTAGAAGAGTCTTCGAAATCGCGGCCTATCATCGGTATCTTTAGTTGATTTAGCCTTTTTTGTTCACAGGGTAAAAAGATCAAGCCGCGGGCATGGGTCATAAAAAAATTTACCGACTTTGAGGTTGCTTTTTCTGCAGCCTGGAAAAACACTCCTTCATTACGCAGCGATCTATCGTCGACGATGATTATTATTTTCCCAGACTTTATGTCGTCCATGGTGTCTTCAATGGAATAGAAACGAGCTTTAATTTTCCTTTTTTTTGAATCCATATTTTTCGAGTTTCTCCTTAAAAATTTTATTCTTTGATCTCTGTAAGTCCTTACCGCCTATTTGTCTATGCTGTAAATAATTTACAACATAGCGTGAGACCATATCTACTTCGATATTGACCACATCTCCTGGATTTCTATATTGCAGGTTAGTATTTTCATAGGTATAAGGGATTATGGCTGAACTGAAGATATCATTTTTGACTTCAGATATTGTAAGGCTGATCCCATCAACGGCTATGGCGCCTTTTGGAGCCACAAATTCACGGATTTCATATGGAAGTCCAAAACTGATAAGATATGACTTTCCAATACTTATTATTTTTAAAACTTTACTTATACAATCAATATGGCCGCTTACCAGGTGTCCTCCAAGTTTATCGGCTGGAGTAAGAGAGTTTTCGAGGTTGACTATATCCCCTGAATTGCAGTATTTAAAAGTCGTAGCATTCAGAGTGCTGAAAGAGATATCACAGGTAAAACTGGCACTGCTAGTGGCTTTAACGGTAAGGCAAACGCCGTTTACTGATACGGAATCACCGGCTTTTAAGTCTTTTAAGACTTTCTGACACTGTATTTCAATTTCTCTGTCCTGACCTTTACCGGTTATTCTTTTTATTCTTCCGGTATCTTCTATAAGTCCTGTAAACATAAAAACTCCTGATTTAGCTGTTTATTCTTTTAGAGGATAGGCAGTGACTACCACATCACCACCAGATCTTCTTATGCTGTCAAATCTTAAATTTATACAATCTGTTATCCTGTCTATACCGAGGCCGCCGAACATGCTGTAACTGCTGTCCCCTCCTATGATTTTTGGAGCAAGGTAAAAGATAAATTTATCTATTAGATCTCTCTTAAGGAAGGAAGTGACAAGTGTCGGTCCGCATTCCAAAAGCAGGGAAGTTATTTCGTATTTTTTATACAGAGTTTTGAGTACTTTTAAAATATCCAGGCCAAAAATCTTATTGGTTTCTCTATCCACCTCCAGCACATCGATGTTATTTTTACAGAGCTCCTTGATTTTATTCTGTGCTGTTTTCCCTTGCTTTTTGGCAGTAAAAATAATTGTCCTTGCCATGTCCGAGGTCTTTATTATATTGGAGTCAAGATTAATCCTGAGACTGCTGTCAAGGATCACCCTATAAAATTTTTGACCGTTATAATCTTTGTTTAAACTTATCAGACCTTTAATTCCTTTTCTCGGGAAAAGATAGGGGTCATCAGCTAGTATTGTATTTATTCCGGTAAACGTGCAGCCATATTCTTTGCGGAGATCCTGCACCTGCATTCTTGATTTATCTGATGTTATCCACCTGGAGTCAGAGGTTCTGGCGGCTAACTTGCCGTCAATGCTTGAGGCGATTTTACAACATACAAAAGGTATTCCTGTCTTTATTTGTTTAAAAAAGACTTCGTTTTGAAGTTTGACTTTTTCTTTAAGAAGCCCGCTTCTTGTTTTAATTCCTGCTTTTTTTAAGAATCTTATTCCCCTACCGTTGACTTTAGGATTAGGGTCTATACATCCAATTATTATCTCTTTAAACCGGTGTTTTACGATTTCATCTACACAGGGTGGCGTTTTCCCCTGAAATGTGCATGGCTCGAGTGTCACATACATGGTAGAGTTATCAAGAGACTGACTGGAATTATTTATGGCTTCTATTTCAGCATGGGGCAGACCTGCCTGTCTGTGGTAGCCTGACGATATGATCCTGCCGTTTTTGGTAATGACAGTTCCCACCATAGGATTGGGATTTGTGCTCCCCCTTCCTTTTTCGGCGAGCTTTATGGCAAGCTCCATATATTTTTTATCTTCCTCGGTAAAATTGTTTTGCTCTTCATACTCCATATAATGATCCATATATTTATATATTTAAATAAAAAAACCATGGAGAAAATCCATGGCTTTATAATAAAATAAGTCAAAAATTTTCTCCCATCCAGACTGTAACTGTCGGTCTTAGAATTACACTAAGTCAGCCTGCTTAAATAAACAGGGTTGCGGACTATAACCGCCGGTAGGGGATTTCACCCATCCTCGAAAATTTATTTTCAAAAAATCATTAAGCTAACTATAAAATATACTAAAGTTGAGTTAAAATGCCAAGCTTTTTTCCGTTAAAGGCATAATATTTATTTTTCCGAAGCTGATAAATTATTTAGAGATTATGTTATAATCACATATTGTGATTTAAAATAATATAAAGAAAGGTGTAACGGGTAGAAGAGTGGATGTAAAAATCTCTGCGTCTATTTTAAACAGTAATTTTGCTGATTTGGCCGGTGAGATCAAAAAGGTCGAAAAAGCCGGAGTGGACATGCTTCATGTAGATGTTATGGACGGCAGTTTTGTTCCCAATATTACTATCGGCTCTCCTACTATAAGATGCTTGAGAGAAAATACCGGGCTGTTTTTGGACGTTCACCTTATGATCAGGAACCCTGACAGACTGCTGGACAGTTTTATAGAAAGCGGTGCAGATCTGATAAATGTTCATGCTGAAGAATGCCCTCATCTGAACCGTACTTTAAATTATATAAAAAATGCCGGAAAGAAAGCTGCGGTTGCATTGAATCCCTCCACACCCCTATGCCTTATAGAGAATGTACTGGGAATCGTCGATATGGTACTGATACTTACCGTAAACCCCGGATTCGGAGGACAGAGATTCATACCTGAAATGATATATAAAATAAAAAGTCTTAAGAAAATGATTGAAGAATATAAAAAATATTCTTCGAATTTAAAAAAGAATATAGACATTCAGGTAGATGGAGGTATCAATATTGATACAGCTCCGGATGTTGTCAGTGCAGGCGCAAATGTTCTGGTTATAGGTACCGCTATTTATAGATCAGATGATCCCACAGAATATGTTAAAAGAGTAAGAAATAAGTTAATGGAATTAAAGACGGTATAACCCTATCAAATCCATCTTTCCTGAATGATTACTTTTTAATATTGAATGTTTTGATATAGATTAATCGGTTGAGATCGCTTCTGCCGGGCAGCTCTCTACGGCTTCATCGATGCACTCTTCGTCGCTTTCGTCATAATCTGTCTTGATTATTTCTGCTATCTCTTCGTCTTCATTTAATTTAAAAATATCCGGGCATGTTTCCTCGCACAAACCACACCCGGTGCAGAGTTCTTTATCAATCTTTACTTTCATAGAATTCCTTTCTGTTTTCTTTTTTAAGCAATATTGTTATGTAATATACAAAATTTTTTTTTCTATTTCAATAAAAAACTTTTTATTAAATTAAGTGATTTTATTTAAAAAAGTGGGTTTTTAGTGACTATGTATAACATAAAAATAATATTGCTATTATATTATATTATATTTATGGGTATAATTTTAAAAAAAATGTATGTAAGAGTATGGAAATCTCGACTAAAAATATATTAGCCAGGGAATTTTACAAGAGAGATACTTCAGAAGTAGCAAGAGAACTGCTGGGGAGGGCATTAATAAAATTCAGCGGGCAGGAAATGGTGGGTGGAATAATCATTGAGACAGAAGCTTATTACGGCCAGGATGACCCTGCAAGTCACGCATACGGCGGTCGGACAAAGAGAAGCAGGATAATGTTTGGAAAACCGGGCACTGCTTATGTTTATCTGTGCTATGGGATGTATTATCTGTTAAATGTCGTGACTGAAGCGGAAGGTAAACCTGGTGCGGTATTGATAAGAGGCCTAAAACCGATTTGGGGAATCGATATTATGAAAAAGAGAAGAAAAATCGGCGAGGTCATCAACCCTGCAGATGGGCCGGGTAAATTGACCATAGCATTAGGCATAAGTATCGAGGATAATGGTGCTGATATTGTATCAGGAGAAAACGGTCTATGCATATTTAATTTCCGGGAGGAAAGAAATGATTTTAAAATAGTTATAACGGAAAGAATAGGAATAAAGAAGGGTAAAGGAAAATTATTGAGGTTTCTGGTCAAGAACTAACATCATAATCTTTAAGTTTTATTAAATAATATAAGTCTGGTATATAGAAATGTTATTGTGATTGATTTAATGTTAATATAACTATTGAGAAGCAATGAATGTTATTGATTTTAAAAAATTAAATAGGACTACCTATATGGCCAGGAGGATGTATGTGATCGGCAATATTTGTGGATTAGCCGGTATTGATCTGAATTATCTATTCGGTCTTTTTGGACTGTTTAATAAAAAAAATAGAGGGACATGGTTCTGGCAGAAGGCAAAATTGACTGGAGCACTTAAAGACGACTATAACAGATTTAATAAGGCTGTGGATAAAATTGTAAAGGACTTAAAGCAGGCTGATGAAAGAAAGACAAAGCAGCAGATAGATTCTACTTTAGATGTATTTAACAGGCTCCTGAGCGGGATGGAAGCAAATTGTAATGTTGACCGTAATAGTGACTTTGGTTATGTAAAGGGTTTTCTGGATAAAAATATAAAGGTATTGATAGATGACAGCATGAAAAGAATCAAGTGACATTTCAATCAGGGACGGTATATTCTTCTCTGTATCTCTGGCCCTCCTCGTAAGTCACTATGCCATAACATGGTAAAATATCATGATCGTCAAGCTCGGATGCAGTCTCATACGTGCCGGAAGTGATTTCTATTTCAATCGAGGAATTTTTTTCAGCTTTTACCCTTATAGATTCAGAACCCTTTAGATATAAAGCCAGATTAAAGTTGGTATTATTTTCAATTATCAGTATGCTTTTTTCCTGTCCCCATATTTTTCGCTCAGGAGCGGATAATGTGAATGTGCTGTGATCTGAGGCAGCTATTGATTTTATTTTAGATTCAACAAGTAAAGGATTCAATTCTTCCTCTGATTCTGGATGATATTCAATTATTAATTCATAAAGGAATGCTGCTTTTTCATAACTGCCGGAGGAATATTTATTCGAAGCGGTATCTTTGAGGGTATCGATCGGTATGTTAAAAAATACCGTTCTTTTTTTACTGTTTGGTATATCATGGTAAGATTTATTTTTAACTTCCAGATCCAGGACTTTGAGGAACTCTTCAATTCCTTCGTTATAATCAAAATTGTCTGCCAGCTCTGCCGCCTCTTCAATATAAAGATTAAATAAAAGAGCACCGGCAGGATCAAAATATTCGCTGTTATTGTATTTTTCAATTATTTCTTCAAGTGCTGCTATCGAACTCTTCAGATCATCAGTTTCGATAAAACTCAGTGCTGCATTATATAGATATTCAGGTATCTTATAGAGTGCAATGAAAGCTTCATTTGTATTGGTAAATTCTTTATTGATTTCTTTCAGCACGTCGGCTGCATTTAGGTAATTTTTACCTGCCTGGCTGTAATTTTTAATATTGTAATTATCCTGAGCTAATTTATAATAACAGTCTTCAATGATCTTTTTTACTTCAAGGTCGCTGTCGCTTATTACTCCTGAATCTATTGCTTCTTCAAAACTAGTGATTGCTTCCTGATAATCAGCATTTGCGTAGTAGGAATATGGGATCTTTCCCAGAGCATTTACGGCAAGGCTGCTGCCGGAGTATTTTTCTATAAGTATATTATAATAATCAATAGACAGGTCATAATCTTCACTTTC
Organism: uncultured Actinomycetota bacterium; assembly: GCA_964610385.1. Taxonomy (GTDB): domain Bacteria; phylum Actinomycetota; class Humimicrobiia; order Humimicrobiales; family Humimicrobiaceae; genus CAZBSE01. Next base: position 138,684 of record CAZSXW010000005.1, read on the forward strand.
ATAACTATTCTGAGCTTTGTCGGTTAGAACCGCGGGACCAAAAATATATGAAAGTATCAATCCTATGAGAGAGGATATAAAGAACAAGGTAAAGAAGAAATTACCTCTATTTCTCCTTATGAGATTAAATATTATAAGTACAATACTTAATGTAATTACCGGTATACATACATATGGTAATATATCCCAGAACTTCCCCTTGTTTAAATATGCAAGGCATCCCATTCCTACAGCGGTTAATATAAAGACAGTTATGAAAAATATGGAACCAGGACCAAATCTACTTCTTTTATATGTATACATAATTTCATTATTTTGTTATAGATGTGACAATATTATCAAAAAAATGATTATTAAAAAACAAGCAGAATTATACTTGAAACAAGTACTGATATAAAGTTCAGATATTTTGTATAGAAAATATATTAGAGACTTTTAATTTTTTAAAATAATTATATTATAATGTACGTTATAATATAATTATTGCCTGGATCTATCCTTCTCTGAATTCCATTACCAACGTATCCCAGAGTTTCCCATCGTAAAAATGTTCTTTATTTTGGATCTCTATGATCTTGAATCCAAATTTTTTATATACTTTTATTGCTCTTTTATTGTAGCTGTATACATTCAGAATTATATTCTTAAGTTTGAGGTCGGATAGTGAAAATTTTATAATACTTTTTATTACATCAGACCCGTAACCTTTATCCCAGTAATCTTTATCACCTATCATGATTCCCATTTCACAGCTGCCCTTTTCCCAGTCGATTTTGTGTAGGGAGCAGTTACCGATATGAAAATTTGTTTTAATATCTTCAATGGCGAAGACTATGTCGTTTTTGGAACCCTTAATAAACTCAAACCATTTTTGTTCCTTTCTTTTATCATATTCCCTAAAGTTCTGGCTTAAATACATATTTACCGAAGGGTCTTTTAACCAGACAAGAGACTTTTTCAGATCACGTTTTTCCAGTGGTCTAAGAATGGTTTTTTTACCAAGGATTCTCCTAACAGCATATTTATTAAAAATTTTCTTTAAAGGCAAATTCTTTAAGTCCCCTATTTTTTACCAAGCTTTTCAATGAAAGCTTCAATGAGATCGACAGGAACAGGGAATATAATAGTAGAGTTCTGTTCCGTTGCTATTTCCTTTAATGTCTGCAGGAATCTGAGTTGTACGGAAATCGGGTATTTACTCAGTACCCTTGCTGCTTCGGATAGTCTTTCAGAAGCCTGGAATTCTCCTTCTGCATTGATTATCTTTGCCCTTCTTTCCCTTTCGGCTTCAGCCTGTCTGGCGAATGCACGCTGTATGGATTGAGGAAGCTCTACATCTTTGACCTCCACAGTTGAGACTTTTACTCCCCAGGGATCTGTCTGCTCGTCTATTATTTTTTGAAGCTCCTGATTTATTTTATCCCGCCTGGAAAGCAGGTCGTCCAGTTCCGCTTGGCCTAATATGCTTCTGAGTGTGGTCTGGGCTATCTGTGATGTTGCCACCATATATCTTTCGATTTTAACCACGCTTTTTGCAGGATCCATTACTCTGAAATATACAACTGCGTTTACTTTTACCGGTACATTGTCTCTGGTAATTACATCCTGCGGTGGTACATCCATAGTAACTGTCCTCAGGTCTACCTTGATCATCTTGTCCACAAATGGAATTATCAAGAATATACCCGGACCTTTTGTCCCTCTTAATCTACCGAATCTGAATATTACTCCCCTTTCATATTCTCTCAGGATTTTAATAGCCGAGATCAATATGATCAGTACAATGACCACACCGAAAATGATTGCTATTGTCGGACCTATTAGCATTTTAACCCCCTTTTTTATTATTTTGTCTATTTAATATTTTAACCTTTAAGGTAAGTCCTTTTAAAGATAATATTTCGACCTCTTGGCCTTTTTTAATTTTTTTACCGTCCTGAGATACAGCTCTCCATATCTCTCCATTTACTTTGATCAGACCTTTTGGGTTCAATTCCTGGCACACTACTGCTGTTTCACCTATGATTCCGGCTTCACCAGTGATTGGTTTCTGTCTGTGAACCTTATATGTAGCCCTGATCACTATTATTAAAAAACCGGATACTACGACCGAAGCACTAATAATAAGGCTTGTAGCTATTTTAAGATAAGGAGCGTCAGTGTCAATCAATAAAAATGATCCTATTAGAAGCGAAGCAACACCTGCTATTGAAAGTACGCCGCTTAAGCCGATAACTATGTCCAGGACGAATAAGATTATGGCTAAAATAACCAGTGCCAGCCCGGCATAGTTTATGGGAAGGACGCTGAATGCATACAGCCCTAAAATTATGAACAAAACACCGATGGCACCGGAAACACCCAGGCCGGGCTGTGAAAATTCATAGATTATGCCAAATATTCCTATAATAAACAATATATAAGCAATGTTTGGATTGACGATAATATGAAGAAAGCGGGAGATGAAGCTCATTTCTATTTTTTCGGTTTTAGCTGCTTTTACATTAAAGATAAAAGTCTTACCCGATTTTTCTATAATTTTCCCATCTATCTTTGAAAGCATATCATCTACATTTTCGGCAGTGATATCTATCACTCCCAGTTCTAATGCCTCCGTGGCGGTAATGGAAACGCTTTCTCTTACAGCTTCTTCTGCCCAATCGGCATTACGGCCTTTTGATTCAGCGAGATTTCTTATAAAAGATACCAGGTCATTGGTGACTTTTTTCATCATATCCTGGGATATTTGTTCGCTGCCTAAATTTACAGGGTGAGCAGCTCCTATATTGGTAGATGGCCCCATAACAGCTATATCACCGGCATAAGTTATAAAAGTCCCTGCTGAAGCGGCCCTGGCGCCTTCAGGATAGATAAATACAATAACCGGGATATCAGTGTTCAGCATGTTCACTATTATCTCCCTCATCGATGCTTCAAGCCCTCCCGGAGTGTCCATTAATATGATCAGGCCATATTTGGAGTCGTAGGATTTTTTCAAACATTTACTCAGATGATTTGATATAGGAGGATCTATGGTGTCTTTGACCTCACATATATAGAAGTTATTGATTTCCGTGTGATCCATGCTGATGTCATTGTTTATGTCATCTTCTACATAATTTGCAGCTGTATTGGCAAGGAAGAACAATACCGCAAATATGATTATAATTATAAGTTTATTAAAATTTCTTTGCCTGGACATTGCGTGACTTAATTTAAAAAGTGCAAGTTGTATAAAAAAAAAATTTACCATATTATTATACTACAAAGAGATAAAAAGATTTGCAGCAGTTACTTTTGAATATTTATACATGATCGCCACTGGTTAATTAAAAATTAGAAAAGGAGCTGGAATGGAAAAATGGGAATGCCAGGTTTGCGGATATATTTATGATCCTGAGATTGGAGATCCTGACGGCGGTATAGAACCGGGAACAAAGTTTGAGGGCCTACCCGATGACTGGGTCTGCCCTGAATGTGGAGCATCTAAGGATGAGTTTGAAGTCTATGAATCGTAATGACAGGCTACTGGGTTTAGATATTCACCTTTATAGCTGATACGGGACAGCAGTTCAGGCATAACTCGCACAGGATACATTTTTCTTTATTGAATTTCAGCTTGGAAGTTTTTTCATCAAGAATGAGTGCTTGAGTGATACAGATTGAGGTACAGACCCCGCAGTCAACACAGAGGTTCTTATCTATTATTATATCTTTCGCGGCCTCCTGGACTGAAACTCCGGTATCGGTCAAGTACTTGATAGACTGTTCTATTTTCTCTTTATCGCCCCTTAGCTCAATCAGCATCTTTCCTTCCATATCAGGAGTTATTTCAGCTCTAAGGATATTAAATTCCAGGTTAAATTCTTTTACCAGCCTATAAGTGATTGGTTTTGTTACAATATTTTCAGGGAAACTCAACACTAGTTTTCTTTTTACCATCAGAGTTCCTCCTTGCTTAGGATATCAAGTTTTTTCAGTTCTTCATCAAGGGGAATAGATGCGACACTGGTGGTTAAGAAAAACTTACCGGTTTTTATTTCTTTTTTTAGCACATTTGCTATTTCCAGTGCTTTGGAATAACTTGAAATCGGTCCCGTTTGAACGTTTTTGTTATTGATCTTTATTTTTCCGCTTCTTAACTGGCCGTAATTGACCTTTCCATAACTGGGCTTATTCCTTCTCTGAACAGAATAATCAAAAATTTCAGTATATATATCTTCATCTTTGATTTTTAAAAATTCCACCATTTCTTCATCGATGACAGGAATCGGGATACCTATACCCATAAATATAGTGACGCCGTAGCCATAGAAAGTACATGCCCTTAAGTATTGTGTTGACATCTTTTTTAAATCACCGATAACTGCGAGAGTTCCGGCCGGACCGCAGGGAACACCACTTGCTGGCCTTTCATTACCCGGTTTATGCTGAGTACCATGCCAGGATACATAGCCCTGACTTCCTGCCAGAAAGATTCTGGTACCTATCCCTATAGTCCTGTAGTAAGGATCGTTCAATAGGGGGCTGAGCTGGCCGGCACTTGAATAAGTCACATTACCGAAATTGGGAAGCAGTTTTCCCATATAGGTATAAATAGTCTTGTTAGATGAGTTAGTAGCTGCTGCGTAATTCTGGTATGCATTTCTGGGATTAAAAAGATAGGCCTGGTTTATGGTATCTTTGGTTATATAGGTCTCGATCTCTCTTCTGGGATAACAATCGGTTCCACTTCCTATTGCCTTTAATCTTATTGGTTTTCCTGCGATTAGGTCTTCAATAACATGCGCACCTCCATAGTCCATGCCTTCTGTTTCGGAAATCTCTGTGGCGCCGATATATACATCTACAGCAGCTATTCCAGCATATGCGGGTACATCGTTAAGCCATACTTTCGTCATCCTGATGGGGGGATCAGAATGACCGAAGTTTAAAAATGCACCCGAGGAACACATGGGCGAAAAAGTAGCAGTTGTTACAACATCTATATCTTTAGCTGTTTTCTTTATGCCTTTTTCTTTGACATAATCGATTATCTCTTCGGCATTCAGTACCACAACTTTCCCGCTTTTTATTTTTTCATTTATTTCTTCTATTGTTTTTGTCATAGAATTTTTGGGTTTTGATTTTGATTTAGTAAGATATAATACTCTAATATTGTTATTTTGCCAATATTCAGCCGGTAAGCGAAAATAGATTTTTAATTTGCTATATAATATAATTTTTAGCAAAGCTGTGATTATAAAAGAATTCGGCTGTGTTTCATGGAAGGGTGGTTTAAAAGCCGGTGAGTCCAAAGTTTAGAAATCCATTGATATTAAGCATTGTTGCAACTGTATTCTTAATACCAGTTTTAATATTGACCATGTATTTGTTTGATTCTGTTAACTGGCTGATGCTCATAACGACCACTGCTATATATATTGTCATTATTTTTCTGGTTTTTTTATATTACAATAGCTTTAGGAAAAAGTGATTCTTGGGAAATGGTAAACGATTATGGCATAAATATAGAAAGATTAACGGATTACGTAGCCGAGGTAGACAAAAGCATATATAGAAATAAGGTCAAAAGTAAGAATAAATATAACTGGAGGATCTTATATAAATACAGTGATATTCTGGTAAGCAGCGATAAAGACGTAAGTAGCAAATTAAAAAAACTTATTAAAGAGATCTACTCTGTTCTGGAGTCACATATAAGAAAAAATCCTTCTTTTCAGAAAAGCCTGTCGCCAGTTGAAAGTAGGCCGCATTATCACCCTGTGATAAAGACAATGTGTGCCAAATCAGCTGTCTTTAATGTCGGTCCCATGGCCGCTGTTGCCGGTGCAGTTTGTGACTTTATCGCTTACGGTCTGGATGACTTCTGCCGCTGTCTGATAATAGAGAATGGCGGGGACGTCTTTATAAAAAGTGATGAAAATATAGATGTGGGTATATATTTAAAAAATAAACATTTTGCAGATAAGATATATTTGAGAATAAGGAAAGATGATATGCCGTGTGGTCTTTGCTCTTCATCGGGGAGCTTCGGCCATTCACTAAGCATGGGAAAGAGCGATCTGGTAACAGTTTTGGCTGTATCGGCCATCAGTGCTGACGTAGCCGCTACTTCGGTGGCAAACAGTATAGAAAGCCCTAAAGATATTTCAAAAACTATAAATAGTTATAAAAATATAGAAGATATAAAAGGAATTTTGATTGTAAAGGATGATAAACTGGGCATCTGGGGGAATATCGAACTTATAGAAAGTTAAACCCTTTTACTCTTCTGATCAGTAGGAATAATTTTTTTTTCTTCTTTTGGTTTAAAAACTTCGGCATCGCCCACCAGGCTTTCTCCTTTAAATAGCCCTCCCTTGGCTATAGTAAGAAGTGCGTCCTTTTGAGTCAGGTTACCGATAAATTTACCTGTAGCAGTTATTTCCACTTCTCCGCTGGCAACCATTTCTCCTTTATAAGAGCCGGCTATTATAGCATCTTTGGTCTTCATGTTGGCCTCTACTTTGCCTTCTTTTCCAATTACTACTTCATTTTCTATTAAGACATCACCTTTAACTATGCCATCAACTCTTGCTGATCCTGGGCAGTTGATTTTTCCATCTATTTTAACTCCCTCGGCAATAATAGTGACATTTTTTGCCCCTTTTATTTCGGCTCCCTTTCTTGATAGCATCTTTTTTCCTTTCTTTTAAACTTTATTTTCTATGAAATTATAATTTTTAAAGAGTAATTATAACATTTTTTATCCAAAATTAACGATGATTTTATTTTCTTTAAATTTTACCGGTAAAAATATAGAATTATATTAATCTATAAACGGAGCTTATATTGAAATGAGAAATATAAAATTACCCATTCTAATTACAGTAGTAGTCCTGGCCTTAATGAGCATACCGGAAGCATCTACTTCATGTAAAATCTCTAACGGCGGTTCTGGTGATATTTCTTCTGATAAAGAGAGTATAGAGGAAGTGACCGAAGTAGAAGAAGTGCAGGAAACCAATACTGCAAATATTTGGATAAGTGAGGCTGTTCCAGATTTTATAAGAAATGAAGTAGAATATGAGCTTGACAGGATCTTTGATGAGACAACAATAGTAAGCCAGAAAGAAGATTCCGATGTATGGATCGAAATCAGTGCCGGCAGCAGTGATTTAGGGATTTCTTACATTTTAGCGCCGGTTGTTTCTTTTTTTAGAGTCTTTGACGATATATCCTACGAAGATATAAAAATGTTCTGGGCCGGAGAGAGTGAAGTCTTGAATTACCTTTCAATAGACGGTTCTGCCCCGGAGTTTATAGTAACAGAAGAAATCTACAGTATTCTTGAAGAAGTTTGGGGACCGGCCGGAAATGATAATATAAGCATTGTTTATAAATGGCAGATCCCGACTGATCTTGAGAATAATAATAGTTTTTCAATTATTCCCTTTGAGGATATTGATAAAGAGTATAAGGTACTTGAGCTGGATGATATGTCTGTTTTGGATAAGAAGCTGGATATCAGGAGCTATCCGCTGGCGGTTAGTATCAGTGTGAAGAGCAGTGATCCTGAACTTGCCGGCATGATAGAAGAAAGCTTTTCTGATATTTCCATTACTAACAGAGATACGGAAGAGCTGGTATCGGTCATTATGACTGGCGTCACTGCCATAGTAAGACAGCTGGCAAGGAAAATAGAAAGCGATGGAGTTTTGTCTCCGGGAGAGGAGATAAAGGATGTTCTGAAAGATGCTGATATAACACATATTAGCAACGAGCTGCCTTTTGTGGAGGGCTGTGACGGGACAAGGCCTCAAGGGCTGGTTTTTTGCAGCAGACCAGAGTATATACAACTGCTTAGGTATGTTGGGACGGATGTCATAGAACTGACCGGAAATCATATGAACGACTTTGGTCATGAATGGATGAACTATACACTGGATATGTATGATGAGGAAGGCTGGCCGTATTTTGGAGGAGGGAGAGATCTTGAAGATTCCTACAGGCCAGCTACTTTTGAGATAGGAAATAACAAAATAGCATTTCTTGGTGCCAATACCTTTGGCCCGGAAAGCGACTGGGCCACTGAAGATACACCGGGCTCTGCAAGTATAAATGTATATGATGAAGTAGAAAAGGAAAAAGATATAGAGAAGTTTGAAGAGATAATTAAAGAGTTAAAAAGAGAAGGTTATGTGGTAGTATTTACTTTTCAGTATGAAGAAACTTACAGTTATAGCCCTACTGAGAGCCAGATTGACGATTTCAGGAGAATGATCGATGCTGGAGCGGACATAGTAAACGGCAGTCAATCCCACCACCCTATGGGGGTCGAGTTCAGAGGTGAAGATTTTATAATTTACGGATTGGGCAATCTATTCTTTGGCCAGCAGCTGGATGTTCTAGGGAACAATCCTGGAATAATCACAAAATATATTTTATATCAGGGAAAACACATAAATACTGTTTTAATAACTACAATGCTTAATGGTTTTAGCCAGCCAAGATTGACTACCCCCGAAGAGAGAGTGGAACTTCTGGGCTCTATTTTTGCCGGCAGTATAAGATAAACAGAAGATTGAATTTGGTTTTTTCTGCGTTTTTAATCAGAATAATATATAATAACAGATTACGAGTATAATAAATAATTGAGCTGGAGCAAAGTAAAAAATATATCAGAATCTTTTTTGTTTTAAATAGCTTAATGTTGTATTGAAGCTGGTCATGAAAAAGGATTTAAGAAATTTAAAAGAGTTTGCCATAGTGACTGACAGTGCATCCGATATTTCAAAAGAGGTTGCGGGAAAATACAATATAACCATTATTCCTATTTATATACATTACAACGGTAGTGAATTCAAGGACGGCATAGATATAAGCTCGAATGAGATCTATAACCTTCAGAAATCCAAGAAAGCGATATTTACTTCTTCCTCACCATCGCCTCATGACTTTTTAGAAGTTTATAAGAAGCTGCTTAAGAAATATAAAAAAATATTTTCCATACACATAAGTTCAAAACTGTCGGCTGTCATTAAATCCGCCCGGATTGCAAGAGAACTGCTTAATGCAGAGAAAAGAATAAAAATATTCGATTCCCTATCCGGAGCTATGGGTACCGGTTTTATAGTCCTGACTGCAGCTAAAGCGGCATTGAAAAAGTATTCCTATGAAAAAATCTTATCCATGCTCGACTTTTTAAGGGATAATGTAAAATTATACGGTACTATCGATACCCTTAAATATTTGAGGAGAAGCGGAAGAGTCCCTGCAATTGCCAATTTTATATCCAGGATTTTGAAAATAAAGCCTCTGCTGGGAATCAAAAATGGATTAGTAGAAATGATAGGAATAGCTGTTACAAGATACGGCTCACTGGTAGAGATAACCAAGAGAGTCATAAAAGATTTCAGAAAAGAAAAGTGGGTGCTGGTCTCTATAATACATACCCTTTCTCTTAAGGAATCCGAAAGGATTATGAGTAGGATAGAATCTTCTTTAAGATGTGTGGATACTATGATCACGGAGTGCACTTCTGTTATTGGGGCTCACACCGGACCAGGTCTGATAGGTATAATTGTAAGTAAATTAAACCGTGATATAGCTGATTTATTTATATAACTGGCAGTTTCACAGATCTTTTTCACCGAAAACCAATGCAGAGAAAATAAAGATTTCACAATCATCCTGTTTGTAGCAGCCGCTGGGCAGTCCAGCTTTATAGCAGGTCTGTTCTAAAAACTGGTTTCTGTTCCATCCATATTCTGACGCAACCTGAGGTAAAAGCAGACCCTGATAAAAGCCTTTTTTTATGAAAATCCCATGTTTTCCTACTTCTATCTCCTGGATATTTTTGATTTTCTTTAAAGGAGATAGTACTGAAATCTCGATATTGATACCATCAATTTCTGGAGGAGAGACCGGAGGGAACCTGGGATCTCTTAATGCTGATTCTATTGCCATATTCCGTACAGTTTCCCATAAAGGTCTTTCGGAGATTATATTGCCTATGCAGCCTCTTAAATTGCCATTGTTGTCGTGAAGGGTTACGAATGCTCCGCATGCCTTGTTTAATATTTCGTCTTTTATCTTATAGTCTGGAGCCTTTCGTCCGTTTACGGCATTTATAATAGATTGCCTGGCTATGTTAATAAGTGTTTTTTTATATTCAAGAGTAAGATCGATGTTTTCCATATTTAAATTTCAATAAATACAATATTTTATAGCCGACAGCGGCTATTTTTTATAGAATGCTGCCGAAAGATATCCTACTACTGCACTTTTGTTGCCTGAAACATCACCGGAATTTTTATAATTCAAAATCTTCGCGGTATCTGCACCTAATATCTTTGAAGCGATCATTGTTGAAATAACCGGACCGCCGCCGCACATTTCGGCGTTGTCATTCATAAATTCTGTCATCAGCGCTTCAGAGTCAAAATCACCTATTAGCTTCTTTACTTTTTGGTCTAAAGCGACAGCGATATCATAGGGATGATAATGAGATAGATCAGTACTGGCCACTATCAATATTTTTTCACTTTTAAATAGATCACCGATGGAGTTTCCCAGTTCTTTTATATTTTGACTGCTTTGCTGGCCTATTACTATGGGCACTATTTTTATATCTTTAAAAAGGACCTGCAGGAAGGGCAGCTGTACTTCAAGGCTGTGTTCGTCTCTGTGACCATATAAAGATAATTTTATCCTATCACTTTTATCCGTAAGTGTTTTGCTTCTTTCCTTATCTATATAGACCTGTCCCAAAGGGGTCCTGTAGGCGTCTCCGCTGTAGATGGAACTGAAATCAAAATATTCTGAATGAGAAGGTGCTATTAAGAATATACTGTCAAACTCAATGCCTGCTATTTGCCGGTAAGAATATGCTGCGACCTGGCCTGAATAAATATATCCGGCATGAGGACATACGATCGCCTTTATATTTTTTAGATCTAATAGTTCAGCATTATCCAAAAAGTTATTTATCTGATTTCGGAGTTCATCAGGGTCGGCAGGATAGAAACTACCAGCGGCTATGCTTTCCCTGATACTTTCAGATGGAGCCATAATGTTCCTCCTCGAGTATAATGTTCAGCCTGGGATTCAAGATTATGCTGATATGCTGAAATCCATTACATGTATAATTATAATAAAATAATGGTATTTTTAAAGCTGCATTATTTTATACTATAGTATTATTGAAGAAATTTTCATATTAAGTAATAATAAATGGAAAAAAGGACCAGTATAAAGTATGAGCTATATTCTTGGTGTTGACGGAGGCGGATCCAGAACAACCGTTCAGATTGCGGATGTCAAGGGAAAAATTTTAGCTGAAGAAGTTCGTGATTCCAGCAGTTTTAAAAGTGTCGGAATTAAGAAAGCCACAGAAAATCTCAATACGGCTATATTTAATGCTATTAAGAGTTTAAAAGCAAAAGAAAATATCCATTTTACCAGTTCCTGTTTCGGTTTTGCCGGTAATGACTCTGATGAGGATGCTAAAAGATATAAAGAAATAGTATTTAATGGCAAGCTTAAAGGCTGCCTTGATCAGAAGAAGACTATCATCTGTAATGACACAAGACTTGGTCTTGAAATAGGAAGTAATAGTAAGAACAAGGTAATACTTATTGCCGGTACCGGCTCCAATTGTGTCGGAGTAAACGAAGAAGGCGATCAGGTGGGGTCGTCCGGATGGGATTATATTCTTGCCGATGAAGGAAGTGGTTACGAAACGGGATTAAAAGCATTGAAAGCGGTTATGAAAGCTTATGATGGAAGGGATGAAAAAACGCTGCTTTTGAGAACGATACCGGGAGGATTAAATTTAAAAAGAGTGCAGGATCTGGTTAAATGGGCATATAGCAATTCAATTTGTTCAAAAGGTAAAATCGCAGCACTGGCGAAGATTGTGTGTAAGACGGCGAGAATGGGAGATAAAAAAAGCACAAATATTCTGGCTGAAGAAGCTGAAGAAGCTGCGATTTCCGTTATTACTGTAGCTGAAAAACTTGGTTTTAAAAATAAAGAATTTGTTCTTATCATTGTTGGAAGCTTGTTTAAGTGTAAGAAGTATTTTAAAAATGTGTTGATGAACAGATTAAAAGAGCATTTCCCTAAAATCTCTTTTACACCTCTGATAAAGAAACCTGTGGAAGGAGCCATTAAAATTGCTATTGAAAGTTTAAAGGATTTTTAATATTATGTGCTCTGCCTGTTGAATATATGGTTCTTATACCTTTGAATTGATTAAGTGTATAATATTGACCGGATATATTAGTTTTGCCGGTGTAGCTCAATTGGTAGAGCAGCTGATTTGTAATCAGCAGGTTGTCCGTTCAAGTCGGATCGCCGGCTCCAGAGTGGAGGGGTGCCCGAGTGGTTAAAGGGAGCAGACTGTAAATCTGCCGGCGAATGCCTACAGAGGTTCGAATCCTCTCTCCTCCACCATAAGACTATCGTGTGGTAATAAATTATCCTGCCCGTGTAGCTCAGGTGGTAGAGCATTTCCTCGGTAAGGAAAAGGTCATCGGTTCAAGTCCGATCGCGGGCTCCAAAAAAATAATTTAAAGAAACCAATAAAGATGAACTCTTATTTTTATATAAGAAAGGAGTAGCAATTGTCCGGAAGTAGAAAGAGAAAATGGACTGTCATCAGCTTTGTAATAATATTAAGTTTTATAGGAAGCATCATATTATCCGGCTGTGATAGAGCAGAAGGAACAGCTACAGAAGAAACAAGCGAAAAAGCCGGAAAAATGTTCGAAGGCCAGGAGCTTATCATCTCCGGCTCTACTACAATTCTTCCTATCGCGACTCTGGTAGCGGAAGCATTCATGGATGAATACGGCGGATCGGTGACTGTCAGCGGCGGAGGTTCCGGGACAGGAATATCCGAAGTAATAAATGGATTAAATGATATTGGTGATGCTTCAAGAGCTGTAAAAGACAAAGAGGTAGACGAAGCCGCTGGTCTTGGAGTGGAACTGGAAGAAGTTGTGATAGCAATCGATGCAATATGTGTCGTGACTAGCGGAAATATCACTGGTGTCGACAATCTGACCATAGAGCAGCTTTCCGATATCTTCAGAGGAGAGATTACCAACTGGAGCGAAGTGGGAGGACCGGATACACAGATAGTTTTGGCTTCCAGGGATTCATCTTCGGGTACTTATGAGTACTTCCTTGAAAGGGTGGTCCAGATAGATAAAGAGTTCGAGGATTATACCTTTGTATCTACTGCTCTTGCATTACAATCAAATGCCGATGTAGTTAGTACGGTCGCTGATAATGACGATACTATAGGTTATATCGGTCTTGGATATCTGCAGGAAGCTGTAGATGGCGGAGCCAAGCTGATAAATGTAGAGGGTATAGAGCCTTCACTTGATACGGCACGGTCGGAAGAGTATCCTATATCGAGACCGCTTTATAATTATTACAGGAAAGGTGACCTGAGCGATATGGGTCAGGCTTATCTTGACTTTCTTCTGAGTAATGAAGGACAGGCACTGGCTCAGAGTGCGGGTTTTGTACCTCTTCCGTAGATTTATTTAGAAAGAGATTTTATCTGTTTATTTGATGTAGGATTGAAAAGATAGAATACACGGAAAAAAAGAAAGAAGGGCTATAGGTTTTTAAAAATCTATAGCCCTTGGTCTTAAAAAGATATAGCTTAATTTTAAAATTATTTGTATTATGTTTTATAGATATAATCCCGGTATTTATGAAAAAATTAAAGATAAAATTTAGGGATTTTAAGAATTTTTTAATAGCGAAATTTATTTTACTTAACGGTATAATCTCTATTATAGTACTGGGTCTTATACTTACTTTCCTTGTATATAATTCTATTAACTTTTTTAGGCAGTATCCCATATTTGATTTTTTGACCGGCACCCAATGGTCACCTACGGTTGTGGAGGAATTCGGTTTTGTCCCCCTTCTGGTTGGCTCTTTAGAAGTAGCGTTTGGTGCTATATTGATAGTAGTGCCTCTTGGTGTAGGAGTTGCGATTTATATCGGAGAACTTGCGCCAAAATTTATAAGAGAGACAATCAAGCCGATAATAGAAGTGCTGGCAACTCTTCCCTCGGTAGTAATAGGTTTTATTGGTCTAAAGACTATTGTGCCGATTGTAAAGGAGGTATTCGGACTCAGCATAGGCCTTACCGCATTAAGTGGATCAATAATGCTGGCGTTTATGGCCCTACCTACCATAATCTCAATTTCGGAGGATGCAATAAATGCAGTGCCTAAGAGGTTAAGACATGCGTCTCTGGCACTGGGGGCTACGAAATGGGAGACAACTGTTAAAACAGTGGTTCCGACCGCTTCTTCAGGTATTATTGCCGCGGTTTTGCTCGGCCTGGGAAGGATAGTCGGAGAGACAATGGCAGTGTTGATGATAACGGGTAATTCTCCCAGGATAGTATTTTCATGGCTGCAGCCTGTGAGGACCATAACTGCTACCATAGCTGCGGAAATGGGGGAAACTGTTCAGGGGGGGCTTCATTATTCCGCTCTTTTTGCTATCGGATTGATATTATTTATTATAACATTCATGATCAATTTGATTGCCGACAGGTATGTCGGCAGGATTAGGAGTATATGATAGGTAAAAAATGCGAAAAAGGTATATAAAACAAAATATTTGGTACTTTGTATTAATGTTTCTGAGTTTTATCGTGATCGCATTTGTGTTCGGCATAATAATTTATCTTATTGTCAAAGGTGGGCCTACACTGAGCTGGGAATTTATCAGCCAAAAGCCGAGAGCGGGGATGCGTGAAGGCGGGATAATGCCGGCTATTGTCGGTACTTTATATCTGGTGCTGGGAACTATAGTATTTGCGCTTCCCATCGGAGTATTTTCTGCAATATATTTGAACGAATATGCGGTAAGAAACAGGTTTACAAAGATAATAAGGCTTTCGATAATAAATATGTCAGGGGTGCCATCGGTTGTATTCGGCCTATTCGGTCTTGGTATGTTTGTGATATTTTTCGGTTTTGGGAAATCTATTCTTGCCGGTTCTCTGACCCTTGCGTTTTTGATTCTCCCGGTTATTATCACCGCCTCGGAGGAGGCATTAAAGAGTGTTCCGGATACTTACAGACACGCATCTCTGGCACTGGGTGCTACTAAGTGGCAGACTATTATAAAAGTAGTACTACCTAGGGCTCTGCCGGGAATTATAACCGGTTCTGTGATAGGTATCGGAAGAGCTGCGGGAGAAACTGCACCCATATTATTTACGGTGGCGGCTTTTATGAAACCTGATCTACCAAATTCTATATTCAGCCAGGCAATGGCTCTACCCTATCATCTGTTTGTTGTTGCTACCACTATGCCTAACGCGCCTGAAGATATGCAGTGGGGCACTGCCCTGGTGCTGCTGATACTGGTGATGATATTTGCTGCAACCGGTGCAATTATAAGGGCCAGAGCAAGACTACGCAGGCGGGAGTGATCAGTTTAATAGTTTTTAAATAATAGGAGTTGATTATGAGAAAAACCTTTCATCAGAAATTAGAAGAATTAACGGAAGATGTTCTTGCCATGGGGAGTCTTGTCCAGGATGCAGTGCATGATTCTATTGAGACGCTTATAAATATGGATCAGCAGCTGGCTGATAAGATAATTGAAGGAGATGAAAAAATAAACGAATATGATGTTTCCATTGAGGAAAAATGTATAGTTATCCAGGCAGAGCATCAGCCGGTTGCAGTTGATCTTAGATTTCTTCACTCGGTAAGTATAATAATTAAGAGCCTTGAAAGAATCGGAGACCTTTCAGTGAATATAGCAAGGATAATCAAGAGGCTTTCAAAAAATAAAGAGAAAAAAAGCCTTGATAAGAATATTATGGGCCTTTTAATCGAAATGGGTAATCTTGTAAAAGTCGGACTTGCGAGTGCACTGGAAGCATTTAAACACAGGGATATAAATCTTGCATCGAGGCTGGGTAAATCCGATGATCCTATCGATAGGATTCAGAAGATGATATTTAAAAAGTTATTTACGGTAAAAAAAGAAAAAGAAGATACAAGATTTATCACTGACGTCGCACTTGCAGGCCGCTATCTTGAGAGAATAGGTGATCAGTCGGTGAATATAGGAGATAGAATTATTTACTTTTTGACTGGCGGTTACACGGTTTTCCACGATAATACATAAGATGGGACATATTGCAGACATATGGCAGGTACTGTAATCCGTAATAGTAAAAAAATCCTTTAATATAAAAATTGATTGTCATTTGCATTTCAAAAATGGTATTAATGACCGAGATATTAAAATATTTTAAAGTCGTATTAAACCGGGCAGGTTTGTGCAATAAATGACGCTGATATATAATTATATAGTAATTTTTGAATGTTGATATCATAATTTTTTTTAATAAATAATGAAAAATAAATTTAACCTTAAAGAGAAAATTAAGAGTGATTATTTAAGATCAGAAACATCTCCGGAAAACAAAAATAATAATATCGAAAAACTATTTGAGAGATTTGAAGACCTAAAGGCGATATCTTATATAAATCATGCCGTAAATATGGGCATAGATCTTAAAGATACAATCAATATGTTTACGGATCTGACCAAAAGAATCTTTTCCAGTAACGGTGCAACAGTTTATCTTTTAAGCAGCGATAAAGAATCCCTCATAATGCAGAATTACACAACTCCCCGCAGTGTATTGAGGAAGATTGAATCGCTGGTGGGGATTAGGGTCAGCGAAGTAAAAGTGCCCCTTATAAAAAAAGGCTTTTACCATAGAGTGCTTGAGAAGAAAAAGCCGCTGGTTTTGAATAACCATAAGGATATTGAACAGTCGATATTGGAGTTTGCTGAAAGCCTTAGGCCAAAATCTGAGATGTTATATAAATCTGTGAAGAAGTTGGTACCTGGTATTTACCGGATTTTAGGTATTAATTCGGTAATGATCGTTCCCCTTGTTTCAGACGGCAAATCGATAGGGATTATCGATATCGGTAGTAAAAAACAGTATAAAAAAAGTGATCTGGATAGGATGATGACAATTTCCAGGGAAATAACTGCTGTCATAAAAAGGAAATTAATTGAGGATGAACTAAAAAATACCAATAAAGAATTGAATATATTACTAAAAATTAATACTGATGGCATACGTTTAATTGATAAGGATTTTAATGTGCTGAAGGTGAATAAAAAGTTTTGTGAAATCGTAGGGGTAAACGAAAAGAAAAATCTGAGAGAAAAATGTCATATGGTCTTAAGTACACCAGACTGCCATGAACCGACCTGTGTCTTAAAACAAATACTTGAGGGCGGAAGAAAGGTCAGAAAAGAGATAGATGTTACAAGAATTGACGGAAAGACGTTTCCATGCATACTTACTACAATTCCTTTAAAGGATACCGATAGTAATATCATAGGTATAGTTGAAAATTTTAATGATATATCTGATGTGAGGGAAGCTGAGAAGTCTTTACTGGAAAGTAAGAAGAAATACAGAGAACTGGCAGAGACACTTGATGTGATGGTAGTCGATATGGACACCAAAGGAAAGATTACCTATGTCAACAGGGAAGTATTCAATAAAACCGGTTATACCAAGAAGGACCTGGATAGAGGATATAATATTGTTCAGATGGTGTCCCCGACCGATAAGATAAAAATCGCGGTTGATTTTTTTAAATTATTAAAAGGCAAGAAAGCCAGAATGACCACTGTTTACAGAGTAAAACGAAAAGACGGGACTACATTCCGTGTTATTTCATATCCCAATTTTCTTTTAGACGGTAAGGGCAATATCACAGGGATAAGAACAGTGCTGGTAGATTTGACCGATGTCGAAGTAGCAGAAAAGAAATTAAAAGAAGTTGAGGAAAAGTACCGCTTGCTTTTTGAAAATTCACTTGACGGAGTTTACCGGACCACATTAGGAGGTAAATATATTGATGTTAATCCAGCTCTGGTAAAAATGCTGGGTTATAGTAGCAGGGAAGAGCTAATCAAAATAGATATCCCGACACAGTTATATGTACGAAAGGAAGACAGGCCGGGACCAAAACAGAGAAACAAGATATTCGAAACCCGGCTCAAGAAAAAAGATGGTTCAATAATAACAGTGGAGATCAACTCGAGGGTAATCTATAAATATGGAAAACCGGTGTATTATGAAGGAATAGTCAGGGATGTAACCGAACGCAAGGCGGCAGAAAAGAAGGTAGAGCAAAGCTACCAGAAGTTAAAGAAAATCCTGGATGATGTTATAGATACTTTAGCTTCCATAGTCGAAGTCAGAGACCCATATACTTCCGGGCATCAAAAAAGAGTAGCACTGCTTGCTGTTGCCATGGCAAGGGAGCTGGGTCTGGATGATGAGAGTATAGAAGCCATAAATACAGCAGCATTGATACATGACATAGGAAAAATAAATCTGCCCGCGTCTGTACTGACCAGGCCGGGAAAGTTGTCAAAAATAGAATACGACATGGTCAAGACTCATCCCAGGTTGGGTTATAATATGATCAGTCATATTGAGTTCCCGAAACCTATGGCTGATATTGTACTACAGCACCACGAGAGGATAGATGGTTCAGGATATCCGCAGGGCCTAAAGGGGAATGAAATCATTCCAGAAGCAAAAATACTTGCAGTGGCTGATGTGGTAGAGGCTATGATTTCTCACAGGCCTTACAGGCCTGCTTTAGGCATTGAAAAGGCTGTAGAAGAAATCAGGAGGGGGAGAGGAAAGCTTTATGACTTAAGGGCCGTGAATGCCTGTATAAAGGTCATTAGGAGAAAGAAAATCGATTTGAAACCGTCATTTGAGTGAAAGTCTAAATTATCTCATTATTACTCTTAATTATAATATACGCGAAGAATTTTACAATTTCACCCATAGGAATCATTATTTTATAAAAAATTTATCCTTACTTTAAAAATAATTAAAAATAATTATAATTACTGTTATTGAAAAATTGTTTATAAGACCTTTTTGGCGGTGTAGCTCAGGGGTTAGAGCACACGGTTCATACCCGTGGGGCCATTGGTTCAAATCCAATCACCGCTACCAATTTTAAAGGGCTCGATAAAAACAAAGAAAGGATATATTATGGCTAAGCAAAAATTTGAAAGGACCAAGCCT
>CAZSXW010000006.1:0-148155 GCA_964610385.1 uncultured Actinomycetota bacterium
GATAAATGAGATAAAGAAATACAGCGGGATCCAGTTTGACCCCAAAGTGGTGGATGCTTTTGTAAAAATAATGGAAGAAGAAAAAGGCAGATAATCTTAAATAGTTATATTACCACTTACTATATCTTAAAGAAATAATAACCAGGGTTAAGTTCTTATTGATTTAAATAATAATGGCTACTCGATTATAATGTCAGTAGATGTATTATTGTAATAGGTTTTGAAATATTGATTTAAGGTGATAATTTTGAGGTTAGTAGATTATAAATGCAAGGATTGCAAAAGCATTACAGAAATAGTTTTAACTGGAGAGAATAAAGCTCAGATAAAATGTGAAAAATGCGGGAGCAAGAATATGGTAAGAATTTTTTCTCTAGTAGGAATAAAAAACTCATCTGATGAAAATGACTACTCTCAGAGTTCCTCATCCTGCAGCAGCTGTACTAGCAGCAGCTGCAGTACTTGTTCCAGTAGCAGGTAATACTACTATTTTCTTTAAATAAATCAAATCATTTTCAAAATTTAGAGAGTTGTTATAAGAGTTTTTTAATTTTTAGGTATATAATCATCTGGTAATAAGGTCTAAAAGAGTTATTTTCAATAAGAGCGTAAAGAGAGATCGACTAAGTAATCCATTTTTATTTTTTATAGATGAGTAAAATTTATGATTGACATTTTTTTTTAAATATATAATATATTATATAAAATATATAATATATTGTTATTAAAATGAAAAATATTAAAATTAAAAAGAATTTTCTAAGTGAGATTGCTTATAAAAAAATAAAGGAATTAATCCTGGCTGGTGAAATAAGGGGTGAAAAGATAGACCAGGGTAAACTGGCAACTGATCTCGGTATAAGCAAAATGCCAGTACTTATAGCTTTACACCAATTAGAAGTGGATGGTTATTTGGAGAAGATTCCGAATAAGGGATTTTATTTAAGGAAATATAGTAAGGAAGATTTTTATGATTTACAGGAAATAAGAATAATGTTTGAAATATGGGGAGTAGAAAAACTGATAAAAAATATCACAGAAGAAACAAAGGATACTCTAATTAAATATTATGATAAATTTGAATCATTCATAAAAAATAAAGATATTGGTAAATACAGAAGTTTAGATGAGGATTTTCATAGGTACTTAACTGAGAAGTGTGATAATAAAATAATTCTAAAATTATATAAGCAGTTCAATGTGATGATATCAAGTCTGGTAAAAAGCCATATACCTATAGAGTTAAGTTTGAAGCAACATAAAAAAATAATAGATAGTATTCTTGCCGAAGATATTGAAAAATCAAAGGCTCTATTAAAAGAACACATAGAGACATTATATAAATATTTGGCAAATTCAGAATAAAGCTATTGAACATATTTAACGTGAAAGATTCAAAACAAAATTAATATAAATCAGATTAAGTTTAAGTGATATTAAAAGTCCATCATGAAGAGATAGCGGAAAGTAATCAATAGAGATGGAAGCTGAATATTTAAAAAAAGGAGGTGATTTTAAAAAGATGAGATTTGTTAAAGTAAGTGCCTTCCCAGACTCTTCTAAAACAAATCTCACCAAGATTCTATCACATCATAGACTATTATCAAAGGAGGTAAAATGAGGAAGTATTTACTTTTGGCTTCAATTTTAACAATAAGTGTATTGATGATTATTAGTTTCACATTTGTTGGTTGCAAAGGAGAAGCTAAAACAGAAGGAGAAGAATCAGCTGAAGAAGAAGTAGCTGAAGAAGAAGTAGCTGAAGAAGAAGCAGTTACTGAAGAAGAAACTGCTCAGGAAGAATTACAAGAACTGAAAATTGGCATCAGTTTTCCTGTAATAGACCACCCGTATTTTCTGGAAATTGATTCTGGATTTGATGCTGCCGAGGAAGAATTTAATGTAACATATGTTAAAACAGATGCTCAACTTGATGTGAACAAGCAATTATCAGATGTTGAAGATTTAGTTATTCAGGAAGTAGATGGATTGATTGCTATGCCTTTAGACCCGACCTCAATAATACCTGCAATAGAAGCTGCAAATGATGCTGGAATTCCTGTAGTAACCGTGGATTTAGGAGCAGCTGGAGGAGTGATTGCATCCCATATAGCGTCTGATAATTATGAGGGTGGTAAATTAGTAGCACAATATCTAATCGAACAATTAGGAGGGAAAGGCAATTTAGTCTGTTTGGAGGGAGTTCCAACGGCTGAGTCAAATACCTCCAGGGTAAAAGGTTTTAAAGAAGAAATAGCCAATTACCCTGATATCAAGCTGGTTGCCAGTCAGCCATCGGGAACTATAAATAGCAAAGAGGAAGGCTTAAATACCATGGAGAACATGCTTCAAGCCAATCCGGAAATAGACGGTGTCTTTGCTATTAATGATGAGCTGGCGGTAGGAGTTGTGGAAGCAATTAAATCAGCAGGAAGAGAAGGGATAATTGTAGTTGGATTTGATGCCAATGAGGATGGTTTAGATGCTATAAGGAATGGAGATGTTCATGCAACAGTTGCACAATTCCCATCTTATATGGCATACACTGGAATAAAAACTCTAATAGATGCAATTAATGGTGTAGATGTGCCACAATTTGTTGCTGCCCCACTTGTTCTTGTAACTATAGATAATGTGGATACTTTTAAAGATGAAGTCAAACTTGGAGAATAGTGGTTTATTTTGATGGAAGACTGCGATCCTTTTCGCAGTCTTCCAATGTATTTTGAATAAAAACTTGTCGGAGCATCAAATGGATAATAAATTACTGATATGTAAAAAAATTACAAAAGTTTTCCCGGGAGTTGTTGCTTTAGATAATGTGGATTTTGACTTGGATTATAAAGAAATACATGCGGTTGTTGGAGAAAACGGAGCAGGTAAATCTACTTTTATGAAAATTCTTATGGGTGTGGTCAAGAGCAATATTGGTGAAATTTTTCTAAATCAGAAGAAGATCGAAATAGCAAACACCACTCAGGCGATAAATTATGGTATAAATATGATATTTCAGGAGTTTAATTTAATACCAAACCTGAGTGCGGTAGAAAACATTTTTCTTGGGATTGAACCTAATGTAAAGATCCCTTGGTTTATAGATTTTAAGAAATCTAAGAATGAATCAGAAGAGATATTAAAAGAGCTGGGAGTATCTCTCGATACTACTGCACCAGTAAAATATCTTAATACTCCGAACAAGCAAATAATCGAAATAGCCAAATCAATAATTAGGAAATCACAAATATTAATAATGGACGAGCCGACCGCGTCATTAACTCCAAAAGAAGTAAAAAAGTTATTTAATTTAATGGAGAGATTAAAGAAGAGTGGCATATCGATAATATTTGTGACTCACAGAATTGAAGAAATTTTTAGAATATCGGATAGAGTCACAGTTTTCAGAGATGGAAAGAAAATAGTAACTAAAGGTATTAAAGACACAAGTTTAGAGGAAATAATAAATAAAATGACAGGTAAAGATTTAGTTTATAAGAAATATTTTTTTGATTCGAAATTGGAGGAGGAAATTTTAAAAGTAGAAAATCTTTGTGCCAGTAATTTATTGAATGAAATTAATTTTAAGCTATTTAAAAAAGAAATTCTGGGAGTCACAGGATTATTAGGTGCTGGTAAAACGGAACTGGCCAGAACTTTATTTGGTCTTGAGAAAATAAATTTTGGAAAGATTTCCATTCTGGGAAAAGAAGTCAAGATCAGTAATCCTGCAGACGCAATAAAGAAAGGCATTGGTTTTTTACCAGAGGATAGAAAAGAACTGGGATTAATATTAAAAATGATGGTTAAAGAAAACATCACTCTCTCCTGCTTATACAATTTATCAAAATTTGGATTTATAAACTTTAAGGAAGAAAAAAGATTGGTAATGGATTTGAAAAATAAATTAGACATAGGTGTGACGGATATAAATAAGCAAGTGCAGTTTCTAAGTGGAGGAAATCAGCAAAAAGTAGTTATTTCAAAATGGTTGTTGACCAGCTCTAGTATATTGATTTTCGATGAGCCTACTAGAGGTGTAGATGTGGGAGCCAAAGAAAAAATATATAAGATAATAAGAGAATTAATAAAGAATACTGATGTATCTATAATAATATTTTCTTCCGAATTTGATGAAATTTTAAAAATTGCGAATAGGATTTATTTAATGAAGGAAGGCAGAATTATTTCCGAACATAAGAATGAAGGAATTAATAAAGAGCAATTAATGCAATATGTATCAATAGGAGTAAGAGATGAAAAAAAATTATTACAATAATAATGTTGGACAAAAAAAATATAGTGTGAGTTCGAATAGAGCAAAAAGAATTTTTAATAAAATCATGACCTTTAGAGAATTATGGATTTTTTTGACTCTTGTTTTAATGTGTGTTTTCTTGTCTTTTTCGTCTGAATATTTTTTTACTGTAAATAATTTATTAAATGTTATCAGACAGGTTTCTATAATTGCGATAATTGCCATAGGAGCTACTTTTGTAATAATAACAGGCGGGATAGATTTGTCGGTAGGATCTATTGTTGCTGTTATTGGAGTAGTTGTGGCTATTTCGGTACAAGCAGGTATCAACGTATGGATTTCTTTTTTGATTGGAATATTAGGCGGTGTTGTTATAGGAATAATTAATGGTTTAATAATTACAAGATTAAAAGTTTCTCCAGTAATAACTACACTAGCGATGATGATGATTTTGAGAGGTTTAACATATGTATTATCTGGAGCAAGACCTTTGTATGATCTACCTGAACAATTTCAAATTTTGGGTGCAGGATATTTGGGTCCTATACCTATACCAATAGTGATTATGATAGTCTTATATATTTGTTTTCATATTCTCCTTACCAGAACGAGGTTGGGGAGATATATAAGAGCTGTAGGTGGGAATGAATTAGCGAGTGAGCATACCGGGATAAATATAAAAAATGTGAAATTAATTGTTTACATAATGGCAGCTGTACTGGCAAGTGTTGGAGGGATAATTCTTGCATCAAGATTAGGATCAGCTCAGCCTACTGCTGGTGTCTATCTGGAGTTTAGCGTGATCTCTGCTGCTCTATTAGGCGGAACTAGTTTAGCGGGCGGAGAAGGTACAATGTTGGGTACGTTAATAGGAGCTTTAATCATAGGTTTAATTGCGAATGGATTAAACCTTTTAAATGTGGATGCTTTTTATCATCAGATTGTAAAAGGTCTTGTAATTTTAATAGCGGTCCTTATAGATAGATTTAGAGTTAGGCGTATAGGAGCATAAGATGATAAAAGACAATTATTATAAAAAAATTGCAGATTACTTTAATTTCGGTAAATCTAAAAGACTAATAAGTCTATTAAAAGATATCTTTTCAGAAAAAGAAGCGATAGTAATTTCTATATTGCCTGGAACAAGCTTGGATGTTTCAAAAAAGATGAATTTAAATAGTGAGAAAGTAGAAAAAATCTTAATAGATCTATTCTATAGAGGTGTAGTTATTATTGAAAAGTTAAATAGTAAAGATTTATTTAAAGTCCCGGAAGATGTTGGCGTATTTATGGATATGGTGTTATTTGATTTAAATCGATATTTGAAGAAGGGAGATTCTTTTTATAATAGGTGGAAGGAATTTTATAACCGGGAATATTTAGTTCAAAAAGCAGCTAATGAAGAAGACCTGGGCTTAAGAGTTATTCCGGTTAATCACTCATTTCAGGGGAGTGAATCTTCAAGAATACAAACTCTGGAAGAAATAGAAAAAATATTAAAAAATGCAAAAATAATTAGTGTGGAAAATTGTGCATGCCGTACTAGGGAACGTAACTGTGAATATCCTATGGAAGTTTGCATAGGTTTGGATGATCTAGCACGATATTGTATTAAACGGGGAATTGGTAAGGAGATTACTTTTAAAGAAGCACTGGATATCATTAAACTGGCTGAGGATAAGGGTCTGGTTCATATGACTGCTAATTCAGATAATCCTAATGTAATATGTAATTGCTGTACCTGTTGCTGCTCGCTTATGAAAGCAGTAATAGAGACCGGAAATAAAAAGGCCTTAGCTAAAAGTAGATATAGGGCTCAAATAGACGATAGTTTATGTGATGATTGTTTAATATGTACAGAAGCTTGCCATTTTGAGTGCCTTGTTGATAAGAATGGAAAATTATATCAGAATACTGAAAACTGTTATGGGTGTGGGTTATGTACCAGAGTATGTCCTCAAAGAGCAATAAAACTTGTAGAGACGGAAAAAGAAGATTTTATCCCGACTGGACCTGGATTTCTTGATTCTGATATACCTGAAAAAGAGAAAAATAGGTAGGAATAAAGAGGCCTATGAAAGATTTATAGACAATATTGAATTAGTGCATTTTTAATAACGTAGAAAGGAATAGAATGAATGAAAAAATGAAAGCGGTAAAATTATATGCAGATTGGAATCCTAAAGAAGATTTTAAGTTGGGTCAGAAAGATATTGAAGGAAGACAAACATATTTGGGAAGCAAAGTATGGCAAAATCCGGAGTTAAAAATAGAAGAAGTTAATATCCCAAAACCGGGATTGGGTGAAGTTCTTATTGAAGTTAAAGCATGTGGGATTTGCGGTAGTGATGTTCATATGGCACAATCAGATGAACATGGTTACATATTTTATCCCGGTCTTACCGGTTTCCCTTGCACGATTGGACATGAGTTTTCTGGAATCATAAGAGAGGCAGGACCAGAAGCATATGATAAAACTACCAATAAGCCTTTTAAAGGGGGGGAGAGAGTAACTTCGGAGGAGATGCTGTGGTGTGGAGCTTGTAAGCCCTGTGCTGACGGCTGGCCCAATCACTGCGAGCGTCTTGATGAGCTTGGGTTTAATATTGATGGAGCATTTGCAAGATATGTAAAGGTTCCTGCTAAAGTATTATGGAGCATCGAATCCTTTTTAAAGAATTATAATAAGGAAGATATATTCAAATTAGGGAGTCTGGTTGAACCAACTTCTGTCGCATACAATGCTGTAATAGAAAGGGGTGGAGGTATCCGACCGGGTGATAATGTTGTCATATTAGGCGGTGGTCCTATTGGTCTTGCTGCTTGTGCCATACTTAAAAGACAGGGTGCTGCTAAAGTAATATTATCAGAGCCGGAGGAGAGTAGGAGAAAAATAGCCGAAAGACTGGGTGTTGATTATATAATAAATCCCTTAAAGGAGAATTTTTCTGAAAAAGTACTAAAGATAACCAATAATACGGGTGCATCAATCTATCTTGAAGCTACAGGTTTACCGGAAATCGTATATCCTGAAATTGAAAATGTGATATGGGAGGGAAGAACTCTTAATAGTACTGTAGTTATTGTAGCCAGAGCTGATTCTAAAATTCCGGTTACAGGTGAAGTGTTTCAGGTAAGAAGAGCAAGATTGGTGGGTGCACAGGGTCATTCCGGTCATGGAACGTTTCCCAGGGTGATAGAATCAATGGCTGAAGGTATGGATATGCTTCCGCTTATAACTAAGGAGATTGGTATAGAAAAGGTTCCTGAAAATATAATAAATTTAAGGACAAATAAAAAAGAGTGTAAAGTTACCTGTTTAATATAGAAGATATTTTATCTTAGAAGTGTTAAATTTAATTGAGTAAAGGAGTGAGTTTATGGGTTGGTTGAAAACAGATGATCCGGCAATAATTTTTGAGGATAATACTGTCGGTAGGTTAAAGAAGAAAATATGGGATGCTTCAGAAGAGGAGATAGATGATATTCTTAAGCAGTATGAAGTACCATCTGAATCTGAACTGGGAAAAGCAGGTTGTTATATACAAAATACTCCCAGAATAAAGTGTATAGAAAAAAGAAAGAAAAATGATATTGTATTCATTCCGGTGGGATGTACCGAGAATCACGGCGTTCATGCTAATACAGGTCTGGATACTTTTATGGTAACCCAAATACTGGAAGGTGTAAGACGATATACGGCTAAAAAAGGTTTTGAGGTAAGTTTAACCTTATCTCCCTTAAACTATGGCGGCCATCCTTACCATCATGTTGGTATGCCTGGAACAATTATAATACCCAAAGAAGTTGTTGAAGAAACATTAATATATGTAATGCTGGGTTTATGGAATGACGGTTATCGAAAGATTATAATTGTGAATAATCACGGACATTTATGGATGTTGGAATCAGCTATTCAGGAGTTTATGAAGAGATTCCAGCTTCCAGGAATTTTTAGAGTTATGGACTGGCACAGGGCTGTAAGAGAATTTTTTATTCCTACTGCAAGTAGGACCGATAGTTTAAAGACAAATTTTGTTCATGCTGATGAAAGTGAAACCTCAATTGCCAAACTTTTATTCCCCGATATGATAGATATGAGTGTAGTTCAGGACGCAGAAGGTGAAGCATTTTTACCGGATGGGCATTTTGATACTTCTGTGGATGCCTTTCGGAGACCGCATAGATGGTCCGAGGGTGAGGGTCATTTTGCAATAGAACGTCATGCAACACCGGAGGGTGTTGTAGGAAAACCCAGTCTGGCAGATGCAAGAAAAGCAAAAAGACCGATTGCAGCAATACTAAAATATCTTACTCTAACTGTTGAACAAATTTTAAAGAAATTTCCTCCCGGAACTGTTCCACCTGTCGAAAAAGTTACACTTCGCACGGAAAAGGAAATGGAGCCTTTTCTTAAGGAGCCGTTTAGCGAAGGATGGAAATCGGTTTATGAACTTCCACAAATTGGAGTTTTTTAAAGTTATAAACGAGGTATTCATATGATTAAAAAAGTAAATGTGGGAATAATAGGAGCTGGCAGGATTGGTCGAATACACTGCAGACATCTTAGTTTAAATATTTCCGAGGCTAATCTATTAATGATATGTGATATAAAAAATGAAGAAGCAAGAAAATGTGCAAAAGAATTTAATGTTCCTGTGGCAGCAGAAGATTATAGAGAAATTATTGAAAATCCGGATATTGATGCAGTTATTATTTGTTCAAGTACTGAAACGCATTCCTTATTAATTGAACAATCGGCTATGGCAGGAAAGCATATTTTTTGTGAAAAACCGATTGATATAAATCTGAAGAAAATAGACAGAGCTTTGAAGGCAGTAGAAAAATCAGGTGTAAAACTGCAGGTTGGTTTTAACCGCAGATATGACCCTAATTTTAGAAAGGCCTGGGAATTCATTAAAGGTGGGAAAATTGGGAAAATTAATATACTCAAGATAACCAGTAGAGATCCCGAGCCGCCATCTGTTGATTATTTGAAAAAAAGCGGTGGTATTTTTCTGGATATGACCATACATGATTTTGACATGGCCCGTTTTTTAAGTGATAGTGAGGTTGATGAGATTTACGCCAGCGGCAGTATTTTAGTTAATTCGGTTTTTAAAGAGATTGGGGACCTGGATACAGTTGTAATTACCCTTAAGTTTAAAGACGGATCTATGGGGATAATAGATAATAGTAGGAGGACAGTATTTGGTTATGATCAGCGTATAGAAATATTTGGTTCTAAAGGTATGGTCAGTGTAACTAACAAATTATCTGATGCTGTAGAATTTACTGACTCTAAAAATACTGTTAAAGCTTTACCGCTTAACTTCTTTATGGATCGTTATATTGATTCTTATATTAATGAAATGAAAGATTTTATAGGATGCGTAATGGATGATAGAGAACCCTCAGTGACGGGTATTGATGGAAAAATCCCGGTAATATTAGGGAAAGCTGCAAAGTTGTCTTATGATACCGATAAACCGGTAAAAATTGCTGAAGTTTAAAAAAATACTTATTCTTACTGTTAGTGTATAGATAAATATCCATGATAAATAAAAATAGTGTCTTTAGTAAATTTATAACTGATTTTAATAAAAGATACGCTGTGTATAAGAAATCATTTGTTTTCAATGATGAAGGGTATTTTTTTATAGCGAAAGATAACTATAGAAAGTATTTGTTTGTTATAAGCAGTTCGGGACTATTAAGAAAGTTCGATGGGAAAGTTATAGGAAATATAGAAACTAATAATAGTAGTCTGACAATTAAAAAATCTTGCCTTAATTCCAAAAATCTTAAAATAATCCGGCAGATGTTTCCTCATTTAAGTCCTGTGGTTTGCGGCTTGAAAACTTCTTTTGGAACCGGTGATAGATTGGGAATTTCAACGCCTGCTCATATACAGGCTTTCCGGAATAAAAAAATTTTTCCGTTTTTATGTCAACAATCGGTCAGAGAGATAAATAAAGGAAAACGCCCCTGGCAAACAGTTTTTGATGATGTTATCTGGGGTATATTCGAATCTGGATATAAAGGTAATTTTGGAGCAGATGCAGACCATATTAAAAAGATTGAAGATTTAAGTAATGTAATTGATATCGGTTTTACTATGTTTACAATTGATCCCTCAGATTACATGTTAAGAGAGACGGATAAACTGACTGGAATCAAAATAAATGAAATATATAATTCAATTCCTGAAAGAAAAGAGATTGAGAAATTATATGTTGGCAAAAAATTTATTATAAATAAGAAAAAATTGGTATTTGATAAAAGTTCACTGATTCTTATCGCTGCGACTTATTATAAAGTTATTGAACATGTTGTTAAATGCAACAAATTCATTAAACAAAATAGAAAAGAGAATTTTGATTTCGAAGTTTCTCTGGATGAAGTAGATAGAGAAATGTCACCACTGGCTCATTTATTTATTGCATTAGAGCTTGAGAGAAAAGGAGTAAATTTTCAAAATCTAGCATTGCGCTTTACCGGAGAATGGCAAAAAGCTGTTGATTATATAGGGGATTTGAAAAACTTAATGGAAAATATAAAAATACATGCTGAAATTGCACAAAAATATGGAGGATATAAGCTATCGCTGCATTCAGGCAGTGATAAATTTTCTGTATACAATATATTTTCCAAGGAAACGAAAGGTTTTTATCATATTAAAACATCGGGGACAAGTTGGTTGGAATCAATGAGGACAATTGCAGTAAAGAATCCCAACCTCTTTTATAAAATTTATAATTATTCTTTAAAAAGGTTTGAGCATGATATGGAATCATATTTGTATAGCATATCTACTAAAATTTTATCAGTCCCTGATATAAATAAGCTATCGGAAAACAAATTAGGAAGGCTGTTGAATTTGCCGGAATGCCGGCAGATATTACATATAACATTTGGGTCTATTTTAAATGCGATAGAAAATGATAAGTATATTTTCAGAGATGTGATTTATAAAACATTATTTAAGAATGAAATCCTAAATTACAGATACGTTTCAGAAAATATAAAAAAGCATCTTAATTTATTAAATATTTAAAGATTAAAATAAGCTTTTAAATTATAAAGGTGATATGAATAATGAAATCATTAAAGGATTTTAGTTTAAAAAACAAGAATTCTGTAATCTTAGGTGGAGCCGGAGTCCTGGGTTCTTCAATTGCGCTAGGCCTGGGAATGGCAGGAAGCGGCATAGCTATATGTGATATAGCAAATTGTGAGAAAGTAACGGAATCGCTGGCTAATGAGGGTCTGGAGATAAAATGTTATTACACTGATGTTACAGATAAAGATAAAATTGAACACTGCAAAAACGAAGTTCTAAAAGATTTCGGGAAAATTGATATATTGGTAAATGCTGCAGGCGGTAATTTAAAGGAAGCTACTACCAGTGAAGAACTTTTATTTTTTGATTTGGAATTATCAGCTTTAGAAAAAGTAATTGGGCTTAATCTTTTTGGCGGTGCCATATTACCAGCACAAGTTTTTGGAAAAGTTTTAGCAAATAATAAGGATGGAGGTTCAATAATAAATATTTCTTCAATGAATGCGTTTAGACCTCTTACCCGGATACCTGGTTATTCTGCAGCAAAGGCAGCAGTAAATAATTTTACTCAATGGTTAGCTGTACATTTTGCTCAAGAATATAATAAAAAGTTAAGGGTAAACGCAATTGCTCCGGGATTTTTTTTAACCAGACAAAATCATTATCTTTTATATGATGAAAAAGGGAATTTAACTCAAAGGGGAAAATCAATTATTTGTCATACTCCCATGGGTGAATTTGGAGAACCTGATGATCTTATAGGAGCATGTATATGGTTGGCATCAGATGCTTCAAAGTTCGTGACTGGGACGGTTATTGTTATTGATGGAGGTTTTAGTGCATATTCCGGAGTATAAATTTTTCTGTTTAGAAAATAACTTAGTATCAAAAAAAGAGTCTTAAAGAAAGGGAGCAATATATGTCAAAAAGGAAGATTGGTTTAATTGGTCTGGGGGTTATGGGTAAAAATCTTTCTTTAAATCTGGAGAGCAAAGGTTACCAACTAGTAACATATGAAAGAATTTCTTCTGATGCCAGAGATTTTATGAGATCCATAGCCGGAGAAAAAAATATAATTGTAACTTCTTGTTTAGAAGAATTTATTTCAAATATCAGTCCTCCCAGAATTATTATGCTAATGATAAAAGCGGGAAAACCGGTGGATGAAACAATAATGAAATTAATTCCAATGCTTGAGAAAGGAGATCTTGTTATTGATGGTGGTAATTCCTACTTTAGGGATACTATAAGGAGGAGTGAAGAATTATTAAAAAAAGGTATTCTGTACCTGGGTACGGGTATTTCCGGCGGGGAAGAGGGAGCACTTAAGGGACCGGCCATAATGCCTGGTGGCCAGAGGGAAGCTTACAAACTGGCAGAAGAGATTTTTTTTGATATTGCGGCAAGAGCAAAAGACGAGAAACCTTGCGTTTCATATATTGGACCAAACGGAGCCGGTCATTTTGTAAAGATGGTTCATAATGGAATAGAATACGGGGATATGCAGTTAATCGGAGAGACAGTATGGATACTGGAAAAGGCTCTGGGTTTTGATGCAGGTAAAATTTCGGATATTTTATTTTCATGGAATAGGCCCCATGACATTCTTAATTCCTATCTTATAGAGATTACCGGAGAAATTATGAAGAAAAAAGATGAACAGTCAGATGAGTTTCTGATAGATAGGATTGCCGATATAACCAGAATGAAAGGAACCGGCACCTGGACAGTCCAGACTGCTCTTGAACTTCTGGTACCCATACCTACCATTGCTGCTGCTGTTTTTTCAAGAGAAATGTCCCAGGAAAAGGATTTGAGGCTTGATACATCAGATAAGATAAAGTTAGAAAAGGATCTAGAATTGGAAATGGATATAAAGAATTTAATAGAAATAGCACATGATGCATTATATATTTCTAAAATTTCTTCATATGCCCAAGGATTTGCTTTAATGCAGTCAGCGTCCAAAGCATATGATTTTAATTTAAACTTAAGCAATATTGCCAGAGGTTGGAGAGCAGGTTGCATAATCAGGGCTCAGTTTTTAGATGTGGTGGCAAAAGAGTATGAGAAAAATCAATGTTTAAGTAATTTGATAAAGGCTACGGTTTTTAAAGATTTCATAGTAAAAAATTTTAAAAAATTAGCTATTTTTATCAATATAGCACATGAAGCAGGAGTACCTGTTTTAGCTATGGATGGTGCTTATGATTATATCACTCAGATAACTTCACCGATTATGATATCAGCTCAAATTGCTGCTCTGCAGAGAGATTATTTCGGAGCTCATGGGTATTTTAGATTAAAGAAGGATAGCCCTATGGTTATAAAAGAGGATGATGGCTGTTATAAAGACTATCATACCGAGTGGATGAAAAAGGATAATCCGGATAAAAAAGTTTAGAGGATAGGATGGATTTTTTAGAAAATTTTAACGGAATTTCTGATAGAAAGCTTAATGAATTTCTTTCTGGCGTAGTAAAAAGGATGACCGGTTTTAAGAAAATTCTAATAATACACCCGGATTACACCAGAATTGACTTTACCCATAAGATTGTTCCCTTTATGGTAAGCGAGCTAAAAGAAAGTGGAGTTGAGAAAATTGACTTTTTAAATGCAGGAGGAACTCATCGGCAAATGTCGGAGGTAGAGCTACTTGAAAAGCTGGGACTAAAAAAGAGAGAAAGATATATGCATCTCTATAATCATAAATATAGTGATAGTTCCAATATGATTACCATAGGAGCTATATCAGAAAAAATAGTGAAAGAAAAAACCAGAGGTGATATAAATATTTCCATTCCTGTAACATTAAATAAACTGGTTTTTAAAGATTATGATTTGGTAATAGCTATTAATGGAACTGCTCCTCATGAAGCATGCGGCTATTCAGGAGGGCTTAAGATTTTTATTCCGGGAATTTCAGGGCCGGAAGTAATAGATTTATTTCATTGGGCAGCAGCACTTATGGGAATTCGCCATATTATAGGGACGATGAATAACAATGCCAGAGATATAATAAATCAAGGCTCTTACATAGTATTTAAAAGCATAAAAGCTGAAGTTTTTTCTTTCAATATGGTAAATATAGAAGATAAAGATAGAATAGCACCAATTGGATTATATATTGATACCGGATTTGAGGGATTTCTGAGAGCTTATAAGAAAGCTCTTATTGCCAGCTCAAAAGTACACATTAAATATATAAGTAAACCTTTAAAGCAGGTTGTTCAGCAGATACCCGGATATTATGATGAGATATGGACTGCTGCTAAAGGTTCTTATAAACTTCAGAAACCAGGAGTTATGGCCGAAGGCGGGGAAATCATTCTTTATGCTCCTCATATAAAAGATTTTCATTCTGATAAAAATATGAATAAAGAGATACTCGATCTTGGTTACCACTGCAAGGGTAAGATACGCCATATTCTTAAATCAGGTAGTAAAGCGTGTAAAAATGTGGCAGCACATGTAATAAACGTTGCAGGGCCCGGTGAATTTGATAGTAAAAAAGATAAAGAGAAAACTCATTTTAAAATAATTTTAGCAACTGGTATATCCGAGAAAGTATGTGATTCAGTAGGGCTGGGTTATAGAGATCCGCATACCCTAAGTAAAGAAGATTTTATTGGAACGGACAAGTTATGGATAGAGGAAGGTGGAAAGTATCTTTATGATTTAAATGAAAATAGAAAGGTAATACAGTGAGAAATGCAGTTATTGCTCAGTCAGGAGGTCCGACTTCGGTAATAAACAATAGCATCAGAGGAGCTATTGACGTGCTTCTTTCTTCCAGTAAAGTAAATAAAATTTATGGGGCCAAAATGGGTATTCTGGGAGTTCTAGAGGAAAAGTTGATTGATATTTCCTGCCAGTTAAAAGAGCAGATTAAAAAACTTTCAGAAACACCTTCGGCAGGTATTCTAGGCAGCTGCAGGTATAAAATAAGGAATAAAAGTGATTTGGAGAGAATCGTGGATGTGTTTGGAAAACATAATGTTGGTTATTTTTTTTACTGCGGCGGTGGTGATTCGATGGATACGGCAAATAAAATAGGTATCCTTGCGGAGGAGAGAGGCATGGATCTTATAGTCACCGGTATACCCAAGACTATTGATAATGATGTGGGTGGAAAATTAAAAAATGACGGGACTTTTGAGATTTGTGATCATGATCCTGGTTATGGTAGTGTGGCCAGGAATATTGCCATGAATATTCTGGAAGCCAATCAGGAGAATATGGCAAGTTATACTAGTGATCCTGTGCTGATAATCGGAGTTATGGGCAGGAAAATTGGCTTTATTCCAGCATCTGCCAGGCTCGCCGACCCGGAAAGAAAAATACCGCTGCTTATAGTTTTACCGGAGAGTATGTCAGAAAAGGATTGGAAGGCTAACCTTGATTTTATCTGTGGGAAAGTAAACGAGAAATTATCAAGTTTCGATAGATGTATAGTTGTGATTGGAGAAGGAGTGAATCTGGGGGATTTCGGAGGCCTAAGGGATAGTTTTGGTCATGTGGAGTATGGTGCATCTGCTATATCAGTAGAACAAATACTGACTAATTATCTAAATGGACTTGATAGGAAGGATAGAAAGACGAGAATATTGGTAAGGGGAAAAGCAAGATGTGAAAGACCGGGAACCAGGCAAAGAAGAGAAGCTGCTTATATCTCTGAAGTGGATTTACTTGAGGCTTACAGGGTGGGTGAGCATGCTGCTGTTATTGCCCTTGGAAAGGAGAGCGGTTATATGTCTACTATTCTTAGAGTCCCGGGGGAAGATTACAAGGTAATATACGATAAAGTGTTACTCAGCGAAGTTGCAAATTCACAAAGGGAGTTTCCGCGAAAATGGATAACTAGTGACAGAGTAGATGTCAACAATAATTTCATAAAGTGGGCTATGCCATTTGTAGGAAGGGTGCTACCCTGTTTTTGTGAATTTCAGGAGATATATGCAAAAAGGAATTGCTCTTCTTATGTTCCTTATGATTATAGAAGCTGATGAGTTTTAAAAAATTTTTGGTTTATGACGGAGGTAAAATGAAATGAAAACAATCAGGATTACGGATGAACAACTTAAAGATGATCCTGAAGTGCAATTAAAGAATTTTCGCAGGAATAAAAAATTTCTAGTAGCTGTAGATACAGATGGATGTATTACTGATAATATGAACGGGAAACAAATGCTTATTTTCCATCCCCAGTTTATAGAATTTTATAATCTCTGGGGAATAGAATCTTATTATAGAGAATGTGCGGAATATTATAATTTATTTTCGATACACAGAGGCTGTAACAGGTTTGTTGCTGTAAGTCTTACCTTAAAAGCACTGGATAGAAGAAGGGATGTAAGAAAGATATTAGAGGAGAAAAATATAGGACTTCCGAATGTTGACATGATCGACGGGTATATAGATTATTG
The DNA here is from genome assembly GCA_964610385.1 of uncultured Actinomycetota bacterium. Lineage (GTDB taxonomy): Bacteria > Actinomycetota > Humimicrobiia > Humimicrobiales > Humimicrobiaceae > CAZBSE01. The sequence goes on from CAZSXW010000006.1 coordinate 16,742, forward strand.
TTCGAAAAACAAGCTGGGATTGGGCAACCCTGGCCTTAAAAAATATATAGATGAAAACCCAACTGATTTTTCCTTATACAAGCTTCTGGGATGGAGTGAAGCGGTAAACAGAACTTTTCCTTATATTTCCGTAAAAATTCCTGTTTTTGAAAATGTAAGGGAGAGTCTTAAACTTATATCAGAATATGCAGATATTATAGTAGTATCTAAGACACCATATACTGATCTTGTTAATTACTGGGAAAGACAGAAAATAGATAATTATGTGCAAGTCATTGCTGGCCAGGAAATGGGATCCAAAAGACATCATATAAAATCAGCAAAAGATAATGGAGGATATTCCGATGATGAGATTTTAATGATTGGCGATGGTAATGGGGATCTTAAAGCGGCAAAAGATAATGATGCATTATTTTATCCTATAATACCAGGCACAGAACAAAATGGCTGGAATAGTTTCCCATCAGCGTTTAATGAGTTCATAAAAAAACAATATAAAGGAGAATTTGAGAATAGTTTGCTACAAGAATTTAAAAAGGCACTACTGAATATTCCAGCCTGGGAAGAACCGGATTACAACCATATGAAAGCATATAGAGAAAAGCAGAATATTAGAAAAGAGATGTATTTAAAATTTAATCCTGGTGGGAGATTGTTTATACTCTAAAGGAGTGATAATGAAGTATGGCATTGTGATATCAGTATCAAAAACTAAATTTGGTCCTGTAGTGTTTAAAGAAGATCTTTATAAAAACATTTTAAAAGTAAGTAAATTTAATTATGATGGGATCGAACTTGCCGTAAAGAAATCAAATAGTATTAATTTTAAGGAAGTGCGGAAATTAATTGAGAAAAATGACTTAAAAGTAATTGCAGTTGGTACGGGACAAGTTTTTCATGACGAAGGGTTGAGTTTTACTGATACTAGCAGAAGTATAAGGAATGGAGCAATCCAGAGAGTAAAGGAGATTATTGATATAGCTTCATATTTTAATTCCTCAATTATTATTGGATTGATTAGAGGGAGAATAAGTTATTCTGATAATCATAATAAATTAAGGATTGCAGAAAGGAGAATATTTGAATGTCTGGAAAAATGTTTGTGTTATTCCAGTAATAAGAACATAAAGTTTTTAATCGAACCCATTAATAGATATGAAACCAATATTTTTAATAAAATAGAGGATATTGCTTTTTTTTTAAAAAGATTTGAAGGCAAGCTGGACTTAAAAAGAATTGGAATTTTAGCCGATACGTTTCATATGAATATTGAGGAACCAATTATTGAAGAAAGCATTAATAATCATGCTGAGTTAATTTCTCATATACATCTTGCAGATAGTAATAGACTGGCACCTGGATTTGGTCATTTAGATTTTTTTGAAATTATGAAGGTTTTAAAAAAAAATAAGTATGAAGGATTTCTGTCATTTGAGATATTCCCATATCCAGATTCGGATACGGCAGCAAAAAAAGCTTTGGAATTTATGAAAAGTATTAATTCAGAGCAATAATCAATGTTTCCATATACTTAGTCCATACATGGGTTATCTGAAATCTGAAGGTAATTGCTGCTTCATTCTATAAAAAAAGATGGTGAAGAGCTGCTATTGTGCTATGTTCCCAGTCTAGTATAAGTCATAGTCCGCTTTTTTATAATTGTATTTTAGTACATGATAGTGTTTTTATAAAGCTGAAGGATCTTATTACGGTTTTTTAAATTTTAAAACTTAAATAATATATAATCCGGATTTGCTGGTACCAATTTATCCTAAGTTTATAATGAAAATGAGTTCTTATACTGCAGTTGAAATTTGCAAACTAATCTTATTAAAATCTCAAGAATTTATATAGTCTAAGACTGAACTATTGACACAGTTTTTATTTTTAGTAAAATGTATTGACTTTAATATATATTTAATTTAATTTTACTATTATGTGTTCCGGTAAAAAAGATAAAAATTACAGCAGCAAAGAAAAAGATAACTTGCCTTTTGAGGAGGAAATTAGGAAGATTATCAAGGATAAAATAAGCAAGGATCCTGATAAATTTATAGAAAAAATGCTGGGAAAATTTAAAAATCACTGGGTATTTGGTAGGAGAAGTTTTATATCCTGGCAGGAATGTCCAGATATAAATCCATTTGTTAATATGATATTAACCCGAAGCGGCCTTCTTCCCCTTTATACTCTACACCTTCTTGAAGGTAGAGAAATGTTTGGAAATGAGATTATAAATGAAATAGAGAAGAGAACTTCGGCAGCGTGGAGCCCTAATCCAGGAGCGATATATCCTCTACTTAAGGAACTAGAAGAAAGGCAGTTTGTGGAGGGACGCTGGAATCTGGAAGAAGAACACCCAAGGCGAATTTACAGATTAACTGATAAGGGAAAACAGGAATATAAAGTACTAAAAATTATTCTGGAAAAACATTTGAAGCAGGCAATAGGGATATTCCAAAAGATTTATAATGAATTGTTTCATAAAGTATGAAACTAGAGTAAAATCAGTGAATAAAAAAAATGAGATTTAATATAAAATGAGTGAAGCAGATATAAATCACAATATAATTGAAGTAAAGAACCTGGTCAAGCAGTTTAAGAAAGTAAAAGCGGTTGATGACATAACTTTTTCGGTAAAAGAAGATGAGATATTCGGTTTTTTAGGCCCTAATGGTGCAGGTAAGACTACTACTATAAATATTATATGCACGCTTTTATCAAAGACTTCCGGTGAAGTCATATTAAACGGCCATGATGTGACCAGGGAGAGAAATGAAATTAGAAATTGTATCGGGATGGTATTTCAGGACCCCAGTCTTGATGATAGGCTGACAGCGCTTGAGAATCTATATTTCCACGGCCTTTTATATAATATACCCAGAGGAGAGATGAAGAAAAGATCCGAAGAAGTGCTGGAGATGGTAAACCTTTCTGACAGGAAGAACAGCCTGGTCATGACTTATTCCGGTGGTATGAAAAGAAGACTGGAGATTGCAAGAGGACTTCTTCATTATCCAAAAATCTTATTTTTGGATGAGCCTACTCTCGGTCTTGATCCCCAGACCAGAAATAAAATATGGAATTATATTATAAAGCTAAAAAAGAGCAAGAAGATAACTATATTTCTTACCTCACATTATATGGAAGAAACGGAGATATGCGACCGGATAGCTATTATAGATGAAGGGAAGATAATTGCTCTGGACACTCCGGATAACCTTAAAAACACTATCGGCGGGGATATCATAACAATACTTTCGGAAGATAATATTAAATTAAAAAATCATATAAGAGAAATAGCCGGTGTTGAAGTACATGATGCACAGGAAGGAAAAATCAGATTTGAGGTAAAGGACAGTTCAAGCTTTATTCCTAGGTTCATCAAAAACAGCCCGGTAAAAATTTTATCCATAAGTGCCAGGAAGCCTACATTAAATGATGTTTTTCTTGATCTTACCGGAAGGGAAATAAGGGAAGAGAATGCCAGCGCTAAAGACGCTATGAGAACGCGTATGAGGAGGAGAATGCGACATTGAAAAAAGAACTGACCGGGATTTATACAATATGGCTGAGGGATATTAAAAGATATTTCAGAGACAAACCAAGGATAATAGGATCATTTGCCCAGCCTATACTTTTTTTATTTGTACTGGGGACTGGAATTGCCAGCTCTTTCAGCACGTTTGGGGGTGGAGGTGGTAAGGAATTTCTTAATTTCATGTTTCCCGGTATTGTTGGAATGACTGTACTATTTACATCTTTTTTCAGTGCCATGTCTATTGTATGGGACAGAGAGTTCGGATTCTTAAGAGAAGTCCTTGTAGCGCCGATATCCAGGACCTCTATAGTGGTAGGAAAACTGCTCGGCGGTTCGACCATAGCTTTGATCCAGGGTTCTATAATACTGCTTTTTAGTCCACTCCTTAATATACCCATTAATTTTATAATATTCTTTAAAGTGCTGGGTATCATGTTTTTAGTCGCTATGACCATCTCTACCATGGGGATTATACTGGCTTCTGTAATAAAATCCATGCAGGCTTTTCAGGTAATAACCAATTTTCTGCTTATGCCCATGTTTTTTCTTTCAGGTGCTCTTTTTCCTTTAAATAATACGGTTGAATGGATGAATATTGTTTCTAAAATCAATCCCCTTTCTTACGGGATTGATGCAATGAGGTTTGCAATATTAAATGATTCTTCCCTCCAGTTATATCCACTATGGTTAAATATTATAGTATTGCTGTCTTTGATAGTGGTTTTTAGTATATTAGGAGCTTTCTTGTTCAACAGGCAGGAATAAAAACTTGTTCAATTTCAGGATATAATACTTGCTTCGTTTAAAATTTTTAACACTGCACCGTGGTCTGCTCCTATCAGGTTGGTCAATTTATCAATATTGCAGTCTGCTAGTTCTTTAACCAGTATGATATTGTAATCAAACAATTTATCTTTCTGCTTTTCAGTGATTGTAGAAAGGATGCTTATGGGATATAAATTTTTGGTTTCTATAAAATACTGCAGGTTTTTTGTCTTTGGATAATGCCAGGCTAGAATATTTAAGCCTACACAGTTGCAATATTTTACTGCATCTGATGTACATTTGGTATTAGTAACTAGCCAGGCTTCAAGCTTGTTATTATCGCTGTCTTTTATTCCACCGGCTTTTTTTATATCCAGAAACCTGCTGTAGATATAAAGAGCGGTTTTTATATCAGACTTTATTCCTGGTGAGTTATGATATTTACATTCTATCAGGTAGGTATTGTTATTTCTTTCTGCTACTACATCTACTTCATGTTCAACGCAGTAGCCCTTTATGATCTGTCCTACTTCCGTAGCAAAACCATGTTCTCCGAGTATTTTTGCTATATATTTTTCAAAAATATAACCCTCCGGGCCCATATTCATAATAGCTCTTTTCAAGGTATATTTGAGTGCCACTTTGGGCTCCATCACTTTTAACTGGTCCAGTGCCTTTTGATGGATCTCGCCAGTACTCATATTATGTTTTATTTTCTTACTTATCGTTTTGGCGGCTTCTGTGGCGATCTCGGAGGAGGCTCCGGCTTTTTTGAAAGATGAATTTATTTTTTCCTCATTGTACAGTTCTTTTTTACCATCGGCTTTTATAATATACTTTTCCATAAATGTTTAAGATATAATTTCTCTTAGATATTATATCATTTTTTAAAAAGGATAATCTTAACTTGTTTCCAGGTCAAGACATTGATTTTAAGTTAAAAGTTTTTAATTTTACCATGATCTTATTTGTAGCAATCGTATTATCCTGGGAAGCAGCGACGGCTGTGGCAGAAGAAGGTTTGATTGAAAAATGTCTTAGGATATTGTATTGAAGTATTTAAGCGTCGTGATTATAGGGTGGAGATCTGCGGAGGATGTGATAAGGGAGTGGTTTGTAGAAGGTAGTTAAGTCAGGTATTATTATAAGATGTAAAGAAATCTTTCAGTCATAAGCTAATGAGTATAGTAAAAAGTAAAAACAAGAATCTTATTTACCCTGGTCTTCTATGGTTTTTTATTTTTTTCCTTCTACCGCTTTCGGTCATATTAATATATTCATTGACTATAGGCACCCTATTTTCCGGGGAACCAGTAAAATTAACGTTTGAGAATTTTATTGTTATTTTCCAGAAAAAACATTACCTTACAATACTTTTGAGATCCCTTAAGATAAGCTCTCTTACTACGGTCTTTTCCATAATATTCTCATATCCTGTTGCTTTTTATCTGGCTAAAAGAACCAGATTTGACAAGGTGCTGGTAGTGGTTTTGATGATACCTTTCTGGATAAATTATCTTATAAGGACTTTTGCCTGGAAACTGATACTTTCCGAAAACGGAGTTTTAAATCAATTCCTCCTGTGGCTGGGTGTCATTGATGAACCGTTGAGAATACTATACAGTCAGACTTCTGTCCTGCTGGGGCTTATATATACTTATACCCCGATGATGGTGCTACCGCTGTATGCATCACTTTTAAGAATCGATGATTCCCTTATAGAAGCATCGCTGGATCTGGGAGCATCGAGAGCAAGGTCTTTTTTTGATATAACTTTTAAGTTGAGTCTGACCGGGATTTTTGCGGGGACACTTCTGGTATTTATACCTGCTCTGGGTTCTTTTGCCATACCGGCTATACTCGGCGGAACAGATTCGGTAATGATCGGAAATATAATAGAGAATCAGTTCAGTAAAATAGGTGACTGGAATTTCGGTTCTGCCTTTACTGTTGCACTGGCGCTGCTTTCAATAGCTCTGGTACTGTTTTATTCGAAAATATTTGGGCTGGAATCGATTTATAAAAATAGAGATACTGTTTAGGTTAAATAGAGATGAAAAATAAAAGACCATTTTTTTTAACAATATATACCGGAATATTTTTCCTTTATATCTTTGTTCCCATAATCCTTATTTTCATATTTGCATGGAACAGCGGTGAAGGTTACAGTTTCCCGCTGGAGGGTTTTACCTGGAAGTGGTTTGCAGAGCTATTCAGGGATCAGCTGGCAAAGAAAGCAATCGGAAATAGTGTCATTATTGCTTTTTCCTCGGCTACGATTTCAACGGTACTGGCAACGTTTTTATCCATAGGTCTCCTTAAAGGTCTGACCGGTAGGCGCGGTCTTTATATGATTTTACTTATACTTCCAGTAATAATGCCCAGTCTGACTATAGGAATATCTGCTCTGGTATTCTTCAGGACCATAAACATTCCACTTGGAATACCTGTAGTGATTTTATCTCATGTATCTATATGCATGAGTTATGTTTTCTTAATACTGATGGGGAGGATTGAAGGATTGCCGTTGAGCCTGCAGGAGGCTTCGGTTGATCTCGGTGCGAGCTGGTTCTCGAGTGTCAGGGATATAATACTACCGGTTTTAATACCTGCTGCGGTGGCAGGATGGCTGTTTGCTTTTATGATAAGCTGGAATGAGTTCATAATAACCTATTTTTTAGTAGGTAATAATCTTACCCTTCCAGTCTATATATTTTCCCAGCTGAGATTTGGCATTTCGCCAAAAGTAAATGTTATATCGGTTCTTATAACTTTATTTTCTTTAAGTATGATAGCGATTCTTGTAGCCAGCAGAAAAATTTATGAAAAAGTCTTGGTGAAGAGAAAGCAGTAAACTGTTTTTTAAATCTCTTGATAAAGTATAATAAGAAAAATAGGAGGAGGTTTTTATGAAGATAATAAAATCTATCATTATTGTGATAGTGGTTATTTTCTTACTTTTAATTGCTTTTCCAGCCTGTAAGGGTGGAGCAGCGCCGGGAGAGCTGGATGTATATGTCTGGGAAGGATATCTGCCTGAGGAAGTCGCAGAAATGTTTGAAGAGGAATCCGGCATAAAACTGAATATAAACCTTATAGCAGATAACGGATCAATCTTTACCCTGCTTAAGGGCGGAGGCCATGCAGATATTATTATGCCTACGCAGAATCAGGTCAACCGTTTCTACACCGAAGATCTTGCTCAGCCTCTTGATTTGGATAAAATACCTAACTATGAAAATGTTTCTGAATCCTTCAAAGATCAGAGCTGGAGTATGTGGGATGGTAATCAGATGGGAACAGGGGATACCTATGTGATAGCTTATGTATTTGGGACAAGCGGCATTGTGGTAAATACTGAAAAATATACCGGCTCACTTGAAGGAATTGGCTGGGAAATATTATTTGATCCGGAGCTTAAGTCAAGAGTATCTTCAAGGAACTCTGCAGAGTCGCTGATGATATGCCTGGATCTTATGGGAATCCCCAGAGAAAATCTTATGACTGATACCCAAGGAACACTTGATGCTATAAGGGATAAGGCAATTGAACTAAAAAATAATGTGCGTAAATTTTATGACACCGGTTCCGAGCTGCTTGACCTCCTAAAAAATGAAGAAGTATGGGTTAGTCATATCTGGGATGGTGGGGGCAGGAAACTTGCAGCCTCTGATCCGAAATTTAAGTATATACTGCCCTCAACCGGTGGCTTCGGATGGACTGATACATTTATGATACCTGCTGATGCAGTAAATCCCGAAGGTGCGCATAAGTTTATAGATTTCATGCTCAGGACTGACATTGCAGCTTTAGTGACTACCGATGGCGGCTATTCAACTACAGTTAAGGGTTCAATAGATCTGGCAGAAGGAATAGATAAAGAACTGTATGTATTTACAGATGAAGAACTTGCAAATCTTGTATGGCAGTTGAATTTCTCTGAGGATGTGATCAAGGCCTACAATGATTTCTGGGAAGAACTCTCGACTGTCGATTAATAAATGGGGCAAATCAAGTCCGGATATTTTAAAAATTTATGAAATATACTGTACAGGCAGATAAGATATCAAAAAGCTATGGCAGGATCCTGGCTGTAGACGGGGTCAGCTTTAGAGTAAAAGAAGGTGAATTTTTTTCAATTCTTGGGCCGTCGGGATGCGGTAAGACCACAATTTTAAGGATACTGGGGGGTTTTATAGATCAGGATGCCGGAACAGTTTTAATTGACGGAAAGGATATGAAAGGCATACCTCCCAACAGAAGAGATACTGCCATGGTCTTTCAGAACCTGGCTCTTTTTCCACATATGAATGTCAGGGAAAATATTATCTATGGATTAAAGAAGAGAAGGTATCCGGACATCAGGATCAGGGAGGAACTGGCTGTTATTCTTGACATAGTCAACCTTAAGGGATTTGAATCAAGGAAGATCTCAGAGCTTTCCGGCGGCCAGCAGCAGAGAGTGGCACTGGCAAGGTCTCTTGTAGTAAAACCTAAAATCTTACTTTTAGATGAGCCTCTGGCTTCACTGGATAAGAAGCTTAGAATTTCCATGCAGGAGGAATTAAAAGCGATTCAGAAAAAAATCGGTACTACTTTCCTTTACGTTACACATGATCAGAGTGAAGCTCTTACCATGTCAGATGATATTGCGGTCATGTATGAGGGAAGTATTATTCAAACAGGAAGCCCCGATATCATCTATAACTGTCCCGAGAGTATATTTGTTGCGGATTTCATCGGCGCAGGTAATTTTATTCCTGTCTCTTCGGTAAAAAAGGACGGCAGCATATATGTAATGAAAACCGCAAAGGGTGGAAATATTTTTTTAAGTAGCGACTTTAAAAAGCAGTGTGATCATATACCTGGAGAAAAGAAAACTGCAGAGTCTGGAGTAGAAATATCACCGCCGGTATTTTTTATTAGACCTGAAAAAATAAGGATATCTGGAAGGAAAAAGGAAGTCAGAAACTGCTTTGAGGGAGAGGTAAGATCAACTGTATTTGAAGGGCCGGATATAAAGATCGAGGTGGATTCGAAAGAACTGGGGAATGTCAAAATTGAAATAAAAAATGTTGGAAGCCTTCCCGATTTCAAACAGAGTTCGAATATCTTGTTTTACTGGGAGCAAAACGACGGGATTCTTCTGGAATACTGATTTTTTTTATAGAATAAACGGTATCTGGTATGAAAATACTTTTATAAGATAAAAGCAGTACAAGTTCTTAAATATTTTTTAAGTCTTTGAATTTTTCCGGATAGCAGGCTTTCATAGTAGAGATAATCGATTCTTTCAGTCCACCTCTCCCGTATCTTAGTTTTTCTGCTGTATCAGAAGGATCAAAGAACAGATTGTTAGTCAGGATGTCGCTCATAAGATACCTGGCATCAAGACCTCCCTCAAGCCCTTTTTTCTTCCATCTCCTATTTATCATGATACCTGCTGTAATAGATATGAATCGGGGAATATTTATTATTTTTTTATTCATTCCTACGGCTTTAAACATCATATCCAGCATTTCATTGTATGAGTGGTTTTCGTCCCCCACGGTATAATGCCTTCTGTGTTCTCCGTGTTCCAGAGCTCCTATGATCGCTTCACCGACATGCTCTACTGCGATCATATTTGTCCCGCCCTTTGGGAAGAATATGATTTTACTTTTTATGAAACCATCCAGGAAGACATCCTTCCATAAGGGAATGCGGTTAGGCATAGAACCGAATATGTAAGGAAGCTCTAGAATCATAACTGCCATTTTGTTGCCACCTGCAGAAACAGCACGCTCCGACTGTTCCACACGGCATCTTATATAGGGATGGTGTTTGCTTAGTCCTTTTTCCGGCCAGTGCCTGTCAAAATACGCAAAATATGAATTGAGGATGACGCATTTTTTAACACCAGCCTTTCGTGCTGCAGTGACTGTTTTTTCACAAGCCACTACAAGTCTTGGGTGAAAAAATTCATAGGCGGGGATTGGTGGTGTTATTCTATCATCGGGACCCACTGCATACACCATAGCATCATAACCGGTAAAGTGTTTTTTAAGTTTATCTTCTGAAAGTTCAAATACATCACCATAACGCACATTTACTTTTTTAGGATACCACTTCCCAAGATCTATATCGTCAATTGCAAGAGTATCAACAGAGTATCCCCTATCCAGTGCTACAAGCAGTGCATGATAGCCAAGAAATCCTGTTCCTCCTACAATTATGATTTTCATATCTATTTTTTGCTTATGATAAGTTTTTACTGAAATTGATTTCATTAAAATAGAAAGTCTTAAATATGTCAAATTTTTAACCTGTATTGTGCAGGATGATACTGTTACTGGCAATTACTATAGTCTAATAGTATTAATGGAATAGTATAATTTTAAAAGTCTAAATATTTATTTGTGGGATTTGTTGATTTGGTAACAGAAGAACTACAAGTGTACTCTGATGGTGTTACAGCAATGTAGTATTCAAATCTTGACTTAACTCTATTATAATTATTTTATTAGATTTTATTTGGAGATGGTTTGATCAGACAGAAGTTATTTAATTTTTTAAAAAAGCAGACCTCAAGAGTGCTGCAGGAGAAGACTGATTTGATAATAGTATCAGTTTTTCTAATTATGATCATATTCTGTATTATAAGTAGCGCTGTATTTCAAAGAGATGACCAAGAAGCTCCTCAGGATCGATTGGAAGTTGCCGGTATCTATGAAAGCAACCTTGCCGCTGTAAGTGAGGGTTCTGCTGGAGATGACATTTCGGAGCCGGCCGGTTCGGATCCATCAGGCGCATCGGCAGATGAAGAAATACAGGAGGAGAACAGCGGGATGGATGATTTGGTTCTGGAACCTGAAGGAGAACAGATTATTGATTTCAGCAATAGTGATAATTTTAAAATTGAAGTAGACATTAAAAAACAGAGAGCGTTCGTATATTATAAAGGAGAGATCATAAAGGAGATGATATGCTCCTCGGGAGCTGACAGTTCACCTACCCCTACGGGGGAATTTACTACCTCACAGAAGATCGAATATGATTGGGTAGACAGGTTTGATATGGGAGCATATTACTGGATCAGATTTTATAAGAGTTATCTTTTTCACAGTATTCCTTTTGATAAAGACGGAAATATGATCGTTGAGGAATATGAAAAACTTGGAAGCCCTGCAAGTCATGGTTGTATCAGATTGGACTTGAAAAATGCAAAGTGGCTGTATGAGAAGCTGCCGTTAGGGGTAAAGGTGTGGATATATTGACAGCTGCACATAGGTACTGATTTAAAGTCATAATAAAACCATTTTAACTAAAAAAGTATCCTGTTTATTAATTGACAAAATAAACCCCTGGAACATAGTATATAATAATGTCGAATATCACAATTTATGCGACACTTTTTAAGCCGATGTGATACTGGAGTCTTTATTGCTTCAAATTACCTGTCTTTATCCATAAATTATTATCACTACAATCCAACAAGTTGCAGCAGCTATAGAGCAAAGGGAATAGTATTTTCTGCTTCTAATGAAAGAAACACCAATCTGTTTTACCAAGGCTACAGCGGGAAAGACTACCCCCCCTATCAATCCAGCCACAAGACCCTTGGATAAAATAGTAGGAATAAGGACAGCCAGATCACCAAGCCGTAGTTTAGCATCTGAAAAGAATAAAGGAGTAACAATCTGACTCATCACATAGGCGAGAGTATAACAGGCATAAGCAGTGACTATGCCTGCACATATTTTAATACTTATACTTTCTGCTTTTTCTATATTTGAAGAGAAGGTAAACCAGACCAGCTCAAAGACAGCTCCCTCGGCGACGACTGCTATAACTGAACAAATTACACATCCTCCTAATGGATTGAAAGCTATTAGAGCTGCCGCTACAAGTGCCATTCCTGCCTGCATGCCTTTTTGATTATATATAAATCTCGTGGCTGTCATTATTCCTAGAGCTACAACTCCAGTAAGCACACTTCCCGGAAGATGACTTCCCAGGACACACTCCAATAGACCCCAGATAGAACCGAAAACCACTACTCCCAATATTATTTTTGTTTTATTCATTTCTCCCTTATCTCTATTTTAGTTGTATTTTTTATCCAATACTGTTGAGGCAAATCAGAGAAAACAACTCGTTTTTCACTGGTAAATATCCCTTCTTGAATACTTTCCCACTCCACTGTTTTTTGATATCCATCTTCTGCTATTATCGTATATTCCTGTGCTTCCGGATTTTCTATTCCTGCTTTGTTAATAATTTCTGCCAGAGACACTCCCTGATATTCTTCTACTGTTGTTAACTCTGAGGTGTCGAAAAGCTCATTGAGAGAAAATTCTGTTTCTCCTACAAGTAAACCTTCGGTCTTCTCGGTACCCTTAAATAAAGTTACGTAAAGAGTAGACCCTACGCCAATAACTATTAAAATAGCCACCAGCAAAATGAGAAACCTTTTCTTTCCTTTCACCATTTACCTCCTTACCTTATGTAAGCTTTTATGATAAACATTGTATTATCTGTTATTTACTATTCTTCTCGCCTTCTTTAAATGAAATGGCGTATTAATATTAAAGAAAAACTCCCGCCAATTTCCGAATTTTTCCATCTCTTCTTCCGTAATGTATTTCACCTTTACCTTAGGAAAAATAGATTGAATACTGCAGGTCCCTTGCTCTATATTCTCTTTTATCACAGGAATGATACTTTTTGAATACACGGCATGTAAGGGCTCAAAACGTTCACCGTATTTGGGAATCAGCACATTATAATCAGTCTTTTTTCTAACCATATATTGAATTAAGTCTATATTAAGAAAAGGCATATCACAGCCACAAATAAAGTTATATTTACTTTGGGATACTGATAGTCCTGTATAAATTCCTCCTAAAGGTCCTTTTTCAGAAACTATATCTTTTACTAATCTTACTTCTGAAAATCGGCAATCAGGAAAAGAGTTACAGATTATAAAAACATCATCGAAAACGATTTTTAGTTTTTCTACAATTGTCTCTATTACCAGATTTTTATTAATTTGTAGCAAGAGTTTATTTTTTTTCATCCGCCGGCTTTTTCCTCCGGCGAGAATTATACCAGTCATTTTGTCTCTTTTTTTATATTTTACAAACCCCTGTGGGGCATCTTCCTTTTATATGTTCGGTGATCTCTTCTTGAAAATATTTTAAAATCGTGGAAATGGGTAAAATCAGCGATTGGCCAAGAGCACAAAGAGAAGTCTTTTGCATCACTTTGGCCATATGAAGTATTAGATCAATATCATCCTCCTTACCCTTTCCCCGGGAAATAGCAGTGGCTAGTTCTAGAAGTTTTTTTGTTCCTGCTCGACAAGGAGTGCACTTGCCACAGGACTCGCGTTTAAAAAAGTTCAAGAAACATTTTAGCATATCCAGAGCACAGGTAGTCTCGTCCATTACCAGGATAGCTCCCGAGCCCAAGATTAGTCCTTTTTCTCCGAGAGAGGTGTAATCGAGAGGTACATCAAGCATATCCTCACCTAAGATAGCTCCCACTGCTCCTCCTACTTGAGCCATTTTAAATTTACCGTCTCGCATCCCATGAGCATAACGAGTAATAATTTCTCTTAAAGTGATACCCATGGGGGCTTCAATCAAACCGGCCTCTTTAACCTGCCCCGATATTGCATAAACCTTTGTTCCCGGGCACTCTTTTGTTCCAGAAGTCCTGAACCAATCTGCACCCTTAAGAATAATAGGAGCGATATTGGCTAATGTTTCTACATTATTGATAAGTGTTGGTTTCCCCCAAAGACCGCTACTTGAAGGAAAGGGTGGTTTAAAGCGGGGAGTACTGCGTTTACCTTCCAGAGATTCTATTAAAGCAGTCTCTTCCCCACAAACATAGGAACCTGCCCCCTGATGAATCTCGATCTGGAAGTCGAATCCGCTTCCAAGAATATCCTCACCTAAGAATCTATGCTCTCTGGCCTGTTTGAGTGCCTTATTGAATCGGTTAATGGAAAGGAGATATTCTCCACGAATATAAATATAGCCGTAATGGGCACCCACAGCATATCCAGCAATTATCATTCCCTCGATAATCTTATGGGGATCACCTTCTAAAATAGCCCTATCCTTAAATGTTCCTGGCTCTCCCTCATCAGCATTACAGATAATATATTTAGGAGCATCTTTTGCTTTAGCTGTAAACTCCCATTTTAAACCGGTGGGAAATGCTGCTCCGCCCCGGCCTTGCAGGCCTGAGGCCTTAATTTCACTGAGTACTTGCTTCGGTTTCATCTCCCGTAAAACCTTACCCACTGCTTTGTAACCATCTTGAACAATATATTCTTCAATGCTTTCCGGATTAATCCTGCCATAATTCTCCAGGACAACTCGCAGTGGACTTTTTAGTTCTTTTATCATTTCTTCTTCCTTAACTCTCTCAAAATTTCTCTAATTTTTTGGGGAGTCAAGTTGTCGTAAACTTTCTCATTAATCATCATTGCCGGTGCTTCATTACATATCCCCAGACAACTTACCTCTTCTATAGTAAACTTGCCATCGGCTGTTGTTTCTCCAACTTTAATCTTTAATTCTTTCTCTAAAACTTTAAAAATACTCTTCGACCCCATTAGGTGACAGGGTCCACTGTCGCAAATCCGAATTACATACTCACCCCGCGGTTTTAAGCTAAACAGTGAGTAAAAAGTAGCCACACCATAAACCTCGCTATAACTTAAACCTGCCTCCTGAGCAATAAGCTTCAACTTATATTCAGTAATGTAATTATGCTTGTTTGCCCTTTGCTCTTTGTTTAAAAGGGCAATGATATCTTTTTCTTTATTTCTTAACTTCATTTTTAAATTCTTTCTATCTTTACGGCTGACACTTTATATTCAGGAATTTTAGCCACAGGGTCTAGAGCATCATTGGTTAAAAGGTTTGCTGCTGATTCCGCAAAATGGAAAGTCATAAAGACTACTCCCTTATCCACACGGTCGGTGATTTTTACTTTAACTTTAAGCTTTCCACGACGTGAGCTTACCCTCACCCAATCATTATTTTTAATTTTTAATTTTTCTGCGTCTTGTGGATTAATCTCTAAAAAGCCTTTGGGGGCAATACTATCCAGTGGTTTTGACCTGCGGGATAAAGAGCCAGTATGAAAATGGTAGAGAACTCTACCCGTGGAGAGAAGGAAGGGATATTCTTTATTGGGTAGTTCTGCTGGGGGAATATAATCTACAGGAGTAAAAAGACCCCTTCCCCGAGTAAATTTATCTTTATGTAAATAGGGTGTACCTGGATGTTCGCGACTCGGGCACGGCCACTGTAAGCCCTGTCCTTCTAAGCGATTAAAATGGACACCGCCATAAATAGGAGTTAAAGAAGCAATCTCGTCCATTATCTCTCTTGGCGAATGATAAGCTATTGGATAGCCCATTCTCTTACCTATTTCCATGATAATCTTCCAGTCCTCTTTGCTTTTTCCAATGGGAGGAATTGCCTTATGTAGAAGCTGAATTCTGCGGCATGTATTGGTGAAAGTTCCCTCTTTTTCAGCAAAAGATACGCCAGGAAGGACCACATCAGCGAGTTCGGCTGTCTCAGTTAAAAAAATATCCTGAACTACTAAGAAATCAAGGTTTTCCAGTCCTTCTCTTACATGATTAAGATTGGGATCGCTGAGCATAGGATTTTCACCCATTATGTAAAGCCCTTTAATCTCACCTTTGCTTGCTGCATCTATGATCTCTACTACAGTTAGCCCTTCCTTTGAAGGAAGCTTTACTCCCCAGGTGGTTTCAAAGTTCTCTCTAATTTTCGCCTCACTTACCCTCTGGTAACCCGGAAAAACATTGGGTAAGGCTCCCAAATCACAAGCACCCTGGACATTATTCTGTCCACGTAGAGGATTAACACCAGTACCTTCTCGCCCCACATTGCCGCAGAGCATAGCTAAATTGGCCAGGGATAAAACATTATCAGTCCCTGTAGTATGTTGAGTTATACCCATAGCAAAAACAATAGAGCCTCTATCTGCTTTTCCATACATTCTTGCAGCAGTAATCAATTTTTCTTCAGGTATACCGGTAATTTTCTCTACTTTTCCAGGAGTATATTTAGAGACTACTTTCCTGAATTCATCAAAGTTTTCTGTACGATTTCTTAAGAATTCTTTATTATAAAGGCCTTCATTAATAATTACATTCATCAGACCATTAATCCATGCAACATCGGTTCCACTTTTTTGCCTTAACCAGATTTCGGCATATTCAGTTAACTCGATTGCTCGTGGGTCTACTACTATTAATTTTGTACCATTATAAGCTGCCAGGTGTTTAAAATAGCTTCCAATTATCGGGTGGTTCTCCGTAGTATTAGAACCGGTTACTAAAATGACATCTGCTCTCTCAAAATCCCAGATAGAATTGGTCATTGCTCCACTGCCAAAAGCGCGAGCAAGGCCAGCCACAGTAGAAGCATGACAAAGACGAGCACAGTGGTCAACATTATTAGTGCCGAAGCAGATGCGGATAAACTTTTGAAATAGATAATTTTCCTCATTAGTACACTTAGCTGATGATAATCCAGCTAAAGCATCACTGCCGTATTTATCCTTCAATTCCTTAAATTTAGTGGTTACTAAATTTAGCGCTTCATCCCAGCTTGCTTCTTCAAATTTTCCATTGTGTTTAATTAAGGGAGTAGTAAGGCGGTCTTTGTGATGGACATAGTCAAGTCCAAAACGTCCTTTAACACAGAGACTTCCTTTATTGTCAGGACCCTTCTCAACTCCATAGACTTTTACGATTCTATCATTTTTAATGTTTAATTCTATCTGACAGCCAACTCCACAATAAGGGCAAGTAGTTTGTACTTTTCGAAACTCCCAGCTCCTACCTTGAAACCGGGCTAATTTTTCAGTTAATGCACCAGTAGGGCATGCTTGGATGCAAGCTCCACAAGAGACACAGTCAGTGTCTGCCAGCGGTTGGTCTAATCCCGAAATAAGAAATGTACCGCTGCCGCGATCAGCAAAATTTAATACCCTCTGAACTGTAATTTCGGCACAGGCACGCACACATCGTCCACAAAGAATACATTTATTAAGATCTTTTTGGATTACCGGGCTGGAATCTTCAATAGGCTCAATTGACTTACTGACGGGAAAACGTATCCTATCAATACCCAATTCATAAGCTAGATCCTGAAGCTCACACTGACCATTACTCTCACAAAATAAACAATCATGCTCATGCTCTGATAGGATTAGTTCTACAATCAATTTCCGCGCATCATCTATTTCCTCATCGGAGGTTATAACATTCATCCCTTCAACTACTTCTGTTGTACAGGCAGTTTCCCAGCTTGGCCTATCATTAATCTTTACCATGCAGACCCGACAGCTTCCAGCAATACTTAAGCCTTTTTTATAGCATAAATGAGGAATTTTAATTCCATTGGCTAAAGCTACCTCCATGATGGTAGAACCTTTTTCTGCCTGAATAAGTTTGCCATTAATAGTTAGATTTACTGTATTGTTCTTTTCCAAATTCTTCTTTAAATAATTTAATTTTAACAGTTTATCCTGAAGCTCTGAGTTTTTTTAAGCTTGGCTGGATTTATCTTATCGCAATTATTTTCTATTTTCTTCTTTTTATCTTTCAAAATATTATCTAAAACAAGATGATAAAAGTAAAGAGTTTAAAATTATTAGTTAGAATTAAAGTTTTAAATTATAAATGATATTATTAAAAGTATCGGATGCAATTATATAAGAAAATATTACAGAATTTATAAAATCATAGTGTATTTAAAGAAATTAGAATTAAAGGACTATAGAAATTACAGTGACGTAAGTTTAAATTTAGATAAAAATACTATTCTCATATTAGGCAACAACGGCAACGGCAAAACAAACTTGCTGGAGTCAATATATTATTTATCTACAGGAAGGTCTCACAGGACGTACATCCAGGACGAGATAATCAGATGGGGAAGTGAGTACTCTATAATAAGGGCCCTGGTCGGATCTGAAAAGAACGATCAAAAGGATAATCTTATAGAAATTGAGCTGGGCAGAGATAATAATATTAAGATAAGAATTAATGGGATATACCATAGGAAAAAATCTGCTTTTATATCCATTCTTCCTTCAGTTATATTTTCTCCAGATGATCTGAAGATTATAAAATCAGGGCCTCTGGATAGAAGAAATTTTCTTGATTCAATACTTGATAGAATAGATAAGCAATATTACAGACAGAGGCTTCAGTATAACAAAATTCTTACTCAAAGAAACAGCCTGGTCAAAAGCATCAGTGGTGGGACCAAAAACGCTGCATTATCTACCCTGGAAGTTTGGAATGAAAATATAATCAAATATGGTACTGGCATAATAGAGAAAAGAAGCAGTCTGCTGGCTGAATTCAGAAATGAGTTTAAAGGTTATATGAATGATTTTTTCAAAGGAGTAGAAGTAGACCTCTTTTATATATTCAGCTGGGATAGAGGAGAAGACTCTTATAACCAGGTAGTCAATAGCGGTGATGAAATTATAGAGAAAGACGGTCTTAGCGGAAGCGAGTTAAAGGATATATTCAGATTAAAATTAAAGCAAAGCCTGGAAAAAGACCTTCTGTATAAAACTACGACTGTCGGGCCGCATAGGGATGATTTCATTATTTTACTGGATGGTAAGAATTTAAGATCCTTTGGCTCTCAGGGCCAGCAGAGAGCTGCTTCTATAAGTCTGAAGCTCTGCGAGTTGAACGTCCTTGAGAAGAGGTTCAAGAGAAATCCGGTATTCCTTCTTGATGACGTATTTTCGGAACTTGACATCAGTAGAAGAAAAGTATTGGTAAAAGCCATAGGCAGCGGGTTTCAAACTTTTGTAACTACTACAAATATCAGTTACCTTGATAAACTGGACCTGGAGTTCGGGGATAAATTCTTAATAGAAGATAATAAAATAGCGGTCATAGGCCTGTGACCGGGAGTGTATAATAGGACCATGAAAAACTTCGAAGATATCGGCAGTATAATAGAAGGTATTATAAAAGATACGGATGTCAGACACAGATTAACCGAATCCAAGATTTTTATTCATTGGAGAGAGATCGTTGGTACTGAAATATCCAAGAAAGCGAAGCCTGAAAGGATAAGCAGGGGAACGTTGTATGTATCTGTAACAACTTCCATATGGGCAAATGAACTAAGTCTTATGTCTGATAAACTTATTGAGAAAATCAATTCATTTATTGGTGGAGAATTGGTTAAAAAGATAAGATTTAAGCAAAATCTTTAGCCCATTTTAGGCAAATTTATAGTGAAATATGGTATAATAATCGTATGCTAAAATAGTAGAATTATAAGTCTTTTTTATAAAAAATATTTACATTTGAGTAAGAAAGGGTAATGGATTCCAAGATATTTTTATTGTCTTCTTGTTACCCTTTAACAATATTCTAAAAAGTAAATTATACATTTAAGAGGGGATTTGTTTGAAAAAATCAAGTTATGATGCAAAGGATATAACAGTATTAGAGGGGCTTTCCGCCGTAAGAAAAAGACCAAGTATGTATATAGGTTCGACCGGATCCAGGGGCCTGCACCATCTGATATACGAGGTGATAGATAACAGTATCGATGAAGCAATGGCCGGATTCTGTGATAATGTACTGGTAGTATTAAATAAGGATAATTCAGTTATGGTTGTAGATGACGGGAGAGGGATACCGGTAAAAAAGGTTTCAAAATTTAATAAGACCGCAGTGGAAATAGTACTTACCAAGCTTCATGCTGGCGGTAAATTCGGTGGGTCCGGATATAAGGTATCGGGAGGACTGCATGGAGTGGGGGTTTCTGTGGTGAACGCCCTTTCGGAAAAATTGAGAGTAGAAGTAAGGAGAGACGGCTACATTTACAGACAGGATTATAAAAGAGGAAAACCGGTAAGTAGTCTTACCAAGGGTGAAAAAACTTCTTCTCATGGTACTGCGATCACTTTTTACCCTGATAAAGAAGTATTCGAGGATATAGATTATAAGTTTGAAATACTGGCAAGCAGGATGAAGGAAATGGCTTTTCTTAATAAGGGGCTGAAGATTAATCTTCTGGATAAGAGGGGAGAACCTGAAAAGAAAGAGACATATCAGTACGGAGGAGGAATAGTTGATTTTGTGAAATACTTATGTGAGAAGAAGGATATTTTACATAAGAAAGTAATATACATAAAAAACAAGGTAGAAAACCACGAGGTAGAAATAGCAATGCAGTATACCAATGGTTACTCGGAGAGTATTTTTTCATTTGCCAACAATATAAATACTACCGAGGGCGGTACACATCTCAGCGGTTTCAAGGGAGCAATAACAAGAACCATAAATGATTATGCACGCAGCAATAATATACTCAAGGAAAAAGATGAAAACTTCCTGGGTGAGGATATCAGGGAAGGGCTTACTGCCATTATCAGTGTAAAGTTAAAAAACCCTCAGTTTGAGGGGCAGACCAAGACCAAACTCGGGAACAGTGAAATAAAAGGTTTTGTGGAATCTACCTTAAATGCAAAACTTTCCGAATTTCTTGGAGAGAATCCCACAATAGGCAGGACCATAGTCGGAAAATGCATGGATGCGGCCAGGGCAAGAGCGGCTGCAAAAAAGGCAAAGGACCTTACCAGGAAAAAATCACTGCTGGAAGGCGGCTCACTTCCAGGGAAGCTTGCGGATTGCACAATCAATGACCCTAAGTATTCGGAACTGTTTTTGGTAGAGGGAGATTCTGCGGGGGGCAGTGCAAAGCAGGCAAGGGACAGAAGGTTTCAGGCCATACTGCCCCTAAAGGGCAAGATTTTAAATGTTGAAAAAGCCAGGTTGACCAAAATTTTAAGCAGTGAAGAGATCCAGGCAATAATAACTGCAATGGGTTCCGGAATCGGCGAAGATTTTAACATCCAGAATGCCAGATACCATAAAGTCATAATTATGACGGATGCCGATGTAGATGGAGCGCATATAAGAACGCTAATCCTTACTTTCCTTTACAGGTATATGCCTAAATTAATAGAAGAAGGATATGTGTATATAGCCCAGCCGCCGCTTTACCAGGTCAAGAATGGCAAGGAAGTCTCTTACGCATATAGTGATAAGGAACTTAATAGTATAAAAAAGAAATATAAAAATGAAAAGATAACCGTGCAGCAGTATAAAGGACTGGGTGAAATGGACCCAGAGCAGTTGTGGGAAACGACTATGAATCCGGAGGAAAGAACACTTCTTAAGGTAGAGATCGAAGATGCATTGATTGCAGATGATGTGTTTTCCACCCTGATGGGAAGCAAAGTAGAACCCAGGAGAGAATTTATTGAGAAGAACGCCAAGGGTGTATCATTCATAGATATTTAATTGGGAGTATAAATGGTATTCGAACTTAGAGGTAAAATAAAAAATATTGAGATCGAATCGGAGATGCAGGATTCCTACCTTAGCTATGCCATGAGTGTTATTATAGGCAGGGCACTGCCGGATGTAAAAGATGGTCTCAAGCCGGTCCACCGGAGAATATTGTATGCCATGTATGATATGGGCATCAAATCCAATATCCCTTATAAAAAGTGCGCCCGAATTGTGGGAGAGGTGCTTGGCAAATATCACCCCCACGGTGACACTGCGGTATATGATGCCATGGTACGTATGGCTCAGGATTTTTCCCAGCGTTATATTCTGGTAGACGGGCATGGAAATTTTGGTTCTGTTGACGGTGATAGTGCCGCAGCTATGAGATATACGGAAGCAAGGCTCTCTAAGATTGCTGAGGAGCTTCTGGTCGATATAGAAAAGGATACCATAGAGTTTGTCGACAATTTTGACAGTTCACTAAAAGAGCCATCGAAACTGCCTTCAAAATTCCCAAATCTTTTAGTAAATGGATCTTCCGGTATTGCCGTGGGAATGGCTACCAATATCCCGCCTCATAACCTGGGAGAGATAATAGATGGGGTCATCCATTATATAGACGATCCTAAAGCTAAAGTCACCGATCTTATGAAGAATGTAAAGGGCCCTGATTTTCCTACCGGCGGTATCATAATGGGGATAGGAGGGATAAAAGAAGCATATGAGACCGGCAGGGGGCGTATAGTCATAAGAGGCAGGGTTCATCAAGAACAGCCCAGAAAAGGAAGAACCCAGATAATAATCACCGAACTCCCATACCAGGTAAATAAATCAAGATTTATTGAAAAAATAGCCGCGCTGGTCAGAGCTAAAAGGATAGAGGGTATTAGTGACCTGCGGGATGAATCAGATAAGAGCGGGATGAGAGTGGTAATTGAACTAAAAAGAGATTCAGTCCCGAACGTTATCATTAATTCTTTGTACAAAAACACACAGCTTGAAGACACCTTTGGAATAATTATGCTGGCTCTTGTTGATGGTGTACCCAGGACTCTTAATTTACTGGGTCTGATAGCAGAATATGCCAAACATAGATTTGATGTGGTAGTGAGGAGAACCAAATACGAATTAAAGAAAGCTGAAGAGCGGGATCATATCCTAAAAGGTCTTTTAATAGCTCTAGATAATCTGGATGAGGTTATAAAGACCATAAAATCTTCAAAAGATGTACCTACGGCAAGAAAAAGATTGGTTAAGGATTTTAAACTCACTGTCATACAGGCACAGGCCATACTGGATTTGAAGTTACAGCGCTTGACCGGATTGGAAAGAGATAAGATAAAATTAGAACACAAACAGTTAATTGAAAAAATAAAACAGTTAAAGAAGCTCCTCGGTAGTGATAAGTTGATATACGGAGTGATAAAAGATGAACTGTCTGAGATCAAAAAGAAATACGGCGATGATAGAAGGACAGATATGACCACAGATATCTCTGATATCGAGATCGAGGATCTTATACCTGAAGAAGAAAATGTCATATCAATATCCCACTCGGGTTATATAAAAAGAGTACCTGTTACTACATATAGAAAGCAGGGAAGGGGCGGAAGAGGAGTAACCGGTACCAATCTCAAGGAAGACGATTTTGTCAAACACCTGTTTATAGCATCTACACATCATTATATTATGTTTTTCTCAAATCTGGGCAAGGTGTATAGATTAAAAGTTCATCAAATACCTACGGGAAGCAGGATGTCAAAAGGCAAGGCAATCGTAAATCTGCTTCCCTTTAGACCCGGGGAGACTGTAACAGCCATAATCGCGGTAAGAGATTATGGAGATGATAAGTATTTGATAATGTCCACAAAGAAAGGAATAGTTAAAAAGACTCCCATTAAAGCTTATGACTCTTCCAGAAGAGACGGGATCATCGCCATGACCATAAAAGAAGGAGATGAATTGATAGGAGTAGAAAAGTCCAACGGCAGCGATGAAGTCATAATGGTTTCAAGAAATGCACAGGCTATAAGGTTCAGTGAAAAAGACTGCAGACCGATGGGTAGAACTTCGCAGGGAGTAAAGGGGATGAAGCTTGCCAGAGGAGATGAAGCCCTTTCTATGATGGTTGTAAAGGAGCTTGAAGGAGACCTTTTTGTGCTTACGGAGAATGGTTATGGGAAAAGAACGCAGCTGTCTGAGTATAAGACACAGAGAAGAGGGGGGGTTGGTCTAAGAACCTTAAAAATAACAGAAAAGAAAGGAAAAGTAGCCGGGGCAGGGATAATCAAGGATGAGCATGATGTAATGATAATTTCTGATACAGGATTACTGATAAGGATTCCCGCCAAGTCCATATCAAGGATAGGGAGATCCACCCAGGGAGTTAAAGTCATTAATCTGGGAGAAGGAGCTAAAGTAGCATCTTATTCCATAGTTACTTCTGAAAGTTAATAAAATGATTTAATTTAATTTATTTTCTAAATCTGATATCATATTTTTCAATAGTGATGTTTTGATACAATCAATAGGTTTGCTTTAGAATATTAATAAAATATCAATTAAAAGGAGGAAAACTAAATGGCAGTAAGTAAATCAGAGATTGATGCAGATTGTACCAAGAAGAGTTCTACTGGTATGGACCCAAAAGTGGCTGTATTACTCGCTTATCTTTTCAGTTGGGTCGGCGGATTGGTATTCTGGCTCATTGAAAAAGAAAACAAATTCGTTAAGTGGAATGCGCTTCAAGCACTTATCATAGGAATTATTGAAATCGGATCTTTAATAATAATTTCTCTTCTCTTAGGCATGATTCCTTTTATTGGATGGTTTTTCTTTTCATGGCTGGGATGGTTAATTTTTGGTATTGCAAGAGTGCTCGCAATTGTAGCATTAATTATGGCATTTCAATGCAATACATTCAGGATCCCAGGTGTCTGTAAATTAACAGATAAGTACTTTAAGATGTAATAAATAGATATTAGCAAGTCATAGATTTTAAAGTTTTGTGCTGTGAAATAGGGTATGACTTCAAGTAGTCTATGATGTATGCGTCCAAGGAGAAAATATGGATGTTGAGAGGAAAGTATTAAGAAGCGTAAGCGAACTTTCTATGTTTAAGTACCTGCTGGTTTTCTATTTAATATTTTTTATTTTAACCGTTGTTCTGATGGGAATATTTGGGCTTATTGCCTGGTTGAGTGTTTCTGCTCTTGGCTTTGATATAAGCAGAGTTTTAGCAAGTCTGGGTCTCGGTAACTTCACCTTTAATAACCTTAACCTCAGGGGCGGTGGGACCGCAGCTGTTCTTATATTTATAGGAAGCGGTCTGGTTGCTTCAGTGTTTTATGCTGCTGTCGGGACACTGGCTGTATGGATAATGAATGTTGTTTTAAAAATCGTCGGCGGAGTGGAACTGAGATTCTTAATGAAAAAGGAAGAAGAGGCAAGCCCCAAGAAATCGAAGTAGGTACGTTACTTTTTAAAATCGATTTAAAGTTATATACTGCCGTGTTTTCACCTTGACAAAAATATATTAAATTGTTATTTTGACCTCTGTTAAAAATTCGGACAGGGCCTATAGCTCAGTTGGTTAGAGCGCATCCCTGATAAGGATGAGGCCTCTGGTTCGAGTCCAGATAGGCCCACCAGTTTACAGAATGTGGGGGTGTAGCTCAGCTGGGAGAGCGCCTGCCTTGCAAGCAGGAGGTCAGCGGTTCGATCCCGCTCATCTCCACCATAAGTATAGCCATTTTATCAGGTCTTGGAAGCTAATTTGTCCTGCATTATCAGCATATCCTTTAGGGTGATGGATTCAAATACATCATAAAATTGTCTGCTTGCCTTTTCCCATATCTTACGGGCCACGCAGTTTTTGGACCTGTAGCATATGTCGGGACTTTTGATGCATTCTGCAATATCAAGTGTTCCCTCTACGGCTTTTAAGATCTCGCTTAAATTTATTTTTTCGGGAGACCTTGCAAGGAAATATCCTCCATGAGAACCGCGTGTGGATTTGATAAGACCAGCGACCTTTAGCGGTATTATAAGCTGGCCGAGATATTTAAGAGATATATCCTGTGAACTGCTGATATCCTTTAGAAGTACCGGGCCGGTATTATACCTGAAGGCTAACTCCAGCATCAATCTTGTACTGTATCTTCCTCTCGTGGATAATTTCATGTATTTATATTATCGTTATTCTTTTTTATTTTAATTATTATTATTGCTATCATATTAATAGAATTAATTTATTTTGTAAAATTTTGTTATTTATAACAAGTATACGGGCACTGCGATTTCTGTTAGAATGTTTAAATATTGACCGGGGAGATTATAGAAGAATGGCTAATACATGGCTTGAAATATTTTTAGGCAAAATAGGGACATATATTTATATCTTTTTTTCCAGGTATTATTACTATATTATCCCATTAATAATGGCATACGGCATTTTTATGGCCTTGTCATCTTATAATTTTAGGAGAATTGAAAAAAGAGTCGATCTGGAGATATTAAATCAGTCCAAAAAAATTTTAAAGGAAGTCCCGGATATCAATTATATAGATTTGGTTGAAAGAATAAAAATACTATGGAAAAAGATGGTAAAGACTTATTCTTTTTTCCCGTATATATCACAGGAGTCTGGTCTGTGGGTGAAAAAGACTGATCCACTGGTAATAAGGGATACTATTATGCAGGATGAGAAAAAAATAAGGTTAGTCCTGGAAAGAAATGGCATTTACAATTTCCGGGAGAAATCGCTTGGACCGAGAAACCTGTATACAGAAAGTATCCACAGAATCACCAGGAGAAAAGATTTTAAGTGATTTTATAGGAAAAGATTGAATATGGGGTGTATGATTTTAAGCAGGATCCAGAAAAATATATTTGAACTGCTGCCGATAGATGAAAGTCTTTTATAACCTTCGATTAGTTCCATATCATGTTTTAGAAAAAAGTCTGTGAAAAGATGGCCCATATCGGTTGTTATCCAGAGGATTATTGGTATTATAATCAACGCGATAATAAAACTTCTAAATATGTCACCTCTGGAAGGAATTATTATCCAAAGCAGTATAAAGGGGATCATTACGAGATCAGCATTTGGGAGTACTGCATTACCAGGAAGTACAGTTGAAATATAAACGGTAAGGGGGATGATAATAACCGATAGAGCGATAACAGAAGGCTGCCCCACAAGGATTATAGGATCTAGCCCGATATATATTTCTCTTTTTGTGATCCTTCGCCTGATAAAATCTTTTATTCCATGAACAGTAGGTATAAGGCCTGTTAGAAGGATGTTTACCGCCCTGGGCATTAGTATCATTATAATAGATAAAGCCAGGCCGCTTGACAGAGCGTAGAGAAGACTCGGACCTGTATTTGATAGAAGCTCACTGTATTTTGTAATCAGGCCGATTATAAATCCTAGAATAAATCCCATTATGATAGATTCAGAAAAAATACCGAGCTTGTACTGTATCTTTTCGTAGGAGATATGGATTCTTTTGATAAACGGGATCTTACTAAAGATTATATTGAATAGATGAGAGACAGGTGCCCAGCAGATAGTGTGAGCCTGAGGATTGGAAATACCGCTGATTCCGAAATAACTCTCTGTATATACTGCATATATATCTGATAGCACAAAAGTCACGACAGCGGTTATTAACGCGATTAATATTCCAAACCATTTTATTTCTGTAATAGAAAATATTACAGAACCTACCAGCAGAAAGCTCCAGTAATTCCAGAGATCTAAATTTATAGTTCTGGTAAATCTCAGGGAGAGCATGACGATATTCAAAATAAAAACAGCTATTATAATCTGAAAGATTATAGGAGAATTTAAAATAACTGTTTTGGATACCAGCCAGCCTGCGTCAATAATATCAAATTCCTTAGAGGAATTTGCCACTATGGTATTTATAAGAGGTTCGAAAAAATTGACAAAAAGCGTCAGCAGTATTGAAACGCTGGTAAGGCCGATAAAGATAAGCACGCAATTCTTTAGATTTTTAAGAGGTTTTCTTTCTACAATAAGGCTTATTACAAGTAATAAGACCGGGATTATTATTACCGGCCCCAGTTCTATTATATATTCTAAAGTATTGTATCCAGAAGGCATAAAAAAGTTTTATTTTTTTAATGATGATATATTATACTTATTATTCAGTATAAAAAAAAGGAACTATTATGAACAGGTTTAGTATGGACCTGCCTTCTGAAACAGCCAAATATATCAATAAGAGCAGGGATAATTTTAAGAAATTTTATAGCCAGATGTTTAAAGAGCTGTCAGCCAGGGATATGGATGACGTTTTGGATAAAACAAAATCGGGTCTTTTGGATAATAGAAAAATAAGTCTCCCCTTTTTTAAAAGGGAGATTATAGTAGATTTAAATAGAAATATTATTTATTACAGTGGGAAGAAAAAATCGGGAGCAGGAGAAGATCTGGATAAATATTCATCTTCTATTGTCTTGCATTATCTTCTTAATGCAGATGGCACTCCGCTTTCAGGGAACTGGATATCTTACCGGGAGCTTCCTGGAGGACTTTTTTACTGGCGGACGATTCCCGGAATACTGGCGATCCTGGCAAAGAGATACGGCAGCAATGGAGAGGGTTTTTTAAAAAAAGCGCTTGAGATAGGCGGTGAGAAATATACCGGATTCAAATTTGGATCGGTTATTTATCCCTTTAAAATGTTTCCTGTTCTTTTGGTCCTTGATGAGGAAAGCGATGAGTTTGGAGCAAGCGCCAGAGTCTTATTTGATAGCAGTGCTTCCCATTATTTAAAGACCTACGTGGTAAAGTTAATCTTGATATATACCATAAACAAACTCTGCAGTTGATTTATATGATTTTATTTAAAAATCCGTTCTTTACCTGAATGTAGGCGTATAAAAGATGCTTTTACCGCAAAACACACGACCTTTAAAATTTTAATTATTTATTATATAATAGGAAAAATGTTCACTCCTTGAACAATTGTGCAAAATTTAAAGCAAGAAATAATGGACGGAGCGGAAAGAAAAAAATTGATCTTAAAAATAGCAAGGCTTTATTATATCGAGAGTCTCACCCAGCAGAAAATAGCTGATAAACTAAATATTTCAAGGACAAAAGTCTCTAGGTATTTAAATACTGCTAGGAAAGAAAAGATAGTGGAGATAAAAATAAATCCGGGAGTAGAGGATTATTCTAAAATCGAATATGAAATAGAAAAAAAGTTTAAAATAAAAGAATGTTCCGTGGTGCCTTCTTTTGAAAGCAGTGAAGAAATCCTAGGGATGATGGCGGATACATTTAATAATCTGCTGGAAAGAATACTGGTCAATGGCAGTTATTTGGGGATCGGCTGGGGGAGCTCGCTTAAAGCATTATCGGATTGCATAAATATTGACGGTAAATCTGATATCAAGGTAGTACCTATAATCGGGTGTCTTGGAAAGATTGGGACAGGAATACATACTAATTCTGTAGCTAAAAATATTGCAGATAAGCTGGGCAGTATAAGTTATATGATACATTCCCCGGCTATTCTGGACAGCAGGGAGATAAGAGAAACTGTGGAAAAAGACAGCAATACCAGGGAAATACTTGAACTGTCGGCAAAAATAGACGCCGCGCTTATTGGATTAAGCGATATTGGTCCTGATTCTTCATTGATAAAAACAGGTAGTTTTAGTATGGAGGAATTCAGATATTTGCAGAGACTGGGCGTGGTAGGAGATGTAAATCTTATTTTTATAAATAAGCAAGGGAAACATGTACCCAATAAAATAGATGAAAGGATTGTAAGAATTTCACCCGAGAGATTAAAGAGAGTTAAAAATGTCATCGGGGTTGCATTCGGAAAAAGAAAGTTGCCGGTAATAGTAGGCGCACTTAGAGGCGGACTGATTAACATCCTGTTTACGGATGAAGAGACGGCACAGGATATAATAAGGTGGGGATAAAATATGGACAGGGACTTAAAAAATAAAAAGGATTATCTAAATATTGGCGGTTTTAAGATTAAAGATAGGTTTGGTCCGCTGGATAATAAGGTAAAGATTGAAATGCTTGAGAAAATGTATCAGATAAGACATTTCGAAGAAGAGACCGAGCAATTTATCATAAGGGGAATGATACACGGTACCTGTCATCTTTATACCGGTGAAGAGGCCACTGCTGTGGGGGCGGTATTTGCATTAAAAAATGACGATTATATCACATCTACTCACAGGGGCCACGGCCACTGCATAGCAAAAGGATCAGACCTTAATATAATGATGGCGGAATTACTGGGCAAAAGAACTGGTTACTGCAAGGGTAAGGGTGGGTCCATGCACATTGCTGATATTGACTCGGGAAACCTTGGGGCAAATGGAGTAGTGGGGGGAAGTATTGGTATTGCTACAGGGGCTGCGCTTACCTGTAAGATGAAAAAAAATGGTAAAATCACCGTTTGTTTTTTTGGAGATGGAGCATCTAATCTGGGGATATTTCACAGCTCCATAAATATGGCTTCCATATGGGATCTGCCAGTGATCTATCTTTGCGAGAATAACGTTTACGGGATGTCAACACCAGTAAAGGAATCGCTTAACATAGAAAAGATATCAGATAGAAAGGCAGCCTACGGCATCAAGGGTCTTACCATTGACGGCAATGATCTTGTTGAGGTATTTAATACAGTTTCACATTTTGCAGACGAGTGCAGGGCAGGAAGAGGGCCTGTCCTGATTGAGAGTCTGACATATAGATGGAAGGGCCATTCTAAAAGTGATGCTCAGGTCTACAGAAAGAAAGAAGAGGTAAAAAGCTGGAAGGAAAAAGATCCTATAAAAAAGTATAAAAATGTTTTAATCGGCAGCAAAGTCTTAACTGAAGAGATGGACAGCGCCCTGGAAAAAGAAGTGGAAGACCAGCAGGATAAAGCTGTTAAATATGCCAAGGAGAGTCCCTTTCCCGAGCCTTCGGAAGTCGAAGAAGATGTATACGCTTGAGAACATTATTATTAATGGATATACCTGATCAGAGGAGTCATATAATGACAAGAGAACTTACTTATGCAGAAGCAATAAGAGAAGCCTTACAGCAGAAGATGAGGGAAGATAAAAACGTATACCTTATAGGAGAGGATATAGCAGAATACGGAGGTGCCTTTGGCGTGACAGCAGGTATGCTGGAGGAATTCGGTAAAGAGAGGATAAGAAATACTCCCATTTCGGAAGCGGCCATAATAGGTGTCGCCACAGGCAGTGCCATTACAGGGATGAGACCAGTAGCCGAGATAATGTTTTCAGATTTTATGACAATAGCTATGAACGAGATCGTAAACCAGGCTGCCAAGATAAGGTATATGTTCGGAGGAAAAGCAAGGGTACCAATGGTAATAAGAACGGCAGGAGGCGGTGGAACCGGCGCTGCTGCCCAGCACTCGCAGAGCCTGGAAGCGCTTGTTGCTCATATACCTGGTCTGAAAGTGGTTATGCCGACTTGTCCCTATGATGCAAAAGGGCTTCTGATCGCATCGATAAATGATGATAACCCTGTTGTTTTCATAGAACATAAACTTCTTTATAAAAATAAAAAATGCATTCAAAATGTCCCTCTTGAGATGTATGAGGTGCCGCTTGGGAAAGGTGATATTAAAAGGGAAGGTAGTGATATAAGCGTGGTCGCAACTTCCTATATGGTTCAGAAGTCACTGGAAGTAGCTGAAAAATTATCAAAAGAGAAGGGCATTGAATGCGAAGTAATAGATATAAGAACACTCAGGCCTCTTGATATTGATATTATATTGGATTCAGTCAGGAAGACAGGGAGACTTATATGTGTGGAGGAGGCACCGATTTTCGGAGGTTTTATGGGAGAGGTATCAGCCCAGGTAGCTGAGAAAGGATTTGACTTGCTGGACGCTCCTATAATAAGAGTTGCGGGTAGAAATTGCCCTGTTCCATATAGTCTGGTGCTTGAGCAGGAAATGATCCCGAGTATTGAAAGGATCGAAAAGGGAATTTTAAATTTCTTTAAATAATGTGCGTATTTTATGGATTTCTATATACTGTTATGTATATTAATATAAATTCAATGTTTATTATATAAGGAGCTAAATTATGCACGAAGTGATTATGCCTAAACTGGGCCTCACTATGGAGACGGGAAGAATAGAAAAATGGCATAAAAAAGAAGGAGATAGCATAGAAAAAGGAGAAGTACTTTTCGAGGTTATGACTGATAAGGTGACGATTGAAGTGGAATCATACAATTCTGGTACTTTATTGAAGATAATGCATGCCGAGGGTGAAGACGTGCCTGTTACTGAAGTAGTGGCATATATAGGCGAGAAGGGTGAAAAGGTACCTGAAAAAGTGATTAAACAAAAAACTGTCAAAAAAAATAAAGAACCGGAATTAAAAAATATATCGGAGTCAAAGGGCAGAGAAAAGAGAGTAAAAATATCACCGCTGGCGAGAAAAATGGCCGAGGATATGGGTATTGATTACACATCGGGAGAAATTACAGGTTCCGGTCCGGGAGGAAGAATAGTAAAAGAGGATGTAATAGCCTATGGTAAATCAAGAAAAGAAGGGAAAAAGGAAGATCTGGTATCTCAACAGGGGGCTGTTTCTATAAAATCATCCAGCAGGCTTACGGGTTTAAAGAAGGTGGTAGCGGAGCGTATGAGTTATTCAAAGTCAACCATCCCTCATTTAGTTTTAAATGTAAAAGCTGATGTTACGAGACTTGTAGAGTTGAAAAAAAAGTTGGAGGAAGAAATCATAAAAAAATACGGTGTAAAGTTGACTTATACAGATTTTATATTAAAGGCAACTGCTGTTGCGCTTAGAGAAAATCTGGAAGTAAATTCAACTTTTTCCGATGGAAATTATATAATATACAATGAGGTAAATGTAGGTGTGGCAGTTTCAATTGAAGAAGGTCTTATAGTCCCTTGCATCACTGGCTGTGATAAGTTAAAGATCACCGATATTGCAAAAAAGAGATTGGAGCTGGTAAAAAAAGCCCGTCAAGGAAAACTAGGTCTGGAGGAAGTTTCAAAAGGTACCTTTACAGTAACAAATTTAGGGATGTACGGAATAAGATCTTTTTCACCTATTATAAATCCTCCACAGGCGGCCATACTTGCTGTTGGTGACATATATATCGAGCCTGCAGCAGTAAAAGGAAAAATAGAACAGAGATCCTTTATGAACCTTTCTATTTCCTGTGATCATAGAATAATCAATGGGACAGTAGGAGCAAAGTTCTTAAGAAGAGTAGTAGAACTTGTAGAAGATCCTGATAAAATAACTGTTAATCAGATTTGACGGTTTTAAAAATGAAAGATGAAAAGACAAAAATAGTATTATTTTGCGTCAATTGCAATAGAGATTCTCCACATACGGTATATTATATAGGTAACTATCTGCGCAGTGTGGTCTGTGACAGCTGCCATAAAAAAATAGAGATTGACAGGCGTCATCTCAGAACTGTGTTTGCCGAGGACTTTATAAACAGGATTTTAACCAAACCGCATAGAATGACAGAGGATATG
This sequence comes from uncultured Actinomycetota bacterium, assembly GCA_964610385.1. Lineage (GTDB taxonomy): Bacteria > Actinomycetota > Humimicrobiia > Humimicrobiales > Humimicrobiaceae > CAZBSE01. Next base: position 49,986 of record CAZSXW010000006.1, read on the forward strand.
AAAAAAGCGATAGCGACACTGATGCCCTTTTTCCCCAAGAGACTGTTCAAGGAGCCGTTAAAAGTGATGAAAGAGATATATGCGGTATTAAAGAGGGAAAACGGCAATTCAAAAAAAAGAGGTAAGTAATTCAAAGAGTTCAAGTAATCTTTAAAATTGGGATTTTGAAAGTATTTTCAAAGCTGTGTACTATTTGTTCTTTGACATCATGGATAGGGATATGACGATTAAGGATTTTTTGTATAGAGGTCTGGGGGTGGTTTTTTAAGCCGCAGGCTATTATATTATCATAATATTTCAGATCGTTATTTACATTTATTGAAAATCCGTGGAGTGTTATCCATTTTTTAACTTTCAGGCCGATTGATGCTATTTTAAAATTATTGACAAATATCCCCCGGTGTCTGATTACTCTGGTCCCCTGTATGTTATAATGGGCAAGTACTTCTATTATGACCTGTTCAAGATTATGGACAAAAAGGGTCAAATCTTTTTTTATCCTGGAAAGATTTAGAATAGTATAGCAGACCACCTGGCCCGGAGTATGAAGAGTGATATCACCACCGCGGTCGGACTGGAATAGTTCTATGTTTTGGTTTTTAAGTTTTTCTCTGGTGGCAAGCAGGTTGCCGGTACTCCTGTTACTTCCTATAGTTATTACCGGATAGTGTTCCAGGATCAATATTACGCCGGGATTATTATTTGATTTTATAAGTTCAAAAAGTTTTAGCTGCAGGTCATATGCTTCATTATAGGAGATGAGACCAAGATCAAAACTTAATATATTTTTTTGCATATTTTTATGATCGATACTGTCTATTGTTTTAGTTATGGAAAAGGTAATATTTTGTTTTAGCGCTTTCATAATTTAGAATATTTTTGCTTTTTAAATTATTTTATCATATAAATAAATATTTTTTATTTTACGGTAACAGATAAAAGGAGTCCTAAAACTATGGATATTAAAAAAGCAGATCTTGCAGTACTGGGCGGAGGACCGGGCGGATATGTAGCATCCATAAGAGCTTCTAAGATGGGTCTTAAGACCGTGGTGATTGAAAAAGAACATCTGGGAGGAGTATGCCTGAACTATGGGTGTATACCAACAAAAGCTATTTATCATGTAGCAGTAGTGTTAAATGAAATAAAAAAAGCAGAAGATTTCGGAATAGATGTCTCTAGGCCAAAATTGAATTTTAAAAAAACAATGGCCAGGAAAAACAGAATAGTCGAAATGCTGAAAAATGCGCTACAGTCTAATTTTAAGAAAAATAATATAGAACTTATAAAAGGGAGGGGCGAAATAATCGCCAAAGGTAAAATAGCGGTTAGGACAGATGATCAACAGGATATTGAGATTGAAGCAAAAAATATAATAATCGCCACCGGTTCTACTGCTGCAGATGTCAAGCCTTTTAGTCTATTGGAAAAAGGAGTGATGGATAATACCGGAATATTATCTATTGAGGAAATACCGGAATCACTTTTGATTGTGGGAGGCGGGGTGGTAGGAAGCGAGTTTGCAAATATTTTTTCTTCATTTGGTACCAGGGTTACTATAGTCGAGATGCTCCCTAGAATACTGTCAACCGAAGACGAGGAGGTCTCAAAAGTGATTCACAAGGTATTCATACAAAGAGGGATCGATATATTTACAGATACAGTAATAGAAAGAGTAGAAAAAAGCGGCGGAAGCCTTATCTGCACTTCCAGCAGTGGTAAAAGGATAACTGCAGATAAGGTGCTTATATCAGTAGGCAGAAAACCAAATTCCAGCGGCATTGGTATTGAGAACATCGGCCTGGAAGTAGACCAGAAAGGTTATATAAAAACAGACTTACACCTCAAGACAAATATCCAGGGAATTTATGCTGTAGGTGATGTCATAGGGGGGCTGCAGCTTGCTCATGTAGCGTCTGAAGAAGGCAAGATTGCTGCAGAAAATATTGCCGGTAAAAATAAGAAAATGGATTACAGCATTGTCCCCGTAGCAGTCTTTACATACCCGGAGATAGGAAGCGTCGGACTTAATGAAGCCCAGGCAAGAAAAAAGAATATAAAGGTATGTACAGGAATATTTCCATTCAGCTCCAGCGGTAAGGCTTATATCACGGGAGAGACCGAGGGCTTTATAAAGATAGTCACCAACAGCGAGACCGGAGAAATACTCGGAGCCCAGATGATAGGGCCAAGGGCGACTGATTTGGTACATGAGATTGCCGTGGCGATGAAGGGAGAGATATTGGTGGATGATCTTGTTTCAACCATCCATTCTCATCCTACATTCTCTGAATCAGTTTTAGAAGCTGCAGAAGATTGTTTCGGGATAGCTACTCATAAGTGATGTAAATAATGGGAGCCTGTGTTTAAATACTTTGACATAATATGAAGTTATGTTAGAATTATTTTCCTAAATCTAAAATATTATTATTTTATTAAAATATAAGATATTTAAGATTTCTATGAATACTGACAGTTCGGTAGTTTTAACCAAAAGGGTAATAATAACGTCATCTAATCCTGTTGCCAAAGAAGATTTTGTCAAGAAAATTAAGGAATTTGCTAAAAATATTATTGCTTTCCTGAAAAAGAACGGCTGCAGGAGATTAGGTCATATGAAATTGATCTCTACTACTGACGGAGAAGATTATCTGCAGCTCAGTATTTTAGGTATGACCCAGAGTCCTAAAATACAGGGCATCCTAAAAAAAACTTTCGAAAAAATCAAATTGACCCTTAATATAATCGAATTTGGGGTCGGTAAGGAAATCATAGACAGTAAAGTTAATGAAGAAATAAAAAACATGCAGACTTATTTTGTCAATAAGTAAATTACTGATTTTATGTAATGATTTTACCTGTCACTATCGTATTTGAATTCAAAATCCGATGGAAGATACTTCAAGTATATGAACTTTGATATATTTCTATAATCTATATCCAGAAGATCTTCCGGGTCGAGGTATTTATTATCATATATTACGCCGAAGTGAAGATGACACCCTGGACTTGAAGGGTCATCATCTGCACCTATAGAAGCGATCACTTCACCCTGTCTTATATATTTGCCGGTAAATACATAGATATTCATAAGGTTAAGATAAGTAGTCCTGATTTTTTGATTGTGCTTTATTACCAGTGTTCTCCCTCCTATGGGGGAAAAGCCTATATAACTGACTATACCGCTGCCGGCTGCGCGTACCTTCTGGCCGTATTTTCCTTCTATGTCTATTCCGGTATGTTTATAATCTTTTCCCTTCTCCTCATCCCGGTATGTTTGTCTAAAGCCGACTATTGTTTTACCTTCGAGAGGCATAATAAATGGAATTTTGTAGTCAGGATAAAGCGGTGATTTCAGAGCGGTCAGAATATAGACCAATAACAGCAGGAATATAATCGGACCTGTAATGCGGGTTCTTTTAATACCGGCGAAAAGATCTTTGTGTTTTTGCTTTGCAGTCGCCCTGTACTTTTTTATCATAAAACAGTCTGTCAGTTAATCCTTTTTTATATCAGGCATTAAGTATATATCATAAACGTAATTATGTAAATACATATATAAACAATAGCATATAATAATAAAGGGGAGTTTTACTATTTGAGTGTTAAACCTTATAATTATAAATGTCTATAATTCTACGAGAGGAGTAAATATGAGCAGTAATATAAAGGAAATACTCTCATGGTATAAAAGCGAAAACCCTGGAACCATCAGGAATCTATACAGCATGTTGATGCACGGAAAATTGGGCGGTACCGGCAAACTTGTGATCCTGCCCGTAGATCAGGGATTTGAACATGGACCTGCAAGAAGTTTTGCACCAAATCCGGATGGCTATGACCCGACCTATCACGTAAAACTGGCAATCGATGCCGGCTTGAATGCACATGCAGCGCCACTCGGATCGATACAGATAATCGCAAAGGAATATGCCGGACAGATCCCTCTTATTTTAAAGGCAAACAGCCATGATGTAATGGACAACAGTTCTGACCCGATACCGGCTGTGACTGCTTCTGTAGAAGATGCTTTAAAACTTGGATGCGCTGCAATCGGTTTCAGCATTTATCCAGGCAGTGCTAATTTTAAACGGATGTATGAGGAGATAAGAGAAATAGCCCTTGAAGCGAAAAGAAACGGCCTGGTAGTGGTAATATGGTCCTATCCAAGAGGATCGGGCCTGTCAAAAAAGGGAGAAACTGCAGTGGATATAGTAGCCTATGCAGCACAGATCGCAGTCCAGCTGGGTGCGCATATAATAAAAGTAAAACCGCCTACCGAGCACATAGAGCTTGAAGAGGCAAAAAAGGTATATGAAAAGTACAATATTCCCATAGATACACTGGCCGATAGAGTGAGACATGTAGTACAGAGTGCCTTTGATGGAAAGAGGATCGTTATATTTTCAGGCGGCCCGGCGAAAGGCAGAGAAGAAGTGATCGAGGAAATAAAGCAGATAAACAAAGGTGGAGGATTCGGCTCCATAATCGGAAGGAATTCTTTCCAGAGACCAAGGGAAGAAGCTCTGGATTTTCTTAGTGAAGTGCTTGAAGTTTACAGTGGAAATTAAAACTCTAAAGAATTTTTAAGGTGAAAAAATTTTTTTTAAGGTATAATTTTTATATCTAAATAATTTTTTAAATTATCAATATTATTCTGGGGGATATTATGAAAAGAAATAAGCTGTATGTCATTATTGCTATCCTAGCAATAATAAGTTTATTTAGTTTCTCAGCTCTCTGCAGTGATTGGAAAGCAACTGGTGATGAAGAGGTAGATGTAGAGGAAGAAGCCGAAGAGGAAGCTGAGGAAGAAGCCGAAGAGGAAGCTGAAGAAGAAACCGAGGAAGAAGCCGAAGAGGAAGCTGAAGAAGAAACCGAGGAGGAAGCCGAAGAGGAAGCTGAAGAAGAAACCGAGGAGGAAGAAGAAGAAAAGACAGCACCTACCATTAGTCTTGAAATATACCAGGATGCTACTGCTACTGACGGCATATGTTTCTACCGGGTACAGGCAAATGTCACTGGTAATCCTTCTCCTTCTGTAACTTGGAATAAAGATGATAGCGGCAGTGCCTGGGGTACTAGAAAAGCACAGGTAAATCTCAATGATCCGAGTGAGACGTTCACTCTTATAGGCACTGCTACAAATTCAGAAGGGACCGCAACAGATTCGATTACCTTGAGCTGGGGATGTGCAATACCTGAGCCAGAGCCAACTGAAGTAGAAGATGAATTTCCAGCTGAAGTCAGCAATTGTGGTTATATATTTCAAGATACAGGAGCATATTCAGGTACAGATATAGTATATGTTGGTGATACTTCTGGTGATAAGATCATTAAGGGTTATCTAAGTTTTGATATTAGCAGCATAAGTTCTTTAGAAGATATAACAATTACTGAAGTCAGAGTAGTAGTTCCAGGGGTTATAGTAGCATACGGGTCTCCCTGGCTTGCCGGTAATTTACTGAATATTAAAGTCTATTATTATGGAGAAACATTGGACGAGCCTGCTGATTTCGCAGTAGGAGGCGAACTTGTAAAGACTTTTAATACCTCTGATACTATAGATAATTTCACATTTTCTACCAGTAGTCTTAAAGGAGCACTCCAAGATGCTGTAAATGTAGGAAGAGAGGATTTTCAATTTAAATTTGGTCTTAATAATTACAGTAACAACCATGATGCTGATTGTTATAGATTTACACCGAGTGATTGCAAACTAGAAGTGACATATGAAATTGTAGAATAGTTTATTGATTATTTGATATTAATTATCTGATATTTATTCAATTGGCTCTGTGAATCGTTTTTATAAATGTTTCACAGGGCCTTTTTATTTAAAAATGTTATAACAGTTAATATTCTTCAATATACACAGACTTCTAACTGCTGTCGTAAAGATTTATAATTAATGATGTTAAAATTTTAAAGGGAATAATTATGAAACTATACAGACTATATATTATAACTGCAGCAATAATCTTGGTTTTATTTTTTAGTTTTTCGACTGCCTGTGAAAAAGAATCAGTGGCGGTAGAGGAATCTGCAGGCGAAATAAAAGATATAATAACAGAGGAATTTGAAGATGAAGTTGCTGAAGAAGAAGGGGAAAAGCAAGCAGGAGAAAATGAGAGAATTGAAACAGAAGAATTCACAGAAAAGGAAAAACTGGACGAAATAGAGCAAACTTACTCAATAGAATTCAGGCAGTATCTGGAGACACTTGATAAAGACTATCTGGAGAGTCTGTTAGAGGATGATAATGCGGTAAAGCAGGAATACGATCTTTTTGACTGGCGAAACAAGTTTTATGAAAATAATATAATCTTTACAGCAGATGGGAATATTTTTCCCAGCGGCTGGTATGGATCGGGGATCGATGCCAAAGCTGAAAGCTTATCTCCGGGTGAGGTAGAAAGGTCTAAGAATATTATCGTTACTGCTCTTGATAAATATCCTACTCTGCTGTTAAAAAATAATCTTAAGAATGTATATGTTTTGAAATCTATGAGTTTTTATGGAGTAAACTATGGAGGGACAAATTTACCTCCGGACATTGTTTATGTTGCAAACGACGGGGTAAGTATGGGATATATGGATACTGCTATAGAAAAGACATTTCACCACGAATTTTCTAGTGTATTGAAATATAACTATGGATTTGATGAAACAGCATGGAGGCAGGTCAATCCAGTCGGATTTGTATATTTTGATGAAGCTACCGGTGGAGCGGGTGCGATAAAGGCAGGGAAAGCCTCCCAAACTTTTGATTCAAAGGAACATGAAATGGGATTTCTATATGAATATGCTGAGTCTACTCTTGAAAATGATCTCAACTCATTTGCTGAAAATATATTTATGGGGGAGGAAAGTTTTTTTAATATAGTAGAAAGCTACGACAAATTGAAATTGAAACTGGATCTTACCGTAGCTTTCTATAACTCGTTAGACCCCATGTTTACCATAGAGTACTTTAAAGGGCTTTGATAGTTTTTAAACCATAATCAAAGAGATTTTTGATAATAATACGGGTGCCGGAATCTCCTGCCCTTAAAGGCACCACTTATAAAACCAGAGAACAATGCCAGAGCTATGGCGATTTTAAAAGAGGTAAACCATGAAATAGTCTCGGTTACCAGACCCTGTTTTACGGCTTCAGGGAAGATATCTGGTACCACCCAGGCCCACATTACTTTTACAAGAAAAAGGCCTAAAACTAAAACAATAGCTATTAGCATCAATGTCCCGGGTATTATTCCAAACCACAGTCTTCTTATCATTTCTTACATACCTCCTGTATTTTAGATATTTTTCGATTTATTATTTGTCAATGAATCAATATATGAGTAAACTGTATTTTTAAAATCTTTGATTGCTTCGGATCTAGTTTTTCCCGAACTTATTATTATGGGAGATTCCCATATGATATAGTAATCGCCAGACTCGTCATCAAACATGATCTTCATTTTTTTTCCATTTTGCAGCTTCTTATTTATAATTAAGTATATCCTTCTTATTCTTCTTCTAGTATGGATTCTATTTCCTGTCGCGCTTTTTCAATAATCTTTTTTACTCTTTTCATTTTTTCAGGGCTGGTATTTCTCATTCTAGGCCCTAAAGATCTTCTCATTTTTATAACTTCGCTAACTATCTGACCGATGATCTCAAAATTTCCATGATCCCATTGATGTCTCATATGACTTTTTACTTCATCTGCAAATTCACTGCGTTCACTTAGGAATTCAAGGCCCTGCTTTGTTATTTTATATACCTTCTTACCGTCTCTCTCCTTAGAAGTCGCATAACCCATTTCTTCAAGCATCTGTAGAGTAGGATAAACGGTACCGGCACTGGGTTTGTAAAAACCATGGGAACTTTCTTCCAGGTGACGTATGATCTCATATCCGTATCTTGGCTTCTCTTTCAGCAGATCCAGAATTACATATTTTAGATCTCCCTTCTGGAAGGGACTGTCATATCTAAAACCGTTAAAGAATCTTTCTCTTCTAAAAAATCTATCACGGAACATTCAAATCACTCCTCCTAATATAATATATCAAGTATTATCACGATATATCGTGATATATTATAATCAATTTTCTTATCATGTCAAGTATTTTGTATAAATTTTTTACCGACAAGATTGCAGGTGCTGTATAAAATTTTTTGAGTCTACAGGTTTGAACTCTTGCCCTACAGTATGTCGTATATTTATATAGATATTGTCATAATAGTATGGTATGTTTTATTCAGGCTGAGATTTTTAATAATTATTAAACATTGAAAGAGGAGTAGATATGAGAGCAGTCCGATTTATTATTAGAGTATTTAGACTGATTGGATCTCTAGCTTTCGTACTCGGGCTTTTTACCACTATCTTTGCAGGGATACCCTGGTATGTCTATCATGAACCGATCACGCCCTGGTGGGTTAAAACTGCAATATACTGTGTTTTAGGTGGTGTCCTACTGGTCTTACTTACGGTAGCCGCAGAACATGGAAAAGGCAGGAATGGGGAAAGGGAGCTTCCAAATATTAAGACAGGATCCAGAATGTTGATCCAGACTTCTGCAGAAGTCCCCGGTCGAAAAGTGATTAAGACTTTAGGTCTGGTACAGGGACATACAATCTTTGCCATCTGGATTGGAAGAGACCTCTCTGCACTGGTACGCCTGATTCTTGGTGGAGAGTTAATTGAGTATACAGAGATGATGGGACATGCTCGTAAAATAGCTACTAGCAGGATGGTGGCAAATGCTGAGAAACTTAAAGCTGACGCTGTAATCAACCTGCGTTTTATGACCACCAGTGTCATGGGAAGTGCTGCCGAGCTGCTGGCATATGGTACAGCGGTAAAGCTCAGCAGGTCAACTAAGTAAACTCCAGATTTACTATTCAGCTTCCATGAACTCGTCCGGATATCTAACGGTTCCGTATTTACCTTCCAATGATTTTTATCTTTGAAAAAAGAATATGTCCGACAATTCTGTTGCCGGAGACTGCTACTAGAGATAGGTCAGGAACGAAGTTACTGCCAGCTCTTATTTTATCAATAAGCTTGCTCTCGTTTTCCTGTCCGAAGGCAAGTCTATTTATTTCATAAATCTCTTTGAGATTCTTTTTTTCTTCTTTTCTTATTAATATATCCATGACGCATCTTTTTTCTGTTAATGATTTCAAAATAGTTTATTTGCCGATGGTTTTTGTCAAATATGATAAGAAATACTTGTCATATATAAAACCAATAAGAAAAAGTACTGAATCATTGTTAAAATAGGGTAATTTATATCTTTTATTCCCGTGAATAGAAGAAGGTTATGAACCTTCTTCATTTTTTATATCAGAAGATAAACTTATAGAATTGTCGTTTCCCCCGTAACTTCCTATCGCAGTCATGACCCCGTTTTCAAATACTATATCATCATCGGTCCCAGATTCTTTATCTACTCCGTTACTCTGTAAAGTATATTTTATTCCATCGGATATATAACTGTAAGGATTGTCCCATAAATCATGAGTAGAAAGATTTTTAATATATCCCTTACTCGTCAATTCATCCAGGCCTTGTTTGGTGGTCGGATAATAGTTATCATATGCGTTATATATTTCAAATCTAATTATGAATATTATGACCAGGTACATGGTAACAAAATAAAAAACATTGACAATAGCCATGTTCGGGATGCGCAAAATGTAGCCATACTTACTATCTGAAACATTGACGCTTCTAGTTATTAGAATTACCGCACTTATTATAAGAGCAGGTATATACATAATCTGTTGTAAAAGTCTACTCGTTTTTGAAAGCTCGGTCTCTAAAAAACTAATAATAAAACAGAGTAAAGATATTGGTGAAAGGAATAGGAATACGATTAATATTTGTGAAGATATAAAAGCTATTTTATACAAGGATGTTGATAAACTGATGAAGGTCAGAGCAGATACAATAAAAATAACAAGACTATATATCAGGAAATAAATAATTGCCTTTACTTCTCTTCGTCTTAAATGTATATAGTATATAAGTGCGCTAAAGGCGATAGAGTATACACTTAGTACATATGACAATAAAACAAAAATATTAGTATTTGAAAATAACATGGTTAAATATTAATTATGTATATTAATATAATTTACTTTGTGGTCTTTAACTATTGCTTTTTTAAATATTTCCTCTTTTATCATAATAAATGACATTTTTGCCGAATGAATTTAAAATTATGGTATTGCTTAATAAATGAATTCTAATGAAGTACAATTGAAAAGTGTAAATTAAATTTGTATAATGCAGTGTATTTTCCTGTTAAGTATTTTGTAAGGAGGAAGAATGCTTGGACCGGAAGATTTTTTTGATTTATCGCAAACCCAGTTTAAAGGGCTTTTTGAAGGTATTGAATATGTTTGGGATGCCCTGAAGAAAATTGAGGGATATATCAGAGGTAATATTAAGCCAAATGTTTCTGGCATTAGAAAAGGTAAGGCATTTATAAATAAAACTACAGTCTTATATGATGGCGGAGTGATTGAATCGGGATTTGATATAAGTTTTGTAAAAAAGAGATTGATAATAAAAAGCGGAGGCAAAATCTTGGATGGGGCAAGTGTGGTGTATGCCGGCGCAGTCCTTATGGATGATGAGATATGTATAGGGAAAGGTACGGTTATGGAGCCGGGTGTATTAATAAAAGGCCCGGCTATTATCGGCGATAATACCGAACTAAGACAGGGAGCCTATTTAAGAGGTGATAACCTGGTTGGGAATGACTGTGTAGTAGGGCATGCGACTGAGGTGAAATCCAGTGTAATACTGGGAGGAAGTAAGGCAGGGCACTTTGCATATATAGGAGACAGTATCCTTGGAAAGGTAAATCTTGGAGCGGGAACGAAACTCGCAAATTTGAAGATAATCGAATCCGATATAGTGCTGAATATTAAAGGTAGAAGATACGAAACTGGTTTAAGGAAGTTTGGAGCAATACTTGCAGACGGAGTAGAAACAGGGTGTAACAGCGTTACGGCTCCAGGGACTCTGCTGGGAAAAAACGTCCTTTTATACCCCAATACAACTGCAAAAGGTTATCACTCCCCGAAAACAATAATCAAATTGAAGCAGAGACAAAAGTCAGTTCAAAGGAGGTAAAAGTATGGGAAAATTATTCGGAACAGACGGAATAAGGGGAGTTGCAAACGAGTACCCGATTACTCCTGATATGGCTATGCAGATAGGGCAGGCTACCGCATATATATTAAAAAAAGAAGGGCACCGCTCAAGAATCGTAATAGGTAAAGACACCAGGCTTTCCGGTTATATGATAGAAAGTGCTCTGGTATCAGGTATATGTTCAATGGGGTCAGATGTGATACTTGTAGGGCCCGTACCCACACCAGGTATTGCTTTTTTAACAACAAATTTGGATGCAGATGCAGGAATAGTGATTTCTGCTTCACATAACCATTATAAGGATAATGGGATTAAAATTTTCTCAAAAAACGGTTATAAGCTAACAGATGAAGAAGAGAAGAAAATTGAAGATTTGATATTTTCAAAAAAACTTCCCACTTTTCTTACGGATGCTGAAAGTCTGGGACGTGCATTCAGAGAGGAAGATGCAAGTGGAAGGTATATAGTTTTTCTGAAGCATTCATTTCCCAGAAATCTTGATCTTGAAGAAATAAAGATTGTGCTTGACTGCGCCAATGGTGCTACATATAAAGTTGCCCCTACACTTTTCAGGGAGATGAGAGCGGAAGTTGCTTCTTTGAACGTTGACCCTGATGGGGAGAATATTAATCTTAATTGCGGAGCGCTTTACCCGGAAGCTCTGGCAGAAGCAGTAGTCGGAGATAAAGCAGATATAGGACTTGCTTTCGATGGTGACGGAGACAGACTGATAGCGGTTGATGAAAAAGGAGATATAGTCAATGGTGATAAAATAATCGCCATATGTGCAAATAGATTAAAAGAGGAAGACGTATTAAAGAATAACACTGTTGTTACAACAGTGATGAGCAATCTTGGTCTTTCTATTGCATTTAAAGAGATGGGAATCAGGCATGTTAAGACTAAGGTCGGTGACAGATATGTGCTTGAAGAAATGTTAAAAAACGGCAGCGTGATCGGCGGAGAGGATTCGGGTCATGTCATCTTTAAAGAGCATCATACAACGGGTGATGGTATTCTTACTGCACTTCAGCTTCTGTCGGTTATGAAGAAGGAAAAAAAGCCGCTTTCAGAGCTGGCTAAAATAATAAAAACATTCCCGCAGGTTTTAATAAACGTAAAAGTAAAAAGGAAAGCACCACTTGAGGAAATACCGGAGCTCAGGAACGTGATATCAAAAGTTGAAAAGGAACTTGGTGATAAAGGCAGGGTTCTTGTAAGATATTCCGGTACCCAGTCTATATGCAGGGTAATGATTGAGGGTCCTACAAAAGATAATACCGAGAGATTTGCTAAAGAAATTGCTCGGGTCGTAGAAGATAAATTAAATTAAGCAAAATAATTTACGGTCTTCCGTAATTCTGCAGAATTAATAGTATAAAAATGTTGTGATTTTGATCTATGATAAAATAAAAAAACATTTTAAAATGTGGGCAAGGGTATTTGTATAACATGAGTGATTTCAAAAATGATTTGGGCGATATAAACGTAGAAGACAACGTAAGTGATTTCGCCGGATTGATTGACAGCAGATATATTAAAAAAATCGATAAGGTAATAAGGGATATCGAAAGCAAAACGACAATAGAGGTAGCGGTTATTACCATCGATTCACTAAGGGGAGAACCGATTGAAAAGCTTGCATTCCGGCTGTTTAATAAATTCGGAGTCGGTAAACAGGATATAAATAACGGGATCCTCATTTTACTTTCAAGAAACGATAATAAATTCAGAATCGAAGTAGGCCTCGGTCTGGAGAAGATAGTGACCGATGATCTGCTAAAGAATCTAAAGCAAAACTTTATACTGCCGAGCTTTAAATATAAAAAGTTCGGGAAGGGCATACTGAAGTTCGTTGATGCGATATCCGATAAAGTCAGTGAAAGCTGGTCCAGCAGGCTGTCAATCGCATCTTTGGCTTCAGGGATACTCTCAGGGATTTATAGTATCGTTACAATGATATCGCTTTTTATTTTATACCTGGGTGATAAATATGGGGCTTATCCTTACGGTACTTCAATAGTATATGGACTGGAAAACCTTTTATCCGCTGCAGCATGGTGGATTTATTTTTCAGTATGGAATCTGATATTTTTTGTTTCTGTGCCCTCTCTAGTTGCAGTAATATGCGGTATTATCGACCTGGTGCATATAAAGAAAGGTATTTCTGAAAAAGTAAGAACGAAGTTGGATATAGCAGGCATATTGCTTGGCCTATCTCCTATTGTTGTCGTGGGGATATTTTTTATTCCTATAGTATCCAGGCTGGTTTCAACGATACCGGGGTAGAGTTAAATTGAAAATTTTTAAAGTTTTTTACTATGACCATTTTATCTCCAGTTGATAAGAGTATATGGTAAAGATTTCCTATTTTTTGCCTCCTAATCTTTAGATTTAAGCTTCTCAATTTCTTCGGCTATCTTTTCAAAGGAATCAAATATACAATTGACTGTCTTATAAGTAAAGTCGCAGTGGAAAATATTGGGCTTGGTGCAGACATCCTTGAATTTTAGCTCACTCATAACTATAAACCTCTGAGTATTTAGATATTCAATTAATTTACTCATCTTTCTTTCCTTGATTAACTTTTTTTAAGACGATTATATCAGAATATGTAATTTTTTTTACATACTTGATTAAATTACACTTCTGATTTTTAAAAATAACTTAGTAAATAAATATTAAAAAGAGCAGTAAAGGCTGAAAATTGTTGACAAAGTTATTATTTAGTATTAATATTCTTTGATAAATATTATCATTATCATTATCAATATCAATATGATTGAACAGCATGGACGACAAAGAGAGAGCCATAAATTTCTGGAAAGATAAAATTAAGGCCAGCGGTTTTAGGTTTACTGAAACTAGAAAAGCAATTCTTTATACTCTAATAGAGAATCCTGGAGAATATAATATAGAAGAATTACATTCTTTAGTTTGTGTCAAATATCCAAAAATCGGGATTGCTACAATTTACAGGGCTATGAAACTAATGGAGAAAATAGGTTTGGTAAATAAATATTATGATAATGAGAACATTAGATCTAATTACAGGCTTAATAATATTAGGACTTCAAAAACTTTTAAAAATTTTCAAAAGATGGAACAACATAGTTCTGTTCTAAAGAAAAATCATAAAACTGATTCACGAGATTACCATGATGTGCTCTCATTATCCGATACGGGTAGTAATTATAAGGATTTAAGGGAACCTGAAAGAATAAAGACACTCGAAAGACAGATGTCAATATGGTTAAAGGATTTAAATAAATTAAAAAGAGAAAAGGAGATAACATTGGAAGATATGGTCAAGGACCTGACAAAAATTGATGAGATTCTCAAAAACCACGGTAATGAAAGAAGTAATCTAATTCAGATTCTGCTGGATATCCAGAAAGATTGCAATTGGCTCCCAAAACATGTTTTATTTTATATTAGCGATAAATTAAAAATACCACTGACTAATGTCTATAATATTGCTTCGTTTTACAAGTATTTTAATTTAGAACCCCAGGGTAAATACAATATAGTAGTATGTATGGGTACTGCCTGTTATGTAAGGGGTAGTATGAATCTGCTGCAGAGGATTGTGAATGTTCTGGGAGTCGATCCGGGAGACACTACTAATGATTTAAGATTTACATTAGATACTGTTAATTGTCTGGGGGCTTGTGCCCTGGGGCCGGTTATGATGGTGGGAAATAAATACTATACAAATCCTTCTACCAAAAAATTAAAGCAGATATTTAGTAAATTTGATTGACCTTATGGTAAATAGTTATGACAAATAAGATAGATTTAAAGTGACATTTTTGAAAAAGGGGTAATTATGGCTATAAAAACGAATAAAAGGGTAATAAACTCGCCAGAAGTATTAAAGGAAAGAGCGAAAGAACTTGAAAAAGAATTAGAGAACAAGATCATTATTTCTATCTGTTCAGGGACAGGCTGTAAAGCCCTATCATCAGATAATCTTTTCGATGCCCTAAAAAAGGAAATAGGAAAAAGAAATAAAGAAGAAATAAAAAAAATAGTATTAAAGAAGACCGGGTGTCACGGATACTGTGAGAGGGGTCCTATTATAGTAATACAGCCACAGGGGGTATGTTATTTGGGAGTAAGTGAAAAAGATATCCCTGAAATAGTAGAAAAAACTTTGAATGGGGAGATTATTACTTCACTACTTTACAATAATGACGAAGGAAATACTATTAAGAATGAATCAGAAATTCCATTTTATAAATATCAGCAGAGAATCATTTTAAGTAATAATTCAAAAATAGACCCTGAAAGTATTGAAGATTATATAAGAGTCGGAGGTTATCAAGCTATGGCAAAGGCTCTTAAAGAAATGACTCCGGATGAAATCTTAAACGAAGTAAAAAAGTCTAATCTTAGAGGAAGAGGAGGCGGCGGTTTCCCTGCAGGAATAAAATGGGAAACGACAAGGAATACTCCTTCGGATCAGAAATATATAGTTGTCAATGCTGATGAGGGAGACCCTGGTGCTTATATGGATAGATCCCTACTGGAGGGCAATCCACATGGTGTTCTGGAAGGACTTATTATAGGAGCATATGCCATAGGAGCGAGCAGGGGTTATGTCTATGTTAGACAGGAATATCCACAGGCAGTAAAGAATATAAAAACGGCAATCGAACAGGCCAGGGAATATGGTTTTCTTGGTAATAATATCTTTGGTTCTGGGTTTGATTTTGATGTTATGGTCCATAGAGGTGCCGGAGCTTTCGTTTCCGGTGAATCCAGCGCACTTATGGCGGCAATTGAAGGAAATGTAGGTGAACCAAGACTTAAATATACCAGAACCGCAGTTAGTGGATTATGGGGAAAACCAACTAACTTGAATAATGTTGAGACCTGGGCAAATGTACCATATATCATTAAAAATGGATCAGAATGGTTTACAAGTATCGGTACCAAGAAAAGCCCCGGAACAAAGATCTTCTCTCTGGTCGGGAAAGTCAATAATACCGGGCTTGTCGAAGTGCCTATGGGAATATCCCTAAGAGATATTATATTTAAAATTGGGGGAGGAATAAAGAACGGGAGAAAATTTAAAGCAGTTCAGACAGGAGGACCTTCGGGTGGAGTTTTACCTGATAATTTAATTGATCTTCCGGTTGATTTCGATGAACTGGATAAAGCTGGGTCAATGATGGGTTCTGGCGGCATGATAGTCATGGATGAATCGGATTGTATGGTTAATGTAGCTCATTACTTCTTAAAGTTTTTGGCTGATGAATCATGTGGCAAATGTGTTCCATGTCGCGAAGGATTAAGGCAAATGCTTTATATCTATGAAAGAATAATGAATGGTAAAGGAAAAGAGGAAGACTTAAAACTTTTAGGAGACCTTTCCATTATGATGAAAGAAGCTTCAATGTGTGCTCTTGGTACAACTGCTCCAAACATTGTGCTGACCACCCTGAAATATTTTAAAGAAGAATATGAAGCTCATATATACTATAATATGTGCCCAGCAAAGGTATGCAAGCCTCTGGTGACTTATATTATAGAGAAAGAAAAATGTGCAGGTTGTGGAAGTTGCGCCAAAGTGTGCCCGGTAAATGCGATAGAGGGTGAACTAAAGAAACCTTATGAGATAAATACTGATATATGTATAAAATGCGGGTCATGTATTGAGGTCTGTCCGTCAAAATATAATGCGATTGTCAAGAAGACTGGTATTGTTGAAAAGGTAAAAGCGGAAAAGAAGGAAGTCAAAGATGGACTGGAAGCCACCTAAATTCCATTTAAATGATTAAAGTGACATCAAGTTTAATTTATTAAATAAAAATTTCAGGAGTGGAGACTATGAATAAAAAAATAAATACGGATGAAAAAAAAGTCAATATAGTTATAGATGGCGAGAAAATACGAATTGAAAAAGGAAGCACTTTGATGCAGGCAGCCAAAAAACTCGGAATCCATATCCCTTCTCTTTGTTATCATGAGAAAATAAAGCCGCATGGTGCTTGCAGATTATGCATAGTTGAAATAGAAAAAAGAGGAAAGTCAAAAATAGTTGCCTCATGTGCTTTTCCTGTTGAAGAAGGACTAATAGTACATACTGAGAGCCCCAAGGTAGAACAGATAAGGAAGAATCTCGTAGAACTCTATATGGCATTATTCCCTTTTAACCTGGAGATTAAAAGATTGGTAAAAAAATACGAACTAGTTTCAACCAGATATAAAAAAGAATATAATTACTGCATACTTTGTGGCCTTTGTGTAAGATACTGTGAAGAGGTAAAGAAAAATAACGCTATTGGATTTGTAGGTAGGGGAATAAATAAAAAAGTGGTATTCATACCTGAGTCAGCATATTTTAAGAAATGTAAAGACTGTATGGAATGCATGGATATCTGTCCTACAGGAGTATTTCCATCGAATTATGGGATAGAAAGAATACCTCAAGTCAGCGACTTATAAAATACTATAATATAATCAAGCTTTAATATCTTCTATACTGCATTGATTTATTTGATGGTATATCATTTCTAATATTAAAAATCTGTTTACTTTCCAAAAAATGTCTGAAAGCTGCCCGATACTTGACTATTAAGCCTATTTTATTTATATTAATTGATAATAGTAACAATTATTACTATCGATAGATGTTCAGTTTTTATTTTTAGAAGGTTAATAATATAAAAAATATAATAGATTAAGAAAGTGGCAAAAGTATCTAAAGAAAATCTAAATAATAAGCATATTAGTTTTTATAAGGAAAAATTAATAAAGGCTGGATATAAGCTTACCAAATCCAGGGAAGCAATAATTAAGATTATGGGGGAAACTTTTAAATTATATGATGCAGACAGCCTTTATCTGGAATTGAAAAAAGATAATCTTGATATTGGTATTGCTACAATTTATAGAACACTGGAACTTTTAAGCAGACTTCAGATAATTTGTAAGATCATATTTGGCAGCGGGAAAACGTATTATATGCTTGCGGAAAATTGCCATAAACAGACTTCCATATATATGGTTTGCAATAATTGTAAAAAGATTATTACTAATAATAAATGCCTTAACAATTCTATAGTAATAAGACTCAAGGACAGCGCTGAGAAAGACATTCTTAATAACTGCAATCTTAAAATAGATAACTACCAGATTCTATTTACCGGCCTCTGTGATGAGTGTAACAAAAGCTGATTCAATTATTCATATTTAATTATCTTACCTATATACGAGTAAAGTAATTTACACATTCTATAATCCTTAAACAAGCTTTGAAAACTTTTATCAATAATCAAATTCGTTAGAAATGTAAACTTTCCTAAATTATTTCTTACCTACTATATTTATTCTATGCTAATATCCTCTTTCTAAACAAATTAAATAAAAAAATAGTATAATTAATGATAACGGATTATTAATAATACGTCTTGATGGTGTAAATGAAGAAAAATAGATTATACTTAATCATTTTAGTCTTGACTGCAATCTTCTTTTTCATTATTTCTGCTACGTCTATCCAGTGCACTGCACTAAAAGGAGAAGGAACTGAATTTGATAATAAAGAAGAAGTATCTAAAACAGAAGAAAGTAAAGAGTCGAAAGAATCAAATGAAGTATCTGAAGAAATAGAGGGAGAAGAAGAGGCAGTTGAGGAGGAGACTACCGAGGGAGAATCTTCAGAAGAGGGAAAAGAAGTTACCAAAGCAGAAGAACTGGAAGCTCCTACAATAGAAATTAAAATTTATGAAGGGCCTCTTTTTTCAGAAGCTGATGAGGTATGCTACTGGAGAGTAGAAGCCAAGGTAACCGGCAATCCCACTCCAGAGGTTGAGTTTTCGAAGGATGATTCAGAAGGGACATTGGGGTCAGGAAAATGCCAAATAAACCTTAATGATCCTCTTGATACCTACACTCTTACCGCCACCGCCACCAATTCAGAAGGTTCTTCTTCTGATTCTATAAATTTGAGCTGGGGATGTGAAGAGGAACCCTCTGGAGGAGAAGCTGGCGGAGGTACCGATGGAGAAGATTTTGAACCTCCAGAATGGGAAGGGAGAGATATATTGGATTATCCTGAGATGATTTTCAGCCCTTTTGAGATTGGCTATATTGTTTATCCCACCGGAGTAAATACCACGGAACTAATAATAGGTGATTCAATAAGCAACACAGATGTTAGAGGTTTTTTTGCTTTTGATTTAATTACCCTTAGAGGAAAAGAGATAGTTTCAGCAACCCTTAGGCTGAATACTTATAAATATTATCCAGACCCATCCTTTAAGGGTAAGATAAATATATCCTTTAGGGAGTATTTACCTTTAGATGCAGGTGATTATAATACACCACCTGGTTTAATTATAATGTTTCCCTTTGAGAATAATGAGAATCCCATCGAGTTCGATTTATTTACATCTTATGTTCAAGAAAAAGTAAATGATAGTTGTATATTAGGATTTTGTATATGGTACGAGTCTTCAGATACTGATTGGGATCATGAGGTTGATGGAAGAGAATATACAAAAGATTCTATCGAGTTGACTATAAGGTATATAGACTAGTTGAGAATTTTTAATTAGTTTGTATATTAAATATAAAACAATAGGAGATGAGAAAATGCAAGCTTATGTTTTAGTTACTACGGATGCAGGAAAGGTAATGGGTGCATTAGCTGAAATTAGAGCAATAGAAGGTGTAAAAAATGCTCATGCAACGATTGGACCTTACGATATTATTGCATTTGTTGAATTTGAGAGTCCAAGTGATCTTACAGGTTTAATCGTTGATAAGATCCAAAAAGCTGGAGGAGTTTCCAGAACACTTACCTGTATAGCAGCAAGTGATTAAACTAAAGAAAGAAATAGTATTGAAAGTACTAATAATCTATCATTCGGAACACCACGGCAACACAAAAAAGATAGCAAAAGCAATGGCAGAAAAAGTCAATGCAGATATTTCAAAAGCGGCCGATGTAAATCTCAATAAATTTGGAGAATATGATATTGTGGGCTTTGGGTCGGGAGTTTACAATGGTAAATTACATAAGGAGCTTTCAGAAATTTTAAGCAAACTATCCCAGCAAAGCGGTAAAAAGGCTTTTATTTTTTCTACAGCGGGCTCTAAAACATACGGCCCTATAGCCAACGAACAGTTCAGGCCGATGCTTGAAGAAAAGGGTTTTAAGATAGTTGGAGAATTCTCCTGTCTCGGTTTTGATACCGCACTGACCAGAGAAGGTATTAATAAGGGCAGACCGAACAAACAGGACTTTAAGGACGCAGAAGATTTCATCGTAAATATTATTAGAAAATAGTGACAATAATCTTAAAAGATGTATGCTGGCATATATGGATGTAGAGCTGGATGGTCTGCAGTCAGCCTTGATGATAAAGATAGAAATAGTTTACAGTAAATGAAGAAATATCAGTCATCATGTATAAAAAATTTTTTATCACTGGTTATCCGGGAAGTGGAAAAACCACCATTTTCAATGATATTGTAACCAGCCTTAAAAAAAGCCTCTCTAAATTAACTATATATGGATTTATTACCAAAGAGATAAGAATAAAAGGAATTCGTGTTGGCTTCAGTATAGAAAATTTTCGTGGTGAAAAAGGGACTCTTTCACATATAGATTACAAGAACGGCCCCAGGGTAGGAAAATATGGGGTTGATTTACAAGATATAGAAAAAGTGGGGATAAATACCTTGCGTGATGCTCTAAGAAAACCTGAAGCCAAGATAATTGCCATAGATGAGATTGGAAGGATGGAGCTTTTTCACCCCGAGTTTTTAAAAATTTTAGATAGAATAATAGCTTCCGATAAAATGATGCTTGCAACCATCTCTTATAAAATGACTGAACTTCTGACAAAATTTAAGAATAGAAGGGATACCTGTATTTTCAATTTAGAAAATGTCCCAAAAGATAATATAGAAAGAGAAAAACTAAAAGAGAAAATATTAAAAATCATTTTTAAAAATTACATTTAGTTCACTGTACAAGGTGGCTGAGCATTATGGTCAGGATTAAAATTATTCATAAATCAATGTATTAAAGTTTTAGGATAATACTGATTAACTATGCTATTATAGTCTATATATTTTGTTATTTATTTTTAATGCAAATATGAACGAAAGAAAAGAATTTCTTTATTATATTGAAGTGAAAGAAAGAGATGGTAAAAGAACCAGATATCCGATTTATAGAGATGATAAGAATTACTATATTCGTGACCACCTCGTTAAGGCAGGCAAAAGTATAGAAGATGAGATTAAAGATTTCTTTAAAGTTGAAGTCATAGGACCAATATTAGAAAAGCCTATTCATCAGGATCTAAAATTTAAAAAAACAGAATAATTAATAATATTGATCCAAACTTAATATCCTAATCCTTTCTATCCGAAAGATTTAAAATCAGAAATTAAGCTTTCCGAACAATGCATTAGCTAATAAACCTGCTAGTGGCGGGAAAAAGAATGTACATGCCAGGCGTACAAGTGTAAACTTCCACCCCAATATTCCTATATCCATTGGTAATCTTCCAATTGCCCATAATGACCATCCAGTCAGAAAAGCGACCATAGTCCCAACACTTGCACCAGTCCTTAAAAAACCACCTGCTAAAGGTAAGCTGACATAGGGTCCTCCAGGCATGATACCGCCTGCAGCAGTTCCTATAAATATTCCCCTTAGACCGGAACCTTCTCCAATCCATCTGGAAATTATTTCCATCGGGACCAATGCCTGTATCATTCCGGCTATAATAAAGGCAAAAATAAGCAGTGGTAGTATTTCAATAGTCATATTCAAGGCTGCTTTCAGACCGGTTATATGCTGGCCTTGCCCCCTGAAATAACCGACTAGTATCAGTGCTACAGCTATTGCCCCCATTATCGATGTTGATATTAACATTTGTGATTTCCTCCTGCTCATAGTCCTCTCTCCATCTTTAGGATTTAATTACTTAAAGACTGTATTTTAAATATAATTAGTAATATTTTATAAATTAAACCCTTACATTGAAACAGCAATTATTTTTTATCACCTCTGATTCTGTAGACTTCCATTTAAAGACCTCATCTTCTTAAATATAAAAGAAATATGAGTTTTTATTATAATACTAATAAAAATTAATAGTAAATTAGATAATAAAAAAATAAATAATGATTGACTTGGTATAGTAGACGAAGTTAGAACTGAATTAATAGGCTTGAATGGGGGGGGGATATTTTTAATCCTGAATTTAATTATTAAAAAATAGTCAGCATTATTATTCCAGCACAAATACACTTTTTTACCAAATAAAAAAAGTATTATAATTACATTAAGTTTGATTACAAAATAATCTAAATTAATATGGTTAGATTTTATAAAAAACTACTCAATACGGGACTGCTTTTTTCCATTGCCTGTATACTTTCTATTCTATCTTTCCCCGTTAACCCTCTTGCTATACTTAAAGTAATAAATCCTCTTGATATAAAGGTCTTATGGTATATTGGTTGGATAGTCTGGTCAGCTGGTATGGTTCTTATAGGTTTTGCTTACTATTATATATACATAAGAAAGATAAAAGTATTAATTAAGCAGGGAATTTATAAAGTTATCCGCCATCCTATGTATCTGGGCTGGATTTTAGCAGTATTTATTGCAACTATTTTTCTTTACCAGCATTGGGTATTTATTGTTATTGGAATTCCTGGAGTATTATCAATTTATTTAATTTCAATTAGAGAAGAAATCTCTAATATTAGGCGGTTTGGTAAAAGCTATAAAAACTATATAGAAAATGTACCCAGAATGAACATTATTTTAGGAATTATAAGATTATTAAGAAGAAGGAATAAAATTCCAAACTAAAGAAAGATTTAAAAAGCCTGAACATTAATATAAATATGAGGTATTTATCTTAAGTGTGGCTGGGGCAGTGAACGACGTTAGAACCAGTTTATTGAGGTTAAATGAAGGTTTTTTATATTAGAATTGAGCTTTTAAAGTCTCATTTTCCTATTCTTGAGCATTCCTGTAAAGAAATTCCACATAGGAACCTTCTTCATATATTCAATATATTCTCTACCAAACTTTTTAATATTATAGTTATCCTCAACTTTTGAGGCTATATAAAATAATATAACTGCAGCAATACCAATTATTATTAGAACAATTGCCTGATAGGCGAATAAAAAACTTATGGTAACCAAGGAAAGTCCCAGGTAGAGTGGGTGTCTTAGTATTTTAAATATTCCTTTATGTATCATCTTGGTAGTATCTTCCAAACCCGATGCTGGCTTGCCAATACGCTTTAAGCTTACAAATGAAGATATTATTAAAAATATACCAGTCACAAAAAAAATTATGGATATATACTGCAGATAGGTAATACCAGCTCTCTTTAACATAAAATTATCAAAGCTGGTTAATCCCAGAACAATTACAGAAATGAAAAGACCTATACCGATTTCAGCAAATATTTCAAATCTTTTACGCTTTTTTGTACCTCTGGGTAAACATCTTACCAGGATTGTTATTGCTAATATGCAGATTATTATATATGCAATAAAGGGCTTCATTTTTATATAAAAAGTTAATGAATAATTTTGATTATTATCATATACTCATAATCAATATCTTTCAATTTTATGAATTCTTTTATTTTTTGGCTGGGGACAGTGGACAAAGTTAGAACCGCTTTATTGGGCTTAAATGAAGATATTTTTATACCATAATTGAGTATTAGTTAGCTAAAACATCCTAATTTGTTGAAAGTTGTATGTCTATAATAAAAGTATTGTAATTTTTTTACAATAATTATATATTTTTATGGTGTGTAAAATCATTTAGAAGCTTGGAAACTTTTTTTATGGTTACTTGAGTACAGCAGAACTGATTATGAAACTAACTAAATAGCTGGTTTTATATTTTTAAATAAATTTTTAGACTAATAATTTTTTAAAAATATGTTCTTATGAAATTAGAGCTAATTGTCCCTGCTACGCAAGAGAATCTCCTAAATCGGAAGAAGACACCAGGACCACACCTAGGTCTAGCAATGGTTGCCGCCCTGACCCCACCAGAGGTTGAAGTCTCAATAACTGATGAGAATGTCACAGATATTGATTTCCAAAAGCAAATTGACTTAGTTGGAATAACAGCAATGACTATTACGGCGGATAGAGCCTATAAGATCGCTGATACTTTCAGAGAAAGAGGGGTTAAAGTTATCTTGGGAGGTAGTCACCCTAGTGCTCTTCCTAAAGAGGCAAGTCAATACGCTGATGCTGTAGTAATCGGGGAAGCTGAGGGAATTTGGACAAATGTAATCGAGGATTTTAAGGCAAACAAGCTAAAAAAGATATATAGACAACGCGAGCGGCCCAGCTTGCTCAACTTGCCTATCCCCCGGCGAGATTTATTTATCGATGGAGCATATCTCTTCATGAACTCAATCTCAACCACTAGAGGCTGTCCCCATGCCTGCTCTTTCTGCTCAGTTACTTCATTCTTCGGCAATACTTATCGCTGCCGTCCTATAGAGGAAATACTCAAGGAAATCGAAACAATGAATTATAAGAGACTTATGTGGTTTATTGATGACAATATTGTGGGCAATCCTAGGTTTGCTAAAGAGCTCTTTCGTGCCCTTATTCCTTTCAAACTAAAGTGGGCTGGCCAAGCCTCAGTTACTATTGCAAAAGATGACGAATTACTCAAACTTGCATCTGAAAGTGGCTGTATGATCCTACTTATTGGGTTTGAGACATTATCTCCGGATAATCTAGTAGCAATGGGAAAAAGGGTGAATGTAGTAGACAAATACGAAATGGTAATCAGAAAGATCCACTCCTATGGCATTGCCATCCACGGCTTCTTTATCCTGGGATTAGACGATGATGATGAAGATGTTTTCGAGCGTACTGTCCGCTTTGCCCAGAGCATGCAGCTTGAGAGTGCTCAATTTGCTTGGCCCACACCATATCCAGGTACTGCCCTATACGAATCTTTGGATAAGGCTGGACGATTAATTACTAAAAGTTGGTCACAGTATGAGTCTAACGTTGTATTTGAACCAAAGCTAATGTCACGGGATATTCTGAAAAGGGGACGTGACTGGGTTTGGAAAGAGTTCTATAGCTTGCCCTCTATTTGGAGGAGATTAGGAATTACACACCGTTATTTAGTTCCACTCTGGACGCTTAATCTTTATTACCGCTCCTTCTGGCGAAGAAAATCCAAAGTTATTAAAGATAGCCACAAGGTCAAATCCCAATTAGTCTCTGGGTAGTATTAAAAGTTGGTCTGATTTGATTAGAAACCAAATTATATAAAAGATCATTCTAATAATTACGGGTAATCATCTCTAGTTGAAACTAAAGCTATATCTGGATGACTTACACGAAATTCTTCTTCTTTGATTGGTGAATCAGATTAGGTAAAATAATAGAAATAGTTTGAAAAATGACAATTGGCTGAGCATTGTGGTCAAGATAAAATGAGACACTATAAAAAAAGTCTAACTTAGAAGAAAAATCTTATGTATATAAATTCAAGTTCATAAATAATAGACTTTCTCAAAGTGACCTTTCTTACCCTTTCTTATTTTACTGGCCCGAATCCCAACATTCAAACTGAACTAGTTTTTAAGGAACCTTCAAGATGGCTTAGATACTAAATTAAAAACTATACTAAAGAATGGGGAAAGGTAGGTTATATGCTTAAATAATTTAATAAAAAAACGACTCATCTTTTAAAACTCTTATTGAAATTAGGGAGGTTGGTCACTTTTTTTACTGCACAAGGTGGCTGGGGACAGTAGACAAAGTTCAAACCAGATTATTGGGTTCAAACGGGAATATTTTTATACCTGAATTAAGTTTTTGCCTAAGATAGTTAAATATAAAAAATTTGCATTCTCATAATAATCCTGTTTTAATCTACTGATGAGAATCTGCATCTTAATTTAAAAATATCTGGAGGTAAACAAGTGGATATCTGGAAATATTACGATATCACCCATAAGAAACACATAATCTGTAATCCCATGAGTAAATTTAAACTTGATGGATTATTTTTATTGTTGGATATAAAAACAGGCTCCAAAGTTTTAGATATTGGTTGTGGCAAAGGAGAGTTCCTGATAAGACTTACTGAATTATTTAATATTCATGGTACAGGAGTTGATATTTCACCTTATTTTATAAAAGATTGTAAAAGGAAGAAAAGCGAAAGAATTCCTAAATCCGATGTCAAATTTTTAGAAATGGATGGCGCCAAATATAAACCTGAAAACAATGAATTGTTTGACTTAACCATATGTCTTGGCGCAAGCTTTGTTTACAATGGATTTACAGGAACAATAAATGCATTAAAGAAAATGACAAAACCAAAGGGGCTGCTTATTATAGGAGAGCCCTATTGGTTAAAAGACCCGCCTGAAGAATATCTTAAAATGAGTGGAATAAATAAAGAGGAGTTTAATAACCATTTTAAAAATATAGATATTGCTGAAAAAGAAGGACTAAATTGTATATACACACTTGTAAGTAATCATGATGACTGGGACCATTATGAAACACTTCAATGGTGGTCAGCATATGATTATGTAACCCTCAATCCTAATGATTCAGATAACTCTGAATTGTTGGAGAAGATAAAAAAAGCAAAAACAGAGTATCTATTATACGGTAGAGACACTCTTGGCTGGGCAATATATATTTTTAAAAGACAATTACAATAAATAACTACTAATTATCCCCCCAGTTTATAAAAGAGGTATAAAGTTAAGCTTAGCTGGGGATAGTAGACAAAGTTAGAACCGCATTATTAGGCATAAGTGAGGATATTTATATACCAGAATTGAGTTATTAATACTTTCTTATCATCAAAGCGTCAAATCACTAAATATATCTATCTTTTTAACGGATTACAAAAAATAGAATAATTATATTTGGTAGAACATCATTGATAATCCGATCTTTATCTATTTGCTATTCTATACCTTTTAGTGACATAATCACTGAATATTGACATAATTGCATCAAGCATTTTAGTAGACATATTAAATGGAGAAAAATGGGCAGAGTTCAAAAAATTAATTGCTACCTTTTCCTAATCTTATTTTTAATACTTATTATAACTTTTTTTACCCGTAATAATATACGTAATGTAGACGAGATCACGGATGAGGTTATAAATCAACCTGTTCAAAAAGAAATATCAAATACGGAGGAAATTGAATTTAAAAAGGATGGCTATCTATGGCAGCTAATACCTCTTTATGATTATGAGATAAGCGGTCTTGTTATTGGCAGAATGAATTATCAGATATTCAGTATCAATAAATATACCAGTTTATTCCCTATTGACTTGGGTTTGATCTGGGGCAATAATGTTGCCAATAAAGTCTATCAGGATAAGCGAATCAAATTCATGCAGGACTCCCGCTGGTGCTGGGTCTGGTGGGATGGAGATGCCGTTTTCAACCTCAATGAATTCTCTAATAACCATTTATTCACTAAGGAAAAGGATTTGAGCGATGAAGCTAAAAAAATTAACCGCGGCGATCAGATAACAATCAAAGGAAAACTGGTGAATATTATAGCTACCCCACTAGAAGATAATGGGATATCCGGACAAAATACTATTACCTGGAAATCGAGTACGACCAGAAAAGATAATGGCACGGGAGCATGTGAAATTATCTATGTCGAGGATATAAAAGTATTAAAAAAAGGCAATATGCTCTCCCGTTTTTTATTCTGGTTTAGTTTTTATGGATTGATTTTTATAATTATTTGGAGCATATCTTATTTTCTATATAGTATTAATATGCAGAAAAAAACTGATTCCTGACTCATTTGAAAGTTCGAAAGTTGAGCAAAAAAGACAAATAATTAATTTTGTACTTACGAACTTACAACTTAGAGGCAAAAAGCTAGAATATACCTTGAAAACCCCCTTTGATGTACTAGTAGATTTAGGTTACCATTCAAGCTGGCTGGCCACTGTGGACGATGTTAAAACCAAGATCTTACTGTTAAATGAGGATATTTTTATACCTGAATTATCAGGTTAACCCCTATATCTAATACTAAACTCTATATAACGATAAATCCTTTCAATTACAAATCCAAATAAGGTAATATATTTTTATATCAGGTATTAATTTAGGAGTATCTATAAATGAAAAATCACAAAAGCTCTTATTTGATAATAACTATTCTTTTGGTTACTATTCTATTACTCTCATTTGTAAGCTGCAAACAGGATCCCTCTACCCTGAGGACTTATCAGCCTCCCGAAAATATTGAGGATGGCCTTAAAACAGGTACCCTTGAAGAAGTAAATATGGATAAGGTTTTAATCGAAAAGGCTATAAGCGATATAAACAGGGGTAAATACGGTGAAGTTCATTCACTTCTTATATATAAGGATGGGAAACTGGTAGTGGAGGAGTATTTTACCGGTCATAAGTATCAGTGGGATGCTCCGGGTCATCACGGGGACCTTATTGTCTATAACAGGGATACTTTACATAGAATTATGTCTGATACAAAAAGCATTGTATCGATCCTTATAGGACTGGCAATAGAAAATGGTTATATAGAGAGCGTTGACCAGTCTATATTTGATTATCTGCCGGAACATCAGGACTTAAAAACAGATGGCAAGGATAAAATTACTATAGAAAATCTTTTAACTATGGAATCCGGGCTTAAGTGGGATGAATGGAGCGCATCTCTAAGTAGTACATCCAATGACGCAATTGGAATCTGGTTTTCTGATAAAGACCCGGTTATTTTTGTTTTAGAAAGGCCTTTTGTATATGAACCGGGAACAAGATTTATCTATAGTGGTGGTAATATGGAAGTCCTTGGTGAGATCATACAAAATGCTACCGGAATGAATGTCGAGGAATTTGCCGGAAAGTATTTATTCGAACTGCTGGGAATCAATTCATTTACCTGGGAAGAGTTTGGCGAATATTATAATTGTGCCGGCGGTTTATCACTTACACCAAGAGATATGCTAAAAATCGGTGTAACATTTTTAAATAATGGAGCCTGGGATGGAAAACAGGTGATATCAGAACAATGGGTTAAGAAAAGCGCTTTTCCATTTGGAAACAATACGGGGATCAATGTCCCCGGTACTGACTCTAAAAGGATGGGTTATTCCTATAGCTGGTGGACAAAAGATTACTCCCTTTCAGGCAAGGAAATAAATATTTATTATGCCGGCGGATGGGGAGGACAGAGGATTATGGTCCTGCCTGAAGTAAACTCTGTAATTGTCTTTACTGGCGGTAATTATACTTCTACAGTAAGGACCTTTAAGATTCTTGAGAAATATATTTTTCCTGCTATTAAGTAATCTCTTTTAATTTTTAAGGGATGGATTATTAAGATATTAACGATATATTTATCTTGAGTGGGTGCCCCCGGGTTGCGAATTTTCGAACCAATTTTTAGGTAAATTAAAAAATATTATTAATATAGTTAGAGATAGTGGACGAATTTAGAACCGCTTTATCTAGCTTAGAGGGTGATATTTTTATACCTGAATTGAGTTATTAGATTAAATACAAAATACCAAACATTTCTTATTTAAAAAATAATCCTTTCTTATAAGATAGTAAACAATTAAAATTAAAATAGTTCAGATTATCTTTAATTCAATTATAATTCAAAGGATAAATATAAATGGAACTAATAATTGATAATGTCAGTAAACTCTATAAGGGTAAGATATGGGGACTGAAAGGTTTTAGCATTAAAATAAATACTGGAATTTTAGGATTATTAGGGCCGAATGGTGCCGGTAAATCAACTTTGATGCGAATACTTGCTACTATTACAAAACCAACAGAAGGCAATGTAAACTGGAATGGTATTGATATCTTAAAATATCCAAATAAGGCTAGAGCTGTACTCGGTTATCTTCCTCAAGATTTTGGTATTTACCCCAATCTTAGTGCCATCGAATTTTTGGAATATATAGCTGCTATTAAAGGATTGTATGGCAGGGAAGCAAGAAAACGAATCGATGATTTATTACAAATACTAAACCTTAATGAGGTTAGAAAACAACCGCTAAGTAGCTATTCAGGTGGGATGAAACAGAGAATAGGCATTGCACAAGCGCTCTTGAATGATCCAAAACTTCTTATAGTTGATGAACCGACTGCTGGATTAGATCCCGAAGAGAGAATACATTTTAGAAATATACTTTCAGATCTCTCTGGCGAAAGAATAGTAATTCTCTCGACTCATATAGTATCGGATATTGAAGCCTCTGCCACTAGTATTGCAATAATCAATAAAGGCAAACTAGTAATTTATTCTTCACCTGAAAAACTAATATCCCAGGCTGAAGAAAAAGTCTGGGAGCTTAACATACCAAGTAAGGATTTGACAAAAATTAAGGACAATTATCTTATTAGTAGCTCCGTGCAAAATAAAAATGGAGTCCAGATTAGAATAATTGGTGACAATTCTCCTGCTAGAGATGCTAGACCTGTGTCACCTAACTTGGAAGATAGCTATCTGTATTTTATCTCCACTTATAGAAAACAAAAATAAAATGAAATATTTTAGAATCCTCTATAATTCAATTCGCACTGACATACTAGGAAGATTAAGAAGTTATCTTTTCTTAATTATTTTGGGTGCAACCATTTTTATTGCTTTTATATCTGTGCCGCCAAGTGGGGCTAATTATATAGTACTTAGTTTGGATAATATTAGAGGAATTTATAATTCTGCGTGGATTGGTGGAGCAATAGCAATTGTTGTTTCTACAATGCTGTCTTTACCTGCTTTTTACTTGGTAAAAGGCGTTATTAAAAGAGATAAGCAGACGGGTGTGGGGCAAATCATAGCAACTACTCCTTTAAGTAAAGTACTATATATCTTTGGAAAGATACTGGGAAATTTCTTATTTTTGTCAATAATGGTTGCAGTAATAGCATTATCTGCCGGTATTATGCAAATCATAAGAGGTGAAGAAATAACGATAAACCTATGGAAATTGTTATCACCCTTTTTATTTATAGTATTACCTACAATGTTTTTTATATCTGCACTGGCAGTATTTTTTGAGACTATATCCTGGTTAAGTGGAAGTTTTGGAAATGTGATCTACTTCTTTTTATGGTTAGGTCTTTATCTTATATATCCAGTGTCATCAATGGCAAGGAGTGGTCAGGCAGTCTTTGACCCATTAAAGGAAGTAACGGGAATGACGATTCCTTTATCAGCTATGTCTAAAGCAGCAGCTACTAGCTTCCCGAATTATGAAGGAGGTTCAGGACTAATAAAATTCAATGTTCAAGTAAAAACCTTTATTTGGGAAGGTATAGATTGGAATTTAGAAATTATATACAGCCGTCTGATATGGGTTGGAGTTGCATTAGTTATTGGTATTATTGCATCGATTCTATTTAAACGGTTTGATCCTGCCCTTGAAAAAAGAAAACTAAGCAAAGCTGGCTTAGAATCAGAGCCAAAGGAAATTGCAAAAATGGAAGTCTATCCAATTACACGGAAGTATCATTTAGCTCCACTCTCTTCAAAAGCATTTAAATTCAGTGTCCTGAGATTGCTGATATCAGAATTACGTTTAATGGTAAAAGGATTAGGTTGGTGGTGGTATGTAATCGCTTTAGGTTTTATTATTTCAGGAGCTCTTGTTCCTATTGATATATTGCTAAGATGGATACTTCCATTTACCTGGATTTGGCCACTAATAATTTGGTCAAAAATGGGTTCTCGAGAATTATATTACAGAACAAACCAATATATATTTACTGCTGCTTACCCTTTAAAACATCATCTTCCGATAACATTACTTGCTGGGGTAGTAATAACATTTATAACTGGTATTGGAGCTTCAATAAATTTAGCAATAAATGGAGAGCCATTGCACTTATTAGCTTTGGTAATTGCTGCTGTATTTATACCTTCTTTAGCATTGTCCCTGGGTATTTTAAGCGGGGGGAGGAAACTTTTTGAAATAGTATACATAATCTTTTGGTATATCGGCCCAATGAGCCAGGGGAAATATATTGATTTTTTGGGAGCATCTTCAACCTCTATTAAAATTCAATTGTCATATTTTATAGTTACTATAGCACTAATTGGAATCGCTTTTTTGGGTAGGATGAAAAAAATAAAGATTTAATAATATAGAGATATTTTCATATTAAGATATCTACAACACAATTGTTTTAAGTGGCTGGGCACAGTAGACAAAGTTAGAACTAAATTGTTAGACTTAAATAGGAATATTTTTATACCAGAATTAGTTTAAATTATAAAATCCTATTCGGGTAAGACTGCTTGTCCAATTGCGATATATAAAGCAAGCAAAATAAAAATTCCTACCAGGACTATTCCTGCTATATCAAATCCCCTGCCTTTTCTGCTATAACGGCCAGCTTTTATTCTTTTTAAATCAATAATCCCGCATGTCAATGCAGCAATTGGTAGCCCAAATAACATAAAATTGATAGTAGTTAATGGTATAACTAATATATTATCCGTTAAAGAAGGCATAAATTTTTTCACGATAGGGCCCAGATGTATAAATAATTGACTAAATGTTAATATACCAGTAACCAGAGCTGCAATTGACAGCCCTCTAAATTTTTCTGATTTAGTTTTGTTATCCATAATTACCCTTCACTTAAAAAAGATAGTAACATTATATTAGACTTCTTCTTGTGGTAATTGTTACAAAATGTGGTTCTTTTGGCTGGGGACAGTAGACAAAGTTAGAACCAGGATTATGGGTTTGGGTGAAGATATTTTCATACCGGAGTTGAGCTATTTATTTTAAAGAGTTAATATTTGCTTTTTATACAAATTACAAAAACCTTTTAGTAAAACTATTCCAATAGTAGCTTTGTAATAATCTAATAGCTTTATCATTTTCATATTTGGTTACTACTTAAGTAAGCTGAAGCTATTAAGGGAAGTATCAAAAGTAGACTTATGGGAATCAAAGGACTTCTGAGGGGAATTAAAACCTAATATCCATCCTGTACCATTTGATACCAGGTATACTCTCACCGATTTATAGGTGGTGGGATTAATAGTACTGGTATGAATATGCTTTATCGCTGGTATACCATTTATAGTTATTTCCTCTGTAGAGATAGAAACGTAATCTTCAGTGATATCAGGCAAAGCATTTATCTGAAATTCAGAGAAACTCTCAAGGCTATGTCCTGGTGCCGTATACGTTGCTACCATTATACCAACTGGATTAAGGCCAAATTCCTTTTCCCAAATAGAAACTTTGACATCAGAAGATTCCTTATGGGTTTCGACGTGCCAACCATCTGGATAATCAATAGAAAATCCACCAGTTTCATCAATATAAGTCACAAACTGAGATGGTTCTGAAGGTCCACAGCTCATACCTACGATGCTAAAAGTTGCAACCAGAACTAAAGTGGTAATTATTAAAACAACATTTTTACTCATGGCAATATTTCTATATGTTTAAATTTAAGACTTTTATTATATCATACACCTGAAATATTTACTGGCTGAGCATTGTGGTCAGGATTATTCACGTTCGAATCTTGAATCATTGGGGAGGGAGGATTCGAACTAGAACTAATGTTTATAACTATTAATTAATGTCTTAAACTGGTGTCCCTGGGCAGATTCGAACTGCCGACACCAGGATTAGGAATCCTGTGCTCTATCCATCTGAGCTACAGGGACACTTCTTGTAAGATACCGGTTAAATACAACGAAAAATAGTAACAAAGCCTCCTACTTCTGTCAAAAGCTTTAGTCAGTCAGGGACATATTTATAATCTCTTCAACCAGGTCCTCAAAAGACATGCCTGCTTCTTCGGCGGCCATTGGCAGCAGGCTTGTGTCTGTCATGCCGGGAGAAGTGTTCAGCTCAAGGACATAGGGGATCTCTTCTTTTTTATCCAGAATAATATCGACCCTTGACAGTTTGTTGCATTTAAGGGAATTATGGACTGCAAGAGCTACTTCTTTTACTTTTTTATCTGCAGAAGGGGAGATTCTTGCCGGCACAAAGTAGTCTACCTCTCCAGTTTTGGTCCTTGACTCAAAGTCAAAAAATTTCTTTTTTGGTGTTATCTCTACTACAGGTAGTATCCTGGGTTTTTCTTTTCCGATTATGCTTACTGCAAGCTCGATCCCATCTATGTATTTCTCCAGTATTACTTTCTTGCTGTAGCCTAAGGCAAAGATTATAGCATGGGGCAAGTCGTTTTCTTTATCCACCAGCTTTATACCCAGTGCCGATCCCTGCGCAGACGGCTTAACTACAAGCGGCATGCCTATTTTTTCTATTATGTAGGGCAGAAGTCTCGACGCACCAAGCTCCCTGAATGAACTGGTATTAAGAAAGTAAAAGGGTGGTGTCGGTATATTATGGCTGGTAAATATTTCCTTTGATATTATCTTATCAAAGCTCAGTACATTGGGATAGACGCCCGGGCCGGTATAGGGGATATTTAAAACTTCCAGTATTTCCTGTATGGTACCGTCCTCTCCGTCTTTTCCGTGCAGTGCGATATAGGCAAGATCTATCTTTTCTGCATTCAGGTTGTTTACTATGGACTGGTCAATGTCCAGTTTTATGACATTGTGTCCCAGTTTTCTCAGTGCATTGGAGACTCTCTGGCCGCTCTTTATGGATATTTCCCTTTCAAGGGATCTTCCTCCCATAAGTACAGCGATATTTTTTTTCATTTTCATCACTCTTTTGTTATTTTGATATTTTATTTAAAACTTTTATATAATTTGATCTTCTCTTTTATTATCTTGGACAATATTATTATGCCCTTTTCTATTCTTTCGGTGTTTTCAGTACAAAAGGCAAGTCTTGCTTCGTTTAAACCCTTCTCATCCGGATAAAAGCCACTCCCGGGCACATATGCTACCTTACTTCTGACTGCATCTGCCAGTATCTCTTTGGTACTAAGATAATCGGGAATTCTCAGCCATATGAAAAACCCTCCATTGGGTTTTGACCAGCTTGCTATACCGGAGAGGTTTTCCTTTAATGTCTTTAACATGATGTCTCTTCTTTTGGAATATATGTTTATAAACCTTTTTATATTATCCACCCATGACGGATCGGAAAAATATTCATAGGCAATCCTCTGGGTAAAAGTACTGACGCAAAGGATTGTAGACTGCACTCCCAGAGATATTTTTTCCAGTATCGGATGGGGAGCTACGATCCATCCTATTCTGAATCCTGGTGCCAGAAGTTTTGAGAGTGTACTGAGATATATTACATTACGGTTGTCACCCCTTATATCGAGCTCTTTAATGGTTGGAAGTGGTCTGCCTTCGTACCTTAACATCCCGTAAGGATTATCCTCCAGTATTATGGTCTTGTGTATTTTAGCAAGTTCCAGTACCTTTTTTCTACGTTCAAGACTTAAGGTCACTCCTGATGGATTGGAAAAGTTAGACACCAGGTATATAAACTTTATCTTGATATTTTTCTTTGCTAGTTCTTTTAGTTTTTTTTCTAAAGCTGAAATGTCCATACCTTTTTCATCTACCTGTATATCTACTATTTTTGCTTCATAGGATTTAAATGAGTTAAGAGCCCCTGTGTAGGCAGGCGACTCTGTTATAACAGTATCACCCGGATTTATAAAGATCTTGGCCAGCAGGTCCAGAGCCTGCTGCCCTCCGGTAGTGATGATTATATCCTCTTCAACTGTTTCAATACCTTCCAGTTTCATAACATCTATTAATTTAGTCTTAAAAGGGTAATAGCCGTCCGAGCGGCCGTACTGAATATTTATATCTCCGTCCGATTTCAGGGTCCTTTTTACATATTTTTCCAGTTTCTGAAAGTTCTGCGCCCTGACTTCGGGCAGTCCTCCAGCAAAGGAGATGATATCGGGCCTTGCAGACAGGGCAAGAAGATCCCTTATTTCGGAGGAAAACATGAATTCAGTCCTGTTTGAATATAGATCTGTCCAGTAATCAAATGTAATTTTCTTGCTCATAAAAACGGCCCTGCCGGTAATATCTGGTGATATTATTATTGTAAGTAAGTAATGATATATTAAAAATTATAAAAGTTCAAAAAGGTTTTTAAAAGTTTAAACAATTATTTATAGTTGATATAATTATCGTTTAGAGAAACCAAATAAAATATCCGGGTGATGACTGTGGATCTGAATATAAAAATAAAGGATCTATCTTTCAGGCAGCTGGAGAAAATGGAATTTAAGTGTGCTCAGTGCAGTTACTGGTTTGATTACAGCAAGGCCGGATTTTTAACAGGGTTTTCCAGAGTAAAGAATTTCAGAGGGCTGAAGAGCCTGGTTAAGGGCAAGGTACTTGAAAAAAGCAGCAGGAAAGAAAAAAGGAAGAAGATCATCTGGTTTAAGGAAAATGGTGGGAAGGTAAAGGCTGCTTTTGCCGGTAAAAAGTGCATTGGAGCAATTTTAGCAGGAGAT
Organism: uncultured Actinomycetota bacterium; assembly: GCA_964610385.1. GTDB lineage: Bacteria > Actinomycetota > Humimicrobiia > Humimicrobiales > Humimicrobiaceae > CAZBSE01. The sequence continues at coordinate 86,616 of CAZSXW010000006.1, forward strand.
TATTACCTTTTTCCCAGACTAAGGGAATTTAATGTTTTTCCGCCTGATTTTGACAGTATTTTTATAGGCTGTATTTATGTTGTTCCCAAATATAGGGAAATGGGTGTGGATAAGAGGCTGCTGGTAGAGCTGGAGAAAGAACTTTTAAAGGAAAAGGTAAAGTCGATAGAGTCTATTGGCAAGAGGTTAAATGATGATATAGACAAGGAGGAATATTATAACAGTCCCAATGTCCCGTTTAAGTTTCTTATAAATAACGGCTTTTATTTGAAGAAAAACGACCCTCTTTTTCCTCTTTTAAGGTTGGATATGAAAAGTATAGCAGTTGACCTGGTCGGGGATGAGAAACTGCTGGCTAAGCTGGCTATGAAAGGCAGGGTCGAAAGCCCCATAATTATAAGAAATGAGTAATAGATTTCGGGTTTTGTTTTAATTTTATGTTAGACAAAATTTTTAAATTATGTTAGTATTCATAACTTAACAAGAAAAAGCTTAATTGAAAAATAAATAAAAGCCAAAACCTGTGATCAGAAATAGTAGGCACCGAAAGCTGCATACAGAGAGCCGCTGAAGTTGAGAATGCGGCTGCAAAGCCGGTGACTGAATGGATCTGTGAGGGCCTGGCTCAAATCTTTAAAAAAGAGAGTAAGTCGGGACGGCTTCCTCCGTTATCAGAGGATAGGATATCATAGAGTATCTTAAATATTTAAAGCGCACAGTAGGATAATGTCTATACCTTAAGTTTTTACTGTGAAGTAGGGTGGCACCGCGGGAATTCAACCTCTCGTCTCTACAAATATCATGTAGTGATGGAGAGGTTTTTATTTTATAAATAGATTTTAATTATTATAAATCAAGTCAAAAGGAGAAGAAGGAGAGTAAAATGGACAAGAGAACCAAGTTTGTGCTGGATGAGGATGAGATACCGGAGAAATGGTATAATATCCAGGCAGATTTACCCAAACCTCTTTCACCACCTCTGCACCCGGTAACGGGGAAACCACTGACTCCTGATGATCTTGCTCCATTATTTCCAATGGAGCTTATAAAGCAGGAGGTCAGTACTGAAAGGTGGATTGAGATTCCTGAAGAAGTAAGGGATATCTATAGATTGTGGAGACCTACCACTCTGTTCAGGGCTCACAGGTTGGAGAAAGTACTGGATACACCGGCCAAGATCTTTTATAAGTATGAAGGAACAAGCCCTCCCGGAAGCCACAAGCCCAATACTGCAGTAGCCCAGGCTTACTATAATATGAAGGAGGGTATCAAGAGGATAACTACCGAGACCGGTGCCGGGCAATGGGGTAGTGCCCTGTCTTTTGGCGGTGCATGTTTTGGGATAAAGATCAAGGTTTACATGGTGGCTATCAGCTATAAGCAGAAACCTTACCGCCGGGTAATGATGGAGACATGGGGAGCCGAGTGTGTGCCGAGTCCCAGTAAAGATACCAATGTAGGACGAAGTGTACTGGAAAAAGATCCCGACTGCCCAGGAAGCTTAGGGCTGGCTATTAGTGAGGCCGTCGAGGATGCAGTCTCTCACGATGATACTCATTATTCACTCGGCAGCGTACTGAACCATGTTCTTTTGCACCAGACTGTAAACGGCCTGGAGGCAAAAAAGCTGATGGAGAAGGCAGATGCCTATCCGGATATCATAGTAGGATGTATCGGCGGAGGTTCAAACTTTGCAGGACTTTTCCTGCCTTTTATAAAGGATAAAATAGAAGGAAAAAAGCCGGACCTGCGTATAATCAATGTTGAGCCGACAGCTGCTCCCACTATGACCAAGGGACCTTATGCCTATGATTACGGTGATACGGCAAAACTTGCCCCGATAATCAAGATGTATACCCTCGGACATGGTTTTATCCCACCGCCGATTCATGCCGGAGGTCTCCGTTATCACGGAATGGCACCTATTATATGCCATCTTGCTGATCTCGGCCTTGTTGAAGCAAGAGCTGAAAACCAGATTGCTACTTTTAAGGCTGGAGTGACCTTTGCCAGGGCTGAAGGTATTATAAGTGCCCCGGAGACAAACCACTGTATCAAGGCAGCAATTGATGAAGCGTTAAAGTGCAAGGAATCCGGAGAATCAAAGACAATTCTTATAGCACATAGCGGACATGGACATGTTGATATGGCTGCATATGAAGCTTATCTATCCGGTAATTTAAAGGATTACCAGTATCCAAAGGAAAAGATAGAAGAAGCTCTGAAGGAATTACCGAAAGTATAGAATGTACTGATTTTGATTATAGGAGGGATTTTACTAGTTAAAATCCCTCCTACCCTCTTTAATATATTAAAAAAGAAGTCATTTTGTCTGATTGTGTTTGTAAATAAAAAATGCATATAAGTTAATACTAAAAAAATCTACTTGATTTTTTTTAAATAAGTCTATATATTATATAGGAAAATTTCATTTTAATTTAACATTAACAGTAGAGGTTTCTTCAAAATAATCGTGTCTTGATTTTCTAAAAATGCTGGGTTGTTGATATAAAATTTAGTAATGATGGTCCATTAACCTGAATTTTGTAAAATCCCTTTTAAGCTATATTTAAAAATTATAACAAATTCCAAGGACTTAAAAATAATATTTTTAAGTGTAATCTAATACAATTTTAACTGTTTAAATTATTTAATCGGAAAAATAAAAGATTACAGTTGGGATAAAAGTAAAATATATGAGTTTCGGAATATGAAAGGAGTATCTATAAATGACTGAATTGGAAGAACTAAATAGAGAGTTTCTGGATAGAAAAGTTTTAGCTGACATTAAGATTATTGCAAGACAGTTAAATATTCAGGGGATTTCTAAGATGAAAAAAGAAGAAATGATAGAAAAAATACTGGAAGAAGTATCCAATAACGGTATGGGAGAGTCTTCATTAGAGGGTAAGAATCCGGTCTCTAAAGAAACAGGAGTACTGGAGAAGGAAAAAAAGGAAAAGGTGAAAAAGAAAATTGAGAAGAAACCCGAATTTGAGTTGTATAAGGAAAGGATGAAAGGGATACTGGATATACTGGCTGACGGTTATGGATTCTTACGGACTTCAGGATACCTTGCGGGTTCTCATGATATATATGTTTCGCAGTCTCAGATAAGAAGATTCAGATTAAGGCAGGGCGATGAAGTCTATGGACAGGTGCGTCCTCCGAAAGAAAGTGAGAAGTATAATGCGCTGCTCAGAATAGAGGAAGTAAACGGAGAAGACCCGGAATTTATAAGAAGCAGGATACCGTTTGAGAAATTAACTCCTGTATACCCTATGGAGAGGCTGCGTCTGGAAACGAATAAATCGAGTAATATCACTCCAAGAATCATAGACCTCATTGCACCTATAGGTAAAGGACAGAGAGGACTTATAGTGTCACCGCCTAAAGCTGGTAAGACAACCATACTAAAAGACCTTGCCAATAGTGTTTCCAGCAATAATCCCGAGGTTTACATAATTGTGCTGCTTATAGATGAAAGGCCGGAAGAAGTGACTGATATGGAAAGATCGGTAAAAGGGGAGGTAATAAGTTCGACATTTGACCAGCCCTCGGACAATCATATTCAGGTCGCTGAATTGGTACTTCAGAGAGCAAAGAGACTTGTTGAACACGGAAAGGATGTTCTGATACTCCTGGATAGCATAACCCGTCTCGCCAGAGCGTATAATCTATCGATCCCGGCCAGCGGTAGAGTCTTATCGGGTGGAGTTGATTCTTCGGCACTTTTCCCTCCCAAGAGATTCTTTGGTGCAGCTAGAAATATCGAAAACGGCGGGAGCCTTACCATACTTGCTACCGCATTAATTGATACTGGAAGTAGAATGGACGATGTTATATTTGAGGAATTTAAGGGTACCGGTAATATGGAAATAAACCTTGACAGGCAGCTGGCAGATAAGAGGATCTTTCCTGCTATCGATATAACCAGGTCTGGAACCAGGAAAGAAGAATTACTGATGGAAAAAGACGAAGCAAGTATAGTATGGAAGCTTAGAAGGTTGATTCATGAAAAAGAACCGGAAATCGCATTGGAACAGCTGATAGACTATATAAAGAATACCAAATCTAACGATGATTTTCTTAATGCCATAAAAGCAAGCTTTGACAAAGAGAAAAAGTTATAAGATACAGCAACCCCAAAGTATGAGATCTATTTTTTCAATTATCAACTGTGCTTTAATCTTTTGTTATAAAGTTCTTAGATTTGACGAATTCTTTTAATTTCTTGTGTTCGGCTTTTTTCAGTTTTCCATTTCCTTCTATTTCTTTTTTCAGCTTGTAGATCTCATCCTGCATTTCACTTACTCTATTCAGAAGTTTCTCAACCATTTCATCGTAAGTATCAATTATTTCGTCCTTGCTCATACCTTTGAATTCACCTAAACACTCTTGCATCTCTCTCTCCTTTCTCATAGCTTTTATGGCAAGCTTAACCGTATTTGATAAAAGCATGGCAATAGTCATAGGACCTACTCCTCCGGGGACGGGAGTTATATAGCTTGCTTTTTTTTGTACTTTCAAAAAGTCAACATCTCCAATAAGCGTTTCTCCTTTTTTCTCAAAGTCTTCTTTTCTCCACTCCAGAAGTTCCGGGTTTGCTTTATCGGCAGTGATCCTGTTTATTCCTACATCTATTACGACTGCTCCTTTCTTTACCATATCTTCTTTTATAAGATAGGGTACGCCGGTTGCTACTACCAGAATATCTGCTTTCAGGGTATGCTCTTTTAGTTCCCTGGTCTCTATATGACAGGTAGTAGGAGTAGCCCACTCATTTAGAAAAAGTAAGCTTAGCGGTTTTCCTACGATTTCACTGTGTCCTACGATAGTGGCATTTTTACCTTTCATTGGGATGTCTTCTCTTTTTAGCATTTCCATTATGCCTGCCGGAGTTGCAGGCACTAAAAAATCTTGCTTTGCTACCAGAGAACCCATATTAAAGGGGTGGAATCCGTCTGCATCCTTTTCAGGAGCAATTGATTCTAACAGAATCCTTTCATCGATTTGTTTTGGAAGAGGTAGTTGTACCAGTATACCGTTTATATCAGGTCTTTTATTTAATTTTTCTATTTCCATAATTATGTCAGTGGTAGAAACGGAATCATCCATATTAATAGAAATCGATTTGATTCCTACCTGCTCGCATGCTTTTATTTTATTTCTGACATAGATCTGTGATGCAGGATTTTCACCTACCATTATTACGGCCAGACCGGGCTTTATCCCGTTCTCTTTCTCAAACTGGATCACTTCTTCGGCGAGCTCGTTCTTTATCTCTTCAGATAGTTTTTTTCCATCAAGTATTTTTGCCATTTTAATCACTTCCCCGGAAATTTTTATTTTGCTTAGGCATAGTTTTAATATTTTCCACTACTAAAGTATACTCACTTTATCAACTATATCAAGTATTATATATTTTTATTGCTTTCACGCGTAATTATTGATAGGGCTATATTTACAGTCATTAATATTTATGCTAACATTTAGGATTTGAAATAGGTCAGCTGTAATAAATTTCAAATGGGGAGTGAGATTATGAAGAAAGATATACATCCGGAATATTTTGACTGTACTGTCATATGTTCTTGTGGAAATACGTTTAAAACCAGATCAACAAAAAAAGAACTGAAAATTGAGATATGCTCAAACTGTCACCCTTTTTATACCGGCAGGCAAAAGCTGGTTGATTCCGGTGGAAGGGTGGAAAGGTTTAAAAAGAGACTCACAAAATCCAAGAAATAAACAAGGTATCTGAATGAAAGTCAATTTGGTCAAATACACCCAGGAACCGGAAAAGGTGATAGCAATAGCCGCAAGATTGTGCTATTCACCGGTAGGAGTGAAAGAACTTGAAGATGAGCTTAGTAATGAGGATGTTGAAAAGTTAGTCAGATTTGTTATTAAAAGCGGCCACCACAGCACTGTTGAACATGCACATTTTACCTTTGCGGTAGAAGGTGTGTCCAGAGCTCTTACACACCAGCTGGTAAGGCACAGGGTCGCTTCTTATAATCAGCAATCACAGAGATATGTAAAATTCAAGGATAATTTTGAATATATCACTCCACCGGCAATAGAAAAAGATATAAATTCAAAAGAAAAATATGATAGTCTGATTTCGAGTATTCATAAATTATATATGGATATGCTGGACAGCGGGATTGAGCCTGAGGATGCAAGGTACATTCTACCTAATGCTTCAGAGACAAAAATAATCGTTTCAATGAATGCCAGAGAGCTTTTGCATTTTTTTACCCTAAGGTGCTGCAACAGGGCACAGTGGGAGATAAGAGAGTTGGCAACACGGATGTTAAAGCTGGTCAAAAAGATCGCTCCCGTAGTTTTTGAGAAAGCTGGCCCGAATTGCTTGAGAGGTCCCTGCAGGGAAGGTAAATTTACCTGTGGTAATCCTCCTAAAGCGAGTGATTTTGATGCCGAAAGTCAATAAGAAGTATGAAATCGGGGGCCAGGCAGTAATAGAAGGCGTTATGATGAGAAGCAAACACTTCTGGGCTCTGGCAGTAAGAAGACCCGATAAAACCATATCTACAAAGCTTTTTAAAAATGTTTCTTTAGCCAATAAACATAAAGTATTAGGACTCATGTTCCTACGTGGAGTGGCAGTACTTATCGAAAGCATGACCCTGGGATTTAGATCCCTAAGCTATTCAGTAAACGAAGCAACGGAGGAGGACATAAAATTTTCCAAAAAAGAGATGATTATATCCATAATAATCGCAGTTACTCTTGCAGTGGGCATTTTTTTTATTCTCCCTACCGTCATAGGCAGAAGTTTTTCTGATTTTTTCCCTAACGCAGTGGTTTATAATCTACTTGAGGGTTTGATCAGAATCAGTTTTTTTCTTGCCTATATTCTGTTGGTTTCACAGATCAAAGATATAAAGAGGGTTTTTCAGTATCATGGTGCGGAACATAAGACAATTCAGGCATATGAGAACGATGAGGAACTTACACCTGAAAATGTGAAGAAATACAGCACTCTTCATGTTAGATGCGGGACAAGCTTCCTTCTAATTGTAATGGTGGTAGCTATTCTTATATTCGCTCTTCTGGGAAAGCAGACCTTATTGTGGCGTATTATATCGAGGGTTCTGCTATTGCCGGTTATCGCAGGTATTTCGTATGAGTTAATAAAACTTGCGGGCAAATTTAGCAGGTACAAGATCGTAAATATTATTTTTTACCCGGGGCTTCTGATTCAAAAGATCACTACCAGGGAACCCGATAAGAGCCAGATAGAGGTGGCTATAAGTTCATTTAAAAAAGTTCTGGAAGCGGAAGAAAAATTAAAGAAGGCGGGTTAAACATGACTGATTTGCTGGACAGGCTGAAAATATACGATGATAATTACAAAAAACTTGCAGAAAAGCTTTCAAGCCCTGAAGTCTCTTCCAATCCCGATAAAATAAAAGAATATGGAAAGAGGATGGCAGAGATAGAAGAGATAGTAAACACCGGGAGGAAGTACGGGAAACTCATTTCTTCAATTAAAGATGCAGAAGAAATGCTTAAAGTAGAGAAGGAAGAAGAGATGAGGAATTTCCTGAAGGATGAAATAAAAGAAAGCAATAATAAAAAGCAAAAACTGGAAAAGAAAATAAAACTGCTCCTGACTCCTAAGGATCCCGATGATAAAAGAGATGTTATAGTCGAAATAAGAGCTGGTGCAGGGGGAGATGAAGCTGCACTTTTTGCGGAAGTACTTTATAGATTATATATAAGATATGCAGAGAGAAAGAAGTGGAAGTGTTCCATACTCAGTTCCAGCAGGCTTGGTATTGGAGGATTTAAGGAAGTGATATTTGAAATTGAAGGAAGCGGAGTATATGGGACGATGAAATATGAGTCCGGAGTACATAGAGTCCAGAGAGTACCGACAACAGAGTCTCAGGGAAGGATACATACATCTACGGCTACAGTAGCAGTTCTACCTACAGCGGAAGAAATCGATATTAAAATAGATAATTCTGATTTAAGAGTGGATGTCTTCCGATCCAGCGGCCCCGGCGGGCAGTCTGTAAATACGACAGATTCTGCGGTTAGAATAACACATGTCCCGACCGGCATGGTGGTCACCTGCCAGGATGAAAAGTCACAACTTCAGAACAAAGAAAAAGCTTTAAAGATTCTAAGGGCCAGACTTAGGGAAGCTGAGGAGCGGAAGCAGATAAATGAGCAGGTTGAACAAAGAAGGATGCAGATCGGAACCGGTGATAGGAGTGAAAGGATAAGGACTTATAATTATCCCCAGGGGAGGGTGACTGATCATAGGATCAATCTGACCTTATATAAACTTGTTGAGATCCTGGAAGGTGGTCTTGATATTTTAATAGAGTCGTTAAAGACCGCAGACAATAAAAAGAAAATAGAAAAGATTGGGGCTTAATTTATTTGCAGATATGGGATGTAAAAAGCATTCTGGACTGGGCTATAGATTATTTTAAAAAAAAGAGTATCCCACAGCCCAGACTATCAGCGGAGCTTCTTCTCAGTTCAGTGCTTGATCTCAACAGGATAAATCTATATTTAAACTATAAGCGTGTCTTAAACAAGCAGGAACTTGCCATATATAAGAAATATATTCTTGAAAGGCTTGAGCATGTCCCAATTCAATACATATTAAAAGAAGCGTATTTCAGAAAAATCAAATTATATACTGACAACAGGGTATTAATACCAAGACCCGAGACCGAGATCATCGTAGACAGGGCGTTTGAACTTTTAAAGGAAAATATTAACAGCAAAAAGATAAATATTCTGGAAATTGGTACCGGAAGCGGTGCCATTGCAATAAGTATTGCTTATGAGATAAATGACCGGCTTGGAATATCCGGCTCATCCTGGCATATCATAGCTACCGAGAATGACCCTGGAGCGCTGGAGATAGCAGAGAAAAACTCCGGAAATATTCTTGATGACAGTAAATCCGGAAATATAGAATTTATCAGATGTGACCTGGCACCGGGTAAAGATTCAGATCTATTTAAAAAGTACCAGAAGAAAATAAATCTGATTATTTCAAATCCTCCCTATATTTCCGAAAATGATTATAAAGATTTGCCCCGCGAGGTAAGGGACTATGAGCCTAAATCTGCTCTGGTAGCGGGCAGAACAGGACTGGAATTTTACAGGAAAATACTTACAAAAATCAAGCCTTATTTATCTGAAAGCATGTGCTATATATTATTTGAAACTGATCCTAGAACAAGTATTTCTCTAAAGGAAATCTCTAAAGATTTTATAAATCCGAAAAAAGTGACCATCGAGAAGGATTATAGTAACAGGGACCGTATTTTAATAATTGAAGTATAGGTAAATATAAATACCCGAGAGATCTTTATTGTAAGAAAAATATCACTTTTTATGTCTTATATTGATTTTTAGAGTGTTTGTTTTTTTAAATCTTAGGTGATAGGATTTTACTAATTTTTATTTAATAAGATATACAGAAGAGAAATTGAGCGCACAGTTAATAGCTATAATAATTTTTGTACTGACTTATATAATTATTGCCACTGAAAGAGTAAGCAGAACTATAGTGGCAATTACAGGTGCCCTGCTGCTGATACTGACAGGTGTTTTTAATATAAATGAAGCACTAAGTTTTATCAGCTGGGAAACCATAGGTCTGCTGTTCGGCATGTTTATTATAGTTGCAGCCTTATCGGATGCCGGTTTTTTTAAATTTCTGGCCCTAATACTTGCTAGGCGCCTGAAATATTCTCCGGTAAGGATATTTATATTTTTCCCGGTAATAACTGCACTACTATCGGCTTTTATGGATAGTGTTACCGTAATGCTGTTTTTTGCCACTCTTACCTATGAGCTATGCAAGATGCTGAAAATGAATGCAACTCCCTTAATAATCACCGAGGTAATCCTAGCCAATATCGGAGGATCTGCAACAATGGTAGGTGATCCGCCTAATGTTATACTGGGTCTTAAATTGGGTTATTACTTTAATGATTTTGTTATTAATAATGCCCCTATTTCCATAGTTGCGGGAACGGTTACTTTACTTTATTGTTACATGGTAAGCAGAAAATCAATCACTCCACAAGGGCATATACCCAGGGGAGAGTATGAGGCAATGGATCCTGCCGAAGCTATAGAAAATAAAAAACAGCTTAAGGTTGCGCTGGTTGCATTAGGGACCGCAATATTGTTTTTAATCACCCACAGTTTTATAGAAGAATATTTCCACGTCCCTCTGACAGTACCTCTTGCTGCGATGATTCCGGCTTTTACCATGCTGATTGTATTGGGCAAGAAATCGGAGGAGATTTTACTGAAAGTAGACTATGGAGTGTTGCTGTTTTTTATGGGATTATTTGTAGTAGTAGGAGGCCTGGAACACACAGGGGTCGTAAACACAATTGCAGGCTCTATTACCAATCTCTTCAAGGATAATCATATGGGATTTTTAAGTACTCTTGTGTGGGGTTCCGGTGTGGCGAGTGGTATTATAGATAATGTACCCTTTTCTCTTTCCATGGCATATGTCCTGGGAAACATAGTTAAGTTTGCTGGAGTACCTGCACTGGCAATAATGGTCTGGGCAACCTCATTAGGTGCGGATATAGGGGGTAATTTTTCTCCTATAGGAGCTTCGGCTAATGTTGTTGCATATGTTACTATGGAAAAAAGAGGTAAGTCAATCGGCTGGAAAAGATGGTTGAAGCTTGCCGTACCGGCTACGTTGATTTCTCTGGCTATATCAAATATCGGTATTTTTATTAAATACATCACCGGATTCTTTTAATAACAGGACTTATTATATCATTTAGGTTACAGTTACATTTTCTGCCTGCCAAAGCTATAAAAAGCCTATTAATAGTAAAAGCAAAACCGCTGGATTCCGTTTGAAAAAAAATGAAAAACTATTATAATAGGTTTCTGCGATAGAGAAAGATAGAGGTATTTCGTATAATAAAATTCAACGCGGGGTGGAGCAGTCTGGTAGCTCGTCGGGCTCATAACCCGAAGGTCATAGGTTCAAATCCTATCCCCGCTACCAAATCTTTAAATTTCCCCCGTTTTTTATTCAGTGGGTTTTTATTTGAATTGGTTTTAAATTATAATTTATAAGAAATTCTTGTAGGATTTACAGTAAGTTATCTGCACGGTTGATGTATAAATTTTTAAAGAAATACAGATATAAAGTTTTGGTCGGCAGGATTTTTATATCGGTCCTGGTGGTGTTTTTATGCTTAAGTTCTTCTGCGTGTTCTGCCTTCGGCAGTATTAGAAGCTTTTTTACCGAGAGATTTTCAATTGAAGATGATGTTAAAGAGATTACCGAAGTCATAGATACTTTTTTCCATCTGGTTGAAGATAAAGACTACCGGAAAGCATATGAATATTTAAGCAGCCGGGACAGATCACAGGGTACTTTAGAAGATTTTAAGCAGGATATGGCAAATGTTACGGATATTATCTCTGTAAGTATTAATTATATAGAGATTAATAATGAAACGGCTGTTGCAGGGATAGATATAACCGATTCATATGATGGAGAAGAAAAAATATATAAAGATATAGCAGTATCACTCGTAAGAGAGGAAGATGGAAGCTGGAAAATAGTGTTCTGGGATATTGAAGGGAAATAAAATCAAAATTCTTATGGAGTTGATTATAAAAATAAAAGATAGAAAGGTATAAATTGATAGTATTATTTTTAGGAGATGTTTTTGGAAAACCGGGAAGGTCTATTTTAGAGAGTAAGCTTCAGACCATAATACTGGAAAATAACGCTGATGTGGTAATCGCTAATGGAGAAAACGCGGCCGGCGGTATAGGTATCACGCCTGCTATATGTAAGAGATTGTTTGATATGGGAATAGATGTCGTGACTTCGGGTAACCATATTTACAAAAAGAAAGAGATCTATGATTATATAGAAAAACAGCCCCGACTTTTAAAACCGGCGAATTATCCTCCCGGGACTCCAGGCAGGGGATATTATATTTTATCGGACAGTAAGACAGGTTATAATAAAATTGCTGTGGTAAATATCTGTGGACGTGTCTTTATAGAAAATTTTGACTGCCCGTTCAGATGTATGGATAAGATACTGGAGGATATAAAAAAAGAGACATCCATAATAATAGTAGATTTTCATGCCGAGGTCACATCGGAGAAAGTTGCCATGGGATGGTATCTGGACGGAAGAGTAAGTGCATTGATAGGGACGCATACCCATGTTCAGACTGCCGATGAGAGAATACTTCCAGGAGGTACTGCCTATATCACAGATGTTGGTATGGTGGGTCCGTTGGATTCGGTTATAGGAGTAAAGAAAGAAAATATAATTGAGAGGTTTTTAAAGCTTATGCCCCAGAAATTTATAGTGGCAGAAGACGATTATTTAATAAACGCAGTAATAGTCAAAATCGATGAAAAAAACGGGAGAGCAAACAACATCAAGAGAATAAATTCTATCGTTAAAAGCGATCAATTATAAATCAGAGGTTTCAAATCCAATATGGAAAAAGATATATATAAATATGGGTTTGCAAAGAATAAAACTGTAATTGGAGCCATAAAGGCTATTGAATCCTTTAATATGATAGATGATGGAGATAAAATACTGATCTCTATATCGGGAGGGCCTGATTCGGTCTTTTTAACCCACCTGCTTTATCTGATGAGGCCGATCTGTAATCTAACTCTTTACGGTTTTTGCCTGGACCATATGACTCGAAACGGGGAGTCGACTAGAGATTCTTTATTTGTCAAAGAGTTATACAGGAAACTGGGTATTAAATTATTCAGCCGGAAAATAGACGTAAAAAAATGGTGTAAATCAAATGGTCTCTCCTTCCAGGAGGGAGCAAGAAAGCTGAGGCTTGAAAGACTTTTTGAGATTTCAGAAAAAAAAGATATAGATAAGATCGCTGTAGGTCACAATGCTGATGATAATATTGAGACTTTTATCATGCGCCTAATAAGAGGTGCGGGAGCAAGGGGTCTTTCCAGCATAAAACCTGTAAGCGGAAAGATCATAAGGCCTCTTATTAATACATTAAGAAATGATATAATTTCTTATCTAGAAAGAAATAATATATCTTACTGTGTGGATAGGACCAATCTTGAGAATATATATTTCAGAAACAGGATAAGAAATATCATAATCCCATTTATAGAAAAAGAATGCCGCGCTAAATCTTTCAGATCTAATTTGATGAGGTCTATAAACATATTAAAAGAAGAAAATGAATTTATAGAAAAATACTCGCTGGATAAGGTTTTAAAGGCAGCTTCAGTAAAAAAAGACAAGTCGGGGAAAAATGTCATCTTTATAAAAGTCCCTGTTTCAGGGATAAATAAGGAAACTGTGGCAGTCCAGAGAAGGATGGTGTTGTCGGCCCTGGAGATGGCCGGTAGTACTCTTGAGGATATAAGCTTCAAAAATGTAGATGATATTTTAGGGATATGTACTTTAGGAGGGGAGTATAAAGCTGTTTATCCCGAAAGTAAATTAAGGGTATTTAAAGCAGGCAGTTATATTTATTTTGTCAATTTCGAGATCAGGGGAAACCTACCTGGTGAAATCAAGAGTTTTTTAAAAGATATTGGGAGTGAAGGCAAAGAAAATAAGGGAAAGGAAGTAAAAATCGGGGCCAGGATCAGGCTGGACGATTTCAATCTGGATCTGTGGTCTGAACTTTTAAAATTAAATAGTGATAAAATAAATTTTAAAGGGGTAAAAAATACGGAAGCATTTTTGGATTATAATAAGGTCAAACCCCCGTTGAGAGTAAGGACCTGGAAGAGAGGAGATAAATTTTACCCCCTGGGTATGAATAGGGAGAAAAAGATCCAGGATTTTTTTATTGACAGCAAGATACCGGTAAATCTAAGAAAACTGGTACCTATATTTACAGACAGGGAAAAAATAATATGGGTAGGAAATAACAGGATCGATAACAGGGTGAGTGTGACTAAAGACACTAAAAATGTCTTGCATTTGAAGTTATTCAAAAAATAATTTATATATGATTTAATGAATTAGGGTGATTGATGGGATTATATAAGCTTAAAAAGATAAACGGTAAAAAAGTCCTGTTATATAATGATAAGAAGATCATAGTTCTAATAGATGAAAAGCAGCTGCACGAGAGAGTGGAAGAATTAGGGCGGGAGATAACCAGAGACTATGAGGATAAGAATCCTGTCTTAGTATCTGTTTTAAGGGGTTCTTTTATTTTTGTAGCTGATATATGCAGGGAGATAAAAGTACCGGTCACTTTTGATTTTATGGCTGTTTCAAGTTATGGGGACTCTAAAGTAAGCTCTGGAATCGTAAGAATAACCAAAGACCTGGAATTCAGCATAGAAAATAAAGAAGTTATCATAATGGAGGATATAGTTGATTCGGGCAGGACTTTGAATTATCTGATAAAGAATTTACAGGCAAGAAATCCGAAAAACGTGGAAGTCTGTGCGCTTTTGGATAAAGATGTCCCCAGAAAGACTAAAAACAGGATTAAATATAAAGGATTTGATATTCCTAATAAATTTGTGGTAGGATATGGTCTTGATTTTGCAGAGAAGTACAGGAATTTCCCTTTTGTGGGTTATATTGAAAATGAATAGTAATTATATTATCATCTATGGGGTAGTATAGAAAAGAGTTTAGGGAGTTATTTTGAATAAGAAAAATAATAAAGGTTTTAAGGGTTTTAAAAGCAGGGGGTTTAAAAACATAGCCTTGTTAATACTGCTTATAGTAGTTATGTTTTTAATTTTTAGGAATCCTCTTTTCCTATCATCAGAAGTTAAAGAATTTAATTTAAATGAGTTTGTCGAAGCGGTTGAACAGGGAAGAATAAGTTCTGCAACACCGATGCTGATAAAAGGTCAGGACAGGACAATAGAGGGAGAGTTGATAGATGGGACAAAGTTTACAGTAGCATTTTTAGAAAATTATGAAGTGACTCAATTACTTTTGGATAATGATCTTCCTTTTAAAGTCGATAATCAGCAGCAATCAATATGGATTCAAATTTTGGTCAATGCAATACCTTTTATTATAATGTTCGGCCTTATTTTCTTTATGATGAACCAGCTTCAGGGCGGAGGTTCCAAAGTCCTCCAGTTTGGAAAGAGCAAGGCAAGGATGGTCAAAAAGGGTAAGAAGAGGGTGACCTTTAAGGATGTGGCAGGAGTTGATGAGGCCGTAGAGGAATTAAGAGAAATTGAGGAGTTCCTGGAAAATCCCGGTAAATTTAAGTCCATGGGTGCAAAGATACCCAAGGGTGTATTATTGTACGGGCCTCCCGGTACCGGAAAGACGCTTCTTGCAAGGGCAGTAGCCGGAGAGGCTGGTGTACCGTTCTTCAGCATAAGCGGTTCAGAATTTGTTGAAATGTTCGTGGGTGTAGGAGCATCAAGGGTCAGGGATCTCTTTAACCAGGCAAAGGCAAACCAGCCGTCAATAGTTTTTATGGATGAAATAGATGCGGTAGGAAGACACAGAGGAGCAGGGCTGGGCGGAGGCCATGATGAAAGAGAGCAGACCTTAAATCAGCTTCTGGTCGAGATGGATGGATTTGATATTGACAGTACAGTGATATTAATAGCAGCCACTAACAGGCCGGATATACTGGATCCCGCTCTACTCAGGCCTGGAAGATTTGACAGGCAGATCGTAGTGGACAGGCCAGATCTGCCTGGCAGGGAGAAGATACTTGAAATACATGCCAGGGGTAAACCCCTGGATAAAAGTGTCAATCTAAAGACTATAGCCAAGCAGACTCCGGGATTTACTGGGGCTGATCTGGCCAATCTTTTCAATGAAGCGTCTCTTTTATCAGCAAGGCATAACAAGAAAAAAGTAAGTATGTTTGAGATAGAGGAAGCGGTAGAGAGAGTCATAGCCGGCCCCGAGAAGAAGACCAGAATAATATCAGAGGAAGAAAAAAGGATAATAGCCTATCATGAATCAGGTCACGCGATACTGTCGTATGTACTCCCTCACACAGACCCTATCCATAAGATATCTATAATTTCAAGGGGCAGGGCCCTTGGTTATGTGATCACCCTTCCGGAGGAAGACAGGTTTCTTAAATCAAAGAGAGAACTTCTGGATAATATTACACAGCTTCTGGGAGGCAGGGTGAGTGAAGAAATGAACTTCAATGATATAACCTCGGGGGCACAGAACGATCTTGATAGAGCTACGAAGATAACCAGAAAAATGATCACGGAATATGGAATGAGTGAAAAGTTAGGTCCTGTCACCTTTAAAGGTGAAGAAGAAGAAGTCTTTTTAGGGAAAGAATTAGGGTCAAGACCTCATTATAGTAATGAAATTGCTTCTGCCATAGATAAAGAAGTACATAATATAATTATGGACAGTTATGAGAGGGCAAGAAAAATACTTCTAGAGAACAGAGAGACTTTGAATAATCTTGCAAATGAACTGATGAAGAAGGAGACCCTCACCAGAGAAGAAATACTCAAAGTATTATCTAAGGTGGAAAGTAAGAAAAGAAAAAGGGTCGAGCAGCTAGTTGTAAAAAGCGAATCTTCAGGGGTTGCAGGCAGGAAGGTTAAAGCGGCAAAAAAGAGAATAACGAGATCGGTTGATAAAAAACAATAGATATAGAAAATTTTTTATCAAAAAAACTTTTTTTAGTATCCAAGAAATAAACCATACATCATACCAATCAGTTTTTAACATTATAAGTAGATTAAACATATCAACAAGTAGCGGTTATTATAATTAGTAATGAGATTTTTAAAAAAATATTAATTTAGGATAGGAGCAAGCCAGTGGACAGCAAAATGATTGAAAAAGGGGTAAGCATGATACTGCAGGGTATTGGAGAAGATATAAACAGAGAAGGTTTATTGGGAACTCCAAAAAGGGTAGCCGATATGTATAAGGAAATATTCAGTGGAATAGGAGTAGATCCTTCTAATGAGTTAGAACCTTTATTTGATGAAAACCATGATGAAATAATATTGATCAGGAATATCCCCTTCTATTCGGTATGTGAACATCATATGATACCTTTTGTAGGAAAAGCTCATATCGCATATATCCCTAATAAGGATGGGAAGATCATTGGTCTAAGCAAGATTACCAGAGTATTGGATATCGTGGCCAAAAGGCCACAGGTCCAGGAGAGACTGACATCAATAGTGGCGGATACCATAGTAAAAAAGATCAAACCAAGAGGTGCCATGGTCATTGTGGAGGCAGAACATTTATGCATGAGTATGAGGGGGACAAAGAAGCCGAACGCTGTGACTGTTACTTCTGCGGTAAGGGGACTTTTTAAGGAGAATCCGGCTTCAAGAGCTGAAGCAATGGCATTGATCAAGTCAGATAGATAAGATATGAAGTATAAGATCAGAGCATTAGACATTAAAACTGAAGAAGAAGGTCTAAAAGAATTTAAAAGAATCGGAGCTTCCGATATAGGTTCCCGTATAATGGTTGGCAAGATCTTTCCGCTGTCTTTAAAAATAAGAGGCATCAGCCCGGTGGCAGCAAATATTTTAAAGCAGGAGATGCTTGCAAGAGGAGGGGATGTAGTCACTTCTCGAACTTTACTTACTGAAACTGAAGGAAAGACGGATATTATTATCCAGGGTCCGGTAAGCAGTATCAAGGATCTTATTACCAAGATAAAGCAGCAGCCCTTTGGCCTGAAGACTCTATCTGATGAGTTGAGAGTCTACCTGAACAGGTTAAATGAGAATAAAAAGGCAAAAGAACTCACAATAGGCAAACAAAAATTTAATCTGGACAGGGATGTACTGATAATGGGCATCTTAAATGTCACACCGGATTCCTTTTATGACGGGGGATATTATTTTGAAAAGGAAAAAGCATTTAAGAGAGTTGTGACTTTAGTATGTGAAGGAGCAGATATAATTGATGTGGGAGGGATGTCTACAAGGCCCGGTTCTCTTCCCGTAGATATAGATGATGAGATAAAAAGGATAATCCCTGTAATAGAATATATAAATAAAAATCATAATATTTTAATATCCGCAGATACCTATAGATCAGAAACGGCCTTGAGAGCCATAGCGGCCGGGGCGCATATGATAAATGATATAAGTGGCCTTTCTATGGATAAAAATATGGCAGATGTCGTTAGCAAGAATGATGTTTCACTGGTAATAATGCATATAAAGGGGACTCCTGAAAATATGCAGGAAAATCCGGAATATGAAAATGTAATAGATGAGATTTATGATTACCTTGAGGATAAGACAAATACTGCAGTTGGATCAGGAATAAAACCTGAGAAAATAATTGTAGATCCCGGTATCGGGTTTGGCAAGACTACCGAACATAATCTAAGGATAATAAACAAAGTCAGTGAATTTAAAATGCTTGGTTATCCTGTACTTATAGGGGCTTCAAGGAAATCTTTTATCGGTAATGTATTGGATTTACCTGTAGAAGAAAGGCTGGAAGGGAGTCTTTCTGCGTCAGTCTGTTCGGTTATAGGCGGGGCAAATATTCTGAGGGTACACGATATAAAAGAGACAATAAGAGCTGTAAAGATTGCAAAAAGCATCACCAGCGAGTTTTAGTATTATTTAATATGTTTAAGATACTGATAAAAAATTTTAACTTGTTCGGTTATCATGGTGTGAAGGAAATCGAGAAGAAGAACGGACAAAATTTTCGTTTCAATGTAGAAATATCGCTGAATAAAAACAGTTTTTTAAAAAGTGACAATCTGGAAGACACCCTTAATTACTCCGAAGTAATAAAAATATTAAAGGATATCAATAACAGCCGGAGATTCAATCTACTGGAAACACTTTCCATGACAATAGCTGACAGGATTATGGAAATGTCACCACTGGTAGAAAAAGTCTCTATAAAAGTAGAAAAGACATCCCCTCCCATAAAGGAGAATCTGGGATCTGTAGGTGTAGAATATGTTTTAAACCGGGAAGAAAAGGATAAAACTGGTTTAAAAAAAGAAGCGGTAGATGTCTATTTATCGGCAGGTTCGAATATTGGCGGCAGAGAAGACAATCTAAGAAAAGCTGTCGGTATGATCGAAAGAAATCCTGATATTGATTTGATCAAGGTATCTTCCATATACGAGACGGAGCCCATGTATGTCAAGGATCAGGATTATTTCTATAATATAGTACTGCAGTGCCGCGTAGATAAAAGGCTCGGACCCTTTGAAATGACAGGTTTTTTAAAAAGTATAGAGTATGAGCTTGGAAGAGCAAAAGTAAGTAAAAAATATGGGCCAAGAATAATAGATATAGACCTTTTATATTACGGGGGAAAAATCATACAATCTGATTTTTTAACCGTTCCGCATCCAAAAATAACAGAAAGAAAATTTGTACTGCTCCCTTTAAGTGAGATAGTACCGGATTTTAAAATAGAAGGGGAGAATATAAAAGAATTCCTTAAAAGAAAAAATCTTACCGAAAAGGTGACTCTGGTAAAAAGCTGGTAGAGAGACCACTGTACTAAATTTAATCAAGACTTTAGGTATTTAAATTTGACTTATGAGCATATGTCCATTATAATAATTTTGGGCCTATGCCTATAATATGAAGACAGTACAGCATTAAAGTAAAGAATTTTAATTGTCAATATTTTAGGGATATTATTATTTAAAGGAGGAAAAATGCCAAGAGGAGATGGAACTGGGCCTGCAGGAATGGGTCCTATGACTGGAAGAGGCGCAGGATATTGCGCAGGTTATTCAGTACCCGGATATGCCAATACTTTTAGTGGGAGATATCCGGCCGGTAGAAGAGCTTTTGGAGGAGGTTTTGGCCAGGGCAGAGGATACAGAAACTGGTACTATTCCACGGGTCTTCCGGGATGGTCAAGATATAGTATGGGTTTACCGGCATGGGGCAGAACAGCAGGATACCCTTACTACAGTGATCATTACGTAGCTGATATTAAACCTGAGCAGGAAATAGAAATACTGAAAAGCCAGTCAGAGAATCTAAAACAACAGTTAGATGACATAAATAAGAGAGTAGAAGAGTTAAAAAAAGAAGAAAAGCGCAATAAAAAAGAATAATTATTATACCAGGAAAATTGTTATTAATGAGGATAGATACAAGAACCTACCTGCTGTGTCTATCCTCATTTATCTTTAAATTGAAGCCGGGTCAGATTTTAAGAAAGACAAAACAGTTTGGTTGATATAGTATTAAAATAATAGAAAAAAATGATAGTAAGGAATAATGAATGGTGGAAGATAGAAAATTAAAAGAAAACATATCAAACATCAAGAAAAAACTTATGATCATAAGCGGAAAGGGAGGAGTAGGGAAGACTACTATTGCGGTAAACCTTGCTTATGCACTATCCTTGAAAGGGTATAAGGTAGGGCTACTGGATGTGGATATCCACGGTCCGAATGTTGTCAAGCTGCTGGGGATTGAAAATAAAAAATTAACCGGCAGCGGAGATTCCAAGATAAATCCCATCAAATTGTCTGAGAATTTAAAAGTGGTAAGCACTGCCTCGATGCTTGAGGATTCAGATACCCCTTTGATATGGAGGGGGCCGTTGAAGATGAAGATAATCAGCCAGTTTTTGGGAGACGTGAACTGGGGTGGACTTGATTATTTAATAATAGATTCACCTCCGGGAACAGGAGACGAACCCCTGAGTGTAGCACAGCTTATAGAGGATCTATCGGGAGTAATAGTGGTCACAACTCCTCAAGAGGTCGCAATGCTTGATTCCAGGAAAAGCATTCAGTTCGCGAGAAAATTGAATATTCCCTACATAGGGATAATCGAAAATATGAGCGGTTTTACCTGCCCTCATTGCGGTAAAAAAATAGATTTATTCAATAAAGGCGGGGGTAAAAAGGCTGCAGATGAACTTGATATTGATTTTTTGGGTGACATACCTATTGATAAGGAAATTGTAGACCTGAGCGACAGCGGCAGGGTATTTGTAGAGCATGGAAATATGGATTCAGCCGCGTTTAAGAAAATGGAAGAGGTAGTAAAAAAAATCGAATCTGTGTTTAATCCAAATAAAAAGAATAAAAGCAGGAGTAAATATAAATGAATATGATTTACGGCCCGGTGTTATCCAGGAGGTTTGGATATTCATTAGGAATCGATATTCTTCCATTTAAGGTATGCACCTATGATTGCATCTATTGTCAGCTGGGAAAGACTACCAATCAAACAGCTGAAAGGAAGAGTTATATTGATATAAATATGAAAAGTTTTTTAAAAGATCTAAAAAGTGTAATAGGAAGCGAAAAAAAGATTGATTACATTACTTTTTCGGGTTCAGGTGAGCCTACTTTAAATACTGATATTGGGGTTCTGATAGAAAGAATTAAAAAGATGTCCGACATACCTGTTGCAGTATTGACCAATGGGAGTCTTCTTTATAGAAAAGAGGTAGTCAGATCACTTGAGAATGCGGACCTGGTAAAAGTCTCATTTGATGCTCCCGATGAGGCATGTTTTAAAGAGATAAATAGACCATGTGCTGCCGTTGATTTTAAAAAGATCACAAGAGGAATGGGATCGCTTTTAGATGATTTTAAAGGAAAGATATGGCTGGAACTGATGATAATCAAGGATCTTAATGATAGTGTGGGGCATGCGGAACAGTTTAAAAAAATAATCGACGGCATGAACAGAATCGGCAGGGGTATAGACAAGATACATTTGAACACACCGGTTAGGCCGTCAGCAGCAGGAGATGCTTTGAGGCCGGATAATGTCAGAGTAAAAAAAATAGAAAAAATTTTAGGCAGTAAAGCAGAGATAATAAGAGGTTTAAAATTAAAATCAAAGGAGCTGTTAAATATAAATCTTGAACGGGAAATAATAGAGCTGGTAAAAAGAAGACCTGTCAGCGCAGGGGAAATAAGCAGATCATTACAGGTAAATATAAACGAGGTCATAAAAAGCTTGAGAAGCCTCCTGGATCAAAAGAAAATAAAATTAAAAATATATGGTGATAAAAAAACTGATTATTACTATTATAAATATTAATTGTTTCATAATCTGTAAAGGAAGGTAAACGTAATGAAAATCGCAATCTCAACAGATGGGCAGTATGTCTCCCCACATTTCGGAAGGTGTCCGGAGTTTACAATACTGGAGATCAAAGACGGTAAATTGATAAATAAAGAAACAATCAGCAATCCCGGACATCATCCCGGTTATCTCCCGCAGTATTTGAGTGAGCAAGGTGTCAGCTGTATAGTTGCGGGTGGAATGGGAATGAGAGCAAGAGAACTTTTCCAGCAGGCTAATATTGATGCCGTACTCGGTATTGAAGGTAAAATTGACCAGGTGGTAAGTAAAATCATGGATGGTTCCCTTGAAGGGGGAGAAAGTATCTGTAAACCGGGTTCCGGCAAGGGATACGGAATAGAGAAAACAGAGTGCGATCATGAATAGTCATATGAATTATTTTTAATAATTCTGAAAGGAGTGTCGATCATGCCAAGAGGAGATGGAACTGGACCTGCAGGACAGGGTCCTGGTACCGGCAGGGGTCTAGGACGTGGTGGAGGAAGAGGTAGAATGGGAGGACAGAGCATGGGTCCCGGCGGGAAATGTGTGTGCCCCAGCTGCGGCACTAAGGTCGATCATAAAATAGGAGTCCCCTGTTATAATATGGTATGTCCAAAGTGTGGTACCAAAATGGTAAGGGAATAGGATGTAAAAATGACAGCAAGACCAGTACTGGACAAAATAGTAAATACAGTACCTTTGTTTGTCTATTATAAACCGCAGGGTATCCCCATTACCAAATTAGAAGAATTGAATTTGACCCTGGAAGAGATCGAGGCATTTAATTTAAAGGACAGGCAGGGATTAAATCAGACAGAAGCGGCAAGGAAGATGGGTATATCAAGATCTACCTTCCAGCGGCTCTTAAAATCAGGAAGAAAGAAAGTCATAACCGCAATTGTAGAAGGAAAAGCAATAAAGCTTGAAGGTGGTAATTATATCCCGGACAAGGATATTATTAAGAAAAAATGTCTTAAGGGCACTTACCATTACCTGGTTAAGAGGGAAGATCTGAATCTCAGTAATCAGGAATATAAATTAAGCAAGATAAAGTGCCCTAAATGCGGTAAGAGATTGATCACTTTTAGGTGGTTCTAAAATCAATATAAGGTAATAGACAGAGGAGCGATAATATGAAAATTGCAGTTTCTTCGGATGGTGCAACTCTCGAGTCTAACGTTGATCCCAGATTCGGGAGGTGCCCTTATTACATCATCTATGATACCGAAAGCAATGAATTTAAGAGTGTTAAAAATAAAAGTGGTCAGGCAGCCGGAGGTGCAGGCATACAGGCAGCACAGATGATTTCGGATATGAAAATTGAGTCAGTAGTAACCGGGAACATAGGACCCAATGCATTCAGGGTTTTATCTGCAGCTTCAATAAAAGTCTATTCTGGAGCAACCGGCAACGTTAAGGATGTCATAGAAAAATTTAAAAAGGGTGAATACCATCAGACTACCGGTCCGGATGTCGGACCGCATTTTGGAATGAGCGGACGATAAGCAGAAGTGGGTGAATAATTGATAATATCAGTTGCAAGCGGCAAAGGCGGAACCGGTAAGACAACTGTAGCTGTAAATTTAGCCCTGTCTTTGAACAACGTGCAGTTGATGGATTGTGATGTTGAGGAACCTAATAGTCATATTTTTGTAAAACCAATTATTAGGCGCAGGGACCCGGTTTATGTTCCTATTCCTGTAGTGGACCTGAAAAAATGTGACGGCTGCGGGCGCTGTAAAGAAGTATGCGCTTATAATGCAATTGCAGTTACCAATAAAAAGGTGCTTATCTTTTCTGAATTATGCCACGGATGTGGTTCCTGTACATACTTTTGTCCGAATGATGCCCTGAGAGAAGAAAAAGAGGAGATAGGCATCGTTGAAATTGGAGAAAAGGACGGGGTTAAATTTATACACGGGAAACTTAATATAGGAAAGATGACGGCACCGCCGATTATCCGGGCAGTTAAAAAACACATTAGCAGGGGAAGAACTGCCATTATAGACGTACCTCCCGGGACTTCCTGTCCGGTAATAACAGCAATAAAAGATACTGATTTTGTCATTCTGGTGACAGAACCCACACCATTTGGATTAAACGATCTGTCACTGGCCGTAGAGGTGACCCGTAGATTGGAGATTCCATTTGGAGTCGTTATAAACCGCTCCAGCCTGGGGAATAAAGATACAGATAAATATTGCCAAAAAGAGGGTATTCCTATACTTATGAGGATACCTTTTAGTAAAAAAATCGCCGAGATCTATTCCAGGGGAGATTCCATTGTAAAATCACTGCCGGAATACAAAGAAAAGTTTCGGAGATTGTTTGAGGAGATAGAAAGGATGGCAGAGGGGGCCAAATAAAGCCTGGAGTGATTAAAATGAAAGAAATCGTCATTATAAGCGGAAAAGGCGGTACGGGCAAGACAGTTATAACTGGTGCTTTTGCTGCCTTGGCGAAAGACAAGGTTTTAGCTGACTGTGATGTCGATGCGGCAGATCTGCATCTACTGCTTGATCCCAAGATAAAGGAGTCACATACTTTCAAGAGCGGTGTAACAGCCTTTACCCACAAGAAATACTGCGATGGATGCGGTGCCTGCAGTATGGTATGCAGGTTTGAGGCAGTAAAGAGGGACTTTTCCATAGATCCTATTTCCTGTGAGGGGTGTGCATTCTGCAGTCTCGTATGTCCGAAAAATGCCATAGAGATGAAATTAAATACTTCCGGTGAATGGTTTATATCCCGGACCAGATTCGGCCCGCTGGTTCATGCCAAATTGGGAATTGCAGAGGAAAATTCCGGGAAACTGGTTTCCCTGGTAAGAAAAAAGGCCAGAGAGATAGCCGAAGATAAGAATTATGATCTAATCATCATTGACGGTTCGCCTGGTATAGGTTGTCCGGTAATAGCATCTATTACCGGTGCTTATTGTGCGGTAGTAGTTATCGAGCCGACTCTTTCCGGGATGCATGATGCTGAAAGGGTGATCGATGTTGCCAGGCATTTCAGTATTCCGGTAAAAGTAATAATAAATAAATATGACCTGAATTGTGATATCACCAAAAAGATAGAGGAATGGTCTAAAAGTGGAAACATCGAAGTTCTTGGAAAGGTAATTTTCAGCGAAACAGTAGTAAGATCGGTCGTTGAAGGTAAGACTATAATAGAGTATTCTAAAAACAAAGTGGCCGGGACATTAAGTGATATATGGAAAAAACTTGAGAGGGAATTGACAGGTTAGGTTTATCAAAGGAAAGGTAAATGGAGTTTATTACTGATATATCCAAAGAGGATGCCAAAACTGCTCATAGGAATTTTAAGGAGCGGATCCTTGTTTATAAAAGAAAGGATCTTGATTTGATAAAAAGCAGGGAGTTTATATTAAATAAGGCTAAGCCCATACGGGGAGATATTCTAGAGATAGGTACAGGGTCCGGATATACGACAATTGCACTGGCCAGGGCCGGTTACAAGTTCATTTCGGTAGATAAAGATGAGGAGGCTTTAAAAAACACTGCGCTTAAACTTGCTCATGAAAATATACTTGAAAACGTTAAATTTTATGTAATGGATGGAAGTTCGCTTACCTTTAGCGATGAGAGCTTCAGCAGCGTATTTGTTATTAATCTCTTCCATCATGTAAATGAGATCAATAAAATGCTTTCTGAGATAAACAGGGTACTTTGCCGGGGCGGCAAGACTGTTCTGGCGGATTTTAACAAAAGAGGAATGGAGATAGTAAACCTGGTACACAGGGAAGAGGGACGTATTCATGAAGACAGCGGTATTGGTAGGGATTTAATATATTCCTATTTTAAACGTCTTGGGTATGGTATCGAGTCATATAATGAAGAGAACCACTGGCTTTTAATTATAAATAAATCAAAGAGTAGATAGAAAATGGAAATGAAGACCATTTTTGACAACGAGGCTGTTAATAAAAAACTGCATAAAGGATGGGGGCTGTCTTTTTTTGTTGGCCAAAAAATATTATTTGATACAGGGGGAAACGGATCCTGGCTTTTGGAAAATATGAGAAATCTAAATGTAAATACCGGCCGGATAAAGGCAGTTGTAATATCCCATGATCACTGGGACCACACCGGAGGACTCTGGGAGATATTGAAGAACAGGAAAGGGCTTAAGGTTTATGCCTGTCCAAATTTCAGCAGCGAGTTCAAAAAAAAAGTAAAAGAACTGAATGGTGAACTTGTAGAATCAGATAGAACAATAAAAATTGCAAAAAATATTTATACCACTGGCGAGATTGCCGGAGAATATAAGGGGAAATATATGCCCGAACAGGCTCTCGTGGCAGAGACTGATAAAGGGCTGGCAGTGATTACGGGTTGTTCACATCCAGGTATCGTAAAGATGGTGAAAAAGGTAAAAAAGGACTTTAAGTGTGAAAGGATATACCTTGTCTCTGGAGGATTTCACTTGATAGATAAATATGAGTCGGAAATAAGATCTGTGGCAGAGGAGCTGAAGGAAATGGGAGTAGAAAAGGTCGGACCTGCTCATTGTTCGGGATATGATGCAAAGTTGATTTTCAAGGAAATATATAAAGATGCATTCGTTTCCATGAAAGCAGGTGTAAAATTTGAGATTTGAAATGGGAATAAAATTGTCAATATAAGTCTTTAAAAATAGAAGCTGGTTGGTTAAGAAGGGGGTGAAAACATGCCAGTTTACAGTTATATATGTAAGGATTGTGGGGAGAAATTTGATTTGTTTGTCAGAAGCGGGGGAAAAGGTGAGAAGATGGTCTGTAAAAAGTGCGGCAGCAAAAATATCCAGAAAATTTTTTCTTCCTTTAGTCTGGGTTCGTCGTCAGGCAGGGATAGTAAATCCGATAATACCTGCCCTACTGGGACCTGCCCGATGGATTGATTAATTTTTAGCCGGTCTTGGAGGAGTGATGTATAAAATAGTTTTATTAATGTAGGATCAAATTGGTAAAATTTTTTATTTTATAAGAATAATATAGGAGGTGTAAGTAGTGATAGGGCAAACAAAAAAGCCTATAAAAGAGATTCTTGGATATCTAGAAGGTAAAAAGAAGATAGTAATATATGGGTGTGGCGGCTGTGCCACTGTTTTTCATACTGGTGGCGAACCTGAAGTTAATGAAATGAAAGATATCCTTATTAAAAACGGCAAGGAAGTACTGGCTGCCATAGCACCACCATTCGGAGAATTTACCTGTTATGCTCCCTGGAGTAAGAAGCGCATGGAAGACTATAAGAAGCAGATAAGTGATTGCGATGCTGTTCTAATGCTTTGTTGCGGAGACGGTTTACAGGTAGTACGGGAATATATATTAGAAGACGGGTTTGGTCTTACCAAATCTATTTATCCGGCAACTAATCCTGTAGGGCATATGGGCGGCGGTCCAAGCCTGTTCAGGGAAAAATGTATTCAATGTGGAGATTGTGAGCTGGGTAAGCTGGCTGGTATATGTCCTTTGACCCAGTGTGCAAAGGGTTTGCTTAACGGTCCATGCGGGGGTACAAGGAAGGATGGTAAATGCGAGGTAAATCCTGAAAATGATTGTGCATGGATTTTGATATATAAGAGGTTAAAAGAATTAGGGGAACTAGATAGGATGCACAAGATCCTTCCACCTAAGGATTGGAGTACAACACAGAGACCACGGGAGTTGGAAGTAGAACCTCTTTCTCCCGAATAATACTTGGTTTTAAAAAGTTTAAAAAAGTCTATTAGAATTAGGAGTATTTATATGACTGGACAATTTAAAAAGATGTTAAAATCAGAAAAATTTATTGTAACTGCTGAAATCGGTCCGGTAAAGGGTATCAACACACAGGAAATGGTCGATAATATAAATCTGATTAAGGATAGGGTTGATGCACTAAATGTCACGGATAATCAGAGTGCAGTGATGAGATACTCTTCTGTCGGAGGGTGCCTTCTTATAAAAGAGCAGGGAGGTGAGCCTATATTACAGATGACATGCCGTGATAGGAACAGATTGTCAATTCAGGGTGATCTGCTTTTTGCATATTCAAGGGGTATAGAAAATGTCCTCTGTCTTACTGGAGACTCTCTTAAGATGGGGGACCACTCTGAAGCGAAGCCTGTTTATGATATTGATTCAGTTCAATTAATACAACTTGTACGGACTTTAAATTCAGGGAAAGATCTTTCAGGTAATGATCTTAATGGAAGGGTTGACTTTTGCATCGGTGCATCTGCCACACCTTCTGCAGATCCAATCGAGCCACAGCTGATAAAATTTGAGAAAAAACTGAAAGTAGGGATTGATTTTGTTCAAACCCAGGCTATTTATGATTTGGATGAGTTGAAAAGATTTGTAGATTACAGCCATAATATAAAAAATAATGTGAAAATACTGGCAGGAATAGTGCTGCTGGTCGGTGCTGGTATGGCAAGATGGATGAATGAGAATATTCCAGGTATTTTTGTGCCTCAAAATCTTATAGACGAAATGGCTAAAATGCCTAAAGGGGAAGGATTGTCAAAAGGAATAGAAATCGCTGGAGATCTAATAAGAAAAATAAAAGATGAAAAGATATGTGACGGTGTTCATATCATGGCTATCGGAAAGGAAGAAAAAGTCCCTGATATACTGGAGAGTGCCGGAATTTTGAAAGCGTGATAAGACAAAGGTTGAATACTAATCATGCCTGGTAAGATAGCCATAGTCAATTATAATAAATGTGATCCCAAGGAATGCAAAGACGGTATATGTAAAGCAGTAAGTACCTGTCCAAAAAAGGTCATCAAACAAGAAGAACCATATGAAGTACCTATAATTAATACAAGTCTTTGCTCAGGATGCTATAAATGTATTAAAGCCTGCCCTAGAAAAGCTATTGAAAAAGTCAGATAAATTACTAACTGAAATATTGTCTACACATTAATATCGTAAATGATTGTGAGGGATACCTTTTATATGTAAAAGGAGGTGTTTATAACCATTTATATCTGCGATCCATCCGTAGTTGGCATCTGACTTGGAATCGAGGTCCTTTATATATGGCTTTATATCAAGTAGTGGAGTTTCATCAAATACGTCTAAACCTGAAGTAAAAATCTTATTATCTTTAATCTTTTTTATATGCACTACACTGAGACCGATGGGATTGGGGCGGACTGGTGACCTGCTTGCAAATACACCTACTCTTGTGCCGTCAGTCCACGGTGTGGATATAGTCATTGATAATTCCTTTTTTATCCGGTGTATATAATATATAACATAGATATAGTAAAATTTTGAAAGCTTATAAAGCCCATCTATATATTGGGGGTTTATTTCTATATAAAAGTTTCCTTCGTCTTCATGTACAGGCTGATAAGGCGCATTATTTTTATATGGGGTTCTAATAATACCAATCTGGTTAAAATTAATGCTTTCTGATTTATATTTTACCTTGCCTCTTCCTGATTTTACCCGCAGGTTTTTTTCAGATGTTTCTTTTAGTTCTGAAAGGCGGTCTTGTCCTAATTTTTTATTTGCCAGTTCTATATACTCGTTTGCTTCTTTTGAAAGTTCAATAAATTTTCTAAGCTCGACTGCAACTTCTTTAAGTCCCATTTTTTCTATCTTATGGAGCCAGGTCTGATTGTCCTGGATATGTTCTTTATTATGTTCAATCCAGTAAGACATTAATAGTTTTAATTTATTGATATCAGATTTAGATGTTTTTTTATTTTTCATTCTTTATCACTTTTTTTGGCTAAAATCGTGGTGCTCTTGAGAAAGTCGATCTTTTTTATATAGTAGCCTTTTATTTTCTTATTTTCACCGAAAATTGAATAAACTTCAATGATTCCCTGGTCATTTACTATACTGGAAGCTTCTTCTATAAGTATTTTATCTTTTTCCTCCTTATCTAAATATACTTTAGAAAGACACATTCTAACCCCCTATTGATATTTTGTATTTTATTTTAAAAAATAGCTTATTTAATATGCCTATTAATAATATTATGGTATTTTCCTTGCTTTTAACAATCTTATATATTTCCTAAAGTAGAGATGTTCTGAAAAGTTGTCAAATCCCTGTCCTTCTAAAAGTTTTTTCCAATCTCTTTCAATGAAATCAAGAGCATAAGAGCATTCAAAACGTTTAAAAAAAAATCTGGAATAAAAAGGCATTTTTTTAGAAGAAAGTTCATTGTAATCCAGTATAAAGATCTCACCATTATCTTTTAATGATTTAAAGGCATTTCTTATTATCTGCAATCTTGCCTTCTGGGGAAATCCGTGCAGTACAAAAGAGATAAAAGCTATGTCAAAATACATTTTATAATCTAAATCCTTATCTATTCTCTTATGAGTGACTCTGGCATTGGGAAACTCGGCACACTTTTTTTTAAATTGGGTAATCATCTCTTTAGAAGTGTCAAGACCTAAAAGCTCCCCTTCTGGAGAGAGTTGATTCATCATCAAACAGGCATTTCTTCCTGTTCCAGTTCCAAAATCTATTATTCTGTGTCCTGGTTTGATTTTCATTAATAAAACTATTTTTTTAATTAATGAAGAGTACTTACCCAACGTTACAATATTTAATAAATAGTCATAGTATTTTGCAAAAAATCCACTGATTTCAACTTTTGATTCTGGATAGAATTTGCTCATTACCAGATTCCTCTCGTAAATTTCAATTTACTGTTTTTATTACTTTTATATTTTTTATTAAATAATAATTAATTTTTATACTAGTCAAGGGGCCAGTTTCATTTCTGGTTCCAGGATTATTTCAGCTTTTAAAGAATTTGAAACAAAACAGCTGTCTTTGGAAATTTTTAACAGATTTTTCGCTATCTCTATATCACCTTTGGAGCTAACTTTTATTTTAGGTCTGATTGTCATTTTGGAAAAGGAATATTTCATCTCAAACAATTCAATAATTCCTTCGGCCTGGCTTTCATAACTTATAAATTTAAAATCCTTTTTCGCAGCATAATAAGAGAATGTTGTCATTAGGCAGGAATTGACTGATGCTACTAGCAACTCTTCTGGTGTCCATATTCCAGCTTTGCCGCCAAATTCAACCGGAGTTGATAATTTAATAGAGGGTTTGTCCATTGATTCTATTGTGCCTTCTCCTTTTTCTGTCAACTTTATACTGTTACTGTACCTGAATCTTTTACTTCTGACCTTACCTTTGTAATCATTCATTTTTAAACTCCTGAAAATATTTAATGTTTTTAATTTATTTTTCATACTACAGTTTATATATATAACATAAAATATTTTAAATAAGAAAGAAATAAAAATATTATCAGGTATGACTATGTTTGATAGTTTAAGATCATATAATCATGTTTATTGGGATTTTAGTTGGTTAAGTTCCCCCTTTTTACTTCTTAGTTCTTCTTCCAGTTCTTCTAATTCCAACATCATTTCAGGCTTGACAGAATGAGCAGGAAGACTTGATTCTTTTTCTTTTATTTTATTCTTTATTTCTGTTATTTCCTGTTCTAATTTTTTAATTTTTTTTAAAGAATCCATTATATTACCTGATCCCAATATAATAATGATTTTCCATTAAAAATATCTTATAATACAAGTTTACAGAGCAGTTTATAATTCAGCCAATTGACTCAAGTTCTTCCAATGTTTTTTCAGCAATTACTTTTTCGGCGACTTCTTGACAACCGGTAAGGTATTGTCTTTATTTGACCTTTTCAAGTAAAAGGTTTTTAAATCTGTCAAGATAAATTTTATAAGGCTGGATCTGAATGCCCATCCAATCTGAAAATTCTAAGATTTTTTCAGGGTGATCTGTACTGTATTTTTCCCAGAAACCTATACCGTCCAGCAGAACAGCTCCTCCGGTATGTTTTGGGAAATTTTCATTGGCCATTGCCTTATCCCAATCCTGAAAGACATCATGCCTGTGTATTATCCATCCCGGTGTAAGCCACCATACTTTTTCACCTTTTGCTATAGTATTTGCTATTTTGTCCCTTTCCTTTTCACTTGCCAGCATATCTACGCAATGGCTGGCATTGATCCTGCTGATATTTCCACCCTGCTGTTTTATTATGTCATCTATAGCCCTATTTGGTTCTTTAATGTTTATGTAACAATATTTTCCTCCATACACTACTATAATATTTTCAGAAAAATTTTTAGCAAGATTTATTTTATCTATAAGTTGGCTTTCAAGTTCTATTGGATTTTCGTGTCTACCTGGTTTTGTATATAAAATTTTCTCTGCATCCAAGAATTTGCTGTTTTTTAAGTAATTTAGTTCAGGAGTCAATGTTCCGCAGGAAACAATAACATAATCTTTAAAAGATTTATTTTTCATCTTAATAATTTCTTGAAATTCCATATGTATCCTTTTTTAAGATTATTATCATGGATTACTATACTGGAAAGTTCTTTCACTAATTTAAAATTGGCATTTGATATTTTTTTCTTAAGTCTGTCTGTATCCACATGTTCAGGGTAAACTGAAATTGAACCGTTGTCTTTTAGAATTCTATAAACTTCACTAAGTAGAATTGATAATTTTATATCATTAATAGAAAAATACCAGAATATATCAAAAAGGAGCACTATATCTACTGATTTATTTGCTAGTGGTATAATTTTTTTAAATTCTTCTTCTATTATCTCAATATTCCTGATATCCTCAGAATTAGATTTCTCCTTTAATTTGTTAATTTTATTTTTATTCATATCCATAGCATAAACTATGCCGTTTTTATTAGTTATATTAGCAGCTGGTATAGTATAATTTCCTTCACCACAACAGCAGTCAAAAATTATATCTCCTTTTTTGATTCCCAGTTTTTTTAAAAGCTTTATGGCGTGTTCTTTTATATGCTTATCAACTTCAACCATTTTTATTATTAGATCTGTATAAATATTTTAAGTATAGAAAATTTTAATGATTTATATTTTCTGTGTCAAGTTTTGGGTATAAACCCAAAATAAATTTTTAATAAAATAAACATTTTATGTTAGAATTATATAATTTAAATATATTTTATATTAATTACAGGAATATAAAATTTGTTAGGTTTATATTAAAGAAATTATTTTAAGAGCATAGAAATTAATCAGATTAATTAAAATCAAAAATACTAAGATTTAGTTAAAGCTGTGAAATTAATAATAATTATATCAATAAACTTTATGAAAAGGGTATTGGAAAATGAAGAAATTAATAAATTTTAATGACATAGACAGGGCAAGAAAAATACTGGAACTAGAAGAAACTGCAAGTATTCAGGAGATTAAAAATAAATACAGGGAACTCTCACTAAAATATCACCCTGACAGGCATGATAGCAGTTCAGAGAAAAAGAAATATGAAGAAAAAATAAAAGAGATAAATAATTCCTACGAGATTCTTATGAACTACTGCGTAAAATATCCTATTCCTTTTGATGCCAAAGAAGTAATGAAAATTGAAGATGGAGAATACATGAGGCAGCATTTTAAAAGATTCTATGATGAACGATGGGGTGTATAGATTAATGCCCAAAATAGAACCTTTTGAGAAATATACGGATAGATATGAGAATTGGTTCGAAAGAAATAAGTATGTGTATCAATCTGAAATCAATTCTATTCGCCAGATTTTACCAGACTTTAAAAATGGTATAGAGATCGGTGTTGGAAGCGGGAGATTTGCGGGGCCTCTGGGTATTAAGTTTGGAATCGAACCTTCAAGCAAACTGAGGAAAATTGCGGAGAGCAGGGGAATAGAAGTAGTAGATGGTACTGCCGAGAATCTTGCTTTTAAGGATTGTAGTTTTGATCTGGCTTTAATGGTGACCACACTTTGCTTTTTGGATGATGAAATAAAAGCTTTTATGGAGATATACAGGATATTGAGATACGGCGGTTATTTTATTAATGGTTTTGTAGATGCAAACAGTAGACTTGGAAGGATATATCAAAAAAATAAACAAAATAGTGTTTTTTACAGAGTAGCAAATTTTTTTAATACTGGAGAAGTAGTAAAGCTATTAAAAAAGGCTGGTTTTAAAGACCTTAAATTCAGGCAGACAGTTTTTAATACTCTTGATAGGATAAAAAAAATAGAGAGGATAGAGCAGGGTTATGGGGAAGGCGCTTTTGTAGTAATCAGGGCGCAAAAATAAAAATTTGAGGGAGAAAAATAAATATTATGAAACTACACCTGGAATGTATACCATGTTATATAAGGCAGGCTCTTGAAGCGGTACAGATGGCAACAGATGATAAACAGATGCAGGAAGAAATATTGAGGGAATGCTTAATCATAGCGTCTAAATTTAATACAGGTGATTCTGGTTTTGTCCTTCAGTCTAAAATCCAAAAGGTTATAAAGAAGATCTTGCCTGATAGTGATCCCTACAGGGAAGTGAAAGAAAAATATAATCGTATGGCGCTCGGGATGGTAAATGGATTGGAAGAGATAATAAAAGAGTCAAAGGACCCGTTTGAAACAAGTCTTAGAATATCACTGGCGGGTAATATTATTGATTTTGGACCAAAAGTTGATTTAAACAAAGAAATTCTGCAAAGAGCGATAAAAAAGTCTTTGTCACAGGATATAGATACGGATAAGATCAAATTGTTAAAAGAGGAAATAAATAGAGCAAAAGTGATTTTATTTATTGGTGATAATGCGGGAGAAATAGTATTTGATAAGATTTTTATAGAAAATCTGCCTAAGGAAAAAATCACTTATATAGTAAGAGGAGGACCTGCCATGAACGATGCTACCATGGTAGATGTAAAAATGGTCGGTATGATGGACTCTGTAAGGGTCATGACAACCGGTCTGGATATGCCTACTGTGGTGCTTTCTTTTTGCTCTGATGAATTTTTAAGAGAATATAAGAAGTCAGACCTGGTCATTGCCAAGGGCCAGGGAAATTATGAAGCTTTGTGTGATGAAAAGAAGAAAATATTTTTTCTTTTAAAAATAAAATGCCCCGTGATAGCTAAAAATTTTGACGGTAGATATAAGTTGGGAGATATAGTAGTAGATAGAATTGGTTAGTCTTGCAGATTTATACGTGCTGTCATCCAATGCTGGCGTTTAGAAAAGTCTTTATTTAAATTAAATCGAGTAATTAAAAAGCTTGATTTCCCATTTAAAAAGTGTTACTTTTTTAATAATTGTAACACTATAAAGAAAGGGGAGATATGCATATACCTGACGGATTTGTGGACCTGAAGACGGCGATTTCTACCGGTGTAATATCTGCAGGAGGATTGGCTGCGGCAATTTATAAGGTAAAAAGTTATTTTAAAGCTAAAGTTATTGCATTGATGGGTGTTGTAAGTGCTCTAATCTTTGCTCTGCAGATGATCAATTTTACGATACCGGGAGGAACTTCCGGACATCTTCTTGGGGGAGCACTTGCTGCAATAATACTAGGTCCTCATGCGGGAGCTATAGTAGTGGCGGTTGTTTTGATTGTGCAGGCATTCATTTTTATGGATGGAGGCGTAGTTGCATTGGGAGCTAATATCTTCAATATGGCTATTATAGGAGTTTACGGTTCTTATCTTATTTACTGGCTGATATGTAAAATATCAAAATCAAAGATTGCTTTTTTCACTTCTATTGCAGTGGCTTCATGGCTTTCAGTGGTAATAGCTTCTTTATTTGCTGCGCTTGAATTGGGGATTTCAGGGACTTATGCTCTTGGAGTTACGCTAAAGGCAATGACCGGAGTTCATGCCGTGATAGGGATTGGAGAAGCAATAATTACTGTTGCAGCAGTAGCATTTATAAGTAAAATAAGGCCGGATCTCATATTGACCAGGGAAGGAGATTTAAAGTGACAGACAAGAAGAATTATATATTTGTACTGGCAGGAATAGTTGCTGCTCTTATAATTGCAATGTTTATATCTGTTTTTGCATCATCTTTTCCCGATGGCCTGGAGAAAGTGGCTGAGAATCTTGGATTTATAGATAAAGCAGGGGAAATAGCCCCGGAAGGTATTTTTCTGATTCCCGACTATGCCATGGGCGGCGTTGAAAGTGAACTATGGCAGACATCTCTGGCTGGGCTTTCGGGTGTACTTATAATCGCAGCCATTTTCGGGATTGTATATTTGATTTATAGGGCTGTAGGTAGAAAACAGTGATTTTATAGAAGTAAAAGTATATTGAATTCATTGAGTGGTATTTTAAACATTAGAGAAAAATTAATAATAATCCTTATAAATATATTTTTTATAGTGAGTGTCGGAAAGGGGCAATATTTAATATTGTCCCTTTACTTTCTGGTTGTAATTATTATTTTGTTATTATTTAAACCTAATTGGAAAAAACTTATAAGAAGAGTTCCTCTGGTATTTCTGTATCCTTTTTTAGTCTCGATTTTTATTCCGTTCTTAAGTGAAGGTAGAGAAATAGTAAAGATTGATTTTAAACTGTTTGCCCTCACGATAACCGATAGCGGGCTGGCGGTCTTTATTACGGTGTTAATAAAATCGTTTCTATGTATATTGCTGGTGGCCTCACTGCTTTTATCCAGTGATGAAATAGAATTGCTGGGAGGCTTAAGAAGAATATATCTGCCTTCTATGATAGTTTCCATAATTTATTTAATGTACAGGTATACTTTTTTAATAGTAGAGGAATCAAGAACAGGTCAGATGGCTATAAAAAGCAGGGTATTTAAAAGATATTCATATGGTACTGTAAATAGAAAGCTGGTCCATCTTATGAGCAATCTTTTTATAAAGTCAGTAGATAGAGCGGAAAATATATATAAATCCATGGAAAGCAGGGGATTTGATGGGAATTTTTATATAATTGAAAGTAAAAAGAGGATGAGAGTTTTAAATATCATATTACTTTTATTCTTTATCCTGCTGCCTATATTATTAAAGACCGTTGAACTGCTTGATATTATATAACGCATACAGTAAATTTGTTCAAGGAGTTTGTACTTAAATGGAAAGAGATAGGATCATAGAGATAAAAAATTTATATTACAGATATCCTGCAAAGGGGAGATTGGGTGTAGAATCAAGCAGTTATAAAGAAGTTCTGATGGGAATAAGTTTTTCTGTACGTGAGGGAGAGAAGGTATCTATAGTTGGGCCCAATGGTGCTGGTAAATCTACTTTAATGCTGAATATAGCAGGTCTTCTGGAAGACAAACATCGGAGTGGCGAGATATTTGTGTCTGGAAAGGAATTGAACAATAAAAATATTTATGACATACGCGAGAAAATAGGATTTGTATTTCAGGATCCAAATGACCAATTATTCTCGGTAAAAGTTTTTGATGATGTGGCTTTTGGTCTTATAAACTATTTGGCCAAAAAGAAGGACAAGCGTGCACGAGACGGAAAATATTTAAAAAAAGTTGTAAAAGATAGCTTAAAAAAGGTTAACCTGAGAATAACGGAAGATGAGATATCGCATTTTTTAAGTTATGGAGAAAAAAAGCTTTTAACCCTGGCTACTGTATTATCCTATAATCCCGAGATACTGATCCTGGATGAACCAACAGGTAATCTTGACCCCAGAAACAGATCTAATTTTATAAAGCTGATTAGTGGCATGAAAAAAACGATACTTATTGCAACCCATGATCTTGACATGGCGTATGACTTTTCGGATAGGTGTATAGTTTTAAACAGAGGTAGGATTGTATCTAACGGGGATCCAAAAGAAATTTTAAATGATCTTGATTTTTTAATTAGTAACGGCCTGGATCTTCCTTTGATGTTAAAAGGGAAAAGAATGCGGCAGTAATAATATTATTCTTTTTAATTATTTGTCTTCGTATAACCTTAGAAAAAGTTCAATCATGTTAGCTATAAATATATATTATTATGTATTTACTATTGTATATACATTTTATATGTTAATATAATAATAATATTAGTAATATATTAGTTTAAAAAAATATTAAAAAAATACTTGACATATTCTACAAAACTTATTAATATTTTTAAGTGCAGTATATTAATAAATCGTACTTAGTTAATCTGACGGAAATATAACCATTAAACCTTTGAAAGGGGGAGAAAATGAGGAAGCTGGTAGAATTTTACAACAGGTTAAGGTACACTCAGTTAGGTTCTACTGCTGCAGAGTATGCTCTTTTGATCACACTTATAGCATTGGCTATAGCTATCGGTGCTGGAGCTCTTGGAACGGCAATTAGTGCTAAACTAAGTGATGCAGCTGCTCAAATAAATCCTAGTCCTTAACAAAATTTGTTTCGATACTTGCCTTATAGGCAATGTTATTTTGATCGGAAAATTTACTGTTAAAATAACCTAGTTCTACTGATTGATTTAGTGGAACTAGGTATTTTTTTATAGAGGATACGATAATCTTTTTAATAGCAATATCTGATCAGAAGTTTCAAGGAATTCAAAATTTTTAGTATTTGATAAAGGCATTTATTATGTATCATATATTAGTATTATATGTTTGTACATAAGTAAAGAAATTATTATAAATATTTATAATATAATAAATATTAATTATATAATAATAAATATAATATAATATTATAAAAAATTGTATAATAAATGCTTGACAAATTTTATAAAACTTAGTATTATTCTTTAGTGCAGTATATTACTAAATAGTATTTTTTGATAAAGTAAGAAACCAGCGGCCATAATATCTTTGAATGTAAATTTTCGGATATAGTAAGACTGAAGTAGAAGAATGATATTTTTAGAAAAAGGGAGCAAAATGAGGAAGCTGATAGGATTTTACAGAAGGATAAGGTATAACCAGGTAGCTTCTGCTGCTGAGTATGCTCTTTTAATCACGCTTATAGCTCTGACTATAGCAATTGGTGCTGGAGCCCTTGGAGTAGCGATTAATAATTCGTTTCAAGCAGCGGCTGATGCAATGTGACCTTTGATACAGAATATTGTAATAAATATTACTGTAATCAAAATATATTAAATAAAAAGATAACTAGTTACATTAAATGAATTAATGGGATTAGTTATTTAAGAAATTTTATTATATCCGATAATTTACATTATTGGATATATTTATTTTATGATACTAATAAAATGAAAAGATGTATAAAAATTCTATGTGGTGAGAGAGGCTCAAGTGCTGTAGAATTTGCAATTATCCTTCCTATACTAATAATGCTGATATTTGGCATTGTACAGTTTGGGATTGCTTATAATAAATATATAGCAGTCACTCATGCGGTAAGGGAAGGAGTAAGACTTGCTGCCGTTGGATTGTATGAAGATCCGGATTTTGATTTCGAGCAGGCAGTACGTGACAGCGCGCCAACAATTGAGATCAATACTATAACAGTTGAAAACCCCGAGGGTCTGGAAATAGGTAATCCGGTCAGAGTTACTGTGACAGTAGAAACATTTTTTATAGATATACCAATGGCCGGAAGATGGGGGCCTATCCAGCTGACTGGCCAGGCTACTATGAGGAGAGAATGGTAAATTTTTATGCTTTTTTAAATGTATGAATATAAAAAAAAATTTTTAAGACAAAAAGGTCAGGCAGCAGTAATAGTTACGATACTTATCGTATGCTTGCTAGGTGCCGTAGCTCTGGTTATAGATATCGGTTCTTTGTACCAGAAGAGAGGTTTTTTCCAAAATGTTGCTGACGCTTCTGCTCTGGCAGGCGTCCATGAACTTCCTGAAAATAGAGATGCTGCGGTCCTTGCCGCAGTCGATTACGCTGCAAGAAATAATGTGGATATCATTTATAACTGTCGTGATTATACTTCCGAAGAGATAAAAATCAGTTCAACCTTATCAACTAACGATACAATAACAGTCACTCTCTCCAACCGTGAGGCCCCGCTGTATTTTGCAAAGATCTTTGGAAGGGATACCGTCAGCCTGGGAGCATTTGCCACGGCAATGATAGGAGAACCAGTACAGCTCTATTATGTGGTTCCATGGCTGGCGATGATTCCGGAAGGAACTACCTGGGAGGAATATCTGGATCCAGGGACGGAGAAAGTGATTTGCAGGTTCGAGAATGGCAGTGACTTTTTAGCCTGGGACTCGACTGATAATCCCGGCGGGTGGCTTTCGAGATACAGGGATAGGATAATCAATGGCTATTCTGAACCGCTGGAAGAAGGGGATACGGTTTATGCCAGGATAATTAATCCGTCACAGACCAGAAACGCCACTTATGAGAGGGTAGGATGGGTATTTGACCCTTTTGACGATCTTGTTACATACGTTGAAGGTATAATAAAGCTTGCTGAAAATGACACGCAGTTTGTAATTGTTCCGGTATCTTATGAGGTCGAAGTTCCACACCACGCTAACGATAAATGGTCAGAAGAAGTTGAAATAATAGCATTTGCTCCATTCGTTCTGACTGGAATACAAGGTCACGGCAGCAACACAAGAGTTGTGGGAAGGTTTATACATCAGGCGGTGATCGTCACCAGCAGTGATATTAAAGCATTCGGACAGGCGGGTATCAAGGCAATTAGACTTATAAGATAGAAATAATATTAAAAATGTTATATAATAACTTTTTAGAAAAACATTAAACATAAAATAGAAGTAATATTAAAAATATTCTATAATAATTGTATAAGAAAAGATTGAGGAATCGATATGAAATTAAGAATAGTATTGGTGTTAATAGCCATAGTGATTGCAGCAGGAGCAGTATATGGAGTTATGATCTATATTAACAGTATAAAGGCATCATATGAAGAAGGAGTCGAAACAGTAGAAGTATTGGTGGCAACTCAGAATATTCCTAAAGAAATTGCGGTCGAGGATCTCGTCCCGGCAGGCATGATAGAAACGAAAGGTATCCCCAGAATATATCTTGCCGAAGGAGTCCTAACATCATTGGATGAATTTGAGGGGTATGTTGTAGCGGCTCCTATTAATGAAGGTGAACAGATCACTACTACCAAATTTATAAGACCGGAAGAAATAGGATTGGCATTTATAGTCCCCGACGGTATGATAGCAGTATCTATTCCAGTCAATGAGATTATTGGTGTTTCCAATCTTATCGATGTAGGAGACCGTGTCAATGTTATTGCTACTTTTTTACCTGAAGAGGGATTATCTTCAGAGAGCTTGCTGCCAGTTGAAGAAGAACAATCTGAAGAGGGGATTATAGGGACCGGTACTGAAGAAGTTTCTGCGAGAGTAGAAAATGATACCACAAAAACACTTCTGTGGAATATAGAAGTCTTATATGTCGGTACAAGAATCACAACTGCCGATGAAACAGAAGAGGCCGGAGGAATATTTGGAGGGCAACAGGAAACTGATACCGGTACTATTGAGATAAATACAGTAACTCTTGCCGTTACACCGGAGGATTCGGAAAAACTGGTGTTTTCGGAGGAAGTGGGTAGCGTATGGCTTGCTCTGGTCCCGACAGATGGAGTTGAAGAAAAGGAAACTGATGGGGCAACTTTAGACAATGTTTTTATGGATTAATATAGGAAAAAGAAGGTATAAATAACTAATATTTTATTTACGGAAGAAAGATATGAGTAAAACACCGGTAGCTATAATAGATAAAGAGTTAAATAATATAGATAAAGTAAGTTATCTATTGGAAAAGTTTTCCGATGTTAATATTATACGGACCAGTACAAGCCTGGACGACTTAAAGGTTCTGCTTGAAAGGAAAGTACCCTGCCTGGTCTGGATGGGACCTTCGTATGAACTGGAAGATATTGAACCGCTTTTAAAAATTTATTATAACAGTCTGGATATCACCAGGATAGTATTACTGGCTAGGGAAATGTCAGCCGACCTGTTAAAAAGGGCTCTTCAATTAAATGTGTATGATGTTCTTAAGATCCCATTTTCTTATAATGATATAAAAGAGACTATGAAGAGATCGGAAACCAGTATGGAAACGGACGCAGAAAATGAAAAGGCGGCTCCTAAAAGAATAACTGTTTTCGGGACCAAGGGAGGAGTAGGCAAATCATTTCTTGCAGTTAATCTGGCAGTAGGCCTTATAGCAGCTGATAAAAAAAGGGTCTCCCTTATTGACACCAATTATCAATTCGGGGATATTGCTTTGATGCTTGATCTTCACCCTAAATATTCGATTTATGACATTCTACCGGTACTCGAGCAGCTAGACCCTAAGGTGCTTGAAAGTTTTTTGACTACTCACAGCTCCGGTATCAAAGTGCTTCCGGCACCGTTAGATATATCAAAAAGCACAGGTATAAATACAGAAGTCACTATAAAAATTTTAGATAATCTATCAAGGATCAGTGATTACGTGGTGATTGATACTTCATCTTATTTTTCAGATGACGTATTAAACATTTTTAGAGATACGGACTATCTATTCATTATAACAAGTAAGGATACTCCCAGTATAAAAAATTTAAAGATAGCTCTGCAATTATTGGAACAATTAAAGTTTCCCAGGGAAAATATATGGATAGTCCTTAATCGTGCCGATAGTAAGGTAGGAATTACTTTGGAAGAGATTGAAGAAACTATTCAGAGAAGGATAGATGTAGCTATTCCCAGCGATAGAATAGTGCCAATAACGGTCAATAAGGGTATTCCCGTGATTCTGGACGTTCCAAGGTCGCCGGTGACTAAGAGTATTAAAAAATTGATTAGAATAATAACCGAAGCTAAAAAAATTAGATAAAAAATTTTAACCAAAAAGGACAGTGATTGCTTATGGATTTACAGGAAAGAATCAGGAGGATGCAGGGTTTTAGAGATAGCCTGGATATAAAAGCCGACGAATCTTCAACTGTCCGGTCAGGACAGATTAATGAAATAAAGAAGGAGATACGCCAGGAACTAATTGATAATCTTTCTGATGTCATATATAGAAAAAATATTAGCGATAGTGAGTTAAGTCTTAGGGTCAGAGGAGAAGTCCAGCGGATAATAAGCCAGAAAGCTTATCCCCTGACAGTTATAGAAAAAAGCAATATAATAGATGACCTTATCAATGATGTAACTGGTTACGGTCCTATAGAAGAATTTCTGGACGATGAAGAAGTAACAGAGATAATGGTAAACAACCCTCAAAAGATTTATATAGAAAAAGGCGGTAAAATCCGTCTTACTAACAGAACTTTTTTAGATGAAGCCCATCTACTGCAGATAATAAACAAAATTGTGGGAAAGGTAGGCAGAAGGATAGATGAAGCTTCTCCTTATGTTGATGCAAGGCTTCCTGATGGTTCAAGAGTAAATGTAATAGTACATCCCCTGGCCTTGAATGGTCCGGTGCTTACTATAAGAAAATTTTCATCTGACCCTTTTACCATTGAAGATCTGGTTAAATTGGGTACCTGTACTCAAAAAGTGGCAGATTTCCTGGAAATCTGTACAAAGGGAAGGATTAATATAATATGCTCGGGAGGAACAGGAACGGGAAAGACTACCACACTTAATGTATTGTCTTCCTTTATTCCAAATGATGAAAGAATCATCACAATTGAAGATGCTGCCGAACTAAAACTGAATCAGGAGCATGTAATAAGGCTGGAATCGAGGCCGCCCAATATAGAAGGAAAAGGAGAGGTGACTATTAGAGACCTTGTCAGGAATGCTTTACGTATGAGACCTGATCGCATAATCGTAGGCGAAGTCAGGGGCGGTGAAGCTCTGGATATGCTTCAGGCGATGAACACCGGTCACGATGGGAGCTTGAGCACCATCCATGCAAACTCATGTCGTGATGCTCTTTCAAGATTAGAGACCATGGTATTGATGGCCGGTATGGAAATCCCGATCAAAGCGATAAGAGAGCAGGCTGCATCAGCTGTGAATCTTATTGTCCATATGAACAGATTGAAGGACGGGACCAGGAGATTTATAAGGATTTCAGAAGTTCAGGGAATGGAGCAGGATACAATTGTTTTGGAGGATTTGTTTTTGTTTGATTATTCTATGGGTATTGATGAACAGGGTAGATTTAAAGGAATCATTAAATCTACCGGACTTAGGCCCAGATTTTTAGATAGGTTAAAGGATTTTGGTATTGTTTTACCGGATGAAATATTTGAAAAAGAGATTTAGTCGTTTAAATAAGTAAAAGACTCCGGATCGGAAATAATCATTCAAAAATTTTTTTAATATAAATCCTTTGCAGTTTATGATTTAAAGATGAAATTAAAATATTTAAAATTTATAACTGTTATATTGATAGTGTTTTCAATCTGCTTTTTTTCTCCTGCAGTCGCTTATGGTCAGGGATCCCAGGATATTTTTATAACAAAAACTGATTTTAGTAATTATCCCAAAGTAGATGTCTATATTAACTTCAAGGAAGGTTCGGAATTAGAAGCTTTGAATCTTACACAGGAGGATTTTACTGTACTTGAAAATGGAGAGGAAGTAAGAGACTTTTCTATAAAGGGATTAAGTGAGATTATCGATCCGATTGGAGTTGTCTTGCTTCTGGATACCAGCGGAAGTATGGAAGGAAAGCCTATTGAAGATGCTGCCAGTGCAGCCTTGCTATTTATGGATGAGATGAGAAGCATAGATGAATTTTCGGTAGTAAGTTTTGCAGATGATGTTACCGTCCATTCAAGTTTTACCTCTGATCGTAAAAAATTAAGGGATTCGATTTCAGAAATAGTAGCCATGGGTGAGACTTCCCTTTTCGATGGAATTTTTACCGCTGCGGATCAGTTCAAAGATAGGAAAAATATAAAATATAGATATATCATTCTATTATCAGACGGAACGGATACTGCAAGCAGGTATACTGCACAGGATGCTATTAATAAAGCCTTGCAGGAGGAAGTCAGTATTTATTCAATTGCTCTGCTGTCAACTGAATTTAATCCTGATAATATCAGAAATATCTCCGAGAGTACCGGAGGAGAAATGCTGGAAGCTGCCAGTTCTAGTGATTTGAAGGAGCTTTATAAGACTATTTCCAAAAAA
The DNA here is from genome assembly GCA_964610385.1 of uncultured Actinomycetota bacterium. Classification (GTDB taxonomy): domain Bacteria; phylum Actinomycetota; class Humimicrobiia; order Humimicrobiales; family Humimicrobiaceae; genus CAZBSE01. The sequence goes on from CAZSXW010000006.1 coordinate 131,537, forward strand.
ATAATAAATCAGTATAGAATATCTTATACCAGTCTATGGCCTAATGCCGAAGATATAGAAATAAGTATAAGTGTGGGAAAAGATAAAATTAAAGGCTCGGCTGAGACCAGCTATGAGAATCCCTATTATTCTTCTGCTCCCGAAGAAGTCGTTATCGGGCCTGAAAGACCTTTTTATCTGACTCTTTTTGATAATCAATGGATGAGGATAATTGTATATGCAGCTATTTTTGTAGCTATTGCTTTATTATTATCTGTATGTATATTGTTTATACCAGCTAGAAAGAGGTCTTTAAGAGAAAGTGCTAAATTGTATGGATTTAAGGTGGAAGGTAAAGAGGCCGAAGAGGAGTACAAATACAAAGAGAGAAGAAGAAAAGGTTTTATTGGCTGGATACTGGGGATTATATCAAGAGCTGCTTCCAGAAGGGGGTATATTGAATATTTTGATGCCAGGCTTAAAAGAGCTGGTATGAGTATAAGAGCTTCTGAGTTTATAGCATCACATCTGATAGGAATAATAGCTTTCAGTATTGTAGTTTACTATTTCAGTAAAAATATTTTTCTTAGTATATTAATTGTAATAATGGCAGTAGCAGTTCCTTTTTTGGTTTTGAACTTGAGGACGTCCAGGAGGCTTGCTAAATTTCATGAGCAGCTTCCCGATGCACTTCAGTTGATCAGCGGGTCTCTTAAAGCAGGTTATAGTTTTAATCAGGCCTTAAGAATGGTAGTCGACGAATCAAAACCACCTTTATCTGATGAATTCAAAAGAATTTTAAGCGAGATAAGGGTAGGTCTACCGGAAAAAGAAGCATTGAATAACGTGTCACAGAGAATAAACAGCGAATATTTTCAATGGGTCGTTACGGCTATAAACGTACAGAGGGAAGTAGGTGGAAATCTTGCCGAGGTAATGGATACCGTAGCGGATACCATAAGAGAAAGGGACAGGGTATTAAACAGGGTAAAAGCTCTTACTTCAGAAGGGAAACTGTCAGCTATAATCCTTATAATCCTTCCCATAATTGTCGGGCTGATGTTGTTTCTTTTTAACAGAGAATACATAAGTTTGTTATTTGTTACTCGAGCAGGACTGATTCTGTTATTAGTAGGAGTTGTCCTTTTGGTTTTAGGTATAGTCTGGATTATGAAAATTGTAAGTATCAAATATTAATAAAATATATTTTAGTAAACGATATTTTGGAGGACTAGTAAACAGGATGGTGAGATTATAATATGTCAATGTATCTAGTTTTAGGTGCAGTCTTTGTAGCTGTATTTCTATTTGTATTATCGGTAGGTTTTTTGACAATAGTCAGGAAAAGTTCGCAGAGTACTATTGCAAGCAGGCTGTCTTATTATGGTACCAAGAAGAAAACGGAAGCATTGCCATCCTTTTCGGATCGGGTACTTATACCTATTTTTAAAAGGATAGCTAATGTAGTAAAAAGAATCAGCCCCAGAGGAGTCGTGGAATCTACAAGTCATAAACTGGAGCTGGCTGGAATACTTGAGGTATTGGGAACCAATGTATATTTTACAGTAAAATTTTTATTACCTATAGGGTTTCTGATCGTTTATATACTGTTATTAATATTTTTTGATTTTTCCATGATTATAAATTTGTTATTGCTTATCCCTATACCTCTGTCGTACTTTTTACCTGATATCTATCTCCGGAGCAAAATAAGCAGCAGGCAGGATGAAATAAGGAGAATCCTGCCTAATGCACTTGATATGCTTACTATCACTGTTGAAGCAGGTATGGGCTTTGACGCGGCCTTATCCAGAATAGCAAGTAATCTGAAAGGGCCTTTAGGCGAAGAATTAGACAAGATGTTAAAAGAGATGAATGTGGGTATTACCAGGAGGGAGGCTTTCCGAAATCTGATCAACAGGACCGAAGTACAGGATTTAGACTCCTTTATTTCAGCGGTGATACAGGCTGAGATTTTAGGAATATCTATAGGAAAAATCCTGAGAACCCAGGCTTCAGAATTGAGAAACAGGAGAAGTATTAGGGCTGAGGAAGCAGGAATAAAGGCACCTTTAAAACTGGTGTTCCCTCTTATTTTTTGTCTATTGCCGGCACTTCTTGTTGTTATTATAGGTCCGGGTATAATAATGTTGTATGATGTTTTAATGAATTTTATAATGTAAATTTATCACTATGTTGTTAGCCATAGATATAGGAAATACACAGACGGTTATAGGAATTTTAAGGAAAGAGAAAGTACTTACCTCCTGGAGGATGGTAACTCCAAAATGCGAAACCTCGGACGAGATTGCGGCTTTGATTTTCAATTTTTTAGAAAATTCTGATTTTGACCCCGGTGATGTTAGCCAAATTGCGATTTCTTGCGTTGTTCCCAGAATAATCGATGAAGTTACAAAGATGAGCCGTAAATATTTTAAACAGGATCCATTTATTGTAAGCAGTGAAGTAAAGTCTGATCTTGTAATCAGATATGATTACGCGCTTGAAATAGGGGCAGATAGAATAGCAAATTCGGTAGCAGCTAAGGAGATCTATGGTTTTCCGATAATAGCAGTTGATTTTGGAACAGCTACTACATTTGATATATTATCTTCTAAAGGAGAGTATATCGGCGGAGTTATAGCTCCGGGTATAGATGTTTCATCAGAAGCACTTTTCAATTATGCAGCCAAGCTCTCAAAGGTTGATATAAGCTGGCCGGAAACAGTAATAGGAAAGAACACTCGCGATTGTGTTCGTTCCGGGATACTGTATGGGTTTTTAGGCCAGGTAGACTTTATCATAGATAAGATAATAGCGGAACAAAAAAACAAAGATAAAAAGTTTGATCCAAAAGTAATATCCACTGGAGGTCTTGCCTTTCTTATGAACGGTAGAAGCAGGTGGATCGAGGTCAATGATCCTGATCTGACTTTAAAAGGCTTAAGAATATTAATTGATAAAAACAGGTAGTATTTTATAGAAGTGTGAAAAATTTTGAATTACCCTATCTTATAAACGAGCTGGACAGACTGGTCTCAAAATTTCTTCGAGATTATAGATCTCGCAATCCATCAAATGAAATCCTTAAGCAGGAGCAGCTTAGATATCTATTGCCGGATAGTGATACCGGCAGCAGCGGCAATGATGACAGTTGCTGTTTTAAAATAGGAGATGTGGGTATAAGAAATCCCATAATATCTGCGCCGCTGGCTGGTATTAGTGATAATACTTACAGAATATTTGCCAGGTTTTTTGGAGCAGCTCTTACTTTTACCGAAATGATTACCAGTTACGGCATTACTTACCTGCATAAAAAGAGTCTGTTTCTTACTGATATAACCGATCATGAAAGACCATGTGCGCTGCAGATATTTGGTTCTGATCCAGCAGTAATAGCCGGAGCAGCAAAGCAGGTTGAAGATAGAGCAGATATTATAGATATAAATATGGGATGTCCAGTGGCTAAAATCTTGAAATCGGGAAGCGGAGGATACCTGATGCAGGATGAAGATAAAATTGAAAAAATACTGGCGGGATTGTCATCTGTGTTAAAAAAGCCTTTTACCATAAAGACCAGGACTGGGTGGGACAGAGATAATATCAATATTTTAAAAATAGCGGAAATTGCTGAAAGCAGGGGAGCGGCTGCCATATCAATTCATGGAAGAACAGTAAAACAGAAATTTACCGGTGAAGTCGATTATAAACTGATAAAAAAAGTAAAAGAGAAGGTAAAAATTCCGGTCATTGCAAGCGGAGATATCAACTCTCCCGCTAAGGCAAAGGAAGTGTTTGAGTATACCGGCTGCGATGGGATTATGGTGGGTAGAGCTGCAAAAGGCCGCCCCTGGCTTTTTGCTGATATACTTCTATCCCTGCCGGGATTTTGCAGTAGATCAAGAGGCACCTTATTTGAACCAGAAATTGAATGGAAAAAGGAGTTATCAAAGATTTATTTAAAATTTCTGTTTTATTTTAAAGGAGAATATAAGGCAGTAAGGGAATTTAGGAAGCAGCTCTCCTGGGTTTTTAAAGGGACCAGGGGAATAAGTAGAGCAAGGAGAGAGTTCTTTAAAATTGAAAAATTTGATCATGCTGAAAATTTCATTGATAATATATGATAGAATATATTAAAGCTTTTCGGGATGTAGCGCAGCTTGGTTAGCGCGCAGCGTTCGGGACGCTGAGGTCGGGGGTTCAAATCCCCCCATCCCGACCATGTTAAGAAATGTTTTTAGATTGTAAGATGAGAAGTCAAGTATGGAAACATGGTGGATCCATGTTTCCGGGATTTGAAAAGACGGACTGAGCGAAAGCGAGGGAGTCTGCGTTTACGTGAGCGACCGGAGGGAGACGAAAGAACAAATCCCCCCATCCCGACCAGATATAATTTAAAAAGTATACAAGAAGTAAGAGAGCCGAGTACTTAAAATGTTAAGGGTAATTTAGTATGAATAAGAAAGATGCAAGATTTGTAAACCTGGCAGCGGTACTTATATCCTCGGATATTATAAAAACAGCAGAATACTACCGTGATATTATGGGTTTTAAAATAGTAGAGCATTTTGATGGCAAAGAGAAATTTGCCACGCTTTATAGAGATGAAATAGAAATTATAATCGTCCAGTCAAAATATGGCGAAGTTCAATCCAACCGGCAGAAATATGGTGCCGGATATGATATTTATATTGACCCTGATACAGCTAAAGGTGTTGATCTGATTTATACTGAACTGAGAGATAAAGGAGCAAAGATAATTTCTGCTCCTCAAATGACAGAATATGGATCTTATGAGTTTGTCATAGAAGATATCGACGGCAGGTTAATTGGAATCGGGCGAATAAAAGATAAAGAGCGATTTTTTAAAAATACTGATGTATGAATATGATTGCATGGATTAATTTTATAGTGATGCTTATTTCGGCTTTTCTTTTCTCCTATTTTTATATAAAAAGCGTATATCCTGCCGCTCTGGAAAAAAATATCGGTAAAATTGCTTACTTTAGGTGCGGGAGGTTCAGAATAATAGCATCGGTGTTTGAGGTTATTGTAGTTATTAATTATGTAATTTACTTCTTTTACCCTCTGCCTCTACCTCTCCCGCTGGCGTTTCCCTGGAGCTGGTGGATTTCGATATTGGTGGCAGTTTTGATAACAATACCAGCAGGCTACTTGCTGGGAAAAGGTCTAAAAGATGCAGGTAAGGAAGCCATGATACCAGAAAAGCAACATGTACTTTATGGAGGCATTTATAAAAAAATCAGACATCCTCAAGCAGTAGGTGAACTGGCATTATGGTGGACGATTGCTTTTATTCTGAATTCTCCTTTTCTTGCTGTGTTCTCAATTATCTGGATACCTATATTCTATTTATTTTGCTGGGAAGAGGAAAAGGATCTAGTCATTCGTTATGGAGAAAAGTATCTTGAATATAGGAGAAATACAGGTTTTATAATACCTAAGGTGACGAGGAAGTGATAACTGTAGAAAAATGGTCACAGATTATGGAAAGCTACGGTGCAAAGATATGGCCGTCACAGGTGGTTTTTTACATTGTTGCCATCCTGCTTACCATCTGGATTTTTGTCAGGCCGGGCAGGATACAGAATATACTTATGAAAACATATCTATCGATCTCATTTGCCTGGGTAGGAATTATCTATTACTTTATTCTGGCAAAAGATATGGCTGTGGGTACCTATATGAACTATGTCATCGGGTCTTTTTTTATCATAATATCAGTGTTATTTGCCGTAGATATATTCAGAAACAAAATGCGTTTTTCGCTGCCCAGGGTCAGGTGGCTTAGATACGCAACTATGGTACTGGCTGTCTTAGTTTTTTCTTATCACTGGATCGGCATGGCGTTAGGGCATGAATTTCCAAATCTTATAATAATCGGTACTGTACCTTGTCCCACAGTGACTTTTGGTCTAATCCTTCTTACTACTTCCCTCCCACAGGTCAACAAGATAATATATATTTTATTACTCATCCTGGCAATTCCTTTTACCCCTTTCTTTCAAATTGCCAGGTATGGTGTATATGAGGATATAATTTTGTTTGCTGTTGGTATTTACAGTCTTGTCGTGCTGATAAAAAATTGGAAGATCAAAGGTAAAAATGTAAATATTAATGATAACAAGTAAAATGCAAGTTTAATTAGTAATATTTTGGTAGGGGGACAAATTGGATATTTTTCAGATAATATTATTGGTAAATATTTGTGTTGCTGTCGGTTATTTCATAATAAGTATGATAACTCTTAAAGTATGGGGGGTCGATCCCATGGGGAAAAGAGAGAAGACGGATAACATTTTTGGAGTACTGGCTATAATAATATCAACATTGATATTATTTGGTCTGTGGATTGCATATATAATCAATCCGAATATATCATTGCTTTTCTTATCAGTTAGACAATTGACAATACTATTTTATATTAAGTGGATTGCAGTGTCTTTAATAACGATTGCCACAATAATGGAGATCGTCTCAGGCCTGACATTGGGAAAATCCGGAAGAGTTTATTCTCCTACAGAAAAAACAAAACTTATTAAAACAGGAATATACGGAGTTATCAGAAATCCAATAGTATTAGGGTTATTTTTATACAGTCTTGGTATTTTATTATTAAACCCGAATTTACTGGGCCTGTTTATGATGATACTTCTGGTCTACGGATATAATTTCAAGGTTAATACAGAGGCAAAGAAATTAAAGGAAATGTTTGGTGACGAATGGGATGAATATTGTAAAAAAGTGGGTAAGTATTTCCCTAGACTATTTGCAAGATGAAAACATCATTATTGACTTTGCAGGAAACAAATCAATCTATGTAATCAGGGGCTTTTTGAGTAGAAAGTAAAAAAATGACAGCAGAAATAGAAAAGTTAAATAGTCAGATAAGAAAGTGTAAAAAGTGCAGGCTATCAGATACCAGATTAAATCCCCTATGTGGAGAGGGTAATACAGATGCCAAACTAATGCTGATCGCCCATGCCCCAGGTGAAAATGAAGACAGGGAAGGAAGAATGTTTATCGGGCCTTCAGGAAAAGTCCTGGATGAATTGTTCAGGGAAGCAGATATTAGCAGAAAAGAAATTTATATGACAAACCTGATAAAATGTATTCTGCCGAAATACAGAAAGCCGAAGCAGGATGAGATCAAGATATGCAGTGGATATTTGGATGAGGAGATAAGACTAATAAATCCCAAGCTGCTGGCCCCGCTGGGCTATTATGCCATAAAACATATCTTTGAAAAATATGTTATCCACTTGCCGCCCAAATCGGAATTCGAGCAGGTTTACTGCAGAATTTTTTTAACAGATGATAAAAAGATATTTCCGTTGCAGCATCCGGCAGCTGTTCTCTATAATAGTTCTATTAAGGAGAAAATAATAAAGGATTATCGTAAACTAAAAGTGCTTTTATCTGATTGTAAGTGGTATCCGGTCTGTCCATTGAAAAAATTTTATGAAGATGGTCGGCTGGATAAAAAATGGGTAGAGTTATACTGTAAAGGAGATTGGGAAAGCTGCGTCCGCTATCAGATGGAGGAAGAAGGCCGGGGGCACCCGGACTTTATGCTTCCGGATGGAAGCATTGATGAGAGATTACATAAAATAGATTTTTAAAGTCTCTTTCTACTATTGATAACTATCATACTCATATCATACCGAAAACTACTGTGGTAAGAGAATTATGGTAAAATATAACCTTAAAAGGAAGGAGCTATGAGAGGATGAAAGAAATTGATGATTTAATTGCCTGCTGCGGACTGGATTGTTCCGAGTGCGGGGCTTATATTGCTACAAAGACCAATGATGATAATAAGAGGGAAGAAGTATCCAAGCAGTGGTCGGAAATGTATAATACGGATATCAATCCGAAGGATATTAATTGTAATGGATGCCGGTCTGACGAGCAAAAGTTTTCCTACTGCAATGTTTGCGAAGTCCGTAAGTGCTGTATGGAGAAGGAGCTGGAAAACTGTGCAGGCTGTGACATGTATGTCTGTGGTAAACTGGAGGATTTTTTCAAAATGGCACCTGATGCGAAAACCACCCTGGATAAGCTGCGTTCGTAATTAATTTTAACTGATTTTTATTGGATCAATTAATAAACAGGAGCGATATTCTTTGAAGAAGGCATTTGCAAAGGAACTGGTCGAAAAATATGCTAGAGGCTGGAAAGATAAAAACCTGGAGATGCTGTTAGAGGTTATCCATGAAGAGGTTGAGGTTTGGGAATGTACCGGAGCCGTTTATAAGGGCAAAAGGACATTTAAAAAATGGTTTACCGATTGGTATAAGGGAACAAACAAAATTATTTACTGGGATATAGACTCATTTGGTTTTGATAATGAACAGTCTGCTGCTTTTATTGAATGGAAGTTTAAATGCAAATACGAAAATAAAGAGTATGAATTTGAAGGTTCAAGCGTAATATATTTTAAGAATGAATTGATATTTAGAGTAAATGAATATAAAACGAAGTTAGAAAAATCTTATCCTTACAATTGATATATTAGATATTAAAGTCTTTAAGAATTAAGAGAATCATAAATTCGGGCGGATGAGGAAAGCGGTTTGTTTTGTGTCGATTTTCCTGATTATATATTCGGTAATGTAAGAAAATCAAGAATAGAAGAACTATGGAACAGCAAAGAAGCAGAGATCTTCCACAGGTACGGGAGAGAAAGACCGTTTTCCGTGTGTCATAGATGCGTGGCAAAATATATGTCGGAATGTGAGGACTGAGAGGATAAATATGAGCATACCAGGAACATCTCCAGAATCGATATTTGAATTGAGGGAAAGTGCATTTGCAAATGACTTATTCATTACTGCTGTCAGCCATTTTGATTTCTTTAATTTTTTAAATAAACATCCTTCAAATATTGATGGTATTTGCAGGTCCTTGAAGATTAAAAAAAGACCTGCAGACGTCATGCTTACATTATTCAAAACATATGGCTTTGTAAAGGAGAAAGATGGTAAATACTGTATTTCAGATATTTCATTATGTTATTTGACTGAGGGATCAAAATTTGATTTAAGTTCCTATGTCAGTTCATTAAAAGACATTCCTATATATGAAGAGATAAAGAAAGTACTGTTTACCGGAAAACCGGCGAACTGGGCAGCGGGTAAGAAAGGTAAGGAATGGAAAACTTCCATGGAATCTGATGACTTTTCACAATCATTTACAGAGGGAATGAACAGCCGGGGAAAATACCTGGCAGATGGATTACTGGACACAGTTGATTTAAAGGCATATAAAAAGATTTTAGATATCGGAGGTGGATCCGGAATATATTCGGTTACTTTGTTGTCTAATAATCTGGGATTAAGTGCGGCTATATTCGAAAAGCCGCCTGTGGATAAGATAGCACTATATACTGTGAATAAATCCGGTTTAAGTAATAGAATAAAAGTGGTGCCGGGAGATATGTTTAAAGATAGATTTCCAGGAGGCTATGATGTTCATTTTATTTCACATGTACTTCATGACTGGGACTTTAAAGAAGTAAGATTTATTCTGAAGAATTCATTTGAAAATCTGGAACGGGGTGGGATGATAATTATCCATGATGCACATATAAATGATACCAAAACAGGCCCTGTTTCTGTAGCGGAGTATTCGGTTCTGCTTATGCTTCTATCTGAAGGTAAGTGCTATTCTACTTCTGAGATGAAGGAGGTCCTTGTAGAAATAGGTTTTGAAGATATTCAGTACAGGCCCACTGTTCTTAACAGGAGTGTAATTACAGGGGTGAAACCGGAATGAAATGTCAGTTTTAATACAAGGATGAATTAATCCTATAGAATAGAATGATATAACGATGGAAAGAGAGATTTGATTGGAATGGAATCAATCAAGAGGATGCCTATTGTAAAGAGGCTTCTCTCGGACTCCAATCCGGTTATTAGGTATAAAGCAAATAAGCTTTTATTGGGTAAACCGGAAAAATCTCCAGAAATGATATTGCTCAGGCAGTCAATCCGGGAGTCGGTGATGGCCAGAAAGCTTCTATCCCATAGGGAAAGTGACGGTACAATAGGTACACATGCTTACCGGAAATGGCAGGGACCGCACTGGACATTATACAGTCTGGCAGAGATAGATTATCCTCAAGGTGATAGATCACTTTTACCTCTACTGGATCAGGTATATAAATGGCTTCTGGATGAGAAGCATCTAAAATATCCTCAATCTCTTCTGATCCCCGGCCAGGAAGATCGGTTCCGCCGCTGTGCTTCTCAGGAAGGTAATGCCATATGGTATTCCATAAAACTGGGTATTGATGACCAGAAAACGAAGTCTCTTGTTCAAAGACTTAAAAAATGGCAGTGGCCGGACGGTGGATGGAATTGTGATAAAAGAAAGCAGGCGAGAGTATCTTCAGTTATAGAGAGTCTCATTCCACTGCGTGCCCTTTATCTTGCAGGAAAAACTTATAATGACAGCGAGACTATGGAATATGCCGAGAAAACAGCGGAGTATTTTCTTCAGAAGAAATTATTCCGGCGACTGAGAGATGGGGAGATGATTCTTCCCCAGTTTAAGAAAATACATTATCCTGTCTTTTTTTATGATGTTCTCTTTACTCTTCTGGTAATGGCTGAAATAGGTAAGATTATGGACAAACGATGTGGTGAAGCGTTAGATATACTGAGATCAAAACGATTACCCGACGGCGGCTTTCCGCTGGAACAGAAGAATTGCAGGACTACAAATAATATAATTACTAGAGGTTCCTTTGCAGATTGGGGTGAATCAGGTAGGAAAAAAACGAATCCGTTTATTAGTATTTATGCACTTTATATACTTAAATGTGCAGGTGAGTTTGCATAAGGATCGCATATGAAAAGAGTTTTATTACTACTGGCAAATGGATTTGAAGCATACGAAGCAAGTATATTTACTGATGTACTAGGATGGAGCAGGGTATTCGGTATCCCGGTACAAGTTATAACTGCAGGAATGCATCCAGAATTAAAGTGCACCTGGAATTTTAAAGTAATTCCTGAGAAATTATTAAAGGAAATAAATGTAGATGAATATGATGCCCTGGCCATCCCGGGAGGGTTTGAAAAGGCTGATTTTTACAGGGATGCTTACAGTAAAGATTTTCTAAAAGTAATAAGGGGATTTGATAGAAAGAACAAGATTATAGCAACAATATGTGTTGGTGCACTGCCACTTGGTAGAAGCGGGATACTGAAAGGCAGAAATGCAACAACATATCCTTTACCTGATGGTAAAAGAAGAAAAGAGCTGGCGAAATTCGGAGCAAGAGTTTTTGACAGAGACATAGTGATAGATAAAAATATTATTACTTCCGCCGGTCCCGGTACTGCAGTAGATGTCGCATTCGCACTACTTGAATTATTAACCAGTAAAAATAACTGCGGTAAAATTAAAGAACTGATGGGATTTAAAAGATTTTTGGAATATAAAGTCTTTAAGTAGAAAGGAAAAATAAAAAATGATCGATAATATAACACCGCACAGATCATCGGAATATGACGACAAGGTGAAAAAGACCATTCCTTTCTATGAGAATTTTCACCTGGAGACCATAAATCTTGTTCAGACTATAAATCCTGGTGTGAAGAAATGGTTGGATACCGGCTGCGGAACAGGATATCTAATAGAAAAAGCAGTCGTAGTATTTGATGACTGCAGATTTGTGCTGGCTGATTCTTCAAGAGAGATGATAATGGTGGCTAAAAAGAGGCTTAAGGATTATAAAAACATAGAATATTTAAGCCCCATAAAAACAGAGGATATGAAGGTGACCGGTCGGGAAAACTATGATATTGTAACTGCAATACAGACACATCACTACTTAAACAGAAAAGACAGAATAAGAGCGAACAGGAACTGCTATAATCTATTAAAAGATGGCGGTATATATGTGGTCTTTGAAAATATAAGACCTGAAAATGATTTGGTATTGGATTTCCAGCTTGACAGATGGATGAATTACCAATTGCTGAAAGGCAGAAGCAGAGCGGATGTAAAGGTTCATAAAAAAAGATTTGGAGTGAAATATTTTCCCATAAGAGTGAGAGAGCATCTCAAGCTGCTGAATTCAATTGGATTCCGAGCGGTTGAAATCTTGTGGCTGTCTTATCTGCAGGCTGGTTTTTTTTGCATAAAATAGCAATTAAAACTATCAAGTGAAACAAGAACTGATATAATGTAATTACTCGGAAAGAGAATATTAAAAATAAGAAGGAGAGCAAAATGAAAAGATATTTGTTAGCCTTGTTTATATTTCTATTGGCAGTATCGATGGTCACAGCAGGAGCAGGGTGTGGCGGTGGAGCTGCCCAGCGTACGGTAGAGATCCCTGCAGGCTGGAAGCTATTCGATTCAGATGAATTTGAACTGTATTTACCGGAACAATGGGAAGGTGGTACTGAAGAGGGACTACAGGATGTAATAGCAGTTCTAAAAGAGAAAGGGCAAACAGCGTTAGCCAGCCAGGTAGAGGCAAGCATAAGTTATCTGTCATTCTGGGGATATGATTCGGAGACTACCGAATCGGAGGCTCTGACAAATGTAAATATCGCAAGTGAATCTGCATCCTTTACAACGTTGGATAAGTATATGGAACTCGGATATGATCGGATGTCAGAACAATATGAACAGATGGGGTATTCGTTTAATATTCTTGAGCAGGATGTGGTATCACTTGGAAGCTATAAAGAGGTAGGCAAGACAATAGTCAGTGAAGAAGTCATGAATTTTGAAGTAAGGATGGTGCAGTATGTAATAAAATCCGGTTCTGTTTTCTGGATTATAACCTTTACTACATCTCCTGAAGAATTTGATCAGTATATCCAAATTTTTGACAAGGCTGTTGAGACCTTTATAGTAAAATAACCGATATATTAAAGAATAATTAGAGTTTCAATAAAAAATCATTGATTTGAAAGAGGTGATAAAAATGATGTCCAGTATTCCCATCGATCTTAACAAAATATCCAAAACGAATATTGATAAGGAAATATTGAGAGTGGGAATAATTGCGGAACTGGATGCCGTGAATTTATACGAGCAGCTGGCTGCATTTACAGAAAATGATGATATTAAAAAAGTTCTTCTTGACATAGCAAGAGAGGAAAAGACACATGTGGGAGAGTTCCAGACACTGCTCTTAAGGCTGGATAAACAGCAGGTAGATGAACTTAAAGCTGGAGAGGATGAAGTAAAGGAAGAACTGGGTGAATAAGCCACGGATTATTATTTAGAATAGATTGATGAGAGCAGTCAAAGTAGATACTAAAAATCCAAAAGGGACAGAATTAATCGCATCCAGAGTAGTAAAAGCAAAAACTTTTTTTGATAGATTTCTGGGGCTGATAGTAAGGAGAAAGTTAAAAAATAAAGAGAGCTTTCTTATAGAACACTGCAGCAGTATCCACACTTTCTGGATGAGGTACAGCATAGATGCAGTTTTTCTGGATGATGATAATCGGGTATTAGCCATTTATTGTAACATCAAGCCGTTTAGGGTTACTCCTTTTATAAAAAATGCCTTTTCCGTACTGGAGCTGTGTTCAGGAGTTATAGGGCAGACTTCTCTTTCCATTGGAGATTTGATCAGATTTATTTAACTGGCGTCATGTGATTCTTTTTAGTATCTCTTTGTATTTTTTTGAGTGAGGTCTCATTACCGAGGCCATTTTTAGGTGTCCTACCGCCTGGTTCATTTTTCTTTCCTTTATGAGGCACATTCCCAGTCCATAGTGTGCAAAATCATTTGCTGCATCTATTTCCAGGGCTTTGATAAAATTCTTTTTGGCAGAACGGTAAAAACCGTAGTTATAATATGCACTGGCAAGTAATTCTCTTATAGAACCTTTTCTGGGTTCTAAATCTTTTGCTTTTTCAAGCATCATTATAGCATCTAAGAATTTACCTCTTTGGACTAAGATTTTACCTTTTTTGAAAAAGTAATAAGCGCTCTTCATTATTTGGCACCCTTTTATCTTAAATAACCAATTATTGTAATTATAATTATAACACTATTGGATTACCAGGCCAGATAGCTTTTGTATACAATATTTAATTTATTTATTTACACAAATAATTAATTATGTTAATATGCTTATATGTTTAATATAAAATGATGATAGAGAAACTCCATAGAGGTAAAAAATAAAAAATGAACAGGATATCTTTAATAGTGAAACAGAGGATGTTGGGTATTGTATTTATTATCATTGCTGTTATAGGTGGAGTCTTTGTTTTTTGGTATATAAGCAATTTAAAATCCAGGATTTCGGAAGATGATGGATACAGGAAGATATTTATAACCAGAGCTGATATCAAGGAGGGGGAGGAGATTACTGAGGAACTGATCGAGATGCAGAAAATAAATGAGAACATATTCAGTGAAAATTTCATTATAGAAAAGGATGACATTCTGGGTAAAAAGGCTTCGGAAAATATTATGAAGGGTGACATCATAACGGTTGATAAGCTAGAAGGAATAGACTCCAGTAATGGATTGAGCACCGGATTTTCATCTTATATTCCTTATAAATCAAGAGCGGTAAGCGTACCGGTCAACTTTTATGGAGATAAATCATTGATAAGAACAGGAGACAGAGTGGACATTATATCTACTTATTATGAGGCAGGCAGCGGGGTTATATATTCAGATGTTGTACTTTCTGAAAAGGAAATAGTGTTGATCGCAAGTGATCTAGGGGGAGGCTTTTCTGTGGAGGAAAACGGTAATGGGGGATCTTTGGTAGACTCCATATTTGAAAACAGCTCGATAGATTATGGTTATGCAAATACATTGATTCTTACTTTTTATCTTGATTGTCTGGAAGCAAAAGAGATTTTCTCGGCACTGGAAAAGGGGGTCCTTAATTTATCTATTTGTCCCAGAAGTTATATAGAAAGCTGATGAATTTGAAATCATTTGATTTATATATACTTTTTTAAAACTTGGAAAGGGAGTTAGAGGTTAGTGATGATTGATGATAACGAATCAAAGATAGTATTATTTTCTGGAAGCAAGGGTGGGTGCGGGTGCAGTTTTATTGCTTATTGCGTTTCTACTTATCTTGCCAGGGAGACGACCAAAAACATATTGCTGCTGGATTTAAACATTGGTAAAAAAGACAGCAGGATAGTCTTTAATTTGTTGGATAACAGCCAGAGAGACCTTGGTGATATCGAAAAAGTAATAGATGAACTTGATACATCCATTTTAAAAAGACTTGTGATAGATTTTGAAAACAGCCTTAATTTGATCCTCCCCCCTGTAAAAATTGAAAAGTCAAGTGTTATTGAAAAAGACCAGCTGGAAAAACTTTTTAATATATTGAAAGACCATTATGATATTATTTGTGTGGATTTTCCGAATTATCTTTTCAGCCACAGTAAACTCTGCCTTAAGGAATATATAAATAAGTTTGTCTTTATTTCTCTGCCTGATCTGATCTCAGTAAATAATCTGAATATAATAACAGGCAATATCATCTGTGATGAGCCGTACTATGATTTCGATATAATAATAAACAAATATAACATCAGGCCGGCTGTTTCACCGTCGGGTCTTAACAGCATACTAAAGTATCCCATAGATGCTTTTATACCTTATGATAGGGATATTGAATTCCTAATACTTAACCGGGGACCGGATTCCATTTTTAAATATAGTCTCCGGATTGTACAGAATATTTCTGCCTTTTCCAGAAAGTTATACGAGGACCTGAGTTTATGAAGACAGCCGGAAGTATTACTAATCCATCAGATTATTTAGGTAGAAAGATATTAAAAAGGATCAAAGCAGATGATCTATGCCTTCTTTCACCGGAATCAAGGTTAAGGATTATCAGTGGGTATTTAAAAAAAGTAATAGAAAGAGAAAAGATAATAATCAGTGAGAAAGAAATTTTAAGGCTGGCCAGGGAAATAAATGAAGACAGTTTTGGATTTGGACCTATCAGCTTACTCATAAATGATGATAGGATAACGGAGATAATGATAAATAATTATGATCAGGTATATATTGAAGAGGATGCTGCCATAAAAAAAACAGATATTATTTTCAGAGATAATGATCATATACGTAACCTTGTGGATAAGATATTGAGCCCTCTGGGGTTGAGAATAGACGAGAGTTCTCCTATGGTTGATGCAAGGCTTAAAAACGGGTCCAGGATCAATGTGGTACTGAATCCTGCGGCTTCAAACGATATAGTGGTCACTATAAGAAAGTTTAAAAGAAATATGATGGATATGGAAAGCCTTATAAAAGAAGGCACCTTAAATAAAGCAGTGGCTGATTTTATCAAAACTTGTGTAAGAAGTAAATTGAATATAATAATAAGCGGGGGTACATCCACCGGTAAGACAACATTTTTGAATGTCTTATCCAATTTCATACGGCAGTATGAAAGGATCGTGACTATTGAAGAAACACTGGAGTTGAATTTAAATCTGCCTCACGTGGTCAAACTCGAGGGGAGGCCGTCGAATCTTGAAGGTAGAGGAGAGATAACTATCAGGGATCTGGTAAGGAATTCTTTAAGAATGAGACCAGATATGTTCATTTTTCAATTACACGTATTCAAGTAAATTCAAAATTAAATTTG
>CAZSXW010000007.1:0-101631 GCA_964610385.1 uncultured Actinomycetota bacterium
AAGGACAGGTATTTTATTTTCTCTTCTGCCTTCTTCTTTTCTGTTATGTCTCTGGATATACCGAAGGTACCTATAAGTTCGCCCTTTTCATTATATAGAGGCATCTTTGTTGTTGATACCCATTTATCTGACTTATCCTTGAAGGTCTCCTTTTCTTCAATATTTATTATGGGTGTACCGGTTTCTATTATTTTCTGTTCATCATCAAATGCCTGCTGGGCATGTTCTTTTGTATAGAAGTCAAAATCAGTCTTACCGATTGCATCATTTGGATTTTTTAAGCCGACATTTTCAGAAAGTGCTCTATTTATCCTTAGAAAGCGGCTTTTTAGGTCCTTAAAATAGATTGATTCGGGTACTTTTTCCATAAGGGAGTTTACCAAAGATCTTTCTATTTCCAATTTACGTTCTATTAATTTTCTTTCTGTTATATCTCTGGAGATGCCGAAAGTACCTATTGTTTCACCATTTTCATCATGGAAAGGCATCTTTGTCGTTGATGCCCATCTGTCTTCTTTCCCCTTCCATGTTTCTTTTTCTTCTATGTTCACTATGGGCTTACCGGTTGCTACTATTTGCTGCTCATCGTTGTATGCTTGTTTTGCATGTTCATCAGAAAAAATATCAAAATCAGTCTTTCCTACTGATTCATCTGGATTCTTCATTCCAAATTTTTTAGCACATGCTTTATTAATTTTAATAAAACGGCTTTGTTTATCTTTGAAATATATACTATCGGTTATACCGTTCATTAAAGCGTTAATAATGTTTCTTTCTTTACTTAAAATGTGATCTGTTTCTTCTTTACTCTTCGTTATATCTCTGGAAATACCCATAGTTCCCATTATTTTCCCGTTTTGACCGTACCATGGTATTTTACTGCAAGATACCCAGAATTCTTTGCCAGAAGAAGATATTATCTTCTCAACCTTGTCAATTATTGGTTCTCCGCTTTTAATAATATTGGTATCGTCTTTAAAAGATTCTTTTGCGCTTTTTCCTGCAGCAATATTAAAATCTGTCTTACCGATAAGATCCTTGGGCTCTTTCCCGAAAAATCTAGCCATGCTCTTGTTTACCATAATAAAACTGTTTTTCTTATCTTTTATATAGATAAGATCAGGAATATTATCCATTAGTGTCTGAAGCAGGCTGTATCTTATCCCATTCATATCAGGCAAACCAATATTTTGAATTTTGGTTTTTTTATCTTTTACTTTCATTTATACACCTTTCCAAGATACAGAATATTTAAAAATGCTCCTTATTTTATAAACAGTAAAACAATAATTATAATACTTATTTCAAATACTAATTTAATTGGTACAATTCTATAACTTTTTTTAAATAAAAACAATATATCTTTTATACATTAATTATTCAATAAAAATAATAGATATATCTGCAGGTATGTCATTTTATGCGAAATAGCTATTTTTCTTTTTCTGATGATTCAGACAGTTTATTTAATCTGGTGGTGAATTCTGTAATTTTTTTACTTACTTTAAAGTTTATGGTGTTCTTGGGGAATTTTCCCGAGGCCAATCTTTTACCGGATTTTACTCCAGTCAATATCTCGATACCTTCGTCAACGTTTTTAATAGCGTATATATGGAATTTTTTATCTTTTACGGCCTTTATGACTTCATCTTTCAGCATTAAATTTTTGATATTACTTTTAGGAATGATTACTCCATGTTTGCCTTTAAAACCTTTTTCTCTACAGACTTCGTAAAAGCCTTCAATTTTTTCATTTACTCCGCCGATAGCCTGGATTTCACCTTTTTGGTTTACAGATCCGGTGACAGCGATTTTTTGGCTTAGAGGTGTGTCCGACAGGGCCGAAAGCATAGCATATAACTCTGCACTTGAGGCGCTGTCTCCTTCTACACCTCCGTAACTCTGCTCAAATACTATACGTGCCGATAGATTTAATGGTCCGGCTGCAGCATATTTTTCAGTTAGATATCCGCTTAATATCATTACCCCCTTTGAATGGATCGGGCCTCCCAGCTTGGTTTCTCTTTCGATGTCAACAATGCCGGTTTTCCCCAATCCTACAGATGCTGTTACTCTGGACGGCTTGGCAAAAGTAACATCTCCCAGATCTATGACAGAAAGCCCGTTTGCCTGACCGATTGTACTACCTTCGGTATCAATTAAGATAGTACCATCATTTATCATATCTTTTATTTTTTCCTGGATAAGATTTGAGCGGTAGTACTTCTCATCTATTGCTTTTTTTATATGCTTGTCATCTATATATTTCTGTTTTTCCAGTTTGGAGTAAAAATTTGCTTCTCTGATAATATCGGCAATAAGTGCAAATCTGGTTGTAATTTTATTTTTATCTTCAGCAAGCCTCAGACCGTATTCAATTACTCTTGCTGCTGCTGATGCTTTAAGATGATTTAAGTTTTCTTTCTTGCATAGCGTGCACATGAAATCTGTATATTTTTTTATATTGGAATCGTTTCTGTCCATAGACAGGTCATAATCAGCTTTTATCTTAAATAATTTTTTAAAATCATTGTCTGCATTATATAAAATGCTGTATTGGTATGGCAGCCCTATGAGTATGATTTTAACTTTTAAAGGTATTGGCTCGGGTTTTAATCCTTTCGTTGAGATAAAACCAAGCCTTTCACCGGCTTCTTCGATGATTATTTTCTGGTCTCTTAGTGACATTTTTAAACTATCCCAGGAAAAAATATTTCTAAACAGCTCCTCAACAGGAATTACTATAAAGCCGTTGTTTGCCTTATGAAGTGATCCGCCTCTGATCAGGGTAAAGTCTGTGGAAAGTACCCCGAATTGTGCTTCCTTTTCTATTCTCCCGAAAAGATTCTGGTAAGTAGGATTTTGCTCTATTATTACAGGAGCACCTTTTAGCTTCGAGTTGTCTACTATCACATTGACCTCGTACTTCTTAAACGGCACTTCCTTCATCCAAGGAAATAATAAAGGAGCCGAAGATTCCTTTGATTTGTTGGATATGAAATCACCGAGATTTTCCAGTATATCTTCCTTTACTTCTTCAATATATTCCATTATTTTAGGTGTATCTTTGTATTTTTCCTTAATATCATTTACAGATTTTCCTATGGTATAAATGGCGACCTCGTGGTTTAATTTTTTAATATCTTCACTGATTTTCCTGTCAAGGTCTCTTATTTTGTTCATAGTCTGGTTCAGGTCTTTATTTATCTTTATCTTCCTATTTTGAATCTCATTTTTTTTATCCTGGCTGAGATTCATAAATTGTTTTTCATCGATGGGCTTTCCGTTTATAGTGGGAAGGATAAAAAGACCTATTTGAGTGGATTTTAAAATAAAGCCGCCCCGATTGGCTTTTTTATTTAAATCTGACAGGAGCTTGTTCTTCTCTTCTTCGATGTTTGTGGTAACTGCTTCTTTTTTTTCTGTATAATCCTTGCTGGAAAATGCCTTCGGAAGAAGATTTCTTATGGAATTTATAAAATTATTTATGTTTTTCTTGAAATTTTTTCCCTGTCCCGAGGGTAATCTTATTGCTTTTGGCTCATAAGAATTTTTAAAATTGTTAACATAACACCAGTCAAAAGGTACGGGTTTTGTTTTTGCCAGTTCTCCTACAAAATTTTTTACCCCTGTCATCCTTCCGGTCCCGGTGTGACCGGAAACAAAAATATTAAATCCACTGTCTTCTATGTTCAGCCCGAATTTTAAAGCTTTTACCGCTCTATCCTGTCCGATTATTTCCTTCAATGGAGTTAGATTTTCGGTGGTTTTGCATTTAAATTTTTTTTCATCTAATCTGGATTTTAGATCTTTGGGAGTCAATTCGATAGACATTATACCTCCAATAAAGATATTTTTGATTTTACGATATTATGATATCATTAAAAATCGCATAATAAAACTTATATAAACAGGATATAAGAGGAAATAATGACAAAAAAATATACCGAAAATACTAAATTATCAGAAGTGATGAGTTCACCGGAAGCGAGTAAGATTATTAAAAAATACAGGCTGCCCTGTCTGAACTGTGCCATGGCTGCTTTTGAGGCAGAGGTACTGACACTGGGTATGATTTCCAAGAGTTATGGTATTGATATTGACAATCTACTTAAAGAGCTAAACGAGGTTTCCTGAAATAACTGTTATAGCTGCATTTCTGTGACTTCTATATTTCTTTGATGTGATATACGGGATAAATATGTTTTTTTTCAAATCGTGCCGATAAGCTGTATAGTATAAACATGCGCCTGTAGCTCAATTGGATAGAGCAGTGGACTACGAATCCGAAGGTTGGGGGTTCGAATCCCTCCAGGCGCGCCAGATTTATATATATAAAATATCAGGTACGTTAAAGGTAGTCAGGGGAAACATGCCAGTGGCATGTTTCCAGGATTCGAAAGAGCGGACTGAATCGAAGATGAGGGAGCTCGCGTCTCTGCAGCGAGCGTAGCGAGACGAAAAAACGAATCCTTCCGGGCGCACTACTTTAAATAAATTGCACATAAAAATGTTTAAGAGGGTAAACAATAAAAGATGAAAAAATCCATAGTCAAATTTGCCAGTGTAAAATTTAAGAAGTTTGAACCAGGCGCAACTCTTCCCGGGAAATTTAAAAGATTGCTGGACTCACTGCCTCTTAAGGGCATGGCAGAAGGAAAGTCGGTAGCTCTTAAAATGCATCTGGGTGGTAATCTGGGTTACACCACCATTCACCCGGTATTTGTAAAAATACTGGTCAAGGCTTTAAAGGATGCAGGCGGAAATGTTTTTATTACGGATCTATATCATGAAAACAATGACGATTTCGGAGTCCGTGGAGCTGAAAACAGAGGTTATATAGAGGAAGTCATTGGCTGTAAGATTATCCCTGTTGCCGGCAGGGATGATAAATTTTATTATCCTAAGAAGGTGGATTTCAAAACTCTTAAAGAGATACAGGTTGCCGGAAGAATCCATGATGCCGAAGTTCTTATTGATTTCTCACATGCAAAGGGTCATGGCTCCTGCGGTTTTGGCGGAGCATGTAAAAATATTGCTATGGGATGCGTGACTTCTGAGACCCGCAGAGAAATTCATGCACTGGAAGGTGGCATCGAGTGGAATGAGGAGCTGTGCGATCATTGCGAGACCTGCATCAATGAGTGTAGGTATAAGGCAAATAAATTCAATGATGAGGGAAAATATGAATTAAATTTTCATCACTGTACTTACTGCCAGCATTGTGTGGAGATATGTCCAAATAATGCCCTTACGTTTGTGGGTAAACGTTTTGCAGATTTTCAGAGGGGTCTGGCAATAGCCGCAGGTGAAGTTTTAAAGACATTTGATAAGAAAAGAATATATTATATAAATGTACTTACAAATATAACCATGCTGTGTGACTGCTGGGGCATGTCAACCCCGCCGCTGGTTCCCGATATAGGAATAGTTACTTCAAGCGATCTGGCTGCGGTAGACAAGGCTTCTCTGGATTTTATCAAAGCAGACAATCTGCTTCCAAATTCGCTTTTGGAAGAGTGGGAACTCCGTAAAGGAAAACATCTTTTTGAAAAAATATGGGGTAAGAACCCCTACCGGCAAATAGAAGAGATTGAGAAGTTAGGTCTGGGAAGCAGTGATTATATAATTGATGAGATCGAGTAGCTTCTTGCCATTCTGTACGGACTTAAGGAAACTGCATGACTTTTAATGTTCTCAGCCTGTTTAGAGCTGCAGCAACTTCAAATTTTCTCGGCAGTGCATAACTTCCGGGGTGCTGGCCTTTAAATTCGGAAATTGTATCAAGCCCGTACTTTTCAATATCTTTAAACACCATATCCAGGATAAAAGTCAGGGTATTTTTACCGTCTATATATTTTTTCTCGAGAGCATATATGATTATACTCGAAATAGCATTTACCTGGCTGGTATCGACTACCTGTTCTACCGCAGACAGATCAATATCATGAAAGCCAAAAATTATATTATTCAGCCCCCTTGATTTCACCTTTTTTCTACCTCTTCTGTAAGGATTGATGCTTGAGGGTTGTGGTATTCTTTCGGTTACAGGCTCAAATGAATCGGGAGTCTCTTTAGCCCTTAAATCTTTTCTATGCTGTATTATTTTTCTTGCTTTTTCTGTTACAAGGAAAGGCTGATAGGAATCCATCATAATGACCGTGTCGGCAACTTCGAAATAGTCGCCGGACCCACCCATCACCAGTATAGATGATGTCCCGAGTTTTTGATAAATATTGTGTACCTGGTCGATAAAGGGAGTGATAGGTTCTTTATTTTTTGGCACCATTTTCTGCATGTTCTCATCTCTTATCAGAAAATTGGTAGCCGAGGTGTCTTCATCCAGCAGAAGCAGTTCGGCACCGCATTCAAGCGACTCTATTATATTTGCTGCCTGTGATGTACTGCCGCTGGCATTTGCGGTAGAAAATTTTATGGTGTCCCTGCCAAAAGGAAGATTTGAGATAAAAGTAGAGATATTAACCTTTTGAATATTTCTGCCTTCTTCTGCTCTTATCTTTACTGCAGAATCTACTGTAACGCAGTATTCTCTGCCGTCGGAAGGAATGTGGTTATAGACACCTCTTTCAACAGCCTTAAGAAGGGTAGTCTTACCATGAAAACCCCCTCCGATTATAAGAGTGACACCCGGAGGGATGCCCATGCCGGTAATCTTACCCGCGTTGGGAGCTTCAAGGGTGATTTCAAGTCGGGGAGGAGATTTAAAGGCAACGGCCTTGGAGTTAGGCAGGGGACTGTCGCTGATACCGCTTATTCGGGGAAGAATGGAGCCGTTTCTTATAAACGATACCAGCCTGTTTTCTTTGAGCATATTTCGTATGAAGTCCTGGTCCTCACAAACTTCAATATGTCTTATTATCTCTTTTGCATCAAGGCTCCGCTTAAGCATGGAGGATCTTGTTATTTTTGGTATTTCACCGGTAAGCATCTCCAGGCAGTGATCTCCCAGTATGGTCCTGCCTCTTGCAGGAAGGCCGGCATAAAATCTTACTTCTACAAAGTCCTGGTTGATCACGCAGGAGGTCCTCTGAAGTATCTCCTGTTTCCCGCTGTCTATGAATATCAAACCTGATTTTCCCGTGCCGCGATTTCCCCTGCATTCTTTTTTTATGGACTTTTCAAATGCTCTGGAGATGTAATCTTCAAGTGCAGTTTTTCTAGACTTATTTGAAAATAATTTTTGTTCAAATCCAGCTGTGCTCTGCATTACTCTGACCCTCAGCCTTGAGGGAGTAGCAAAAGGATCTCCCTGGACGTAATCTATAAACAAGAGAAAATCATCGAAATCGTATTTTCCCTTAAGCTGCTTGTATGCCTTGTAGCCCCTATGGTCTATGCTTGAGATTATCTTTTTTAATGTTTTCATAATTAATAAGATTATAGATGTAAAATGCAATAATTTAAAATGATTCCTAGGGCTTTATTGCATGATAAATTATAATTCAGACGGATTAATGATTTTTTTGTAAAATCTGTTATTATATTGTTTGCCGCTTGACACGGAGAGGTGCTTGAGTGGTCGAAAAGGGCCGCCTGCTAAGCGGTTAGACGAGTGTAAGCTTGTCTCGAGGGTTCGAATCCCTCCCTCTCCGCCATGAAGCTACTTATGTTTGTGGGGATTAGTGAGGTTAAACTGTGTAAAATATGCCACAGGTACATATTTTACGGGATTCGAAAAGACGGACTGAACCAAAGGTGAAGGAGTCTGCGTTTACGTGAGCGAGCGCAGTGAGACGAAAGAACGAATCCCTCCCTCTCCGCCAGTTATATACACAAATCAAAATGTTCCGATAGATATAATAATTCCACTATTATGATATCAAATAGGAAAATTAAATTCTCTTCAATTCTATTGATATTTACTATGCTGATTACTCTATTATTTTTCTTGACCGATTGTAGGTATATAGAAAATGAATCTATAACCACCCAGAATATCGGTTCTGCAGAAAATAATGTTTTGAAGGATTGATATTTTGATGGTAATAAAGCACCCTATCAGATAGAGTGCTTTTATTATATGCTGCAGAATTTAGAGATTTATAATTTGAAATTTAGTCTCCTATTTCTTGTGTTTTCTGAAGAAATATTGCAACCAACGATAGTTTTTATCTTCTATAATCCTTGGTTATGTCAACTTTTGATGGATTATAGATTGGAGATCCAGAAGCAAATTCTTATGAATTTTTCCTGATATTCATTTTTCTGTAGAATATCAGATTGCCGAGGGCAATAGGGGGTTATTACTCGTTGGACTATTTCTGGTACACACAAGGACAATTTTATGGTTTTTACCCCTACTGTAAACAAATGAAAGGAACAAGTATTACTATAAGCAGAATAGGTAAATGGGAAGAATGAAAATACCCTCATTTAAGCTCAATATAATGTTTCTATCTATGAAAATATTTGTTAATATTTATTAACAAGAATATTGAAATATAATTATTTTAACAACTATTATTAAATCATTTTGGGATTTTTATAAATTAAATGCATAAAAAAGACATTTACATACATATATGATTGACATAAATATTCTTTTATATTATATTTATGATTGTTTTATTATAAAATTTTAACTATAACCATAAATTAATGTTATAATATATGCTAATTGGGAGTGAATCCATACAATATTAACTAAAAAATAGAGCAGCTGATGAGATTTTAAAGTCAAGAAATAGGAGGTCTCCATAGCCATAAGAATAAGAAAAAACGTTAGTAATAATTCCAAAAAACAGGTAATAGAGTCAATTGTATTGGGTTCAAACACCCAGGTAGAGCTAGCAAGAGAATACAAGATATCGATGGTACTGATAATTACAACAAGAAAAGATTGCATTAATTTTAATTACTAAGATGAATAAAATAAAAGGTGTGATAGCTCCAATAATTACTGTATTTAATGAAGATGAATCGATAGATAATAAGGGAACGATAAGTCATGTAGAGTGGTTAATTGAAAATGGTATCGAAGGTATAGTTGTTTGCGGTAGTACTGGTGAGTCTATTTCTATGATTAAGGAGGAAAGAAAAGGATTAGCAGAACTTATAGTAAAGGAATTTAAAAATAGTACTCATATATGTGTAGGAACTGGTTGTTATAGAACCAAAGATACAATAGAATTAAGTATTCATGCAGAAAGTATAGGTGCAGATTCACTTTTAATAATACCACCCTATTATATGGGGTTAACTAAAACACAAATTTTTGAACATTTTAAGGAGATCTCAAAGCATGTAAATATCCCTATAATTCTCTACAGTAATCCTTCTGCATCAGGGGTATTTCTTAGTGATGAAGAAGTTAAAAAATATTTTGATTTAAAACTGATACAAGGAATAAAGCTTACCATAGA
The DNA here is from genome assembly GCA_964610385.1 of uncultured Actinomycetota bacterium. Taxonomy (GTDB): domain Bacteria; phylum Actinomycetota; class Humimicrobiia; order Humimicrobiales; family Humimicrobiaceae; genus CAZBSE01. The sequence continues at coordinate 9,384 of CAZSXW010000007.1, forward strand.
CGATCCTTCTCATGTACATATACTTAGATATCTTTGCGGAAATGATTTTTTTATATTTTATGGTGCAGACTTGTGTGTATTAGAAGGTCTTTTATGTGGAGCAGATGGATGGATCTCTGGTATACCTAATCTAATACCTAATTTATCAAGATTGCTCTGTGATGCAGCATTGGCAGGTGAGAGGAATAAAGCTACTGAAATATGGTATAAAATGCTTCCCCTTATAAATATGGAAACTTTTTTAGATAATAATAGAGAACCTCACTGGCTTTCATTTATTAAATCAGGTCTTGAGTCAATAGGTAGAAATGTAGGTAAACCCCGAAAACCAATTTTACCTTTAAATAATAAACATAAAAAAATGATTTCTGACGTTCTTTTAAAAATAATATAAGTGCTTAAATAGGGGGCAGTACTAGCTGATAAGCAAACCTTGTTATTGAATGATAACAATAAAAAGATAATTTGTAATATTAAAGCAATTGTTTGAAATCAAACAATTTTTTTATTAAGAAAACAGAAATGCTTATAAGATTAAGGAGGGAGAAATGAAGCAAGAATCAAAGACGGCTATTGTTACTGGAGGAAGTAGAGGTATTGGGCGAGCAATTGTTTTAAATCTTGCAGAGAGTGGAATGAATGTAGTAATAAATTACGTAACTAATGAGAAAGCTGCAGAGAGTTTAAATAATGAACTTAATTCAAAAGGGTGTAAGTGTCTTTTTGTTAAGGCAGATGTGTCAAAGGAAGATGATGCCAGAAGGATGGTTAAAGAAACAGTCTCTAAATTTAAAACAGTTGATGTATTAGTAAATAATGCTGGAATATTTACTTATCACCAACCACCTCCTATTTCTATTTTAGACATAGAATCTGATGAGTGGCGCAGAGTATTAGCTGTAAATCTTGACGGTGTATTCTACTGCTCAAAAGCTGCTTATGAAGTAATGGTAGAAAGAAAATACGGTAGGATTATTAATATATCTTCTATGGCTGCTAAAACAGGCGATTGTCCAGTACCATATGTTTCTTCAAAGGCAGGGGTAATCGGGTTTACTAAAGCATTAGCTCATGAAGGTGCACCTTATGGAATAACGGTTAACACGATATTGCCTGGGTTTATTATGACAGAATTATTTAGGGCAACACCATCTAATGAAAGGGAAGTCAAAAGAAAAAAGATTCCGCTTAATAATTTTGGGGAACCTTCTGATATTGCAAAATTAGTCAATTTTCTTATATCAAGTAATGCAGATTACATAACAGGAGCTGCTATAGATATAAATGGTGGAGCACTTATGGACTAAAGTTAGATAGATTATTATTTATATATAGGGTAAGGACTAAAAATAAGGACGTAAAGAATTCTGTGCAAGGATCTTAAAGCAAGGAAGATAAAAAATCAATATTTAGGTATATTTTCATAAATCCTGCCAATTCTTATTTATACAGACGCTCTAAAAATTACAGAGTACGAGGTTAGTAAGAATTTAAAAAAAGAGAGGAATTTAGATGTCAAGCCAAAAAATAGAGGCAGTTTATCTTGTAAAACCAGGAAAGATTGAAATAAGAGAGTCAGAAATAAATCCACCAAAGGAAGGAGAAGTACAAATTCAAGTTAAGGCTTGTGGAGTATGTACAGGTGATGTAAACGTATTTAAAGGAATAGATGTTGAATGGTACCAATCTACATGGGGGGATCTCCCTACCATTGCAGGACATGAAGGTGTAGGAGTTGTCAATAAAGTTGGTCGCAATATAAATGATTTAACACCTGGGGATAAAGTAACTTTAGTATGGGGGGAATGTCTAAATGGGCATTTTGCAAGTCATGTAAACCTTTCTCGAGAACAAGTAGCAAAGATACCTGAGGATGTAGAAGATTTTTGTGTATGGATAACAGAACCTCAAGCCTGTGTGATTAATGCTTTATATCATACACAGATTTTTCCTGGGGAACGTTTAATTGTAATTGGTTGTGGATTTATGGGGCTCTTAATTATTCAGGCTTTAAAAGGGGCTAGCTTCGCAGGTGAGATTATTGGAGTTGATATTGATAATAGAAGATTAAAAATGGCCAAGGAATTTGGTGCTAATGTTACTTTTAACAATAATAAAGAAGACGACATATCAGAACTTACTAGTTTATTTTCAAATAAAACTGATATAGTCATTGAAACTGCCGGTGTACAAGAAACTCTTTACCTGGGCACTAAGTTAGTAAGGCCTGGGGGGAAATTTACAATTTTTGCATGGCATCATGGAAATCGTATCTTTAATGGAACCAAATGGCATCTTGGAGGAATTAGGGTTTTAAATGCCGGTCCAGCAATTGAGCCAAATTTTTTAAGGATATTTAAAGGTACTGTTGCTCTAATGAAAAGAGGTATCTTCAATTTGAGCCCATTAATTACACACAGATTATCTTATAAAAAAGCTCAACAAATGTTTGAAATTGCCACTGAACCAGGAAAATATAAGTATATTAAGGGTGTCCTTACATTCTAGATAGTTATTTAGATTTTTTAATTATTATTTCTTAGAAAGATAGTTCTAAGAGAGATATTAAGAGATAATTATTATTTTATAAATTTTATTAAGACAAGGAGGATGTGATAATGTCTTATAAAAATCTTAAAGTTACTCTACACCATGTAACTATTAAACAATGTACTGATGTGGAAGAACAAATTAAAATTGCTTCAAAGGCTGGATATCAGGGTATTGATTTTGGTTATTTAGATGTTGCTAAATATTTAAAAAATGGTAATAGCATTAAGAAGCTAGTAGATATGTTAGATAAAAACAATCTGGTAGTATCACATTTTGATTGCTTGGCAGGGTGGCAATTTAATGATGGATTACCATTAGTCTGTGAGCTGGAAAATAAAACAGGAAAGAAAAAAGAGGATATTATCCGAGAGGCAGAAGAATTCTTGAAGGTCTGCTCAGAACTAAGATGCCAGTATGTATTAACGGTTTCAGCTATTGAAGAAAGTGGTAGTATAAATAGTGCCGCTAATGATCTTGCTAGAGTAAATGAACTAATAAATAAGTATGGTAGATTAGTAGCTTTCGAATATGTGGGGTTTGCTAAACAGATAAATAATCTTTCAATAGCAATGGAAATTATTAGAAAAACGGGATGCCAAAATATTGGCGTTTTACTTGATACATTTCATTTTTACGTAGGTGGGTCTACGATTAATGACTTGGAAAAGTTACCTCTAGAAGACATAGCGCTTGTTCATATCAATGATTCAAAAGACAAGCCCCGAAATGTATTAACGGATTTAGATCGTATTTTTCCGGGTGATGGTATAATACCATTAGAACAAATTCTTGCCGTTTTGAAGAACAAGGGATATTCGGGTTATTTATCAGTGGAGATATTCAACGAAGAATATTGGAAAAATGATCCTCTTAAAATAGCTATAGAAGCTAGAGAAAAAACAGAAAGAATTTTATCGAGAATATAAATCTTAGCTAAATAATATGTTTATTTGCTAAGCAATATGCAAGAGGTAATCGAAAAAAGTATTAGTTTGATGAAAATAATACTGTAATACTGCGATAAGAAATAGGGTTTTATCTATTGTAAAAGGTATTGGGTATTTATAAGTATTTCTCCAATAATAAAACTTAAAACTGTCAATAATTCTTCTATATAAATTTTAACTTCGGTTTTATAATCTCTAATTAACTATTAAGAGCCTATAACGTATTGCTTCTTATACCATAAATCTCTTATTTACTCTCCAAAGAATCTTTTACTAAGTTATATAATTTAACACCATTTACAGCATCTTCTAATGTAGAAGTATCAATAGGTTTATTATTCATTACTTTATCAATAAAATAGTAAATTTCCTTTTCATATCCATCTGTTTTATCGATACTAATGTCTTTTCCAAATTTTTCGCTATTTTCATATACTCTTAAATTTCCACCTTCGGCAAAATCTGGATCAATACCTTCTTCAGCTTTTTCAGGAGCAGCAAAACTAAATACAAGTACAGCATCCTCAAAGGTAGCTCTATAACCGGAATGGTAAGGAAATGGCTTTGGCATGTTTTGATTTACTTCTAATACAGCATGTAAATCTCCCTGGTATTTAAAAACCGTAAATGCTTGAGCCCAATTATTTGTACCGCTAATCCTACTTCCTACAGAGTATACTTTTTCTGGGAAACCTAATAACCAGTATACATAATCTAGCTCATGTATACCTACATCTAAAATACCTCCACCGCTCAATTTTTCATTGGGAAACCATGAACCCCAAGTGGGCATAGGACCTAACATATATATATAAAATGATTTTATATTTCCATATTTTTTTGTTAATAAATATTCTTTTACTTTTTCATGTCCACCCATAAATCTGTGAACATACCCAAACATAATTTTCTTATCATAATTATGAAACATTTTTTGAATTTTCTCTGCTTCTTTATAGTCTATAGTCAATGGTTTTTCACAAAAAATATTTACATTTTGATTCATGCACTTTTCTAAATACTCTGCATGCAAATATGTAGGGAGGCATATACTTACAATATCTATTTTATTTTCTGAAAATAACTTATTAAAATTGTCATAAGCTTTACAATTAAACTTTTCTGCTATTTTTTTTGTTTGGTCAATAGGAATTCCAAAGATTCCTACTATATTAGTATCTTTGTTTTTGTGATATATATTTAGGTGTACATTACCTGCCCAACCACTTCCTAAAACTGCAACATTTAACATCTTTTCTCCTTTCTAATTTTATTAAATAAATATATTTATTATTTATCCATTACTCCTATTAAATTTTAAATTGATTAATAATTAATTAACAAAAGCGTATTTAATTTTATAATAAAGAAACATTTATGTCAATAAAAAATGTTCTTATATGATTGTTAATTATTTTTAAAATCTATTTTATGTTTTTTAGTTGTGCGGGCAAGCTTAAAAAAGAAGATACTTTATTATTTCTTCTATTCTACCCATTTTCTACTTCGGCATCATTATTTCTTATGTTTTTAGATCCAATAATCCGTAGTTATGTCGACTTTTTAAGGAATTATAGGTTTGGGATCCAGAAGGAAGTTATTATAAATCTTACTCCTGGTAATATAATTACCAGGAGTAAGATTAGGAGTATTAACAGGAGTAAGATTTTAAGCAGATTTTAAGTCATTAATTAATAAAGTTTACTATGAAACAACATTAAAAGATATACACTTTATATTAAGCTAATAATTTATCTCTAGATTTTTACACTTTCACTTTTAAGTCGTAAAGTGCTTACTTTTATAAAATTGATAACAGCGTATAGTTCAATCATTTAATCTGGGAAAAGCTCATCAACATTTTCTTCTGTTACTAGTACAGTTGGTATGTATATTGCTTTTTGAGTACCCCAATCATATTCTACATCAGTATAATCAAAACTTTCGCCGTTTAAAATTTTCTCAGCAATTATTACGCTTTGAGCACCTAATTCTTTGGAATCCGCACTAAGTGTTGCATTTAATTTTCCTTCTTTTATAGCCGTAATTGCATCATCAATACCATCAAATCCTACTGTTACAATTTCATCTAATTTACCAGCAGCTTCAATTGAAGCTACTGCACCTAAAATCATTGTATCATTTCCGGCAGTAACTGCATTTATTTCATCATATGCTTGTAAAAAATCATCCATAACACTCAGTCCAAGATCCATTGACCAGTCAGCATTTTTAACAGCTGTTGTAATTCCGGAATATTTATCAAATATATTCATATTTCCTTTTGTTCTATCCATAGCAGTGGTTTGACCAGCTATACCTTCTAATATACAAGCCATTCCTTCTTCTCCAATATTATCAACTACATATTGAGCCTGCTTTTCTCCCCCTGCAACATTATCTGCTGCAAAAATACTCACTTCTGAGCCAAGTATGCTATCATCTAATGCTATTACAGGTATCTCAGCATCAATAGATGACTGAATTACACTTTTCATTGATACTGGATCAGTAGTTGCAAACATAATAATTGCATCAACACCTTGAACTACTAAATCATCAACAAGTTGTTGCTGAAGTTCAGTATCATTTGCAGATTGCACATCGATCAGTTCCCAACCTCTATTATCACATTCTTCTCTGGCTGCTCCTAAAACATTAACAAAATATGGATTATCTAATGTTTTAATATCCATTCCTATTTTTATTTCTTCTTCAGCTGCTGTAGTTGTTTCTTCTTCTTCTTCTTCTTCTGCTGCTGCTACCTCTTCTGTAGTTGTCTCTTCTTCTTCTTCTGCTGCTGCTGCTTCCCCACCTTTTTGACAACCACTAAAGAATAATACCGACATTGCTGCTATTAATAAAACTGCTAAGACATAGCTCAATATTTTCCTCATTTTTCCTCCTTTCTTTTTAAATGAGATAAATTTATTTTATTCATTCATCACCTCCTATTTAATTTTAAATTAAATTGACTGACAAAAGTGTAATTAATTTTATAGTAAAGAAACATTTATGTCAATAAATTATGTTCTTATATGATTGTTAATTATTTTTGAAATCTGTAATATATATAAATTAGTTAATAAATATTATTTTTTTATTTACAGTTATGTTTATTTATTTTAGAATATCTATTATATTTTATAAAAATTATTTAAATTAATTTAATAAAAGTATGTATAATAAAAAATCGAAATTTAAAGTAGTTGTAACAGGACATGTTTACAACAATTTAAATATAGAAGAAGAAATGCTTAAAAGTATTAATTCTTATTTAGTTGATGCTAATAATTTTAATAGAGATGAGCTTTTAAATATAGTAAAAAATGCTGATGCTTTAATAGTTGGAGATACTATTATAGATAAACAAATAATAAAAAATATGAAAAAATGTAAAATTATATCAGAATATGGTATCGGAGTAGATAATATAGACCTAACAGCTGCAAGTGAATGTAGAATAGTAGTTACTAATGTTCCTGATTATGGAACTAATGAAGTTGCTGATCACGCGATTGCATTATTGTTGTCAATAGAAAAGAAAATATGCAAGCTTAGTTATTTAGTAAAAACCAAAGGTTGGTCATATGCAAGAAAAAGGGTAAAACCTATTTTTAGATTAGAAGGAAAGATTTTAGGAATTATAGGGTTTGGAAGAATAGGATCAGCATTTGCTAATAGAGCAGCACCTTTTGGCTTCAAAATATTAGTTTATGATCCTTATAAAAATGATAATACTATAAAAAAAAGTGGTTATATTTCAGCAAATTTAGATAGAATTTTAAAAGAATCTGATTTTATATCATTTCATATACCATTATGTGATGAAACACGCAGTTTAATTAATGAAGAAAAATTTGAATTAATGAAGAAAAATGCTTATATAATAAATACTGCTAGAGGTGAAATTCTTGATGAAAACGCATTTCTTAAAGCTCTTAAAAATAAATGGATTGCAGGAGCAGCTATAGATGTTTTAGCTGATTATGAGCCTAAACATAATAATCCTCTAATCGAATATTCTAAAAAAAATGACAACTTGTTAATTGTACCACATACCGCTTGGTATTCTGAGGAATCTGAATTAGATCTCAGGGTTGGTGCTACTAAAGCTGTAATTGACCAGTTAACAGGAAAAAAGCCTAGATCACAAATTAATATTTTTTAATTCTTTGAATCGGATTAAAGAACAATACTACTATAATATAGGGAAAATATCTTGAATATCTTAATATAATAGATAAATAAACATAAAATAGATTTTAAAAATAAATAACAATCATATAAGAACATTATTTATTGACATAAATGTTTCTTTATTATAAAATTAATTACACTTTTGTCAGTCAATTTAATTTGGAGGTGATGAATGAATAAAATAAATTCATTTCATTTAAAAAGAAAGGAGGAAAAATGAGGAAAATATTGAGCTATGTCTTAGCAGTTTTATTAATAGCAGCAATGTCGGTATTATTCTTTAGTGGTTGTCAAAAAGGTGGGGAAGCAGCAGCAGCAGAAGAAGAAGAAGAGACAACTACAGAAGAGGTAGCAGCAGCAGAAGAAGAAGAAGAAACAACTACAGCAGCTGAAGAAGAAATAAAAATAGGACTGGATGTTAAATCATTAGATAATCAAGTTTTTGTTAATGTTTTAGAATCAGCCAGAGAAGAATGTGATAATAGAGGTTGGGAACTGATCGATGTGGAATCTGCAAATGATATTGAAGGGCAACAGCAACTTGTGGATGATTTAGTAATTCAAGGTGTTGATGCAATTATTATGTTTGCAACCACTGATGCAGAATCGATGGCGGGTGTAGTTCAGTCAGCTGTAGATGCTGGTGTACCTGTAATAGCATTAGATGATAGCATACTTGGCGCAGAAGTGAGTATTTATAAAGCTGAACCTTTTAATTCTGGGGAAATACAGGCTCAATATGTAGTTGATAATATTGGAGAAGAGGGAATGGTTTGTATAATATGCGGTCTGCCCGGTCAAACGTGTGCTTTAGAAAGAGTAAATGGAATGATGAGCATACTTGACGAATATCCTGGAATTGAAACAGAATTTAAACCCGGTAACTGGTCAACAGAAGATGGAATGGCTATTATGGAAGATTTTCTAGTCAAATATGATAAAATAGATGCAGTTATTGGTGGTAATGATTTGGAAGTTTTAGGTGCGATAGCTGCTGCTGAAGCTGCTGGAAGATTAGATGAAATACTTATGGTGGGAAATGATTCTATTCCTAGTGCAATTACTTCCATAAAAGAAGGGAAAATGGATGCAACTATTTATGCTGACTCAAAGGAACATGGTGTAGTAGCTATAGAAGTTGCTGAAAAAATATTACAAGGTGAGGATTTTCCATACGGTACAAAATATGTTAATGATGTTAGAGAATATGATTGGGGTACTGAAAGGGTAATAGGTTTACCAATCTTTTTGCTAACAGAGGATAATGTTTACGATTATTTTCCAGATTAAATAATAATTAAACATAGTCTATGATGCCCTAATATTTTGAGATTCCAGGAGAGTCTAGTATGTTAAGGTATTCAACAAATAGTATTTAGACTATACCTATATAGTAAGAGTCTCACTCTTTTATGTAAATTGGATAGTGAGGCTCTTACTTTAAATGATTACTTTCGGTAAAATAAAGATATAGAAGGGAATTTATGAGTATTATTCCAAAGAATAATAATTTTGAAAAAGATAATGGTACTTTAAAAAAAATAATATTATTAACTAACAGATTGGGTGTATTTATTATTTTTTTGTTAATAGTACTCATACTATCAATTTCTACTTCTAGATTTATGACTATCAGTAATATTATAAATATATTACGCCAAGCTGCCATTATGAGTATTGTCGCCACAGGATTAACTTTCGTTATGGTTGGTGGTGGTATTGATTTATCTGTTGGTTCAGTTGTTGGTGTTTCATCTGCTGTATTAGGTACCTTAGTAGTTGGTTTTAAAGTAAATGTATGGTTAGCAATATTAATAGTATTAATAGTTGGCTTAATTATTGGGTTAATAAATGGTTTTTTTATTCATAAATTTGCTCTAGCACCTTTTATTGTCACTTTAGCTGGTCTTACTGCTTACCGTGGTATAGCTTATTTAATAACACGTGGATATCCCATTTCAAATATTTCTCCTATTCTACTTTATATTGGTAGAGAATATATCTTCTATGTTCCTGTTTTGGTATGGATAGCTGCTTTTATTATAATAATAGCGCATATTGTTATGACATACTCAATATATGGAATACGAAATCGTCTAATTGGTACTGATGTACAATCTGCTTTTTTAAATGGAATAGATGTAAAAAAGTATAGATTAATAACCTACGGTTTATGTGGCATGCTAGCCGCATTTGCTGGGGTAATGCTTTGTGGACGTATAAATTCTGCACAACCTAATGCTGGTAATGGGTATGAGTTAGATGCTATAGCTGCAGTTGTAATAGGTGGAGGTAGTTTATTTGGAGGAGTAGGAACGATATGGGGAACAATGATAGGGGTACTAATAACTACCATGATAAGAAATGGTTTAAATCTTTTAAATGTTAGTGTATTTTGGCAATATGTAGCTACGGGTGTAATAATACTAATAGCAATTTTAATAGATAGCTTCAGAAAGAAAATAGATAAGAAATAAAATTTTTAAAATACTTTAACATAAATTAAAAGAAGTTTAAAAATATAAAATTATTTCTATGATAAAATGAATATCCATGAGGTAGATATATGGTAAGTTCAAAAGAGAAAAATACCAAGATAAAGGAAAATAAAAAGTTTATTTTAGAAATGAAAGGTATAGTAAAGAGATTTGGTGGCATAAAAGCACTAGATAATGTTGATTTTAATATTAAAAAAGGTGAAGTTGTGGGGCTTTTAGGTGATAATGGTGCTGGAAAATCAACATTGATAAAAATTGTTTGTGGTGTACATCAACCTGATGAAGGAGAAATTTTTTTAGAAGGGAAGGAGATCAAATTTTTAAATCCACAGCATAGGAGAGAACTAGGCATAGAAACAGTTTATCAGGATCTAGCCTTATTTGGATTACTTGATATTACATCTAATTTATTTGCAGGCAGAGAAAAATCTAATAAATTTAAGTTCCTTCGTATGAAAGAAATGAATAAGATAGCTACTGAATGTTTAAAAAAAACAGGAATTGCTATTAGATCGGTAAAACAATCTGTAAATGGTTTATCTGGTGGTCAAAAACATGCAGTTGCTATTGCTAGAGCTGTTTTTCTGACTACAAGGCAGAAAATTCTTCTGTTGGATGAACCTACTGCAGGTTTAGGTGTAGAAGAAAGTTCCAAATTGCTCTCACTCGTAAAAAATTTAAGAAAGGTTGGAAAATCTATTGTTATTATAACTCATGATCTTGATCATGCCTTTGAAGTAGCTGATAGATTTGTGGTACTAAGAGGTGGTAAGAAGGTTGGAGAAAGATTTGTTAACAAGACAAATAGTGCAGAACTTATTGATATGATGGTTGGTGAAAAGAAATTAAATAATAATAGCTATAAGTTATAGGATTTTCTTATTTTATATATAACTTTCCAAATATTAAATACAGTATACTCAATTGGTTAGAAAAAATTATATTTTTTATAATATAATTAATTAATCTGACTATAATTTTAATTGTTAAATTGCTATATTGCTATAATAATTCAGTCGGAGGTATCTAAGTGCAAGTTAAAAAAAATATAGGAGTAGGAATTATTGGAGCAGGCTTTATTGGAGAATTGCATATAGAATCTTTAAGAAGAATTCCCAACGTAAAAGTAATAGCACTTGCTGAAGCCAATAAAGAATTAGCAGTAACAAAAGCAGAGCAATTAAATATATCTAAAATCTATACAGATTTTCAAAAACTGATAACAGATGAAGATGTAGACGTTACTCATATTGCAACACCAAATTACCTGCATTATGAGCAGGTATTATTTGCTTTAAAATGTAACAAGCATGTTATTTGTGAAAAACCATTAGCATTAAACTCAAATGAAACAGCAAAACTTTATGAGTTATCGAAAAAAATAAAGGTTGTAAATGCTGTAAATTTTAATTGTCGGTTTTATCCTCTGGTTAAAGTTATGAAAGACATGATTAAAAATGGTCATTTGGGAGAAATATATGCAGTGACAGGTTCATTTCTGCAAGATTGGATGATTAAAGAATCTGATTATGACTGGCGTGCTGATCTCAAACTCGGAGGTAAAACTCAAGTTGTAGCGACTATAGGTTCTCATTGGATTGATTTAGTACAATACTTAGTAGGTTTAAAAATTGAAAGTGTATGTGCTGATTTTCAAACTGTACATAAAATCCGTAAGAGAAAGACGTCTGATGATAAGGGTAATATCCATGAGGAGGATGTAAATGTGTATAGTGAAGATTTTGCAAATATTTTATTTCGATTTTCAAATAACATTCCAGGAAATGTTGTCTTCTCTCATGTTAGTGCTGGTAAAAGATTAGAGCTTAGAATTGGGATTTACGGTTCGAAATGTTCACTTGAATGGAATTCAGAGCAACCAAATCATCTTTCTATAGGCTTTAGAGACAAAGCTAACCAAATATTGATCAAAGATCCCAATTTAGTTAAATCAGAATTAAGGCCATACTTTAGTCTTCCTGGAGGTCATATAGAAGGATATGCAGATACTTTTAAACAAAACTTTAAAAGCATATATAAAAATATTTATGAAGAGCGTGTTAGTCAAAAAGAGCAAGAATTTGCAACTATAGCTGATGGACATGATGTACAGTTAGTTATCGATACTGCTTTTGAAAGCGCTATGAAAAGAAAGTGGTTAAAAGTTGATAGAAATTATGAAAAACAATAGGATAGGGAGAGAGATTTATGAAACAAAAGATTAACCCAATACTATTCTCAGTTTTGCTATCACGCTTAGCAGCTATTGGACATGAGATGTCAATTACCATGGAGCGCACTGCTAGAAGTTCTATTTTAAATGAATCTAAGGATTTTTCCTGTTCTATTTTTAATGGAAATGGACGGCTTATTACTCAAGAAGAGGAAGTATTACCTATCCATACAGTAGCCGGAGCGTTAGTATTAAAAGAGATAATTAAGGATTTTAAAAATGATATTAATTCTGGCGATATTTATATTTGTAATCATCCTTATAGGAATGGTTCTCATTTAGCAGATTTATCTATGGCTTGTCCTGTTTTTTATAAGGATAAATTAGTGTTCTGGACTATGACAAGAGCACATCATTTAGATATTGGTTCTCCCCTTCCTTCTGCATGCAGGGCTGATGCACCTGATATATTTTCTGAAGGGTTAAAAGTACCTCCTCTTAGAGTCTATAAAAAAAATAAAGAAATCTATGATGTTGTAAATCTATATAAGAGCAACGTTCGCTACCCCGACATGTGGCATGATGATATGCGAGCACAGGTAGCATCCGTTCGAATAGGTGAAAAGAGGTTAGTGGAACTTTGTAGAAGATATTCTCCTGAATTAATAACTGTTTATACGGAGGAGATGATAAATTATTCAGATCGAATGATGAGTGAAGAAATTAGAAATATGCCAAACGGAAAATATTATGGGAGTGCTTATTCAGATAATGATGGAGTTGGTAATGAGAATGTTTTAGTTAAGTGTAAATTAACAATTAAAGATGATATCATCGAAGTAGATTTAAGTGAAAGCCAAGATCAAACGAAGGGGTCAACAAACAGTAGTTGGGGAAATACATATGCTCAAGTAGGGACGGCTATTCTTTCTTGTGTAAATCCTAATATTCCAAGAAATGACGGGTGTCTCCAGCATATTAAAGTTAAAGCAAGAAAGGGATCAGTGGTTAATCCAATTTATCCCGCTGCCACATCTAACTGTACTATTGTTATTGGTGATACAATATGCGAAGTTGTATGGAAAGCATTGTCACAATGTATTCCCTACAATACGCCTGCTGGCTGGGGAAAGCAATCAGGGACTAATTTGCAGACATCAGGCATTGATTATAGAAATGGTAAACCGTATGGGTATCAGACCTTTAAAGCCTCTTCAGGAGGAGGTGCTATATGGGGGCATGATGGATGGAATACTACCCTTACGATGACAACATTAGGAGCTACGAAATGTCAGGGAGTAGAAGCTGAAGAGATGACCGCTCCTCATCTTATACTTCTTCATGAATTATGGGAAGATTCTACTGGCCCTGGAAAATGGCGAGGTGGATTTGGATCGAAGTTGGTTATGAAAGGGGTTAAACATGATATGACCTGTGTTTTTTTTGGTGATGGATTTAAACACCCACCTCATGGGATACTCGGTGGTATGCTCGGCAGAGGTGGTTATCACTTTGTAGAGGATAAAGAAGGAAAACGAACATATTATGATTGCAATGGAATGTTTGTTTTACACAAAGATGAGACTTATTATGGCTTTGCATCAGGTGGGGGTGGAGTTGGTAATCCCAAAGAAAGAGATATTGAAAAAGTATTAAGTGATGTTAAAGACGGCCTTATATCTATTAAATCAGCTAAAAAGGATTATGGCGTTGTTATAAAATTGAGTACTTTTGAAGTTGATTGTGAAAAAACTAAAAAAAATCGTGAAAGTTAATAGCTCAATTTAAGCAATTTCCTAGAAAGTCAGGTGAAGTAATGAAATACAAGGTTGGTATTGATATTGGTGGAACATTTACAGACTTAGTGGTTTGTGACTCAGAAGGATCAATTGAACTTGGTAAGGTCCCTAGTCGTCCAGAGGATCCTGGTAGTGCTTTATTGGAGGGATTGGAACTGTGTGCAGATCAATTAAATATAGATTTCAATGAATTTGTGAGTAATATTGGTATCTTAGTTCATGGTACGACTGTGGGAACGAATGCGGTTTTGAGCAAAGTCGGCCCCAAAACTGGTTTAATATGCACTAAAAATTTTCGAGATGTTCTACTTCTTAGAGATGGATACAAGCCAAACCGTTGGAATCTAAAAATGGATCCACCTGAACCCTTTGTACCAAGATATTTAACCTTTCCTGTAGAAGAGAGGATAAATTCTGAGGGTGAAATTATCAAGTCCTTAAATGAAGATGATGTTATTAAGGCTGGTAATTTTTTTAGAAAAAATGAAGTAAAAACAGTTGGCTGTTGTTTGATATGGTCTATAGCTAATCCAGAACACGAAAGAAAGATTGCTGAAATTTTCAAGAAAAAATTTAAAGATATAATAATTTCAATAAGTACAGATATTCAACCGATAATGAGGGAATGGCAGAGAAGCTGTACAATAGTATGTAATGCTTTTTTAATACCGATAATGTCTGAGTATCTAAATAATATTTCACAAATGTTGTCTAAAATCGGCTTTAGAGGTCATTTATTAATAGTCCAATCAAATTCTGGGATTACATCGGTTGAGCAATTGAAATTAAAACCAGTTAATCTGCTAATGTCCGGTCCTTCTGTTGGCCCAAATGCTGGCTTGTATTACTTGAAACAATTAAATACAAAAGATGGAATTGTTATAGATATGGGTGGTACAAGTTTTGATATTAGTGTTGTAACTGATGGAACTATTAGAACTATCAAACAACTAAATATAGGAGAAATGCCTATATTAGTCCAAGCTGTTGATGTTAAAAGTATTGGAGCAGGTGGCGGCAGTATTGCATGGGTTGATAAAGGGGGCGCTCTTCATGTTGGACCTAAGAGTGCAGGATCTGAACCTGGTCCAGCATGTTATATGAAAGGTGGTATAGAACCAACAGTAACGGATGCAAATGTACTGCTGGGTTATATCAACCCTGATTTTTTCCTTGGAGGAAGAATGAAGATTGATTCTTCATTATCATATAAAGCAGTTAAAGATAAAATTGCAGATACATTAAAAATAACTGTTAAAGAAGCAGCACTGGGAATCTATAAAGTTGTAAACAATAATATGGTTGGTGCTATACGAGCAATTCTTGCTGAAAGGGGGATTGATCCTCAGGACTATAATATGATAGTAGGAGGAGGTGCAGGTGCTATTCATGCGTCAGTGATTGCGAAAGAGATTGGAATAAGCAGACTAATAATACCTAGATCTGCAAGTCAATTATGTGCTTTTGGTCTAGTGACAACTGATATAAGACATGATTATGTTCGTAATTACACTTGTACAAGCACAAATGCTAAAGCAGAAGATTTAAATAAAATATATGAAGAGATGGAAAAAGAAGCTAAGAAAGATATGGAAGATATTAGAGGTAGAAATACTAATATTCGATTTATAAGATCAGCTGATATTAAATATCCATATCAAGTCTATGAATTAAATGTAGAAATTACATTAGGGATTATAAAACAAGAAGATATTCAAAAAATAACAAATAATTTTCATGATCTCCATGAAAAAATTTATACATATGCCATTAGGGATAGTTTATGTCAATTTGTTGCACTAAGACTTTTGGCAATTAGTGAAGTTGAAAAGGTTAAAGCTTTGGAGCATAAAATTAGTAAAGAAAGCCCTGAAATTGCTAAAAAAGGATACAGAAAATTGATAATGGATGATTCAGAATCATTATGTTCTGTGCCCATATACAATGGTGATCTGCTAAAAGCTGGGATGAAAATAGAAGGGCCAGCTGTAGTTGAAGAGGTAGCAACTACTATTTTATTGATTCCAAACAGTATATTGTATGTTAATAAATGGAGTGATTATGAAATAAAAATTGTTAATTAAAATAGTTAATTTTTATTTTAATAGATAAAAATAATATTTAGTAACTGGAGGAATATTTAAATGCAAACCAATTTAAACCTACAGAACAAAGTAGCTATTGTTACTGGAGCTGCAAGAGGCATAGGGATGGGAATAGCTAAAAAACTGGCGAAACATGGGGCAAGAGTGGTTTCAGTAGATATTATAGAGGGTTTTGAAGAATCTTATCTGAAAGAAATAGGAAAAATAGCTCCAAATCCAGGCTTTGCTTTAAAAGTGGATATCTCATGTTTAGAAGAAGTAAAACATATGGTAGCTACAGTAATAAATAAACTAAATAGAATAAACATACTGGTGAATGCTGCTGGTATACTCTGTGAAGAGCTGGCTATAGATTTGGATGAAAAAGACTGGGATAGACTAATGAGTATAAATGCAAAGGGTGTATTTATGTGCTGTAAGTATGTAGCTAAGGAGATGATTAAAAATAAAAGCGGAAAAATTATAAATATATCCTCACAGCAGGCTGTTCATGGTGTTAAAGAGAATTCTGCTTATGCAGCTTCAAAAGCAGCAGTTCTTAGGTTTACACAGGTGCTTGCAATAGAATTAGCACCATATGGAATTCAGGTTAATAGTGTATGTCCTGGTATTACGATGACAGATATGATTAAACAAAGCAACCGTAAATTTGCATTAAAAATGGGTATAGATGAAAGTGCATTGATGAAAAAAATAACTGAAAATATACCAGTGGGAAGATTGGCTACTCCAGAAGATATTGCAGGATTAGTAGGATACTTAGCCTCTAGTGAATCAGATTATGTGTCAGGAGCTGCGATTTTGATAACAGGGGGCTTAACATGCAATTAGTCCTCGTCTTGAATGGAGCAATATTTTATTAAATTTTTATAGATTTATATTTTATATTCTATTTTATAAAAATATGAATTTTTAAAGATAAAGCTTGACTACTAATAGTTTATATATTATTATACATTTAAAAACATAAATATATATTAATAGTAAACGAAATATTTATAAACATGAATTAAAAAGAACATATTTAAACATTTAAATAAAAAATTATAAAATATCTTCTAAGAAAAGGAGAGAATATGCTTCAGGCTGAAAGACAAGCTAAAATTTTAAAAATTGTAAGGGAAAAGGGCTTTATAACTAATAAGGAGCTTCAAGATATATTTAATGTCACACCAATAACAATAAGAAGAGATTTAAAAGATTTAAGTAGACAAAATTTAATAAAGCAGGTTCATGGAGGAGGAATAGATATAATAGAACACACTATGACCACAGAACCACTTTATAAAACAAAATCATATTTGAATGTTGAGAAAAAACAAGAAATTGGCAAGGAAGCAGTCGAGTTTATTGAAAATGGGGATACTATAATTTTAGATACAGGTACTACAACAATGCAAATAGCACTGCAGATTAAAAGAAAAAGATTTAAAAATATAGGTGTTCTAACCAATGATATTAAAATTGCTAATGAGCTTTGTGAAGTAGAACATATAAGGGTTTTTATCTTGGGAGGAGAATTAAAGAGATCTCTATACTCATTATGTGGTTCTTTTACAGTTAATTTTTTAAAGGATTTAAAGGCTGATAAATTGTTTCTAGCAGCTGATGCTGTAAGCAAGGAAAACGGAGTCTCTAATGCTAATGTTGAAGATGTACCTGTAAAAAAAGCAATGATTAAAAATAGCGCTAAAGTAATTTTAGTTGCTGACTCAACCAAATTTAATAAAGATGCATTTTGTAAAGTCTGTGGATGGGAAGAGGTAGATCAAGTAATAACTGATAATGAATTACCGGAAGAATATATAAAATTTTTTAAAGAAATTAACATTGGTTATAAGATAAGTAATATTCCCAAAGAAAATAATAAAATAAAGCATTAATATTTAAAAAGTCATTTAAAAAATCTTTTATTGAGGGTTAATATCAATTGAAAATTAGTAAGGATAAGGAGAAGATATGGGAGAAGAGGTGCTAAAAACAGTATTTAAAACTGAAAAACCTGTCATTGGTATGGCTCATTTTAAAGCTTTACCTGGAAGTCCGCTTTATAGTGAGGAGAATGGTGGTATTAAAGATATTCTAAAGTCTGTTGAAAAAGATATTATTTCTCTCCAGGAAGGTGGAGTAGATGCAATAATGTTTGGAAATGAAAATGATAGACCTTACCAAACAAGAGTTAGTTCAGTAACTATTGCTACTATGAGCTATTTAATTGGTAGAGTTACACCCTTAATAAAAATACCATTTGGGGTAGATGTACTATTTGACCCTATTGCTACTATTGCTATTGCAAAGGCAACAGGAGCTACTTTTATAAGAGAGGTTTTTACTGGTGCTTATTTCGGGGATATGAGTATATGGGGTACAAATTGTGCAGAGGCATTTAGATTTAAGGATGCTATAGAAGCAAAAAATATATTAACTATGTTTAATATAAATGCTGAATTTGCACACTCTGCAGATAGAAGAACTATAGAGGAGATAGCGAAAAGTGTCGTTTTTTCTTCCTTAGCCGAGGTATTGCTTATTTCTGGTAATATTACTGGAGAAGAGGCTGATATTATGTATATAAAAAAGGTTAAGAAAGTAGTACCAGGTACTTTAGTTTTTGTAAATACAGGAGTTAATATTAATAATGTTTCAAAAATGCTTGAGGTAGCAGATGGAGCGATTATAGGAACAAGTCTTAAAAAAAATGGTATTACATGGAATGAGGTTGATAAAGATAGAGTTACTAAACTTATGAAGAAAGTAAAAAAAATTAGAAAGTAAGAAATAATTTAGATAGTTAATAAGGAATTTATTCAGAATGAATAGATTTATATTAGGTGTGGATATAGGTACAACCTCTGTAAAAACAGTTATTTGTGATGTATGTAAATATAAAATTATTTCTACTACTAGAGCAGAACATGATCTTTACTCTCCCCAGCCGGGTTGGGCTGAAGAAAAACCTGATGATTGGTGGAAAAATACAGTAATCACAATAAAATCCTCGATAAAAAAAGTAAACATAGATCCCAATGAAATTGCTGGTATTGGTGTTAGTGGTATGGTTCCAGCTTTTATATTATTAGGTGATAAAGGAAAAGTGCTTAGACCATCAATGCAACAAAACGATGCAAGGACTTATAATGAAATTGAGTATATTAGAGAAGAAATTGGAGATGATGACTTTTTTAATATTACAGGGTGTGTTATAAATCAACAAATGATTAGCCCAAAAATATTATGGATGAAAAATAATGAACCTGATGTATTTAAAAAAGTAGATAAGATTATGGGTTCCTATGATTATATTGTATATAAATTAACTGGTAAATATACAGTTGAACATAATTGGGCTTTGGAAAGTGGACTTTATGATATTCACAATAAAAAATGGTCCAATAAAATATTAAAAATAATTGGTATTAATGAAGAATATCTTCCAAAAATAAATAAACCTACTGATATCGTTGGAGGAGTTACATATGAAGTTTCAAAAAAATTAGATATTCAAGAAGGAATACCAGTAGTTGCTGGCTCTGCAGACCATATAGCATCAGCATTTATGGCAGGAATTCAGAGTGATGGAGATTTACTTTTAAAATTTGGTGGTGCTGGTGATATTCTATATTCTACTAATGAATTAATAACTGATAAAAGATTATTTATTGATTATCATATAATCCCAAATAAATTTATTATTAATGGATGTATGGCATCAAGTGGATCTGTTTTAAAATGGTTTGTTAAACAGTCATTTAATGAAAATAGTGTAGCTTATGCCAAGATTGATGAGAAAGCTGATAAATTAGAATCTGGATCTGAAGGAATAGTTATTTTACCTTATTTTGTGGGAGAGAAAACACCGATATTTGATCCATTGGCGCGAGGTGTGATATTTGGTTTGTCGTTACATCATACTAAATATCATATTTATAGAGCATTACTGGAGGCGATAGGTTATGGTTTTTTACATCATATAGAGGTTTTAAAAGAATTGGGGTTTGAGCCCAAAAAAGTCATTGCTGCAAATGGAGGTGCTATAAGTAAAACCTGGGGAAAGATAATAAGTAATATAATTGGTTATCCAGTTATATATTTAAAAGAAAGTCCGGGCTCTTCTCTCGGTGTTGCATTTGTAGCAGGTATGGGTACTAATTGTTTTAAAAGCTGGTCAGATGTGAATAATTTTATAGAGGTTTCACATACAATATACCCTGAAAAAGAGGAACATATAAAGTATCAAAGATATTTTAAAATATACAAAGAATTGTATTTGAAGTTAAAAGACTTGTTTAGAGATTTATCCAAATCAAGTGAAAATTAATTAAGGTTTGCTGAGTTAATTCATTTATAAAAAATAAATAGATGGGAGGAATAATGGTAAATTATGTCAAGAGTTTTAATTATTTTATGCCTACTAAAGTTATTTTTGGTGAAAATTCACTAGATAAACTAGGTAATGAGGTAAATAGTTTAGGTAAGAAAGCTTTTTTAGTAACTGGCAAAAGTTCAGCAAGAAAATATGGTTATACTGATAGAGTTATTAATTCTTTGAAAAAAAGTAATATAGAAACAAAAGTTTTTGAAGAAATAGAATCTAACCCAGATACACCAATAATAGACAAGGGAGCAAAAATAGCTAAAAGTGAAAATTGTAATTTTGTAATTGGCTTAGGTGGTGGCAGCGCGATAGATGCGGCCAAAGGTATTGCCGCAGCTATTTCTGAAAATAAGAGTGTTTGGGATTTTGTAGAAGGATATGAAATTAAAAAAGAGGTTCTTCCTATTGTAGCAGTTCCTACTACTGCTGGAACTGGTACTGAAACAACTCCTTATTCAGTAATTAGCAATAAAAAGATTAAAAGAAAAGATGCCTTTGCAAGTATGTATATTTATCCTTCTGTATCTATACTAGATCCTTCTTTAACTATTAGCTTATCTCCTTATTATACAGCAGCTACTGGTATGGATACATTGGCTCATGCAATTGAAGCATATACATCAGTATTAGCAACTCCAATATCGGACCTGTTTGCTGTCGAGGCTATAAGGCTTGTTGCTGAAAATTTAAGAAATACAGTATCAAATGGAAAAGATATAAACGCTCGTTCAAATATGATGTTAGCAAGTGCTATTGCAGGTGTAGCAATATCTCAAGCAGATACCACAATAGCTCATGTTATTGGCGAAGCTATTGGTGCTATTTATAATACAGATCACGGTACAAGTGTAGCTTTAACTTTACCTGAAGTAATGAGATATAATTGTGTTTCGAACTTTAAGAAATATACAAATATATCAATGTTAATGGGTGAAAATGTTCATGATTTGTCACTAAGAGACGCTGCATATAAATCGGCAGAGTCAGTAAGAAATCTAATTGTAGATGTAGGACTTCCTTCGAATTTGAAAGAGATTGGTGTTAGGGAGACAAAAGATGTTATGTCTTTAGTTTTACGATCTGGATTAACAGCTACTAATCCAAGGAAAATTGGTAAGAACCAGTTTGAAGAAATAATAAGAATTTCGTGTGAGTCTTAAAATAATTAGTAATTTACTATGTGGGGTTAAAAATGAAAGCAGTGGTCATGTATAAACCAGGTGATGTAAGAATAGAAGATGTTGAAATACCAAAGGCTGGTAAAGGAGAAGTATTAATAAAGGTTAATAAAAGTGGTGTTTGTGGTACAGATTATATTCTATATCAAGGGGCATATTATGCTAATTTTCCTATTATTTTCGGTCATGAATATTCAGGTGAAATTATAGAGTTAGGTAAATGTGTAGAAAATTTTAAGGTCGGTGATCGGGTAATAGTAGATCCAAATATAGTTTGTCATAAATGCTATTTTTGTAAAATTGGTGAGGAACATTTATGCGAAAATTTGATAACACTTGGCATTCATAGAAATGGTGGTTTTGCAGAATATTCAGTAGTACCAGAAACTAATATTTTTAAATTACCACCTAATTTGTCATTTGAAGCTGGTGCATTAGCAGAACCAGTAGCTTGTGCAATTAGAGGTATTGAAGTTGCTAAGATTAAACATGGTGATACGGTAGTCATTTTGGGCGCTGGTGGTATGGGTAATTTAGTTATGCAGCTAGCTTCCATAGCTGGTGCTTCTAATATTATAGTTAGTGAACCTATTAAAAAGAGAAGAGAAATTGCAAGTGAATACGGGGCTAATCATGTAATTGATCCAATAAATGAAAATATTAAAAAAGAGGTGAAAAAAATTAAATATTGTGGAGCTGATGTTGTAATAGATTGTTCAGGAAAAAGCAAGGTTGCTGAAACCACATTGCATTTGGCAAGAAGAGGAGGACATATAGTTTGGTTTGGCGTTTGTCCAAAGGGTGAAACTATACCTATAACTCCATTTGATGTAAATGAAAACGAATTTTTTATTTCGGGTTCTTTTAATAATCCTTATACTCAATTAAAAGCAATAGAACTTCTTGCCAGTGGTAAAGTAAGGATTAGTAAGTTAGTAAATCCAAAGATATCTTTAGATGATTTTAACAGAGTATGGGAAATATTTGGTGGTCCTGATACTATGAGAATAATGGTAGATATGGAAAAATAACACTGATTTAGTTAGTTGCTGAATGTAAAAAATATTTATCATCTTTTTAAGATATAGAAAATGGGAATTATGTTATGGGCGGAAAGATTGAATTAGGTGTTAATAATGCTTTTGCCATTAAGAAATGGGTCGAGCCTGAAGAATGGGTGAGAGTTATTGTAAAGGAAATAGGTTTGAAGAATATTCAAGCTTCTTTTGATTTATTTTATCCAAGTTTAAAAGAGTCTGATATTATTTTTATGTGTAGTGAGATAAATAAAGCAGTTAAAAAGTATAGTGGTAAAATATCAAGTACATTTACTGGGCTAAATGCTTACAGTCAGAATATGTTAGTCCATCCAAATCCAGTAGTAAGGAAGTCTGCAATAGATTATTATATAGATGCAATAGAGATATCATCTATAATAGGGGCGCAAACTACGGGGGGTCATTTTTTATCCTTTAGCATAAAGGATTTTAATAATCTAAAAAGAAGAGAATATTTAATGCAATCATTTTTTGAATCTATGGTTTATTTATCAAAAGTTGCATATAAGCATAATTTAAACTCTCTTACATGGGAGTATATGCCTACTCCTTATGAACCGCCACATACAATTGAAGAAGCAAAAAGATTTTATAATGAAATAAATTCTTATACTGAGGTTCCTATATATTTAACCTTCGATTTGGGCCATACAACTGCTTTTGACCTGGATATAAATAATAAAGATAGAGATATTTATTATATTTTGGAGAATATAATACCTATGACAAATATAATTCATTTACAACAGTGTGATGGTTTAGGTGATAGATATTGGCCATTTATACCGGAGTATAATAAAGTAGGAATTATTAAACCACAAGAAGTAATAAAGATAATAAAAAATTATTCTGACCATAAAATAGATTTAATGTTTGAATTTATCCATGGGTGCGAATTAAGTGGAGATAAAATAATTGAAGACTATAGATATAGTGCAGAATACTGGTTAAAGTATTTATAATTATTCCTCTGTTCTTCTTTTATTATATTATTAATTCATTTTTAAATGTTTCTCTATATGCTAAAGATAGATGGCTAAAGAAAAGAGAATAAAATTAGTGGTTACGGATGTGGATGGAACTTTGTTGGATGAAAATTCAGTATTACCAGAATTAAATAAAAAAGCTCTTATTGACTGTAAAGAAAATGGAATAGAAATTATCTTAGCTACTGGTAAAACAGTTTATTCTATTATGAATTTAATAGAATTATTAAATTTAAAACTCCCACAAATTACCTTAAGCGGAGCGGTAATTGCGAATAAGAATTTAGAAATTATAAGATCGATTATTATTGGCACAAAAAATTATCTACATGTTGTTAAAGACATTAAGAAGAAAGGGTATTATCCTTTGGTATCAAATATCAATGGGAAAATATATTTTGAACAGTATCATCCCAATATGAGTGAATTAATAAATGTGGGTGAAAATATAATTAAGGTAGATAACTTAGAAACAAATTATTTTGTACAGAACGCAGCTGATATAACTGTTACAATTAGTGAAAAAGATCCTCTTGATAAATGTCTAAGGGAAAAATATTCTTCAAAGTTACAATTTGTAAGGTCTGGAAAATTTTTTTTTGATATATTGAATTTAAATGCAACTAAGGGTGGTGCATTATCATATATTTTGAAAAAAAATAAAATTAAAAGAGAAGAAGTAGTAGTAATCGGAGATAGCTATAATGATATTAGTATGTTTAATATAGTTGGTTTAACTATAGCTGTAAAAAATTCGTATGAAGATGTTTTAAGAAAAGCAAATTTTACAACAGATGAAAATTACAAATGTGGGGTTGCCAATGCAATTTACAAATACATTATTAGATAAATATTTAGATAATTGTAATAAGATTATAGGGTTTTAAAGTGGTGATTTTCATAGATATCTGATGGGTATTAATGTTTTATGCTGAATGTAATCGTTTCGGATTATAGAACATCTCAATATATTCAAATACCTCCTTTCGGGCAAGGTCTCTCGTTTTAAACGGGTGCTTTTTATCTACAAGATCGGATTTAATGACTTGCTGAATGCCTCTACCAAAGCGTTGTCCCATGGTTTCCCGCCCCGGCTCATGCTGATACGAGCACCTTTTCTTTTGTCTTCCCTTTTGGAAGACTCGGAACTTTTTTAAGATTTCGTTCCCCTGTTCAAGCTGTTTGTTCTTCTTCTTTAACAGTTTAATTTTGTATTGGCTGTCCACTCTTGCGTTACCGAAGCCTTTAAATGCTTCTTCGCCATACTTGTCATATTCTCTTAACCGACGATAAATTGTTTGCTCTGTGATTCCGAGACTTTCGGATACTTCATTAATACGCTTTCCCTCTTTGATTACTTGCCTGGTTATCTGCAGTTTGTATTCCTTGCTAAAAATTCTTCTCCCCATCTTTTTTACCTCCAATTTCATATTATTATTGTCTTTTCTTAGGTGTCAATATTAGGGGGAAGTCTATGAAATCAATAAAAATAAAAGCCCCTTCATGTGTATGCCACAGGTGCAATTTTTTGACTTGAACTAGTTCCTGTGTATGAGATTGACTTCCAGTTCAGGTTCCTCCACATTAGGACTAACAGATAAGATATTTATTTTTGAAGATACATCGGTAACTACCGGTGAAAAAGATGAGACAGTTGGATTTACTTCAGTAACAGTCATAACGGTAAGTTCTTCTACCGGGTCGCCATCTCCACCGACAAATCCGTCTTCATTTACTTTTGCTATCAGGAAATCACCATTATTTTCAGCCAGCCTGGTAACTCCTGCCATAACATAACCGCCATCAGCAAAAATGATCTCCTCGATCTCATCCAGTTTCTCATTCCCCAGGACTCTGGCCCAGGAAAACTTACCACTATCATCAATTTTGATATAGATCACATCTCCGTCATCCTGGCCCATACCGAATTTACCTCCGGCAATATATCCATCAGGAGTCCTATTCATGGTCCAGCCAGCATCAGCCTGGGGTCCATCAATCATAATCGCCCACCTAACACTCAAGTCCGGCTCCAGTCTCATACAGCATATAGCCTGGTTACTGGCTCCATAGGAAGTAGTACCTTCACCCAGGACAAAACCTCCATCCGTTAAAGCTCTTACACCATCCCAGTTAATTCCTTCATCACCGGAGCCTCCCACAGTTTTTGCCCACAGGATATTACCGGAACCATCAAGTTTAATATAGCCGCCGTCGGCTCCTCCAGCTCCATAAGACCATATTGTACCGCCGATTATAAAGCCGTCTGCCACTTCGGCTATACCAGCCCCCTGGTCTTTATCCGGACCGCCAATAGCATTTGCCCAGATAATATTTCCGTTCCTGTCATACTTTACCGCCAGAAGATCCGATTCCCCGGCACCTCCCGAACTGGTATCGCCCATAGTGATATATCCACTGTCTATTTCTAGAGTAGTCTTTCCCGTCTCCTGTCCATTTCCGCCAATAGTCCTGGCCCAGATCAGTCTTCCCCTGGCATCAAGCTTTACTAAGAATATATCTGCACCACCAGAACCATATGATCTGGTGGTACCGGTGAGTATGAATCCCTCATCCGAAGTGGGAGTCACCGAAAAACTGCCTCTCTCATCTTCCGGACCACCGATAACAGTAGTCCAGATAAGTTCACCTTTTTTATTTAGTCTTACTGCCATAAAATCATGGGAGCCGTCCAGGTTATTACTTCCACTTCCCAGGCCATATGAGGTAGTCATACCCACAACTACATAACCATCATCCGTTGGAGTTAGGGAAGGGGCATAATCACGTCCATCTCCACCCAAAGCCAATATCCAGCAGGGGACATCGGAACTTGGAGGATTATTACTTTCCTCCTGGTCTTCAGTCTCGACAGTTTCTTCCCGGCTACTTATTTCTTCCAGAAAAGAAGTAGTACCGGAGCCCAGCTGGCAGCAGCTGCTCAAAAGAAGCACCAGGGTTATTATGATAATTATTGTAATTGTCTTGGTTATCACGATATTTTTCTCCTTTGCACTATTATAATATATTTAGTTATCAGTTGCAGTCATCCAGATCTTCGGGGGCTTCTTATCCTTTGTCCCCACATCCAGATGCAAGTTCAAATCTTTACGTTTATTTATTATTAATCAGAACAAAGGTTTGGATTTTTATAGGTGTTGTATAATAAATAAAGTCAAATAAATATTGAAAGAAGGTGGTTAAAATTAAAATTTTTATTGATTCAGGTAAACTTGAGGAAATAAAAAGAGCATATCAGTACGGGCTGCTTAATGGCGTAACAACAAATCCATCACTTATCAGAGCAGCAGTAGAGGAAATGAAAAAAAGTGGGGGTAATATTGATATCAAAGAGTACATTAAAGATATTTTAACCCTGGCCAAGGGGTTGCCAGTAAGCCTAGAAGTCATTAGTACAGAATCTGACACAATGATAAAAGAAGGGCGAAAGCTGTTTGAAATTTTCAATCCAGTTGCAGGTAATGTTTATATCAAGATACCTATAAATCCTTCTCTTGAGAAGGATAGTAAAAACAACTTTGATGGACTAAAAGCCATTAAAACTCTATCAGATGAAAATATTCCCATAAACTGTACCCTGATTTTTACTCCTGAACAGGCATTACTTGCTGCTAAGGCTGGGGCGGCTTTTGTATCGCCTTTTGCTGGAAGGGTCGATGATTACCTGCGTTCCCAGAATAATATCTCATTTGGAAAAAATGATTACTTTCCTGCCGTTGGCATAGAGAAAGACGGCAATATCCTTGAAGACAACGGAATAGTCTCTGGAGTAGACCTTGTAGCCCAGATCAGGGAAATATTTGATAATTATAATATTACAAAGGTAAAAGTCCTGGCAGCAAGTATGAGAAATGCAAGACAGGTCAGGGAAGCCGCTCTTGCAGGTGCGGACATCGCTACTCTTCCCATGGTTGTGATAGAAGAGCTTCTCTCACACTACAAGACAAGGGAAGGAATGCAAAAGTTTACCGGGGATGTTGTGCCTGAATACAAAGCTCTTTTTAAAGATTAAAAATAATGGTCAGTAAAAACAATCAGTATAAAAGCCAGTAAGAATATATTATCTACTTTATCCTTTTTACCAGTGCGCTGGTAAGCTCAAGGACTCTTCTGGCATCATTCTGATCCATCGGACCCAGACCGCAGGCCGGCGTAATGATTATACTTTCCAATATCAGGTCACTGCTGATGCCTTTTTTATCAAATTCCTCCAGAATAGAAGTAAACTTTTTGTAGAGCTCGTCCTCGGAAATTCCCTCCCTGTATTCCGCGGAAGGAGTCACACCAAAGGCGAGAAAACCTCCATTTTGTAGGAATTTCTTTATTTCTTCCGGGTAAAGCGTGAGCTTTTCTCCGAAACTATATGAATCGAAGCTAACGATTTCAACTCCTGATTCAAATATGATCTTCCAGTTAGTGTTGCCGCAGCAGTGTATCCCAAGCAGCAGATCTTTATTACGCTCCTTTATAAAATCGATCAGACTGCTTAAAAGAAAAGACACCTTTTCATCACTGACTGCAAGGTATGCCGAGCCCAGACCCCACAGGGAAGGCTCATCAAAAAAAAGTATCGGTATTTTACCGGCTTTTTTTATCTCTCCGGCCTGCCATAAGCCTTTCATAGCCAGTCCGATAGTTATGGCTTCGGCAATTTCATCATCAAAGATCATGGACTGCTTATCTTTTTTTGTCAGGGAAATCAAATAGGTAATCGGTCCGGTGACCTGGACTTTGATAAAGGGATTATCCTTTTTCCTGCATTTTTCTATCATGGGGTAAAAACCCTTTAAATACTTGGGAGTTATCTTAAAATACTCATAACAGTCGTGCACTACATAATCGTAAAACTCAGCCAGGCTTTTTTCTCTGTCTTTTGTTTCATCGAAAAATGACTGTTTTTTCTGGTAATCTTCTATTACACAGGGCAGGTTCTCGCTGAACTGCAGGAACATATTCTCCCTCGGGTCTCTTTTTATAAGCTGGGGGATGTAAGGAATAACGGGACAGTACTTCATGATAAGCTCACACGCCTCGTCAACGTCTGTAAAGGGCAAGCTTCCGATGCCGGTTACTCTTTGGTCTCTGCCAATCTCTTTTAAAATTTCATATGCTTTCTTATTCATTGGGATATCTTTCTTTATTATTTGACCCCGATTGTTATTTTACCCCTTAGAAAAATACCGGGTGTCTTCATTCGGATTAGATGATTATAATACATATATGATTATTTTTCTAAATCTATTCAATAGATTTATCCTTTCTATTAGAAGATTTTCCAAAATATATTTTTAAATAGCACCATGTATGATTAAGAATGAATACTTTAAATGTCTTAAAAAAGACTTTATAATAAAATGATGAAAATGAGAAAAGCAGTTATATTGAACTTATTCTTTGTCTTTGTTTTAATAATCGGTATATTATTATCAAGCTGTGGTTCACCTCTTTACCCCCAGAACCTGGGAGATTATTTGCATGACTTATTTACCGCAAATGAAATAACACTCGATGAAGTTGATTTCTTCGAACCTGAAGGCGACCTGTATCTTGCTTATGCTAAAATACTTAACCTTATTCCATCGTCATATCAGAGTGATGAAAGAATAACCGAAAAAACAGCCGAGGAGATTTCAGAACAGTTTCTTGCTGTCAAGGATTTGCTGCTCTTAGATGGACTTTATGGAAAGATTGATATGCACGAGCATTATCGGAAAGGTGGGAGTGTCGAAACGTTCCTGGATGCCGCTGGCTGCCTGGGCGTTTCCAGAGTTCTTTTTGTCCCCACTGCTTCAGGACCTGACAATAAAGGTTATGAGGATAACTGGGAATCATTGATGAAGGTAGTCCGGGAACAACCATATGGTGATAAGATCATTCCTTTCTGTACCATAGATGAAGCTGATCCTAATGCAGCTGAACTTGTCGAGCAGTATATCCAGGAAGGAGCAAAAGGACTAAAATTAATCGGAGGGCACCCTGAATTTTATGACGAGCCGCTTGATTCGGAGAATATGTACCGGGTTTATGAAAAAGTCGCTGAATACGGAATTCCGATTTTACTGCACGGAAGTATTATCACTATTGATGGATTAAAGGAACAGCTGGATCAGGTCTATTCGGATTTCCCGGAAATAACTTTCATCCATGCTCATTATTGCTCGACTATAATGCAGGGGATTAATCTTGACCAGTGTGCCGAACTTTTGGATAGGCATCCTAATTTATATACCGATCTTACAATGGGCGGCGGCATCAAGAGATATCACAAATATTTAAAGCAGGATCTAAAAAAAATAAAGGATTTTGTCATAGCTTATCAGGATAGAATCCTGTTTGGTTCAGATATTATTTTGAATGCATCCAAAGAGAAAGATTTGGAATGGATTTATAGCAGAATGTGGTGTGATATTGCCCTTCACGAGAGCGAAGAATATACCTGTGATTTCGGAGAAACGGAGTGGCTGCATAAAGGTTTTGATCTGGATAAAGAAGTCCTCAGGAAACTCTATTACGATAATCCGAAAAAAATTCTTGATTAGCCTGTAACTTGTAATTAAAAAAATATTTTAACTTACAGGAAAGCACCAAGCAGCATACAAATTTTTATTTGATTTCCTGAATCCTTGATAATAATCTATATAAATTATATTATTTTTAATCACTTGATCAGTATGGCTAATAGAGATACCTAGATATGTAAGATAGGAGTTAAGGTGAAAAGTTCAATTACAATTCGATTACTGGGTATTGGTGCCGTATTTATTTCGATTAAAAACAGAAATATCTTTTTTGATGCATTCAATGATTACAACCCTGCACCTAAATTGAAGGAAGACGATATTCTACTCTTTTCTCATGATGATGGAGACCATTTTTCTCCTAAGAAACTGCTTCCTCATATTCTGCCCGAAAATACTATTATAGGTCCACCGAGTATTGCATATCCGTTACTTTCCTCGGGAAAAATTAGTCCGAAGCAGCTGCAGGTTCCGTATCCCCGGCAGATCCAGGATCCGATAACCGTAAATATTGATGATATTTCGATTTCTGTATTCAATACCGAGCACTTTGTCAACTGGAAGCCTGTACATATAAGCCTGCTTATAAAATATGCCGCTAAAAGTATATATCTCTGTGGTGACAGTTATCTGACTCCGGAATTAAAAAAGTACCTGACCGGGATTGACTGTGTTATATATAACCTTGTAAAAGATGAAGTAGTAAAGGAAACAATGTCAAAGAGGGATGGACTATATCATCATATGAGCGAGCTGCTGCAGGTCCAGTATGAGTACAGACCTAAAAGAATAATATGCAGCCATCTGCTGAATTGTGATTGGACTATAGATGCACGGGATTTGAAGAATTTAATAAAACAGTCCGGAAAAGATAACATAATCGTCCCTCAATCTGAAAATGATGTGGTAAAGATTTAAATAAACAAATAAAATATATTAGTGAGAATATTTTTTATAACATAAGCTTAAATAATTTGTTATGCTGCCCAGAGTAATAATGCACAATGAGATAAGCGTTGATGGATCCATAAAGGGATTTGATGTTGATTTAGCGACTTATTACAGACTTGCCATTGGTTACAAGCCGGATGTAGTTCTGGTCGGTTCCGTTACGGCAAAAAGTGCAATCAACAAAGTATATCCGGAAAAGAAAGCAGATTTTAAAAAACCAAAGACTTCAAAAGATGATATAAGACCCTACTGGGTGGTACCGGACAGCAGCGGGACGCTTAAAGGTTTTCTTCACCTGTTTAGAAGATTTGATTATTCTAAAGATGTAATAATATTGGCTTCGGAAAAAACACCTTCTTCATATCTAAAATATTTGGAAGAAAGGGAATATGATTGTATAGTTGCGGGGGAAAAGCATATTGATTACCATAAGGCGCTTGAAATGCTGTCAGAGAGCTATAAAGTGAAGACAGTCCTGACCGACAGCGGAGGGATACTTAACAATATACTGATCGAACAGGGTCTTATTTCTGAAATAAGTATTATAATCTCGCCGGTTCTGGTCGGGATGAGAGGTGTGAGGTTGTTCAGGAGTCTGGGTTTATCCTCTTTACTAAAACTTAAACTAATTCAAAACAAAGTTCTGGATAACAATTGCCTGCTGCTTGTCTACAAGGTATTAAAATGATTGCGAATATCCAGGCGTCGATTAGAATTTTACCTGGCTGGAAGTTATGTCCGAAGAAGTTCAAATCACTATAATAGGCGGCGGAGTCATAGGCTGTGCAGTAGCTTATGAACTTTCCAGGGATTCCGACCTGGAAATTGTACTAGTCGAGAGAAACAGGCAGATAAACGGCGAGAACCAGTCTTCCCGCAATTCAGGTGTGATTCATTCTGGGATTTATTATTCTCGAAAAACAGGTCCACTTAAGGCAAAGCTTTGCGTTGAAGGGAACAGGCTTCTTTACAGGTTTTGCCGTGAGCATAATATACCTTATAAAAAGACAGGAAAGCTTGTAGTGGCTACCGACCGGCTGGAAGAAGAATATCTTGCCGATATATATAAGACCGCTCTTGATAACCAGGTTCCGGAAGTCGAGATGATCAGCGGCAAAAAAGCTGTTGAATATGAACCAAATGTCAGGGCGGTTTCTGCTCTATATGTACCTACTACGGGAATAGTAGAACCTACCATCCTGGTTGATAGACTTTACCATATTGCAGAATCATGCGGGGTGATTTTTCTGGTAGGGAACGAAGCAGTGGAAATAAGGCCTCAGGGGAAGGGTATAAAGGTTAGAATAAAATCAGATACCGGCTTTGAAATATTTAAAACCAGGCTGCTTATCAATGCGGCGGGACTTTATTCTGATGATATAGCACGCATGATAAATCCAGCAAGCCCGTATGTGATGGACCCGGTGGGGGGTGAATGGGGCAGGTTTTATAAAAACAAAAGGGATGATATTTTTATGAGCGGATTAAGTGTCTACCCGGTTTCCTGCGGTTATCTACCTGATGGGGAAAAATTGAGGGTTGATTTTAAGGAATTCCAGAAACAGCTTAAACTGGGTAAGGTGCATAAATCTACCGGTGTTCACCTCACTCCTACTTTTGAGATTAAAGAAAATAAGTATACGGTAAGTGATACAGTAATTGTAGGTCCTGCCTATACCAGACCTAAAGACAGAGAGGATTACAGCCCTAAAAGAGAAGAAAGCTATTATCTCGATATGGTAAGGCCGTTTTTTCCGAATCTGAGATTGGAAGATCTGGGGCTTCAACAGGCCGGTATAAGAGCGAAATTAAAGGACCGCTATGATTTTGTAATTGAGAAGGATCCGTTGTTTTCCAATGTCATTAACCTGATCGGAATGGATTCGCCGGCTCTTTCTGCTTCACTGGCGGTAGCAAAATATGTGAAAGAAATATTAGGAAAGCAGATTTTAGGATAATTTTTTTTATTTTGTATTTTTTATGATAATATTTGCTGATGTAAAAGTTTTATTTTTTAAAAAGTTTCACCCAAGTAATATAAAAGGAGAATAGAAGTGGAAGAAGTCAGGAGATGTCAGGAATGCGGTAAAGTGCTTAAGGGCGATTCAACTGAGCCTTACTGCAAAGCATGTGACGAGAAGCTGGACAAGCAGTTTGATACTATTGAGGATAATATTATTATCTATAGGGAGGTTCTGGACAGTGAAATAGAGATCCTCAAGAAATTTGAGGATTCGGATATTGAAGACCTTTTTAAAAATGTGTATGAAAAGCTTTCAAAAGAAGAAGGCGGATTGAAACAGGAAAGCATAGCGGTATTAAACAAATTAAAGAAAACATTTGACCTGAAAGAATCGGAGCTGGGAATACAAAAATTCACTGATTTAAAAGTCCCAAGAAAGTCAAAGAAAAAGAATAATTGCCCTGAGTGCAACAGAAAAATAAAACAGAGTTTTATTTTCTGCCCCTACTGTGGTTGTAAGTTGAAGGATGATTTAAAAAGCTGAGATTTTTAAAATCCTTGATAAATAATCTTATAAATTGGAATCCTCTTTAATGGATTTTGACATCTATTTACAGGAGTCGAATTTCTCTTGACAATTGCCTTGCCTATAATATAATAGGTTACTTATTTACTGCGTTTCAGGATTATAAATTTTTTTAAATCACATCCAGGTGTGTCTTATTTAATGCGTTTGATCTTATATGTGAATTCCTTAGGGGAGACTGATAGATATAATGGAAGAGCAAAAGAAGCAAATCTTAAGTGAAAATTTAAGAGTACTGTTGTTCAAATTCTCTCTGCCTACAATAATCGGGATGGTAATAATAGCTCTTTATAATTTTGTCGATGCTATTTTTGTTGGCAATGTAATAGGACCGGATGCCATTGCTGGTCTTACATTAGTCCTGCCTGTAAACATTTTCATTGTAGCCCTGGGTCTTCTTACCGGAGTAGGAGCAGCTTCAATAGTATCCCGTTCACTGGGTAAGGGTGATATAGAAAGGGCCGTAGTGGCCGGCGGCGACAGCATGGTACTAAATACGATTTTAAATGTCATAACAATTATACCCATCTATATTTTTTCCGAGAAGATACTTATATTTATAGGTGCTTCCAGTGAAGTGTTACCCTATGCCAGGGATTATCTTAACGTAATGCTTCTGGGATTCGTGTTTTTATCCTTTTCTGTTAATGGTACCAACCTGATCAGGGCAGAAGGAAGGCCCAGGGCTTCGATGTATGAGATGCTGATAGGGTCGATCCTGAATATAATTCTTGACTATTTGTTTATTGTCATCTTCGGATGGGGAGTCAAGGGTGCAGCGATTGCCACGGTCATAAGCCATATAGCAAGTTCCGTTTATATTTTTGCATTTTTTATCTCGAAGAGCAGCATATTCAGTATAAAGCTTAAAATGTTTAGAATAAATAAATTAATATCCCGCCGGATCCTGGCCATCGGGATACCTTCATTTCTGATGGAAATAGTGGGCAGTATTATGTTTCTGCTTTTCATAAGGATCGTTCGCCAGTACGGCGGGGATGTATATATTGCAATAACCGGCATAGGTATCAGGATCATTGATCTTATATTTATGCCGATTTTAGGCATAAGCCAGGGCCTGTCTCCTCTGATAGGATTTAATTATGGCGCAAGACTATACCCCAGAGTCAAAAAAGTTCTGGGAGAAGCATTTGTCTGGACATCTATTGTGACTGTATTTGGTTTCATTATAATGGTCATCTTCCCTGAATCACTGATAAGTATATTTACCAGTGATACAAGTGTGATAGAAAAGGGTGCATTCCCATTGAGGTTGATAGCGATGTTCGCGCCTTTATGGAGTTTTCCTATACTTGGAGGCACATTCTTTCAGGCTATTGGAAAGCCCAGGCCTTCGCTTGTTATAAATCTTTCGAGGGACCTGCTTTTCTTTATTCCAGCCATTATCATAATGCCGAGGTTATTTGGTCTTATCGGCGTATGGGCTTCCTGGCCGTTTACCGATCTCTCCAGTTTTATCATAACCACTATATTTCTGGTCAGGGAAATAAGAATAATAAACAGGAATATAGAATCTGGGAAAGTGAATGTGGCTTAAGTCATATGTTTGGTTCCAGAACGTGCATATTTCAATAGGAACACGAATTTTAATCAAGTATAAAGTTGTAATATCACCATATGTAAATATGTTATAATATTTGATTGCGGAGAGATGGCTGAGCGGTTTAAGGCGCACGCTTGGAAAGCGTGTAAGCGGCGTAAGCTGCTTCGAGGGTTCAAATCCCTCTCTCTCCGCCATAGAGTTGCTGAAGCTCGTAAATTTAGTGGATTTTAATTGTGTAAAATATGCCACAAATGCATATTTTACGGGATTTGAAAAGACGGACTGAGTGTTAACGAGGGAGTCTGCGGCTACGTGAGCGAGCGAAGCGAGACGAAAGACCAAATCCCTCTCTCTCCGCCATAGAATTAATTAATAAAAATAATTTATACTTTTTTTAGAATTATTATGGTATACTATATAAGTTAATGCTTATAGTCTTATATAGATTTGAGGTTCGAGTAATATGAAAATGAGGTGAGAGAAGTGTATTCAATAGAAGTCAGGGATTTGACCAAGAAATTTAACGGGTTTACGGCAGTAAACAAAATATCTTTTATGGTAAAAAGTGGAGAACTATTTGGACTGCTTGGTCCAAACGGTGCAGGTAAAACAACAACTATCAGGATGCTTACCGGGATTTTTAAACCCACAGGCGGTACCGCACTGGTAGGGGGATATGATATTCAAAAAAAACCATTGGAAGCCAAGCAGCTAATGGGAATAGTCCCGGAAATGGCAAATGCATATGTGGATCTTTCCGCTCTGAATAATTTACTGCTTATGGGAGAACTGTACGGTATAGGAAAAAGAGAAAGGGTAAAGAAGGCCGAGGAATTATTAAAACTATTTGGATTATATGAGCGAAGAAATAATAAGGTCAAGACTTTTTCCAAGGGAATGAAACAGCGAATGATAGTAGCTATGGGGCTTATGAACGATCCTAAAATACTGTTTTTAGATGAACCTACTGCCGGGCTGGATGTAGAAAGTGTCAGGTTGATCAGGAAGCTTATAAAAGAGTTCAACAGCAGGGATATTACCGTAATTTTGACTACCCATAATATTGAAGAAGCCAATCAACTCTGCGATAGAGTGGCAATTATGAATCATGGGAAAATCGTAGCTATTGATTCACCGGAGAAACTAAGAAATACTTTTCAGAATGCTGCTTCGATAGAAATAGCTTTCGATAAGGAAGTAAGGTTAGAGGAGCTATCATTGGGAGATACAGTCATGGGTATAAAAAAGGTAGGGGACAAGATAAAATTTTATGGGAAAAGTACAGGGGAAATCATCCCTAGGCTGGTAGAATATTCTCGAATCTCCGGCAATAAAATAATATCTCTTAATACATTAGCACCTAACCTTGAAGATGTATTTGTAAATCTTACAAAGGAGTAAAAAATGGGTTTTATTGGTCAGTTAAAGAAATCATTTGCGGTAACGAAAAAGGATTTGTTTATTTTTTATTTAAAGGGACCCGTAGTAATATCAGGTATACTTATGCCGTCTTTTTTATTTATTGCTTTTGCTTTAGGAAGAAATCTTTCTTTAAGTTTTTTGATACCAGGTCTGCTGGGCATGGCACTCTTTGTTACTGTCTCGTCCATAGGACCGGTGATAGCGCCCTGGGAAACCAGAATGAAAACTTTTGAAAGGCTAGTTTCGGCACCTATCACATTGTGGGCAATAATCCTTGGCGATATATTTGCCTCCCTTATGTTTGGTCTGTTTATAACCTTTTTCATTTTTATAATAAGTATTATCTTATTGGGAGTAGGGATAATAAGTTTAAGCCTGCTGGCGGGTACCATTATTGCGGCTTTTTGCTTTTCTTCTCTGGGCCTGCTGATATCGGCTCCACCTACTGATAATCCATCCAATATAATGATGCTCCAGAGCATGATCAAATTCCCGTTGATCTTTATAAGCGGTGTATTCGTTCCTATTGACAATATGGGAAGCTGGAAATTTATTTCGTATATTTCTCCTCTGACTTATTATACCGATCTGGCCAGGCACTCCATAAGCGGTGTAAGCAATTTTGGTCCTATTGTGGATCTTCCGGTACTTCTTGGATTTAGTATCCTGTTCTTTACAATTGCTATAGTGTGGCATAAAAAAAGTTTGACAAAGAGATTTTAAAATAGTGAGGTAGCAAGTGAAAGATAAGGTAGTAATGATGTCAGAAATTTTCAAGGCCCTGGGTGATCCTACCAGACTCAGAATAATAAGAATGCTGGCATCTAAAATGGAAGACAACCTGTGTGTAGTCGATCTGGCGAAAAAACTCAGTATCACCCAACCTGCTGCGTCCCAGCATATAAAGATTTTAAAAAGTATCGGTATTCTTGAGCCAAATAGGATAGGCTTTCGCGTATACTATAGTGTAAATGCGGAGGTTTTGAATGAATATAAAGAGGATATCGATAAACTATTTAAAATAGTATTTGAAAAATGCCCCAAATATGGTAAATGTAAGGGACATAAGGCTTAGTTTTATTACTATAGCATATGATCAATTACTTTAGAAATCAAAGCAGCATTGATATGAGAGCAGTTTATAACTAATTTTTAAAAATTGGAGGTTATGAATGGAAAAAAGCGACCAGGCAATTTCTTTTTTTAATCAGGGATTTAATTGTGCCCAGTCTGTTTTTTCCGCTTTTAGCGAGAAATTTGGAGTGGACAGGGAACAGGCAAGAATGATAGCAAGCGGGTTTGGAGGCGGCTTTGGAGGATTACAGAAGACCTGTGGTGCTGTGACAGGGGCAATCATGATGATTGGATGCAGGTTTTTTGATAAAGATAATTTAAAGGATTCCAAAGAGATTGTCTATCAGCACGCCAGAGATTTTATCAGTAAGTTTCGGAGTAGAAATGGAACTATAAGTTGTCTTGAACTTATCGGAGTCGATTTTAGCACTGAAGAAGGTATGCGGGAAGCGAGAGAAAAAAATCTTTTTGAAAAAAATTGTAACAAATATGTCAGGGATGCCTGTGAGATATTGGAAGAGATTATATAAAAAATCATCCGGTCATGAAAAAAGATAAACAATATAATATAGACAGTATAATAAAAAGGTTAAAGTCCTTATCAAATCCTGAAGCAATTAAGGGAATGGCCAGATTCGGTATCAATCCGGAAAGAAATCTGGGCACATCAATACCGCAGTTAAGGAAAACTGCAAAAGAGTTAGGAAGGGATCACGAGTTAGCCCTGGATCTGTGGTCAACGGGTATACATGATGCCAGGATACTTGCAGGCATGATAGATGAACCGGACGACGTCTCAGAAAAGCAGATGGAGCAGTGGGCAGGGGATTTTGATTCCTGGGATGTCTGTGACCAGGTATGCATGAATCTTTTTAAAAAGTCACCTATTGTGTATGAGAAGGCAGTTGAATGGAGTAAAAGAGACAAAGAATTTGTAAAAAGGGCGGGATTTGCACTTATGGCAGTTCTTGCTGTAGGGGATAAAAAAGCAGGTGATGATAAATTCATTAAGTTTTTACCGTATATTAAAAAAGAATCAACCGATGGTAGAAATTATGTAAAAAAGGCAGTCAACTGGGCTTTAAGGCAGATAGGTAAGCGAAATCTTAATCTCAATAAGATAGCTATCAAGACAGGAGAAGAGATTTATAATATTGATTCCAAAAGTGCAAAATGGATCGCCTCAGATGCCTTAAGAGAGCTTAAAAGCAAAGAGGTGCAAAAGAGACTGACTGATAAGGAAAGGAGACAATAAATATGTCGGATCAAAAATCAATAATTGCATACTGCGGTCTTTTCTGCAGCGAGTGTTTCAGTCATACTGGAAGGATTGCTGATCTTGCAAGGGATCTGAGAAAGGAACTCAGGCAGGAAAGGTTTGATAAAACCGCAGAATCATTATCTGCTCTTTCATTTTTTAAAATTTTTAATAAGTATCCCGACTGTTATGAAGTATTGGGTGCTATGGTCAGGCTTAGATGTAAAAAAGGCTGCAGGGAAGGCGGAGGAGATCCCTTCTGTGCTGTAAGGAGATGCTGTGTGAAGAAAGGATTTGAAGGCTGCTGGCAGTGTGATGATTTTGAGGACTGCAGAAAGATGGATTTCCTGAAGACAAATCATGGTGATGCGCATATAAAAAATTTGAGGAAGATAAGAAAAAAAGGAAAAAAAGAATTTCTTAAAGGTAAAAAGTACTGGTATTCAAAAATTAAGTCCTAATTCTTGAGATAGTGTGGAGAGATGGCTGAGATGGTCGAAAGCGCTCGACTCGAAATCGAGTGTACCGCTGAAAAGTGGTACCGTGGGTTCGAATCCCACTCTCTCCGCCAGTTAAAAAAGAAAGATCTGGCTCATTATTGTTAAAGCTTGCTTAATTTTTATAATTATAAATTTTTAGAGAGTATTCAAATGAGCACATATATAGTAATGAAGATACTTGAATCAGCTCCGAACAGGTATGATAGGGGTATTAGTATTCTTACTTTTGGAAGGCTGGAAAAAATATATGACCGGTTGACTTCTCATATTAAAAGGAGACAGAGTGTCTTTGATATTGGCTGCGGAACGGGAACATTGACGATAAGGGCTGCCTTAAAGGGTGCAAGAGTAAAGGGTATTGATATTAATCCTCAGATGTTGGAAATTGCACAAAAGAGAGCAAATGAAGCAAATCTTGAAAAAAATATAAAGTTATGCGAGATGGGTGTTGCAGAGATTGGGAATGAGGAAACAGGTAGTTATAGCGCTGTGATGAGCAGTCTGTGTTTCTCTGAACTGACCCAGGATGAGTTAAATTATGCCTTGAAAGAGGTAAAAAGAATATTAAATCCGGGAGGTCTTTTACTGATTGCGGATGAAGCTGTACCGAAAAATCCATTAAAAAGGGTAGGTAATTGGCTGATCAGATTTCCTCTTATGATAATTACCTATATATTTACCCAGACTATTACAAGGGCGATAAGAGATTTACCCCGGAAAATAAGAGAAGCAGGTTTTATTATAGAATCCATTAGATTGAGCGGGATGGAGGATTTCATAGAAATAGTGGCAAAAAAGCCTAAG
Source organism: uncultured Actinomycetota bacterium (assembly GCA_964610385.1). GTDB lineage: Bacteria > Actinomycetota > Humimicrobiia > Humimicrobiales > Humimicrobiaceae > CAZBSE01. Next base: position 49,917 of record CAZSXW010000007.1, read on the forward strand.
GGAATAATAAAATGAATTTTTTTAAATATGTCATTATAAACATCATTGGAACCCTTTTGAGGGGTTTCCCTCTTCCATGTAAAACAGGCTTGATTAAAATAGGAAAACCAGGTAAAGATTCTCCTGTTTTTATAACCGGCAACTATTGTGTGACTGTAGAGAGGGTAAAAAGAGCACTTGTGAAAAATACCATAGATTGCTATCTGCTTATTGCTAACAGCAGGGGTATTAACGTATGGTGTTCCGCAGCGGGTGGTCATTTCACAAATCATGATGTTATATCTGTTCTAAAAACCAGCGGAATTGAGAAGCTCGCGAATCGCAGGAACGCAATACTACCTCAGCTTGCAGCAGCAGGAATTGAAGCAAAGGTAATAAAGGAAAAAACGGGATGGAATATAATCTGGGGGCCCGTTTATACAGAAAACATACCTGATTTCATCAGAAACAATTTTAAAAAAACTCCAGAGATGAGAGATGTTAAGTTTCCTTTAATGCAAAGAATAGAGATAAGTGTTATGTGGGCTTTCCCTTTTTCGATAATAGTGGCTTTTATTGCATTTCTATTCTGGCGTGAGATGCTGCTGCCTTTAGTTCTTCTTACATGGATTTTACCGTTTTTAATCTTCATGTTGTTTCCTCTTTATTCTGGTTTATTAAATCCCAGGAGGAGAGGGGTAGGTTTCAGCAGATACACCGTTATTTTTGAGTTCGCCCGTGTTCCTCTAATTTTAGAGGGGATTTTTATTTTCTGTCTCATTCTTTACAGCGTACTGGTTGGGACATTTAGCTTAAACTTTATTTTACGCTGGGGGTTTGCCTCGCTGGTTATTATCCTTTTGATAAGCATTGATCTGATGGGAAGCACTCCCGTGTACAAGAGCGGGTTGCATGAAGATCGGCTTTTAAAAGTAATTTTAGATGAAGAGAAGTGCATAGGCTGCGGCATCTGCGAGCAGGTCTGCCCGAGGAACTGCTATGAAATGGATAAAGACAGGCATATTGCAGTAATGCCGGGAGCGGATAAGTGTGTTCAATGTGGTGCATGCATAGTTCAGTGCACCGTCGATGCATTGTATTTTGGAAGCCCCAAAGGTGAGATAATAAATCCAGAGGTTATCAGAAAATTCAAATTAAACCTTTTGGGCAAGCGTCTTGCGAGAGGAGGAAAGAATGGAAAGTAAAAGAAAATCACTGCAAAAAGACACTTCAGAACCAGAATTTTCTTATTTTGAATTGCAGTCATACTGGGGCGGTACAAAACATTACGGAGGATTAAAAGCTACAAGAGAACTGATTGAGCTATTAGGTCTAAGAGAAGACAAATATGTGCTTGATATTGGCTGCGGTGTTGGAGCGACTGCCTGTTATATTGCAAAGAGGTATGGCTGCAAGGTAGTGGGTATTGATATTTCCGATAAAATGCTTGATTGGGCGAAGAAGAGAGCAAAAAGAGAGAAAGTAGAGCAGAAAGTTGAATTCAGGGTAGCAGATGCGAGAGCTCTCCCTTTCAAGGACGATATTTTCGATGCAGTTATTTGCGAATCTGTGACAGCATTTGTAGAGGATAAGCGTAAAGCAGTAAGTGAGTATGCACGAGTAACAAAACCGGAAGGGTGTATCGGATTTAATGAGGGAACATGGCTAAATGAAAAACCTCCACAGGATTTGGTTGAATATTTATCTCTTGCTACAGGTGTAAAAAAGATGTTGACTTGTAACGGTTGGGTTAGACTGCTGGAGAATTCCGGATTGAGGCTGAAGGAAGCAAGGATTTACAAAATCAATAATATAAGTCAGCTGATTAATGAAATGAGGCAATTAAGTCTTAGAGATTTTTTAGTAGGCTGGAGCAGGTTTATATCTCTATTTATCAAGAGTTCATCTTTTAGAAAACATTTAAAAAAATTATGGCCTGGTTCCAAAAATATCAGAAACATGTTCAGATATATAGGATATGGCATATATGTTGGAGATTTAAAAGCGTAATTGATTATGGAACAAAAACTAATCGCTCCCTGCGGCATGAACTGCTGGATCTGCTATGCCTATTTGCGAGAAAAGAATAAATGCCCTGGATGTAGATTTTTTGATGCGAAAGAACCAGTCAGTATTGCCAGATGTAAAATTAAAAACTGCGAATTTATTCTAAATGGTAAAGTGAAATTCTGCTTTGAATGTGACAATTTCCCATGCAAGAACTTGAAACATTTGGACAAAAGGTACAGAACTAAATACAAGATGAGTGAAATAGAAAATCTTGAATATATCAAGAAAAATGGCATAAGAAAATTTATAAGAAATGAGAAAATAAGATGGTCATGTCCAAAATGCGGTGGAACTATTTGTGTACATAAAGGATATTGTTTTAATTGCGGAGAAAAAATATGAATCCAAAAAAACTCGTTGGCTGTTGTGGCGCATATTGTAAGACTTGCAAACCATTTATTGATGGGGTTTGCAAAGGATGTAAAATTGGCTATGATGCAGGAGAAAGAGATATCAACAAAGCCAAATGTAAAATCAAATTGTGTTGTTTTAGGGATAATAAATTTGATACCTGTGCCGATTGTTCTAAATTAGATTCATGCAGCATTATTGGCGGTTTGTATATCAAGAATGGGTATAAATACAAGAAGTACAAACAGTCTATTGAATTCATAAAGAAAAACGGATATCCAAAATTTATCAAATTGGCAGACAAATGGAAATGCGCATACGGTAAATTGAATTGAAAATAACTTGCAGCCAAAATAGTTCCGCCCCTTGAGTCAATCACGCGCAAAGTCGGTTCAGATTTTTTCAAATATACACCGCCAGTGATAACGATTCGAACCTCTGTATTTATCATCCGGCGGAGCAGGGGTCTTAAAGAAAAAGATTATCGTCTCTCTTATCTATGCGGTACTTAAAGATATGGTAAATTGCCAGGCAGATACCGCCAATTAAGGTTACAGCGAGCACCTCGCTTATAATAAAGAACGGCCAGGCAGGAATATCTATGCCATTTACTGTATCCATGATTTCACCCATGTTCATAAGTATAGAAAAAGGCATGGCAAATAAAATGATAGGAGCTGAAAGCCCTGCAAAACATATCCAGAGAATTTTCTGCACGTTTTTTAGTTTTTTTTCCTTTATAGTTATAGTTTCCGTGGTCATAATTATTTCCTTTCTTGATTACTTTTTATTAAATTGTTTTTTTGAATAAGACCGGCAACAACTGGATGCTGAAAAACCTTAATATTCCGAGAGATAAAATGGCTTAGAAGTTTTTGCCCGAGATCGGTTAGATAAAAGTATCGACGGTCAGGTCCGATATCAGATTGCCGTATTTCACTGTCAATCACCCCGGACTCCGCTAAACGATAGAGGGCGCGGTAAATACTATTCTCATCAGCATTGATTATGTTCTGACTTAGTTCGGAAAGGAGCCCTTTTACTTCACGTGGGTAAGCTTTTCGTCGGGATAATAGGAGGAGCAGCCAGAAACTGAGAAGTCCTTTCTTGTATGTTTCTTCCCATTGAGCAAGTAGTGCTTCAAGATTATTTTTATTCATAAGCAATCTCCATAAGTAAAATACAAATAGTATTATACTAGAAGTATAATACATATGAATTATAATGTCAATAAATATTTTTTACAGGATTTGATAAGACGAATTGAATAGAAAACTGAGAAGTCTGCTTTTAATTGAAATAGTAGTATACATTAAATACCCGCATATACTAAATAACCACAATTTGATAAAATCAATCAACGAATACTCTGGATATATCTTTTCACTTAGGGCCTAAAAAATATAAAAATGTTGGGGACGACTTATAATAAAATTTGAATGGTTGAGAAATATAGGTTCAAGGAGTGTGATTAATGGAAACAGTACAGATAATTGATGCTACTCCGGATAATCTTGTAAATTATGGAGTCTGCGGTTATAAAGATATGAAACATGAAGAACTGAGTAGAAAGATTGACTGGTTTGGAGATAGATTCAAAGAGGGAATGAAGATTAAAATTTTATATTCAGAAAAAGACGGAACTCAGGGAATGCTTGAGTATGTTCCGGGCAAGTATTGCTGGAGACCGGTTAAGGCATCAGGATATATGTTCATACACTGCATCTTTGTAGGCTTTAGAAAAGAGTATAAAGGTAAGGGATATGGTTCTCTTATGATTGATAAGTGCATGGAAGACGCGAGGAAACAAAAAATGGCCGGAGTTGCGGTGGTGACCCGAAAGGGCCCTTTTATGGCTGGCAATGAACTGTTTTTGAAAAAAGGTTTTAAAGTTGTTGATAAAGTGGAACCTGATTTTGAACTAATGGTTAAAAAATTCAGTCCGGACTCGCCGGATCCGAAGTTTAAGGGAAACTGGGATAATAAAGCATCAAAATATGGCAATGGTCTGGTTATGATAAGATCTGATCAATGTCCCTATTCAGTGAAAAATGTTCAAGCCATGGTTGAAACAGCAGAAAAAGTGTTTCACCTCAAACCAGAAGTAATAGATTTGAAAAGTTATATGGAAGCTCAGAAAAGTCCCAGCCCATTTGGTACGTTCTGTATACTGTATAACGGAAAGGTAATTTCCCATCATCCAATAAGCAACACTAGATTTGTCAATATAATGAGTAAAATCCTGGCATGAAATTCAAAGTGGTATAAGTCTAATGAATATAGGAAAACATAAAATCGATCTAGTAATATTTGACATGGACGGTGTGATGTTTGACACAGAAAAAATTTCCTATAGGATCTGGAAAGATCTGGGCAGGAAGTATAAATATAACATTGATGATGGGATCTTTAAAAGAACGATTGGTTTAGATATTAAAAGCACGGAACAGGTCTATAAAAAGCATTTTGGGGCGGGCTTTCCATTTAAAAAGATGAAAGATGAGCAAATTCAGATGATGAAGGATTATATTTTGTCGGAGGGAGCGCCAGTAAAAGATGGTGTAAACGAGTTACTTAGTTATATAAAAAACAAAAACTTAAAGATAGCCCTTGCCACCTCAGCTTTGAAAGAAAGAGCTGAATTACTCCTTAAGATGTCTGATACTAGAAGATATTTTGATGTAGTTACCTGTGGTGATGAGATTACAAATGGAAAACCAGATCCGGAGATTTTTTTAAAGACGGCTGACAAATTGAACTGCAAGCCTGAAAATTGTCTGATTCTTGAAGACTCGAATAACGGAATAATGGCAGCCTACAGAGTGGGAATGCTGCCGGTAATGATTCCGGATATGAATGAGCCGGGAAAGGATGTTGAGGCGATGTTATTTAAGAAATTTAATAACTTGATTGAAGTCAGAGATTATTTCAAGCATAATTTAAAGGCTTAATAGGAGGGATCATTATGGATAATATTCAGCTGGTTGAATCCTTGAAAGAAACACTGCTGTTTGCAGAGCATTTATCGCAGAAAGGAATTGGAAAAATATCTCCCTGAAATAAAGAGAGAAGTTATGGTCTTACCTGCCTGAATCAATTTGGTATTTGGTAAATTCACATGATAAGTATATAGCAAAACTTTGATTTCAGCCGGAATGAAAGTACGTGAAGTAAAAGCAAAGTCAATAATAATCAAGTCAAATCTGCCCGATACGGATTATGTAATAAATCCATATGTCGGCTGTATACATTCCTGCCTGTATTGTTATGCAAGATTTATGAAAAGATTTACAGGGCACAGGGAACCCTGGGGAGAATTCATTGACGTAAAGATAAACGGCCCCGTTCTGATTCCGGATAAAACAAGTAGATACGAAGGAAAATCAATTTATTTATCTTCCGTTACGGATCCCTATAATCCTCTGGAAAAGAAATATAAACTTACACGGAGGATACTGGAAAAACTCATTCCGCTGCAGCCTGACCTAGGAATACAGACTAAATCTGATCTGATCCTGCGGGATACGGACTTGCTGATACAGTTTAAGAATTGTCAGGCCGGGCTGACCATAACCACTCTGGATGATGATTTAAGAAGGGAAGTAGAACCCTCTACAGTATCTGTTTCAAAAAGACTAGTGGCGCTTGAAAAACTAAAAGAAACCGGAATAGAAACTTATGTTTTTATGGGTCCCATACTTCCGTTTCTGACGAACTGGAAGGAGATTGTCCTGGCCACCAGTAAGTTCACCGATTTTTATATGTTTGAAAACCTTAATATAGTAGGTACGGTCTGGAATTCTGTTATAAAATGGCTCGGAGAAAAGCACAGAAATCTAATTCCCCAATACCGGCGCATTTACTTTACTAATAGCAGTTATTGGGGTAGAGTTGAAGATGATATAAGAAAATTTTGCACAAAACAGAAAATAAATTTCAAAATTTATTTCCATCATGGAAGATAATATTCTGGATTGTTATTATAAGTGGGAAGCAATAAAAAGTATAAAAAAATCAAATTAAGAAATGCAGTAAGAGATGACATTGAGTCGATAACCAGAATATATAATCACGCTGTTGAAAATACAACGGCCACTTTTGATATTAAGCCCAGGACATTAAAATCCCAGGAAAAGTGGTTCAATGAACACACCGGTAGATATTCTGTGATAGTAGCGGAAGATAATAAAGAGGTCATAGGCTGGGCTTCTCTTTCAAGGTGGTCGGAAAGGCAGGCCTATAATGATACAGCTGGGATATCTATATATGTTGACAAAGGCAGCCAGAGAAAAGGTGTAGGAAATTTATTGATGGCGGAGATAATAAGTCTAGCAAAGAAGAATAAATTCCATACAGTGCTCGCTGGGATAGCAGGAGATAATAAGGTAAGCATTCATCTGCATGAGAAGTATGGCTTCTTCCATACAGGAGTTTTAAAAGAAGCTGGATTTAAATTTAACAAATATATTGATGTTCATCTAATGCAGCTAATGTTGGATTAGTACAAAGAAATCCCTATATTTTTTTAATATATAATATCTATTAGTAATTAATTCTATTTCAGGGAGGAGAAATGGAGAATTTTATATTCAGGAATTCCACTAAAATAATTTTTGGAAAAGGTACCGAAAGACAGGTGGGAGAAGAGGCAGCCAGATATGGCCGTAAAGTCTTACTGCATTACGGCGGGGGAAGTATAAAAAAATACGGACTTTACGATAGGGTTATAATGTCACTAAAAAGTACCGGTCTTGATATAATCGAACTGGGTGGTGTTCAACCTAATCCCAGACTGGAACTGGCCAGAAAGGGAATAGATATCTGCCGTAAGGAAAAAGTTGATATCATTGTGGCCGTTGGCGGCGGCAGTGTAATTGATTCTGCCAAGACCATATCAGCGGGAGTGCCTTACAGTGGTGACGTCTGGGATTTTTATGCCGGTAAGGCTGAAGTGAAAGAAGTTATTCCGGTGGGAGTAGTCTTAACAATATCTGCTTCGGGCAGTGAATCCAGCGACAGCATGGTAATAACCAATGAGGACGGGCTGTATAAAAAGGGTTTTAACAGTGATATATTACGACCGGTATTTGCCATATTAAATCCTGAAATTACTTATACCCTTCCTCCTTATCAGACTGCCTGCGGCGTATCGGACATAATGTCACATATAATGGAAAGATATTTTACCACTGTGAAAAATGTTGAGCTAACAGACAGATTATGTGAGGGAGCGCTAAAAACGGTGATGAATAATGTGTCAATAGTTCTTGAAGAGCCGGAAAATTACCCGGCCCGTGCCGAGATTATGTGGGCAGGTAGTATCGCGCATAATAATCTACTTGGTACCGGGAGAACAGGAGATTGGGCTTCTCATAAGATAGAACACGAACTTAGCGGAATTTATGACATTGCTCATGGCGCCGGGCTGTCTATTATTTCCCTGGCCTGGATGAAATATGTGTATAAAAAGGATGTGGAAAGGTTTGCCCAGTTTGCAGTCAGGGTAATGGACCAAGAGCCGGATTTTTATGATATGGAAAAAACAGCCCTGAAGGGTATAGAGAGACTGAAGGAGTTCTTTAAGGGAATAGGCCTCCCTGTTACGCTGAAGGAAGCAAATATTCCCCATGACAGGCTTGAGGAGATGGCAGCTAAATGTACCCAGCGAGGGCCGGTGGGTAATTTTGTTAAATTGGATAAAAATGACGTGCTCACTATATTGGAGATGGCAAAATAGGAAGTAACCTTATTGAAATTTTTTAAAGGTCAGCAAATATGAAAATTAGAAGCAGTATATTCAGAGATTATAAAGTAAGATCCATTTTTATATTTGTTATTTGCCTGATAATTATTTTCTTTATGGTCTCATTAGCAGGATGTTTTGTAATAGAGAACGCAGAAAATAAATCTGAATTACAGGTTCCACATGAGGAGAGATGGGGAATTTATTTATTGAACAGTAGAACCCAGAGATTAAGCCTGGTGTATGGTTCTGAAGAAAAGATTGATTACCTTCACTTAAACTATGATGCAACGAGGTTTGTATTTTCTAAGTTTATAAATGGGGATAAGATGGAAGATACTGAAATATGTGTTTTAAATGCAGACGGCAGCGGCTGCAGTCAGCTTATTGACAACAATTGCATGGATGTCTATCCAAGATGGTCTCCTGATTCACTAAATATACTGTTTCTTACAGATCGCGATGGGGATATGGACATTTATATAATGGATGCACAGAGCGGAGATACTCGGAAGTTTTATGATTCAGGGAGCCATGATGCGGATATCGACTGGAAAGGAAGTAAAATAACTTTCACTTCAGGAAGCTGCATCTGGGTTATGGATTGTGATGGGAATAATCCCAGAAGGATTACTAATCCGCCCGGGGCTGGAGAGTGGGGTAATTCTGTACTGCCGTTCGGTGACTATGACCCGAGATTGAGCTATGATGAAAAAAAAGTAGTTTTTGAAAGAATGGTTGATGACAGCAGTGAACACGGTAATTATGATATTTTTACTGTCAACTCGGATGGATCAGGTATAAAGCGCCTTACAGAAACAGGATATACGCAGGGGCTGGCCAACTGGTCTAAAAATGGAGAGAAGATACTGTATATGGTTTCAGCTATGGGAAGTGAGGGAAAATTTGATATTTTTTTAATGAATTCGGATGGAACAGATAATAAAAATATAACGCCGGATTATTTTCCTGAGGATTTCTTATGCCATAATCCCATATTTTCCCTTAATGAAGATGAAATATTTTTTATAGGTGAGTGGTGGATGAAATAAAGCCGGTTTTTTACCTGATCTTGCCCGCTAGCTATGTCTTTTTTTAATATAAGGGAACAGAAATAATAACAGAATGGCAATGACCGGAAATATCAGTACATAATTTATAGTCTTTATCATCCCGATATTGTCTGCAATTTTCCCGATAAGCATAAGGGTAGCAGCTGCAGTTCCGGTGCTTACACCAATTATCAGAGAAGAGGCGAGGCTTACATTTCCAGGAAATATATCCTGAACAACTCTTATACACAGCGGTAGTGTAGAGATAGCAAAGAAACCAGCTGTAATAAATAAGACTATTGAGATGTTCAACTGGACTTTGAACATCATATAAAAAAGAGGAACGGATATAATAAGTGCAGCCTGAATAACCGCTGTCCTTTTCCTTATTTTATCCGAGTAGTAACCTGCAAAAAGGCCCCCGATACCACCGATTACCATAAAGGCCAGAATTATATATCCAAAATTTATTAGTTCCACACCCCTACCGGTAAAATACAGGGGCATGAAGGTAAACATGGATTGAACAGTGATCTCTCTGCAGTAAGCGGTTAATAACATAAGTGAAAGCAGGACTAGTTTTGATTTTTTTATTCTCTTGAATCTGCTTAAAAAACCTACCGGGGCTTTTTTAGCTTTTTTTACATACATGAAGGGGGCAAACCTTATAAGCATCATTGACAGGATCACTCCAGGCACGGCTGCCAGTGGAACAAAATTAAGCCCGATTTTATTTATAATGAAAACAATAAAAAGTGATCCTACCGAAAAACCAAGGATTCCTCCCAGCGATATTATGGAATTCGACAGACCTTTCCTGCTCCCTCCAAAATGTCTGGCAGAAGCTGCTGTAGGAGGATGAATGGCAGCTACTCCAAGGTTCCCTAAAAATAGAAAGGTCAGAATAAGCCAGTAACTGGGCAGTATGCCTACAATACTTATGAATATTGAAGCGACCAGCGGCCCTATTATCAGAAAATACTTTATTCCGTATTTATCTGAAAAGTATCCAAATGCCGGCTGGGTAAGGTTACATGCTACAAAGTTTACAGCGGTTAAAATACTTACCAGAAAAAGAGAGAGCTCCAGTTTTTCGGTGATTATCGGGATCAGACCTATTATGAAACAGGCATAGGTATCAGTGATCATATGAGTGGTGAAATTCAGAAATATTGCAGTCCTGTTTGAGATTTTATTTGTTCCAGCCATTATAGTGATGATACAAAAATTCTTTATTTTAGGCTAATTCTTTAAAAAAATTCTACTATTTTAAAATAAATGGTCAACAATGATTTTTGGCAATGTCATGCCAACAGCAGGTTTTATTTTTTCCGTTATTCTTATATAATCAGATAGACCGTGCTAGGTGGGGAGCTAGCGGTGCCCTGTAACTCACAATCCGCTATAGTGAGACTGATCACCAGATATGAGGTTTATAGTAGTAAGATCAGCGCTTATATAAGTGGCGTTGAAGGTCGGGTCTTATGCGGCGGAGGGTTACAAACCCCGTCAGGTCCGAGAGGAAGCAGCGGTAAGTAATATTCTCCGGGTGCCATAAGTAAGCCTGGCTGGAGTTAACTGTATTAGTGGCGCTTGTTATTATAAATCAAGATCTGCGGCACGGTCGCTTTTGGTTAATTGAAACAGTCGTATCCTTATGAGTTATATTTCGTTCTATAGAAAGTGGAGACCGCAGAGCTTTGATGAAATCATCGGCCAGGAATACAACATCAAAACCATTAGAAATGCGGTAGCCAATAACAGACTATCTCACTGTTATATATTTTGCGGTCCCAGGGGAACCGGTAAAACATCAACAGCCCGAATCCTGGCAAAAGCATTGAACTGTAAAAAGGGTATTACTCCTGACCCCTGCAATAAATGTGAAAACTGCATAAGCATATCCAATGGTTCCAATGTAGATGTGATAGAAATCGATGCTGCTTCCAACAGGGGGATAGATGAGATAAGGGAGCTCAGGGAAAAAGTCAAATATCTGCCCAGTTCTCTTAGAAAGAAAGTATATATAATTGATGAAGTCCATATGCTGACCACTGAAGCCTTTAATGCGCTGCTTAAAGTCCTGGAAGAACCTCCTGAACATGTAATGTTTATAATGGCTACCACCGAGCCCAATAAAGTACTGCCGACCATAATGTCCAGAAGCCAGAGATTTGATTTCTTTCCCATACCTATGGACAGGATAAAGGAGAAGCTGGTAAAAATTGCCAGGAGTGAAAAGATAGATATAAGTGACCAGGCCTTGAATCTGATTTCCAAATATGCAGACGGCAGTTCCAGAGACGCTGATGGAATACTCGAACAGCTGGCAGCATTCGGGGAGGATAAAATTGAAGTAAGTGATGTCACGTCACTTCTGGGTATAGCCGAACTGGATACTCTGTTTGAGCTTACAGAAATTTTGATTGAAAGAGACCTAAACAAGGCTCTTCTTCTGGTAAATAAGATAATAAGCAGCAATCAAAATATAAAAGTATTTGTGGCGGAGTTTATAGACCATCTCTACGATCTGTATGTAATTAAAAACTTCGGCAGTCCTTTTGAAATCGTGGATATAGGCGAGGATTTCAAAAACAGGTATAAAGCCCAGGCAGAAAAGCTGAATAAAGAAGAATTGGAATTTTATATAGACCTTTTTACGGAACTGCTCAAGCAGGTAAAGTGGGGCGAGGGCTCAAAGGTCTTTTTCAAATCAGCAGTTGTAAAAGCAGTAAATTTTATAATGCTTGATGAGAAGGGGATAATAGAAAAGACGAGACTTTTAGAGGGCAGGATCAATAAGTTAAAAGAAGAAATGGAAAGAATAAACTCCATTCAGGAAAAAGGCGGGGTTAGCGGCGGTCATAAGGCCGATGTCAGGAGCAGTGAATATGAAAACAGGAATGATGACTTTGATATTATTAAAAGTGATGAAATAGACGAAATGGTAAAAGATGTGGAGATCTCAGCGAAAAGTACAAGGAGTAAGAAAGAAGCTTCCAGATCAGATAAAGAAGCGCCCGGGAAAACAGAAAAAGGCGGTGAAATAGATAAGATCATAGGTGATCTGGACCAGATCTGTTTGAATATAAAAAAGAAGAAGGTCTCTGTTTATGCCATGTTTACAGAGGCTTCACCTTACCGGGTGGACAATGGTACGGTTTATTTTCTATTGGGTGAAAAAAAGCAGTGGCACAGGGATCAGCTGAATAAAAAGGCAAATGCAGAGCTTATATCCGGTGCGATAAAAGAGGTCACCGGAAGGGATTTCAAGGTCGTGTTCGAAACCGGCGGTAAAGAAGATATGTTGAACTATTTTGAAAAAAAATTTGAAATAAAGGAGTAGAAATTGGGTTTTGATTATGGAAGTATGATGAAACAGGCAAAGATCATGCAGAAGAAGATTATGGAAGCTCAGGAGGAGCTTAAGAATATGGAGTTCGAAGCTTCTGCAGGTGGTGGTGCCGTGAAGGTCAAGGTAAACGGCAGCCAGGAGGTCATGGAAGTAAAGATTAACAAGGAAATAATAGAATCCGGTGATACAGAGATGATCGAAGATATGGTAATGGTAGCAGTAAATGATGCAATTAAGCAGTCCAGAGATGAAGCTAAAAACAAGATGTCGGCTATTACCGGGGGGATGAGTATACCGGGAATGTTTTAAAACAGTGAAAATATAGTATTTTGCGGAATTTTTTATTTATTACTTAATGTTGACCCTATTTTTAATCATTTATGGCTTTATATATAAAGAGTGTCGAAAATTTAATAAATGAATTCAGAAAGCTTCCGGGAATTGGCCCGAAGTCTGCCAAAAGGATTGTATTTTACTTACTGAAACTTTCCAAAGGTGATATATCAAAGCTTTCGCAGGCGCTGATAGATATGAAGGAAAAAGTAAAGATCTGTAAATATTGTTACAATCTAACGGAGGAAGATGTTTGCAGCATCTGCAGAGATCAGTCCAGAGACATAAAGAAGATATGCATAGTGGAAGAAGTGAGTGACCTGATAATCATAGAAAAAACAGGTGAGTACAGAGGACTATATCATATTCTTGGTGGCCTGCTTTCCCCCATAGAAAATATCGGGCCCAGGGAGATAAGGATACCTGCGCTTTTAGAGAGAATAAAAGCTGATAATACGGAAGAGGTCATAATGGCGTTAAATCCTACTGTCGAAGGTGAAAGTACGGCCATGTATTTAAAAAAAATATTATCTCCGCTTGGAGTCAGGATCACCAGGCTGGCAAGCGGACTTCCGGTAGGCGGTGATCTTGAATATGCAGATGAGGTTACCATAGGAAGGGCTATAACGGATAGAAGAGAACTCTGACTGATTTGGCATGAAAGTAGTATGGAGAGGGTTATGTTTGATTTAAAAAATGAAATCAAATGTGTTATAATTCAGTGATTTTTAGGTATTAAAACTTGTTTTAACATAAATTTGATTAAGAAATTTTTATCAATATATCAATATGAATTCATATGCAAAGGAGTAGGTCGGTTATGAAAACTATGAAAACCATGGATGGAAATATGGCAGCAGCATATGTGGCATATGCCTTTACCGAAGTGGCAGCTATTTACCCTATAACACCTTCTTCGCCTATGGGAGAATATGTCGATGAATGGGCTGCACACGGCAGAAAAAACATGTTCGGTCAGGTCGTAAGTGTGAGTGAGCTCCAATCCGAGGGAGGCGCGTCCGGAGCGGTACATGGCTCGCTTGCTGCAGGGGCTCTGACTTCAACTTTTACCGCGTCGCAGGGGCTTCTTTTGATGATACCTAACATGTATAAGATCTCGGGTGAGCTTCTACCGGGTGTATTTCACGTGAGTGCCCGTTCTGTTGCGACCCATGCACTTTCGATATTTGGAGACCACTCGGATATTATGGCGGTAAGACAGACCGGATTCGGGATAATAGCCTCCGGTTCCATACAGGAGATCATGGATCTCGCGGGAGTCGCCCATCTGGCTGCAATCAAGTCCAGAGTGCCTTTCCTGCATTTTTTTGACGGCTTCAGGAGTTCCCATGAGATTCAAAAGATTGAGACCATAGATTACGGGGATCTCAAAAAACTGGTCGATATGGAAGCAGTAAAGAAGTTCAGGGAAAGAGCTTTAAGCCCGGAACATCCGGTCACCAGGGGGACAGCCCAGAATCCGGATATATTTTTTCAGGCAAGAGAATCATCCAACAGTTTCTACCTTAAAGCTCCTGAAATAGTCGCAGATTATATGAAAAAAATCAGCAAGCTGACCGGCAGATCATACAAGCCGTTTAATTATGTTGGAGCAAAGGATGCGGAATACGTGATCATAGCTATGGGATCTGTCACCGATACGATAGACGAGACTGTGCAGTATTTAAATAAACAGGGCGAGAAAGTAGGAGCAGTAAAAGTACACATGTACAGACCGTTTTATCCCCGGTTTTTATTTGATGTGATGCCAGAGACGGTCAAAAAAATAGCCGTGCTTGACAGGACAAAGGAGCCCGGGGCTGCTGGGGAGCCGCTGTACCTGGATGTAAGAGATGCATATCATGAAATTGAAAACAGGCCGGTGATTGTTGGCGGAAGATACGGCCTCAGCTCCAAGGATACTACTCCGGGTCAGATAAAGGCTGTATTTGATAATTTAAAACTTTCCGATTCCAAAAACGGATTTACGGTAGGAATAAATGACGACGTCACCCATACCTCTCTTGAGGTCAAAGAGGAAATAGAAACTGCCCCCAAAGGTACTATAAGGTGCAAGTTCTGGGGGTTTGGTTCGGATGGTACGGTCGGAGCAAATAAAAATGCCATTAAGATAATAGGTGATAATACCGACCTTTATGCTCAGGGATACTTCGCTTATGATTCCAAAAAGTCCGGCGGTCTTACCATTTCGCATCTCAGGTTTGGAAAGACACTCATACAATCTACCTATCTGATAACAGATGCCGATTTTGTGGCCTGCCACAAGCAGTCTTATGTCAACCAGTATGACCTGCTGAAAGGGCTGAAAAAAGGCGGAACCTTTGTCCTTAACTGCCAGTGGGATACTTCCGAACTGGACAAGGAACTGCCTGCGAATATAAAAAAGTATATAGCTAAAAATGACATAGATTTCTATATTATCGATGCTACCAGTATTGCGGCTGAGATAGGGCTGGGAAGCAGGATAAATATGATCATGCAGGCTGCTTTTTTCAAACTTGCAAAGGTGATACCCATAAATGATGCGGTAAAATATTTGAAGGAAGCGATAAAGAAGACCTATGGTAAAAAAGGCGAGAAGATAGTACAGATGAATTATAAGGCAGTAGACAGGGGTATAGAGTCACTTAAAAAAGTAAAGGTCCCGGAAAGCTGGAAGGACGCAGTCGAGCAAAAGAAAAAGACTGAAGCGGATGAGCCCGATTATATAAAAAATATTTTAAGAGTGATAAACAGGCAGGAAGGGGACAGTATACCGGTAAGTGCTTTTGTAGGTGTTGAGGATGGAACTTTCCCCCAGGGCACTGCAGCGTATGAAAAAAGAGGTGTCGCTATAAATGTACCGGAATGGCAGAAAGACAATTGTATCCAGTGCAACCAGTGCTCATTTATCTGCCCGCACTCGGTCATAAGACCTTTTCTGCTTACGGATAAGGAACTGAAAGATGCTCCGGAAAAATTTGAGACTGTCAAGGCAAAGGGAAAGGGACTTGAAGGCTTTAATTACAGGATTCAGGTAAGCGTGCTGGATTGTACCGGGTGCGGCAATTGTGCCAATATCTGTCCGGCCAAGGATAAGGCTCTCATAATGAAACCCTTAAGTTCACAGGAAATCCAGGTCGCAAACTGGGAATTCGCTTCAAAAGTTCCGGTTAAGGATGATGTCATGTCCCCCGATACGGTAAAAGGAAGCCAGTTCAGGAAGCCGCTTTTCGAGTTTTCGGGAGCTTGCGGTGGATGTGGTGAAACTTCCTATGCCAAACTAATAACCCAGCTGTTTGGCGACAGGATGATTATTGCCAATGCCACCGGCTGCTCATCCATATGGGGAGGCTCGGCCCCTTCAGCTCCCTATACCACAAATGCCGAAGGCAAGGGGCCTGCATGGGCCAATTCGCTGTTTGAAGATAATGCAGAATATGGATATGGAATGGTACTGGGAATCAAACAGATGAGAAATAAGATACAGGACTATATGAGCAAGCTTTTGGAAATGAAAATAGATCCAAAGTTAAAAAATGCTATCAAGGAATGGATCGCAGGAAAAGAAGATGAGATGATAAGCAGGCAGTCAACAGCCAAATTATTAAATCTGCTTAAAGGAGACCTCGGCAGCAGGGAAGCTAATGAGCTAAAAGATATGATACTGCAGCTGAGGGATTACCTGATCAAAAAATCTGTCTGGGTATTCGGCGGTGACGGCTGGGCTTATGATATCGGTTACGGAGGGCTTGACCACGTCCTGGCCTCCGGAGATGATATAAATGTGATGGTATATGACACGGAAGTGTATTCAAATACCGGCGGACAGTCCTCAAAGGCGACCCCCATCGGAGCGGTGGCAAAATTTGCTGCTTCGGGTAAAAAGGTCAAAAAAAAGGACCTGGGGCTTATGGCTATCACCTACGGATATGTTTATGTGGCCCAGATTGCCATGGGGGCAAGTCATAAGCAGACGCTCACGACCCTTCTTGAAGCAGAGAGATACAAGGGACCTTCCATAGTAATTGCCTACTCTCCCTGCATTAACCATGGTATTTACGCCGGAATGGGCTGTTCACAGCAGAGAGAAAAAGAGGCAGTAGAAGCAGGATACTGGCATCTTTACCGGTATAATCCCGAACTTGCCAAGGAGGGTAAAAATCCCTTTATTCTGGACTCAAAAGAACCGAAAGCACCATTCAAGGATTTTCTGATGGGTGAAGTAAGGTATGCTTCTCTTACCAAGACTTTCCCCGATATCGCCAAGGATCTGTTCGATAAGGCCGAACGGGCAGCAAAGGAAAAATATGAAAAATACCGGGCAATGGCGGAAGGCTGTAAAGCATAGTCTTAGAATAAGGCCAGTGTTTAAAAAGAAGTATTGTATAGTCTGATTATGAAGGATAAAGTAAATATAATTGTTTTAAAGTTTGGGGGTACTTCCGTCAGTGATACCGGCAGGATAAAGTCAGTCGCCGAAAGGATAATAAAAGCCGGGCTCGAGGCCGAGAATGTGGTGGTGACAGTGTCAGCAATGGGGAATACCACCGACAGACTGATCGGCCTTGCCGCGGAAATCGCTTCTGTTCCTTCCCAGAGAGAGATGGATATGCTCCTTTCCACCGGCGAGCAATTATCAAGCGCGCTTCTGGCCATGTCTTTAGGTGAAAAGGGGTATGACTGTATATCGCTGACCGGCAGGCAGGCGGGGATACTGACTGATGATGTCTATTCAAATGCCAAGATTTTAAATATTAAAACAGACAGGATACTCAAAGAACTTAAAAGCGGCAGGATAGTAATAGTGGCAGGCTTTCAAGGCGTCAATGCCAGAGGTGATATTACTACTCTGGGCAGGGGCGGTTCGGATACTACCGCGGTTGCGCTGGCTTCGGCGCTAAAGGCGAATTACTGCGAAATATACACCGATGTCGAAGGGGTTTATTCCGCTGATCCCAATATGGTGGAAAGCGCGACAAAGCTTGAATCGGTCTCCTATGACGAAATGCTGGAACTGGCATCTTACGGGGCCAAAGTGATTCACCTGAGAGCAGTTGAGTTTGCAAAGAAACATGGTGTAGTATTACATATTAGGTCAAGTTTTAATGATACTAAAGGGACCTGGGTTATGGATGATTATAAGGATGAAAGAATGGAAAAGCCTCTGGTCACCGGAGTGACTTATGATACAGGTGAGGTAAAGATATCGATCTTCGGCCTGGAAGACAGGCCGGGCGTTGCTGCGGATCTTTTTGGTAAACTGGCAGACGATAATATAAATGTGGACTTGATCGTTCAGAATGTCAGTGAGAAGAACCTGGCTGCCATTTCCTTTACCATAAAGGAAAAGGATCTGCCCAGGGCAAAGAAAGTCTTAAGCAGGCTGGAAAACATAAGGATGAGCGTGGACACCGATATTGCCAAGGTATCTATTATCGGAGCCGGAATGCAGACCCATCCCGGTGTGGCAGCGAAGATGTTTAAAGTCCTGGCAGGTAAAGATATAAACATCGAGATGATAAGCACCTCTCCCATAAGGATCTCGTGTGTGGTCAAGAAAAGCAGGATAAAAGATGCAGTAAAGGCACTGCACAGCGGTTTTGAACTGGAGAAATAGCAGCAGTTAAATAGAAGATCTTTTTTGCTGCAGATTAAATTCTTTTTAAGAATTCTAACTTGTATTTATCCTGATATTGTTTTAATATATCCCACATCTATTTTGCAGCTTCTTGCTGTACTTATTTTATTTGTTATCATGAAGGTGGTGAGATAATATGGACTCAAAAGAATATAATGTAGCGGTAGCAGGAGTGACCGGAGCAGTTGGCAAAGTCTTTCTTTCCATACTGGAGGAACGGAAATTTCCGGTAAAAAATCTCACCCCACTTGCATCACGCAGGTCGGCGGGAAAGAAAATAGTATTTAAAGGCCAGGAACTGGAAATAAAGGAGCTGAAAAAAGATTCCTTCAAGGATATAGATATAGCCCTTTTTTCAGCAGGAGCATCGACTTCAAAAGAATTTGCAAAACATGCAGTTGAAAGCGGTGCGGTGGTAATAGACAACAGCAGTGCTTTCAGAATGGAAGAAGACGTCCCTCTGGTCGTTCCGGAGGTCAACAGGTCAAAAGTATTCGACCATAAGGGTATTATCGCTAATCCCAACTGCACTACTATAATAATGGTCGTTGCCTTAAAACCTATCTATGACATTTCACCTATAAAAAGAGTAATCGCTTCAACCTACCAGTCCGTGTCCGGCGCGGGTGCCAGTGCTATAGCCGAACTGGAAGATCAGTCAAGGGAGATAATATGCCGCGGCAGCAGGAACGTTAAGTGCGAGGTTTTTCCTGTACAGATAGCGTTTAATGTCATTCCTCATGTTGATATATTTCTTGATAACGGTTATACAAAAGAAGAAATGAAGCTTTTATACGAGACCAGGAAAATAATGGGAGATGACAGAATAAAAGTTTCGGCTACCGTTGTCAGGGTACCGGTCTTTACTTCCCATTCGGAGTCCGTACACATAGAAACGGAAGATAAAATAGAAGTTGATAAGGTAAAAGATGCACTTGCCGGAGCCGAAGGAATAGTGGTAAAAGATGATTTTAAAAATGCTGTTTATCCTACTGCTCTTGATTCATCCGGTAAGGACGAGGTCTATGTAGGCAGGATAAGGGAAGACATATCGGTAGAGAACGGGATTAGCATGTGGATCGTAGGCGATCAGCTGAGAAAAGGGGCAGCGCTGAATACCATACAGATAGCCGAGGAACTGATCAAGGGCAAAGCGATCTAAAGAGTAAGTCCTGGGCAAAATTATCATATAGGATAAATGCAAACCATAGTAAAAGAAATAATACTTGATGGAATCTCGGTAACTTTTTTATATATTGACACTGATTCAAAGTATTATAAGGATGCTGTCAACTTGCGTTTTTCCGTGTTTTATAATGAATTTGACCTTGATATAAACGTCATAAACGATAGTGACGAGAGCACCAGCATCCATCTGGCTGTAGTTGCAGAGGGAAAAGTAATGGGATTTGGAAGATTGTCCCTTGATGGTAGTACAGCGCGTATTTCCCAGATGGTGGTAAACAGAAATATGAGATGCAGGGGTATCGGCAGCAGCATTATGAATATTCTTATCGAAAGGTCAATAAAGGAAGGCTGCCGGTTGATCTGTCTTAACTCAAGAATGGATGCGGTGTCTTTTTACAGGAAGTTTGGCTTCGAGGAGGCAGGGAACGAGTTTCCTTCAGAAAAAACCGGGCTTACCCATATCCGTATGGAAAAGAAGCTGGAGGTTTAGCTCTGCTTTTTTTTCATTATGCTGATTTTTTTTAACCTTTCCAGAAGCTCTTTTTCAAACCCCCTGTTTGTCGGACTGTAATATCTCTTTGACAGCAGCCTGTCCGGAAGATGATTTTGACCCACGACTGCACTGTTATAGTCATGGGCATATTTATAGCCCCTTCCGTATCCTATGTCCTTCATCAGCCTGGTGGGTGCATTTCTTATATGATAGGGCACCGGGAGTGATCCGTATTCCTCCACATCTGTCCTGACCTTCTTATAGGTTTTATAAAGGGAATTGCTTTTTGGAGCCAGAGCAAGATAGACCGCTGCTTCTATTATTGCCAGGTAACCTTCGGGAGGGCCTATGAATTCAAAGCTCTGCTTGGCCGAGATTGCGACCTGCAGGGCATTTGGATCGGCAAGTCCAATGTCTTCGGAAGCGAATCTTACCATCCTTCTTATGATATAAAGAGGATCTTCACCGCTTTCGAGCATTCTCACCGTCCAATATACTGCCGCGTCCGGGTCGCTTCCCCGCAGGCTCTTATGCAGAGCCGATATAATGTTGTAGTGCTCTTCGCCGTTTTTATCATAAAGCAGGGCTTTTTTCTGGATCACATTTTCGACAAGCGGGGTGCTTATTTCCATGGTTCTCCGTTTGGCTTTATCAGGGTAGGTGCTTACCGCCAGTTCCAGTATGTTATAGGCGATTCTTGCATCCCCGTCAGAGAATCTGGCAATAAAATCAACCGTATCATCACTTATTTTGATATTGTAACTTCCCAGCCCTCTCTCCCCGTCGGCTAACGCTCTTTTTATCAGCGTCTTTATATCTTCTTCCGACAGTTTGTCCAGTACAAAGGTCTTTGTCCTTGAAAGAAGGGCTGAATTTACTTCAAATGAAGGATTTTCTGTCGTGGCGCCGATCAGTATTATGGTACCTTTCTCCACAAAGGGCAGAAATGCATCCTGCTGGGCCTTGTTGAAGCGGTGTATCTCGTCTATGAATAATATGGTCCTTGTGCCGTGCTCACTAAGGTTGAAACTTGCCACTTTCATTATTTCCTTTATCTGTTTTATACCGGAAGTCACTGCTGAAAAGGAAATGAATTTACTCCTGGTTTTACTGGCAATGATTTTTGCCAGGGTTGTTTTTCCCGATCCTGGAGGGCCCCAGAATATTATAGAGTTAAGCCTGTCGTTTTCAATTATTTCCCTTAAGACTTTTCCCTTTCCTACAAGGTGCTTTTGTCCCACGAATTCATCAAGGGTCAGTGGCCTCATTCTATCTGCGAGAGGGGTGCTGGAGAGATTTTTATCTTTGCTTGTTTGGACTTTATCAAATAAGGTCATAATATTTTTATGGCTCAACCTTCTATTATTTTTATATGGAGACTCCTGTTTCTGGGACCGTCGAATTCACAGAAGAATATTCCCTGCCAGGTGCCGAGGGCAGGTCTGCCGTTTTCTATTATTATATTTAAAGACTGGCCCACTACTGTGGATTTTATATGAGAGTCGGAATTTCCTTCAAGGTGCGAGTATTTAATGTCGTCGGCGATGATCAGCTCATTTAACTTGGAGTTAATGTCCAGCTGGACTGAATAATCTGCATTTTCATTTATGGTGATGCCTGCTGTGGTATGAGGTACAAACAGACAGCATAAGCCATTTTTTATTTTTTGTTTGGAGATATAATCAGCGATCCTGCCTGTTATATCTACCATCTCTATCCTGCTTGATGTCTTTACACTAATGGTCTCAAACATTTTTTTATTCCTTTCCGTATGTTATAACCGGCATAATATCTTGTAATTTATAATTTTCCAGCTAAGGAGATTATAGTTAAAAAAAAGCTTTTTATAAAGCTGTGGAGGGCTATGGTATTAGTAATTGACATATATTTTAGAATTCTATTAAATGATATCGTAGGAAAAGAATAAAAATAGGGTCAAATCATTTAAATATTAGGAGTCAAAATTGGAACAGGAAGAGAAATATGACGTTCTGGGTATCGGCAATGCCATTGTTGATATACTGGCCAATGTCGAATACGATTTTCTGCAGAAATTGGATATAAGAAAAGGTATCATGCGGCTTATAGATGAATTTGAAGTCGATAAGCTTCGGACAAATATCGATGCGGTAAAGACTGTATCAGGAGGCTCTGCTGCAAATACCATTGTCGGGCTTGCATCTTTGGGTCATTCGGTCGCTTTTATAGGTAAGGTGCGGGATGATGAGCTGGGAATGTTTTTTGAAAACGAGCTGAAAGAATATGGCGTCTATTACTGCACCCCTAAAGCCAAAAGCGATTATCCCACTGCCTGCTGCGTGGTGATGACAACCCCGGATGCTCAGAGGACCATGAGCACCTGCCTTGGTATCTCAGGCCTGCTTAATACCAGGGATATTAATGAGGATGCTATTTCGCGGTCAAAGATTCTTTATCTCGAGGGTTATCTCTGGGATAGAGATGAGGCAAAAGAGGTATTTTTGAAAGCAATAGAAATTGCCAAAAAAGCAGGGGGCAGGGTTGCCTTAAGCCTGTCGGATCCCCTCTGTGTCGACCGCCACCGGCCAGGGTTTCTGGACCTTATAAATAACTACACGGATATTATCTTTGGAAATGAGGACGAGATAAAGGCATTACTGGGAGTATACAGGTTTGATGGAGTGATCAAAAAGTGCGGCACCATAAAAAATATATTCGCCATAACCAGAGGGGCAGAGGGCTCTGTCGTCATATCCGGTGATGAGGTGCATATCCTGCCGGCTGAAGCGGGTGTAAAGGTGATTGATACCAACGGCGCAGGCGACCTGTATGCGGCAGGATTTCTTCATGGGATAATAGAGGACCTGGATCTTGAGTCCTGCGGAAAGTTGGGGAATATAACAGCTGCCGAGGTTATAAGCCATATGGGCTCACGCCCGGTTTCCGATCTGGCGGAACTGCTGAAAAGCAGGGGTTTTTAAACTTAACCATTTATTTAAGATTACGGGAAAGGAATAATATGACCGCAAAGGATATTAAGCATGCTCCAAAAGCCGATATCGGTATATTTGGAGGTTCGGGATTTTACTCATTTCTGAAAAAGGTAAAGGAATACAGGGTAGAGACTCCTTACGGCGCTCCTTCGGATAAAGTGGTAATAGGAGATGTGGAAGATAAAAAGGTCGCATTTTTACCTAGACATGGAAAAAAACACAATGTGCCTCCTCATAAGATAAATTACAGGGCAAATATTTATGCCATGAAAAAGCTGGGAGTAAAGTATATATTTGGACCCTGCACCTCCGGGAGCCTGCAGCCCCATGTAAAACGGGGTCAGTTTGTGATATGCGATCAATTTGTGGACAGGACCAAGGGAAGGATCGATACCTTTTATGACGGTCCAAAGACAATTCATATGTCCATGGCCGAGCCGTACTGCCCGGTCTTGAGGGAAATCGTGATCGAAAGCGCACAGGAGCTGAAAATAGACTGTCACCCAAGAGGAACGGTAGTGGTGATACAGGGCCCCAGGTTCAGCACCAAGGCAGAAAGCAGGTGGTTTTCCAACCAGGGATGGGAAGTAATAAGCATGACTCAGTATCCCGAAATGTATCTGGCAAGAGAACAGGAAATATGCTACGTGAATATTTCACTGATAACCGATTATGATGTGGGGCTGGAAGGCCGCCCTGAAATAAAACCGGTTACCATTGAAGAAGTCATAAGGGTGTCTAAACAGAGCAACGAAAAGGTAAAAAATCTGCTCTATAAGTCAATTTTAAAAATAACAGGCGAAAGAGACTGCATCTGCTCGCATGCATTGAGAGATGCTGTGGTAGAATAGATATTATTATAAATATTATGGAGGTTACATGAGAGTTATAGGAGACGTGGAAATTGAAAATCTGGAGAAACTGCGAAGCGGGAAAGTCAGGGAGATGTTTTCCTTTGACGGCAGGATCCTTATAGTCACTACCGACAGGATCTCTGCCTTTGACTATATCCTGCCTTCGCTTATTCCATTAAAGGGTATAATTTTAAACAAGATTTCGGTTTTCTGGTTTAATTATTTAAAGGATGTAATCGACAACCATCTAATTGAAAGTGATATAAACAAATTTCCGGAATTTTTAAAGAAATACAGGGACATGTTAAAAGGCAGGTCGGTTATAGTAAAAAAGGTGAATATTTATCCCATTGAATGTGTGGTCCGGGGCTATATAACCGGATCGGGCTGGGAAGAGTACAAGAAGACAGGTACGATAGGAGATTTAAAGCTGCCTCCCAATCTTGTCAAGTGCGACCGGCTGCCGGAAGCAATATTTACCCCTACAACCAAAGAAGTTTCCGGCCATGATATGACACTTACCATAAACAAAGCCAAAAAGATATTCGGGAACAGGACCATAGAATTTCTAAGGGAAAAAAGCATAGAGCTCTATACAAAAGCATCTGAATATGCAATAAGACAGGGAATAATAATTGCAGATACCAAGTTTGAATTCGGCGTGACTGATGATGATATCATAATCGCCGATGAAGTGCTGACACCTGATTCATCACGGTTCTGGCCGCTGGATGAGTATGAAGCCGGCAGGGATCAGAACAGTTTTGATAAGCAGTATGTCCGGGACTATCTTCTCGGTACTGACTGGGACCGTAATTCTGCTCCCCCCAAGCTTCCTCCCGAGGTCATAGAAAAGACAACCGAAAGGTATATTGCTGCATATGAAAAGATAGTCGGTGAAAAGTTTAAGGTATAGTGCAGTTTACAGGCCGGTTAAATTTCTTTCTATTTGGCTCTAATCACTGCAGGAGTAAAAATAGACTTTACCCTGAAGCATTTCGACTTCTCTGTTTGAGAGGTAATCAAATCCCTCGATTACCGGATCGATCTGCAGCATATAAATCCCTTCTTCGGTCACGGCATTGATGAGTACTTCGACAAAAACACTTTCACCGGGCTCCAGATTATCAGGCAGCGATGTCCTGTTGTTCTCATATGCGCTGTTATCTACGTTCTGACCCCAGTAATGATAGCTGATTCTAACCCTGTTCTCTCCGTCTGCTCTCCAGGTAAAGTCCGAAGTGTTCTTTATTTCAATTTTTATATAATTATCACTGTCGGTACATAAAAAGGACGGGATATAGCCGGTCATCTCAGCTCCGATCTCTGCATTTTCAAAATCTACCGGCTGGTACTGCTCTTCCAGTTCTTCAATTTCCTCTTCCGCGCCCGGAGGTGGAGTCACGTCTATTTTATCGGTAGCGGCAGGGGTGCATGAAAAAACACTAAAGATTAAAAATATTGATGCTGCACCTGCCATTAAAAAAAACAAAGCTGTTTTTTTAGATTTCATATTACCTTTATACACCGCTTTTTTACTCTAGTTTAATAATTTTTCAGATAGTCTATTATAAATTAATTCTTTTAATTTTTGAATAAAAGAAACAAAATATATATAATGTTAAGTAATTATTTTTTTATTAATTCAAGAGGTAATCATGACATCATTGGAAATAGTAGGACTGGTCGCGATAATTTTGATCTCCGCTTTTGCTGTCGCAGGGATAATAATTGCCATACCTTTATTTAAACTGATAAACAGGGTCAAGAATATGGCAGGTAAGCTTAATGAAAGCCTTATCCCGCTTGTGGAAAAACTGAATGATACCATAGACAGCCTGAATGTGGAAGTAAGTTCCATTGCAGATCTTACCCAGAGTATCAGTTCTATAATAGAGCAGCTGGAGAAAATAATAAGACTGGCAAGGATCTTGATAACCAGTCCTTTGATCAAAATAATAAGTGCTTCGGCAGGATTGATAAGCGGTCTTTCAAAAACTGATGCTGAAGATAAAGAAGAAGAGGAGGAGGAAGAAGAATGAACGATAAAAAAGAAGAAAGAGGTGGAAGCAGTTTTACCGATATATTTATAACACTGGCTGTAGGAATATCTGTAGGTTTCGTATTGGGGATATTATTTGCACCTAAATCTGGTAAAGAGACCAGGAAGGAAATAAAGGAGAAGAGCGAGGAGATCATTGAGAGGGGCCGGGAAAACCTTGGTACGGTAGTCGAGAGGACAAAGGAATATGTGGAGAAAGGCAAGGGTAAACTGGCAGAGCTTAGAGACAGAAGTGAAGAATTCATTGAAAAAGGTAAAGAAAAGATTTCCGATATTTCCAAGGCCATGGGTTCAAAATCAAGCGATACCGGCAAGAAAGTAAAAAAAGTAATGAAAAAGGGAAAAGCTGCTGCAAAGAAAGTTGAAGAAGAGCTTTCATAAACAGGGAATTAAACTATATTGATCGGAAGCGGACTCACCAAAAAGATTTTAAACGCCTTACTTAAAAATGGTGCCGATTTTTCAGAAATCTTTATACAAAAAAGGATTTCCGGCATCATTCGTCTTGATGACAGTAAAATCGATAACTCAAGCAGCGGTTACGAGCTGGGCTGCGGGCTTAGATTATGGGCCGGTGACAGCACCTTTTATGCCTATGTAGATTCACTTCAGAAAGAAAAATTGCTGGATGCAGCCAAAATATTAAGTTCCGCGATAAACGGAAGCAGTTCTCTGAAAGTACTGGATCTCACAAGCACTGATAGTCCATACCGCACAAGTATAAAAAAATTTCCCGAACGGATCAGCCGGGATATAAAAAAAGATATTCTAAAGTCGGTTGATAAAAAATCCAGGGATTTCAGCCCCTATATCATCCAGGTCACTGCAAATCTCTCTGACGATACGCAAGAAGTATATATTGCCAATTCCTATGGAATATCTTCTTATGAGGAGAAGGTAAAGACCTTCCTTGGGGTAAATGTAGTAGCTAAAAAGAAAACAGAGGTAAGGACGGGATATAAATCACTGGCAAGAACGAGCGGTTATGAGATATTTGACGTAAAAAGTCCCGAAAAAGCGGCTCTGGAGGCTGCCGAAATCTCAGTGAAAATGCTGGATGCAGTGGGAGCTCCGGCGGGTGAACTGCCTGTAGTAATAGGACCGGCATTCGGCGGAGTCATTTTCCATGAGGCATGCGGCCACGGGCTGGAAGCTGATGCGGTAATGAAGGACGCTACGGTCTTTAAGGGTAAAATGGGTAAAAAGGTCGCCAGTGATATAGTGACGGCGGCAGACGACTCCACAATTAAATATCTCTGGGGTTCATACAGGTTTGACGGGGAGGGATGTCCTTCTTCAAAAACAGTATTAATAAAAGACGGCATCCTCACAAGCTATATCTATGATCTCAGGACCTCGGTTAAGCTGGGTGCAAAGCAGACAGGCAATGGTAGGAGGCAGTCTTTTAGGGATGTCCCTATTCCAAGGATGAGCAATACCTATATTGCAAATGGAAAGCAGGATAAAGATTCGATCATAAGGTCTGTAAGCAGGGGTATTTATGCCAAAGAATTTGCGGGAGGTCAGGTCGATCCCGCAACGGGTGATTTCGTATTTGGAATAAGTGAGGGTTATTTGATAGAGAACGGTAAATTAAGTTTTCCCATAAAGGGTGCGACTCTTATAGGAAACGGCCCGGCCGTACTGAAGAGGATCGAAGCGTTAGGAAACGATCTGGGTTTTGCCCCCGGCATCTGCGGGAAGAGCGGCCAGTCAGTATCCAATGAAGTAGGCCAGCCTACCATAAAAGTGAGCAGCATGACAGTAGGGGGGACAGGCAGATAAAATGCAGAATAAAAAGAGCGGTAAGACTAAAGACAGCAGGCTGCTGAAGATATGCAGGGATACGGCGGTCAGGATAGGCAGGCAAAACGTTGATGAATTCGAAATCTTTTCGGCAGGCTCGATAACAACTGAAATAGAGATCTTTAAAGGTAAGGTAGAAACTCTTTCATTCTCGGATTCGATCGGGCTGGGTATCAGGGTCTTTAAAGACAGATCGGTAGGATATGCATATACTTCCGTTCTTGATTCCAAAAGTATAGAGGACTGCATTGAAAAGGCGGTATCCAACTCTAAAATCACCAAAAAAGAGGATTATAATTATCTTCCCAGGGAGGAAGAATTTAAGTTTAAGGAAAAACTGATAGATGACAGTGTGCTGTTCAGGGAAGATATGCTTAAACTTGATACCAGGGACAAAATTGCTATGGCAAAGAAGCTTGAGACGCTGACCAAGAGCAAAGATAAAAGAATAGTAAGTATTAACAACGTCATCTATAGTGACGGTATTTATGAGACGGCTATACTTAATTCAGCCGGACTGAGTGATAAATACCGGGCCACTTCGTGCTTCGTTTATGTGGCTGCGATTTCCAGGCAGGGAAAGGATACATCAACGGGTGATTTTTTTGATTACGACAGGTCTGCCTCTGATATGGATCTGGAAAAGGTGGCAAAGACAGCCGCCAGGCGGTCCGTTTCGGTACTGGGAGCAAAGAAAATAAAGTCCGGACGGGTAGATCTTCTTCTTGATCCCGTCGTGTCATCGCAGTTTCTGGGAATCATTGCCGGCAGCCTGACAGCCGATACGGTGCAGAAAGGGAAGTCGCTTTTTAAAGGAAAGATCGGCCAGAAAGTATTCTCTATTGATGTGGACGTATTTGACGATGGTACCCTGCCTTCGGGACTTGCTTCAAAACCCTTTGACGGAGAAGGAGTCACCAAAGGAAAAACTCATGTGTTTGAAAAAGGTTATCTAAAGACCTACCTCTATAATACATATACAGCAAGGAGGGACAAGACCCTGTCCACAGGCAATGCAGTAAGAGCTTCCTACCGGTCGACGCCCGTAGTGGGTACTTCAAACTTCTATCTCAAACCTTCCAATGCCGGCTTTGATGAGCTTCTTGCCGGAATCGACAAGGGCTTTTACGTAATGGATATAATAGGGCTTCATTCAGGGGTGAATCCCATCTCCGGGCAGATGAGTGTGGGAGCCAAGGGAATATGGATTGAAAAGGGAAGCCTTAAGCACCCGGTAAAGGAAGTCACCATTGCCACGGATATCATGAGTTTCTGCAGGAGTATAAGAAAGGTGGGAAAGGACCTCCTGTTTTTACCATGGGGCGGATATACTGGATGCCCCTCGATGGTGGTAAAAGATATAATGGTCGGCGGCAGGTGATTTTCTACCAGTTAACCTGCGATGATGAATTTAACGTAACCCACCGTCTTGCATATGACAGTTACGATTATACCGGCAATAAGTACTCCGATGAATATGTGAAGAAGCGCTTTTTTGCGCGGGATGCCGAAAACAAAGGCGATCAGCGCTCCGGTCCATCCGCCAGTGATAGGCAGGGGTATTCCTACGAAACTGACCAGGGCGATACCCTCGTATTTTTCAAATCTTTTTGAGTGGCGTCTTCTGGTATAGCCGAAAAGCCAGTTGAAAAATCTTCTTGCCAGTCTGAATCTGTTCATCAAGAATTTTGATACCGGCTCCAGGATCCATAGTATGGCGATGACAGGTACCATGTTTCCGATAACCGATATTATATATGTCTCAAAAATATTCATACCGTAGGTACCCAGCGCAACAGGTATTGCTGCACGGAGTTCACCCACGGGAGTCATAGCGGTAAAGAAGGTGGCTATCCTGGGAGAAATGTATTCTAAAAAATTGGTATAGTCCATATCTATTTTTTATTTTTAATTGTTTTATGCTATATTTAAAAACTGATTAAAAATTTTATTCATTATATAAGTTGAGTATTTTACAGTCAATCGTTTTAGGGATAATCCAGGGTATAACCGAGTTTTTTCCCATAAGCAGCTCTGGGCATCTTGTTATCTTTCCATATTTTTTCAACTGGGATTATATGCCTCTTTACTTTGCGGTCACTGTTCATTTTGCCACTCTTGCTGCAGTGGTCACCGTTTTTTACCGGGAGATCTACAGGATAATAAAGGCAGTGGTGCTGGGTATATTCAAAAGGAAAATACGAAGCTCGGATGATTTCAGGATAGGTATCTTTATAATAATAGCAAGCATTCCGGCCGCGCTGGCAGGATTTTTCCTTGATGATTACGTGGAAGGTCTTTTTACCAGGCCGCTTATAGTGGCAGTGTTTTTGCTTGTGACTGCATTTATCCTGTGGATCTGCGAGGTAAGAGGTGCCCGTATTGAAAACAAACTGGATAAAAGCTCTATTGAAAGAAGCGGCGGACTTTTGGGTAGGAGCAGTACTGGCGGAAGCAGCACCGGCAGTGTAAGGTTTAACCTCTTTATTTCCACTATGACCGGGATAGGGCAGGCACTGGCCATCCTGCCCGGTATTTCAAGGTCCGGAGCTACCATATCATTTGCAAGGTTTTTCGGCATAAGGAGAAGTGATGCAGTCAGATTTTCATTTTTACTCTCAGTTCCCGTGATTTTCGGTTCCTTTATATATGAACTTTCAAGATCTTATAGTATCATATCAGCCGGGGGCAGCCACGCGGTTTTAAATCTTACCGCAGGATTTATATCTGCCTATGTTTCGGGATTTTTTGCCATAAAATTTTTGGTCTATTTTACCGCAAGGAAAAATTTAAATGTTTTTGCTGTATACTGTACCTGTCTTTCGGCAGCGATTTTTATTTTTTATTTGATAAACAGATTTATCTAAAGGAGTGTGAGCATACAAGTCATGAAGGGTATTATACTGGCAGGCGGTCTGGGTACACGGCTTATGCCCTGTACAAAGGTGACCAACAAGCACCTGCTTCCAGTCTATGACAAGCCGATGATCTATTATCCGCTGCAGACTCTGGTGAATGCGGGACTGGAAGATATAATGATTGTCACCGGAGATAAAAGTGCTGGTGATTTCTTAAGGATTTTGGGCAACGGTAAGGAATTTGGCCTTAAGGATATAAGTTATGCCTATCAGGAGGGAGAAGGCGGAATAGCCGATGCTCTTAGACTGGCCGAAGGTTTCGTTGATGATGATAAGATGGTGGTAATACTTGGCGATAATATAATAGAGAAAGATATTCTGGGTGCCGTAAAAGAGTTTGAAAAACAGGACAGGGGAGCAAAGATATTCTTAAAAGAAGTAGACAATCCTGAAAGGTTTGGTGTTGCCGAGGTCAAAGACGGCAAAGTAGTAAAAATTACGGAAAAACCAAAGAAACCAGCAAGCAGGTATGCCGTGGTGGGGATCTATATGTATGACAGTGATGTCTTTGAGATCGTAAAAACACTCAAACCCTCGGACAGAGGCGAGCTTGAAATAACCGATGTGAATAATGAGTATATAAAAAGGGGCACTATGACCTATTCCATACTTGAGGGCTGGTGGACAGATGCAGCTACCTCCTTTGAGTCATTGTTCAGGGCAAGCAACCTTGTGAGAAAGAGAATAAAAGGCGGTTAAAAATCTGATATCATGCGGCTTTCAGGTGCAGTGTATTTCTGTTGAATTGCAGTAAAAGCACCTTTTAACATGATGAGTGTTTTTATACCCTCCGTCCGAAGTCTTAATAGCCCAGGTGAGGGAACAGGTATCATTTTGGTCATCCGAATTCTGGTATATGATAGCATTTCCTTCTTCCTTAACCACACCGATAAATTTGTATGTGTTACCACATTTCAGACATTTATACATCCGGTCTCCTTGATATAAATACCAGTTATTATATGTTATTATAATATATTGTAATATAAAATCAATACTAATTATATAAATTTTGAATAAAATTAAATGATTTACGGGTTTATTTAATATAAAAATTTAATAGCGAATGTATTTGACTAAAGAAAATAGCTCTGATAATATCAATTCAATTACTATTAAAGAGTTTTTTAAAAATCATGCAGATGAAAATCGAAAAACAACATGTAAGGGTAAAGATCAGGACTGAATCTTCTGTGGTGATAGGCACCGTCCATACTCTGGTAGACGGAAGGCTAAGTGATTATATCACTTCCCAAAGGAACAGGTTTATACCTGTAACGGATGCCGAAGTGCATTATCGTGAGGGGAAAGGCAAGGGTTTAGAAGATAATAAAGTCAGAAGGCAGGTTGTTTTTATAAATGTAGAAAAAATAGAGATGATTGAATATCTGTGATATTTATAAAAACAATATGATAGAGAGAGGAGAATGATGCCTGAATCAATTAGCCAATTGACTGATTCAAATTTTGAAAGTGAAGTTTTAAACTCTGAAAAACCGGTCCTGGTAGATTTCTGGGCGGTATGGTGTGGCCCCTGTAAAATGGTCGAGCCCGAGCTGGAGAAGCTTGCGGAAGAGAAAAGCAATGAGCTGATTGTGAGGAGACTGAATGTGGATGATAACAGGGATACCGCCATAAAATACGGCATTACCGCTATTCCGACCATGATGTTGTTCAAAAAAGGACAGGTAGTAAAAAAACTTATCGGAGTCATGCCCAAAGATAAGATATTGACCGAAATATCTCAATTTTTATAATTTAATGGGAAGTATTCTTGTCGGTACTTCAGGTTACAGCTATGCCGACTGGATCGGCAGCTTTTATCCTGAAGATATTGAAAAAAAAGACCAGCTAACCTACTACAGCAGAGAATTCAACACAGTTGAAATAAATTTTACCTACTATAGTCTCCCTCACCCCCGGATATTTGAAAACATGTCAAAAAAGGTGACCGGGGATTTTATTTTTTCGGTAAAGGCACACAGCAGCATCACTCATACCAGGGACATAGCAGAAGATGAGATTTTAAAGTTCACGGATTCACTTTCACCTCTTGCCTCCCAGAACCGGCTGGGCCCGATACTGCTCCAGTTTCCCTGGGCTTTTAAGTTCAGCCGCAGCAACCTGGATTACCTGAGCAGGACAAGGGAGATATTCAGCGGCCTTGATCTGTGCGCGGAATTCCGGAATGACAGCTGGCTCTGTGATGCGGCCATCGATCATCTCACAAGCATTGACATGGGGTTCTGCAATGTGGATGAGCCCAGGCTTAAAGGGCTGCTTCCTCCTACCAGTATAACGACCAGCGGCACGGGGTATATAAGGTTTCACGGCAGAAACAATGCCAACTGGTGGAGGCCCAAAGAGTCGTATATGAGGTACGATTACCTTTACAATGCGGAGGAGCTCGGGGAGTGGGTCCCCAGGGTAAGAGAGGTAACGGCAAATACAGAAAAAACCCTTATATATTTTAATAATCACTATAAGGCCCAGGCAGTAAGGTCGGCAAAGATCCTGCAGGGCCTTATGGAAGATAGTGATAATTCCACTTCACAAAACTAATCTAATTATATAAAATCTATTAAACAGTTTTGAGGACAGTGATTTATCAACTAAAAAATAAAGGCTAAGTTTTTATGTTTGATAAAGTAGACAGCAGGGTAGATCTGGTAAAGCTGGAAGAAAATGTCTTAAGCTTCTGGGAGAAAAATAATATTTTTAAAAAGAGCCTGAAAAAATCCGAGGGCAAAAAAAAGTTTGTGTTCTACGAGGGTCCTCCAACCGCCAACGGGCTCCCCGGAGTGCACCATGTCCTCTCGAGAGTCTACAAGGATATATTCCCAAGATATAAGACCATGAAGGGCTATTATGTCCCCAGGAATGCCGGCTGGGATACGCACGGGCTTCCCGTTGAGATAGAGGTTGAAAAGGAGCTTGGCATAAACTCAAAAAAAGAGATCGAAGAGATCGGCATTGAAAAGTTCAACCGGATGTGCCGGGAAAGCGTTATGAAATATGAGGGAGACTGGGAGAAGCTCACCAGACGGATAGGATTCTGGCTGGATATGGAAAATGCCTATTTCACTTTCAGAAATGACTATATAGAAACCGTGTGGTGGGTGCTTAAAACCATATGGGATAGAGATCTTCTATACCGCGATTACAAGATCGTCCCATACTGCCCCAGGTGCGGAACGGCACTGTCGTCACACGAGATCGCCCTGGGATATCAGGAAGTGGAAGATTATTCAATTGTGGTGAAGTTCCCGCATGCAGACAGGGAAAACACTTATTTTCTGGTATGGACCACGACTCCCTGGACCCTTATTTCCAATGTCGCTGCAGCGGTAAACGGGACTAGCGATTACGTGGAAGTGGAATACAGGGGAGAAAACCTGATACTTGTAAAGGACCTTCTCTCACAGGTCCTGGGAGAGGGAGCGGAATTTAAGGTCACTGATACCTTCAAGGGTAAAAAACTGATCTCTTCACGCTACAGGCCTGTATATGACTACACTGACGGAAACGAAAATGCGTTTACGGTAATAGGCGGTGATTTTGTGTCCACCCAGGAAGGCACCGGTATTGTCCATATAGCGCCTGCTTTCGGTGAAGACGATATGAACGTGGGAAGGAAGAATAACCTGCCGGTAGTAAAGATGGTCGATCAGCAGGGAAGGGTCGAAAAAAGGGTGGATAAGTTCGGAGGCATGCCAATTGATGATGCCAATCCTAAAATAGTGGAGGATTTAAAGGAAAGAGGCCTGCTTTTTAACATCAGCAGGGTAAAGCATTCATACCCCTTCTGCTGGAGATGTGACAGCAGGCTGATATATTATGCAAAGAAGAGCTGGTATATAAAGACATCGCAGATAAAGGATGACCTGCTGGCTTCCAACAGTAAAGTAAACTGGTATCCGGAACATATAAAGAGCGGCAGGTTTGGAAAATGGCTTGAGAATAATGTTGACTGGGCCCTTACCAGGGAAAGATACTGGGGCACGCCCCTTCCGGTATGGGAGGATGAAAAGGGCCATAATATCTGCATAGGAAGTGTAGAGGAACTAAAGAAAAAAGCGGTGAATTTCCCCGGGAAGCTGGATCTGCATCGGCCCTACGTGGACAATGTAATTATAAAATGCGAAAAATGCGGCAGCGATATGAGAAGGGTGCCCGAAGTCATAGATGTATGGTTTGACTCCGGGTCGATGCCTTATTCGCAATATCATTACCCCTTTGAAAACAGGAAACTTTTTGAAGGGAGCTTCCCGGCAGATTTTATCTGTGAGGGAATAGACCAGACCAGGGGATGGTTTTACACCTTGCTGGCTATTTCCACGCTGCTGTTTAAGAAGTCCTGTTTTAAAAACGTGTTGTGCCTGGGCCTTATAAACGATGAGAAGGGGCAGAAGATGTCCAAATCAAAGGGAAATGTGGTAGAGCCCTGGGATATTTTAAACAAGCAGGGAGCCGATGCCCTCAGGTGGTATTTCTTTACAAGCGTCTCACCATGGCTTCCCAAGAATTTCTCATCTGCTGCCATTGACGAGGTAATAAGAAAATTCCTTCTCACCCTGTGGAATACTTATTCTTTCTTTGTAATCTATGCCAATATAGATAATTTCAATCCCTCCGATTATGATCTAGAGGTAAAGGACAGGTTCGAAATAGACCGCTGGATAATATCCGAGCTTAACAGCACCGTAAAGGAAGTAAACAGGCTCATGGATGATTTCAATGTAACTGAAAGCGGGAGACTGATCCAGGATTTTGTAGATACCCTTTCGAACTGGTACGTGAGAAGGAGCAGAAGAAGATTCTGGAAGAGCGAGGAAGACCGGGACAAGATAAGCGCCTACGAGACGCTCTATGAATGCCTGGTGACAGTTTCAAAGCTGTGCGCGCCCTTTATCCCGTTTATGAGCGAAAGCATTTACAAAAACCTTACCGGAAGTCTTGACAGGGGAGAGGAAAGCGTGCACCTGGAAAGCTACCCCGAAGCAGATGAGAGCCTTATAGACAGTGACCTGAGTTTTAAAATGGATACAGCAAGAAAGGTAGTCGGCCTGGGAAGAGCTGTAAGAAGCAAGGTCAGTATAAAGATAAGGCAGCCGGCCAGTAAGGCAGTCATATATTTTGAAAAGGACCAGGGCGAAAAGGAAGCCGTAGAGCATTTCAAGGATATCATAGTAAGCGAGCTGAACATAAAGAAAATAGAATATGCAAAAAATCTTGAAGAGCTGGTGACCTATGATATAAAGCCTAACCTGGAGCTTGTGGGCAAAAAATACGGAAAGCTTATCCCAAAAATAAAAGAGGCCCTGAAGGCAGAAAACCCGGTGGCAACCTCACTTGCGGTAAAAAGCGGCAGGAATATTACCCTGAAAATAGATGGAGAAAAAATAGAGCTGCTTCCGGAGGAGATATTGGTCCAGGCAAAAAACAGGGAGGGGTTTGGAGTAGAAAGCGACGGCAATATCACAGTAGGTCTTTCGATAGTGCTCTCGGAGGAACTTTTAGAAGAAGGTCTGTGCAGGGAACTGGTCCACCAGATACAGAACCTGAGAAAGGAAGCAGGATTCGAGATAGAAAATACAATAAATACAGCCATAGGGGAAGGAATCGAAGAAAGTATTTTAAAAAAGTTTAAAAATTATATAATGAAAGAGACTTTAAGCAGATCCTTGAGCGGTACGTTTGAAAAGGATATGTTTGTGAAGGAAGTAAATATCAATGACAGGAAGCTAAAGGTGGGCATAAAGGTAGTAGGGAGCATTCTAAAATGATAAAAATAGCAAAAAGAAATTTACTTTTAAATATATATTTCCTTATTACCGCAGTCTGTATTTTGACTGCAGACCAGGTGACCAAATATATAATAATACAGAAGTTGCCGGAAAACAGCTCCATCGAGATAATCCCGGGATTCTTTTCCATAACCCATGTAAGGAATACCGGGGCGGCATTCGGGCTGTTCCAGGGTCATACGGAAGTTCTTACTGTGATATCGATTGTAGCTATAGTAATGATAATCGTGCTGAAGTCCATGCTGAATTTTAACTATGTCTTCTATAACGTATGCCTGGGTTTTGTGATGGGAGGCGCGCTGGGCAACCTGATAGACAGGTTTCTGGTAGGAGAAGTGACCGACTTTATAAATGTATGGTTCATCCCGGTTTTTAATATAGCGGATAGCTCTATTTTAATTGGTTTTTCCCTTATTGTGATTTTAATACTCAGGGAATATTTTAGGAAGGGTAAGACTGAGGGAGTTGATTAAGAAAGAAGACGACGGTTCAAGCTTTAAAGTAGATGCTTCGGGATCAGGGCAGAGAATCGACAAGTTTCTATCCGGCAGGATCAAGAACATATCAAGAAGCTATATCCAGAATATAATCAATCAGCAAAAGATAAAGGTAAACAGCGAAGCGGTAAACAAGCACTACCGGCTGTCAAAGGGTGATGTAATAACCATAAAAGACCTTGTAAAAACTGCCGGTACCGAAATAGAGCCCGAGAAAATAAGTTTAAGCATCGTATATGAAGACGCCAGTCTTGCGGTGATATCCAAAAAAGCGGGTATTCTCACACACCCGACTCCGCGGAGTAAAAATCATACCCTGGTAAACGCACTGCTTTACCGTTACAAGAAACTGTCAAAACTCTCCGGCAGGGACAGGGCGGGAATAGTCCACCGCCTGGATAAAAATACCTCGGGCCTTCTTGTAGTGGCCAAAGACGATGCCACACACAGCCTGCTTTCGGATATGTTTAGGAAAAGACTGGTAAAAAAGACCTATGCAGCGCTGGTATGGGGCAGTTTTCCGGGGAAGAAGGGCGAAATAATACTTCCAATCGGGCGCTCGGGACTGGACAGAAAAAAGATGAGCATATCAATTGACCGGGGAAGGGAAGCAGTTACAAAGTTCGAGGTCGCGGAGGAGTTCGGAGACTCGACACTTTTAGACATTCACCCCGAGACCGGAAGGACTCACCAGATAAGAGTGCATCTTAGTTATATAGGTCATCCTGTAATAGGAGATGAAGTCTATGGGACCAAGCAGTCCCAGAAACTGGCCAGGGACCTGGGGCTGGACAGGCAGTTTTTACATGCCAAAAGACTGGAGTTTGTCCATCCCGTCACAAAGAAGCAGTTAAAAATCGAAGACAAGCTGGCGGGGGACCTGCAGAAATGCCTTAAGAATTTAAGGAGGAGAGAAAAGATGTCACAAAATTAATCATCTGCTATACTTTTTATTTATAAACGTCTTTAAAAGGAGCGAGTAAGTTGGCAAATATAAGAAGAGTAGTACTGGATGTATTAAAACCGCATACGCCTGGCGTGCTGGAGCTTTCAAAGGAGCTGGCTGACCTTCAGGGAGTAGACGGTGTGGATATATCTTTAATTGAAATGGACCAGAAGGTGGAAAACGTCAAGATCACCTGCGAGGGCACTTCCATAGATTACCAGAAGGTAGAAGAGATAATAAGAAAGAACGGCGGCTCTATACACAGTCTGGATAAAGTATCAGTGGGCACTAGTCTTATAGAAGAAGTTGTCACCCACCAGGATTAGGTTGACCTTATTTCCTGCCTCATAAATATAATGTAAGATACTGCAAAGCAGATTATAGCAAGAGCAACGATAACTACCAGCTGCGGCCATACCTGGATCAAACTCTGGCTGAGTGAAAGCGGGCTTATAAGCATGCTGCTTACATCGGTGGTCGCCAGTGAAACAATGCTGAGCTGAAGGTGTCCGGTTAACGGTGAAAGAAGCATGAGGACCGATTCGCTGAAAAGGGTGGACGGTGATATCCTCAAAATCGAATTCTCGATAGTATAATTCCTTATCTGCTCTGCCGTGGTAGCCCCGTCCAGCGGGACTACGGCATTGGCTATTGCATTAGCGATTATGGGAAGGAAAAACATGATAAATATCCATATGGCAATGGCGGTAAGTATCGATGCTGCAGTCCTGTTCATGACAACCGAAAACAGTATGGACATCCCCATCCATAGGCTGCCGTATACCACGCATAACATGATAAAGAAAAATATCCTCAAGATCTCCTCGGTAGAAGGGGGCACTCCGATTGAAAACAGGCCGATTCCGGCTATTATGAATACAATACTGGATATGATTATGGCCAGGGTTGTGATGCCTGCCAGGAACTTGCCGTTTATCACGCTGTCCCTGTATATGGGCTGTGACAAAAGCCTGCTTAAGTTTCCGCTGTTTCTCTCGCTGTTAATGGCATCAAAACCGAATACTATCCCGATTATGGGGATAAAAAAGGCTATAAAGGTCAAAAACGAGGGGAGTACATCTCCGCCGGTGGTAAAAAGATACAAAAATACGTTTTCGTCTACTGCACTTGCCACTTCTCTGATATTGGTCACGGCAACATAGGTAGACGAAAGGCCGGCTATATATATCAGCCCCAGAAGGATTAAAAACCTGTTGCTGCTGAAGTGGTCTGATAACTCTTTTCTGTATACGGTCAAAACGCTTTTCATTTTACTCCTCTTTAAAGTATCTAAGATATATTTCTTCCAGCGCGTCCTGCTTCATATCCATCCTGGTCATAAGCACGCCTTCGGCGGCTATGATCCTGGATATATTCTGCCTTACATCGCTGTCGCATATCACACTTATCTGTTTTCCCGTCTTTTCTACAGTAACTACCTTGTCCAGTTTCTTTATCTTATCAAGGAGGCTTTCACTGGTCTTTTCCAGCTCTATTTCTATCCTGTATTTTCCGCCCCCGAAGAGCTTCCTTCCAAGCTTTTCGACACTTCCTTCACCGATGAGCTTTCCATTAGATAGTATACCCACTCTGGGGCATACTTTCTGCATTAGGTTAAGCTGGTGGGAAGACAGGACAAAGGTTATATTTCTGTTCCTGTTTAAATCCTGAATGGTGTTTAGTACCTGGTTTGCAACTTTTGGATCCAGCCCCTCAGTCGGCTCGTCAAAGATGACAAGCTCGGGATTTTTTATAAGTACATCTGCAATACCCAGCCTCTGCTTCATTCCCTTGGAAAAAGTCTTTACAAACTTTTTCTTATTTTGGGACAGCGCTACGATCTCCAGGACTTCGTCTACCTTTTTATCTATCTCCCTGTAGGGTATCCTGTTAAGCTCGGCTGTATAGGCAAGGTTTCCCCAAGCAGTCATATCTTCATAAAATCCAATTCTTTCAGGAAGGTATCCGGTTATCCTTTTAACCTTAAGCGGATCCCTGGTGGAGTTGAATCCGGCAACTTTTATGGTCCCGGATGTGGGTTCGGTAAGTCCCAAAGCCATAAGAATAAAGGTGGATTTGCCCGCGCCGTTTGGGCCAAGAAGCCCGAATATCTCGCCCTTTTTTATATCAATAGTAAGATTGTTTACCGCGAGCTGCTTGTCGTATTTCTTGGTAAGGTTCCTGGCGCTTATAATATTGTTATCATTCATCTCTTATCTTCTTCCCAGTCTGGTAAAGATTATGGCGACTGCGATTATTACCACTACTATGATACCTATACCTACTATTCCCCAGATGGTAGGAGTCTCTACAGTGACCCTGAGGTCCATTTCATCACTGGCCTTATCGCTTGAAGCGCTAAGGGTGAGCATATAGTCGCCGGCAATCGCTTTTTCGGCAGGATTTACGGTCATGTCTATTTCTTTGCTGTCCCCGGCTTCTATGGATTCTATTTTATCAGTATCAAAGCTGACTCTCCAGCCCTCGGGCTCGGTGGAAGTGATCTTTATGTTTTCCAGAGATGTTGAGCTGTTGTTGTTAACGAGCAGCTTGAAGTGATTGTCTTTCCCCGAGGTCATATCTTCGCTGAGCAATCCTGATTTGGTAGTAAATTCGAGCTCGTAGGTAGCAGTAAGAACTGCAGTGACATCTATCGATGCTTCCAGGGGGTCGCCTTCAATTGCTGATTTAAAAGTCATAGTGATGGTATATTCACCTGGCTCCTGGCTTGTCACAGGAACTGTAGCTATCTTCATGCTCTGCTGCTTGCCGCTGGTAAGATTGATAGCACTTATATTCGTGGTACCGCTCATGGCCACTGCATACCATCCCTCGGGATATTCTACGGTGATATCAAATGTTTTTTGGTCATCTTCTTCCGGGTCCAGGCCGTAGGGCTCGTCTCCCATAATATAAGTGGCATAAAGGTCAAACGAGAAAGTCTCTCCCTCTTCTGCCTGTATTTTGGGAATGGTGATATCGAAGTATAGCTCTTCCGGCGCTATCTCCTCTACCGCTTCTTCTTCTGCCTCATCCTGGGCGGCAAGTACACCCGGTATCATGAGGGTTATCGAAAGTACAAGAATCAATGTGATTAAAAATGCGGGAATTCTTCTTTTTATGGTGTCCACTGTGTCTCTCCTTCTTCTAAATTTAAGTCAAATATTATAAAAATATAATAATTTATCATTTATAGACTAAGAAAAAATTTTAATGATTTTGGGTTTAGTTGTCAAGAAGGAAGTGGGGGAAGTGGAAAGAGTAAGATAGAGTATTAAATAAAGATGATAAAGAGATTATACTCTATATATGCTCTAAGGGTATGATTATTAATGTAATTAAAATGTTAATTAGTACATAGCCCTACTTACAGGCTGACTCCAATAATACCAATTAGAGATGTCTGACGATCCCTCGGAATTAACCTACATTTACATTTAAATTATGCCATTTTTAATAAATTTATTTAAGCGATATGAATGTAAAATTAAGGTTTATAAAAGATAATCCAGATGAAAATAATAGAAGACTTTTATATTAAAAAATAAATTGTAGTAAATAAAGTGATATGTTAATTTATTCTTGAATCATACTCTGTAGTTTAGGACGAACAGAGGTAATAAATTTACTCATCAATCCATTGACTCTCGCTTTAACTTCAGGAGAGATCCCATTGTATGTCTCTTGGAGATTTGCATATTCTTCTAGAATAAAGGTGGTTACTGAAAAAAGAAAATCAAGTCCAGCTAAATAACGTCTATCTGCCCAATTAGGGGTAAATATTCTTGAAACTAAAGCGTCCCCAAAGGTAGTAACATTTCCTAAAACTACTTTTGATCGAGAAATATGACCCCCAAAGTTATTAAGTTCGCGTCGAATATTAACAAGTTCCAGATTCTCACTCTCAATTAATTGTTCTGCCTTCTGGATCAAGTTCCATTCTTGTTTACGATGTGACTCTTCATCTAATCCCGATTTGAACATTGTTCGATGGAGTTCTAGTCTTGTATCTGGGGGAGAGGAATTCCCATAGTGGAGAAGTGAACCAATTTCATAGAGTATACGGATAAGAGAGTACGAATCAGCAAAAAAGTTAGAAGAAAGCAGCCGCAGAGCAGCAGCCCAAGTAGTATTTCCAGATTCCACGAAAAATAAATATGTTTTTACAACATTCTGATCATCTTCAGACAGTTTCTGCATTGCATTAGTATCAAGTCCCATCTGATTCTGCAAGGTAAAGATCTCATCAGAAGCATCTAGATAGAAACCAAAGAGCTTCAAATAGCTATCTGTATATCCATCAAGAATACGTAGTATATTACGAGATGTATTCATTCTAAAATCCTAAATAGTCTACTTAGCTACACAT
The DNA here is from genome assembly GCA_964610385.1 of uncultured Actinomycetota bacterium. Classification (GTDB taxonomy): domain Bacteria; phylum Actinomycetota; class Humimicrobiia; order Humimicrobiales; family Humimicrobiaceae; genus CAZBSE01. Next base: position 92,353 of record CAZSXW010000007.1, read on the forward strand.
TATCATGTTCATTCTAAATGAGCAATTTTCTTTTAGAATTGAATTGTTAATATTTATAAATTCAGAATCACAAAGGAATTCAAAAAATGAGTAAGGATATTAATTCTGATGACATAACCTATTCTATTTTGAATATAATAAACTAAGAATTATAACTCATAGGGATATTTATAATATGGTCTAAAGGTATAAGGATTATAAGAAGATATTGATTTTTAAAAGAAATAGAATTCTAAAAGATAATATTTTATAATTGTTAAAGTGACTGACAAAAAAATTAATATAAAGTATAAAAAAACTTGTGAATGCAACAATAACCACATTAATTGTCTAACGGCTAAAGAGTGGATTAGATATCAACTAGGTGTCTGGCAGTTTTATTACGAGAAGAGAGATATTAGAGATAAAAACAAACATCCTGCAACTTTCCCCATTTCATTAGCAAAAAGAATTATTGAACTTTTTACTCACAAAGGAGAATTAGTATTAGATCCTTTTAACGGTAGTGGAACAACATTGCTAGCTGCAAAAGATATTGATAGAAATGCGATAGGTTTTGATATCAATGAAGAATATTGTAATCTCTCTAACATGCGTTTAGCTCAAGATAGTTTAACAAATAATTCATCACAGATTGTCATTTGTGATGATGCTAGGAATATTGATAAATATTTAGATAAAAATATGGTATCCCTTTCAGTAACTTCTCCTCCTTATGCAAATCTTTTAAATAGAAGGAGAAAAAATAAAAGTAGAAGAGGTGATACAAGAAAAAACGGGCAGTATTTAAAAATAGAACAATATAGCCAAAATGAAAATGATCTGGGTATTTTAAATATGGAAGATTTTGAAGTAGAGATATCTAAAATCTATGAGAAAATATTACCAATTATTAAACCTGGAGGACATATTGTTATTAATATTGCTGATATGTGGTGGGAAGGAAATAGAGTTCCGTTGCATATGAGTATAATAAGAGCTTTAGAAAAAGCTGGCTATATCTTTAGAAATACAATTATTTGGGATAGAACGAATATTGTAAATCAGATAGGGATTTTTGGTTGGCCTTCAAACTATATTACAATGGGAACAACGTTTGAATATATATTGGATTTCATGAAACCTAAATAAAACTATGAATGGTCGAAAAATATCTTCAATGAGCAATCAACAGTTCTTTTCAAAAGATGATTTAATTAAAAAACTAAAAGAAATAAAGAAAATAGGTTGGATAAAAACACAGAGACCTGGAAATGATGGAGCTGTTGGGAATACTCTAGAAGATTTACTAGGTATAAAAGAAAATAATTTACCTATTCCAAATGCTGATGAGTGGGAATTAAAGGCTCAGAGAAAGTCAACTTCATCTCTTACTACTTTATTCCATCTAGAACCATCACCTCAAGCAGCACGAATAGTATCAAAAATATTGCTACCTAAATACGGTTGGCCACATAAAGAGGCAGGGAAGAAGTATCCAAAGGGAGAAAAAAGTTTTCGTTCAACTACCAGTGCTGTGGATTATACAGATAGGGGTTTTAAAATAATAGTAGACAGAGATAATAAAAAAGTTAGATTTTCTTTTAATCCAGAAAAAATAGATAAAGAAAGACACGTTGAATGGATTTCAGATTTAAAAGAAAATTATCTTGTAAAAGAGCTAGATCCTGAACCCTATTGGGGTTTTAAGGACTTAATGTATAAGGCAGGAACAAAATTAAAGAATACTTTTTATATATTAGCAGAAAACAAATATATTGAAAAAGACGAATATTTTTACTTTTCTGATGTTTATATATTAAAAGACTTTAGTTTTGAAGGATTTTTAAGCTGTTTAGAAAAAGGTTATATTCTTATAGATTATGATGCCAGAACTGGTCATAATCATGGGACAAAATTTAGGATAAAACAAAATATGTGGCCTAAATTATATAAAGATATAGAAAAAGTTATTTAAAAAAGGAATTTATCTTATTTATTTTCTTAACTGTTTTAAAAAAATATTTATCTCATCATTATAATGACCTTGCCTCAATCTTTAGTCTAGTTTTTAAGTTAGTATCTAAGCTGGTGAGGGTCTGACCTTCTGGCCCCCCCCAAAATGACTTTCAACTTGGACCAGTATTTGGGAGAAAGGTCAGATATGACTTCTCAATTATTCAAGATCTCCTTGGACATAAGAGTCTGGAAACTACTGCTAAATATCTCCATATTACGAAACAAGATCTTGAAACAGCAGTTATCTTATAATTTGGGAAAAATATTAATAGATAAATTAAATACTCTATAATGTTATTAAAATTATGTTATTATTAATTAACAATATGTTTTAAATTCATAGTTTTATTTTAATAGATTTTACGTTTTGTTATAATTTGAATTAAATTGTGTCAGACAACAATAGAAAATGTAGAATATTAAAAAATAAAATATTTTATAAGAGGATAAGGTTGATTTAAAATGAGCAAACAATATAAAGAAAATTTTTTAACCTTGGTTATTGTAAAAGTAGATTTTTTAAACATTTTAAAAAGCATTAAAAAGGGAATACCAAAAGAGTTAAATGATTTAATTGTAAAATATTTTGAAATTTTGGAACCGCAAAAAATAATAGATCGACAATTTCAATTCTCTCAAAAGGATTTTATACATTCAGGAGAAAAAGAGATTATAGAATGGAAATACTTTGACAAAAATAGACTAAAACAATTTGTATTAAACCCTGAATTTGCTTTGATTGAATATAAGAAACATGAGCCGTTTGAGAACTTAAGAGAAACTTTTTTAGATATTATAAAACAATTATTTAAAGTTGAAGTAAAACTACAAATAAGTAGATTCGGTTTAAGATATATTAATAATATAGAATTACCAGAAAATGATCTAACAAATTGGGGAAAGTACATCAATAATAATTTGTTATCAGTTCTAAATTTTTATAAGAATAAAGATATTTTATCGAGAGCACTAAATCATATAGAATTTAATTTTGGAGATTTATATTTAAGATTTCAATCTGGAATGAGAAATCCTGATTATCCAGCTACAATTAGTAGAAAAGTGTTTGTCTTAGATTACGATTGTTATTCAAGAATGTTGATAGATAATTTAATCGATTTGGAAAATAAATTAGATAAATCTCACGAATTAATTTCGCAAATGTTTGATAAATCAGTTAAAGAAAATTTGAAGGGAATTTTAAATGGAAAATAAACCTAAGAGAAAAAAGATAAATTTAAAAAAAGAAAATATTCAAATTACTAAACCCATAGAAGATTACATTTCTGAAGTTGGTTTTACAGTAAGTAGTATAAGTAATGAAAAAAAAATATATGATATTACCGCTAGTTCTAATGAATATCTTGCTGAGGATAATGAAACTAAAGGTGAATTTAAGCAGCTTAATATTATTGGTAAACCTTTTAGGACAATAATAAGAGGGAAAACTACAAGTGATTAAAGTAGTTCTAAGAAGAACAAAAAGAATATCTCAAGGTGATATCTTTAAAAATATTGAATTTATTGAGTATTTGGAATATAAGAAGGGACTGTTTGAAGTTTCAATAATTACTTTTCCTTATGTGATTATTCTTACACAAGATTGTGATTTATCTCAAGACTTTTTATATAGATCGGGAGAAAAAGAAAATCAAGATAAAATACTTCTTTCAGTTATAGCAGCTCCTCTTTATAATATTGAGCAAGTTTATCTTGGCCAACATTTAGAGGAGTTAAATTTAAAAATGACACCAATTAATAAAAATAGAACTGCAGGAAGTGACTTAAGAAATAATTTAAAACCTAGGTATCATTATTTAGAGTTTCCACCTAGTATTAATTTAACTAATTTAGTTATTGATTTTAAACATTACTTTACTTTGAATATAAATTATTTATTAAAAATTAGAAAATTTAATTGGATTTGTCGAGTTAAGGAGTTATATAGAGAAGATATATCCCAAAGATTTGCTTCATTCTTATCAAGAATAGGGTTACCTGAAATTAAGAAAAGCCTAATAAAAGCAAAGTAATATAAGAGTGAACGATTATTTATATTAATAACTAATATTTTATGATATTTTAGTTAGTTTGATATATGCATCGGATTATAATACCCCAATAGATTCTTTATTACTTTCCCTATCAAAATGCACATATACCTTAGTAGCATCCAAACTCTTATGCCCCATTAGCCTCTGGACCAAAAATAAGTTTACATTCTTATCAATTAGCCTAGTAGCAAAGCTATGCCTTAGACTGTGAGCTGAGTAACCCTTTTCCTTAAGCCCTGAAATTTTAAGGTAAGTGTTCAGCATATTGGTAAAGGTAGCCTTGCACAGCCTATTACCCATTTCACCAATAAGTAAGGCTCTATTACTTAGTGGTAACCTCTGTGCGAGATATGAATCCAAGAGACCTTTCACTTCAGGATGAATGGGGATTATCCTTCCAGTTTTATTTTTTGAAGATCTCACAGTAAGTATATTTTTCTCTAGGTCAATATCATCCCATTCAAGAGCAAGGAGTTCCCCTTTTCTGAGCCCGCAGTAGTAGAGTATATGAAATATTAACATATCCCTTATATAGTACTTTCTGCACCTGGGATGGGCAAATTTAATGCAGGATATAAGGCGTTTAAAGTCAGCTTCAGATACCACTTTGGGAATAGGTTTATCTCTTCTGGGTAGCTTTATTCTTGCAGCCGGATTTTCATTTATTATTCCGTCACTGGCAAGGAAGTTAAAAAAACTCTTGAGAATTGCAATCTTGGTACAGATTGATATGCTGGAGAGGTTTCGTTCCTCTTTGATCTTATAAATATACTCCCTGATCTTGGAGACTTTAACATCTTTTATTTCCTGGGTATCATTTCTGAGTAGATAGAGCAGGAATTTTTCCAGTTCCGGTTTGTAGGTTGATATAGTGGCAGGTGATGCATTTCGCTCGATTCTAAGGTAAGTTAAGTACCTAGAAAGTAGCCTCTTCATTTTAAATCCTCCTAATTCTAATTTTAATCTTTGTGCAAGGTCAATTAAGAGGGATCTTTGTAGTTGGTACAGAACCCGGCTTACAGGCTAACTCCAACTATTTTTATGCTATAAACCGGCAAAATAGGGTATATTTCTTAGGCAATACTTACAATTTTATACTATAGAAGCAAAATTCTATAGTTACTATTATACAAGCGAACTGTATTAATTCAATTTATTTTTTCTATTTAGTACAAGAATTATTTATATTGAACTATTGTTACCTAGATTATTATTTCATTTTGTTGTAATAAATATTATAAAATAAGAAAAGATAACTGGAAATATAAATATAAATTAATTAAGAATCTAAAATGAAAAAAATAGCATGTATAAAAAAAGATAAAGATGATCCTAAAAGAAAAGATCTGAGAGTAATAGAAGAATTAGCTGAAGATAAGTACTTATCTTTAAAAGAAAATTTGAAACCTATTAACAAGATACTTTTTGAATTAAATTTCATTAATGATTTAAAATCTAGTTTTAAAGAGTTAAATGATATAGTAGATGATTATGAGTCTGAGAGGATTAATGACAGAACAGTAATGAATATTTTAGGTAAAATAGTATGTAATTGCATATCCCAGCTTATATCATTATTAAATAAATGGGAGAAATATCTAAAAAACATTTTCGGCGATAAGTCAGAAGAGGTAGAAAATTTTAAAAGATTGACAGCTAGCGAATATGATAATTATTTTCATTATAGGTTAATATATGAGTTAAGGAATTATTCATTTCATACAGGTTATGCATTCCATCAAATAACGTTTGCGTTTAAAAATGGAAAAAAGACAATAGAAATAATAATTGATAAAGAAAAATTACTAGAAGATTTTAATCTTAAAAGGAGTTTCTCTGATGAAATTAAATTATTAAGTGAAGATAAAATAGATATTTATCCTCATATACAAAATATGTATAAAAGTATCTCCAAAATAAATTATGAATTAGTAAGATTTAAAATAATAAAGAATGCAAATAATTTAGTTAAAAACTCTATTTATGTAATAAATTTCCTTAACAAATATAAAGATTGTGATGGAATTATTGTAATAGTTGAATATTTGAGCAGTATTGAAAAATTTAAAAATAGTGAGGGCTTATCAATGAACATTGAATATCTTCCAATGGAAATAATATTTCTTTTGATAAGATCATATCTAAATTTAATAAATAATAAGATAAAGTTGTTTAATTTAACAGGAACATATCTAGGTAGAAAAGAAAATTCATTTCCTATTAAAGAAGGCGATGGATTTTTTGAAGGTGACATTAGTGTACAATTAAAAAATACAAAATGGATAAGAATAATTAGTAAATTGAGTATTAAAAAAGAAGAAAAAACAAGATTATTTTGTTTTTATATTAGGACTGACTTAGAAAGAAGGCATGCTACAGCAGTAATAAATTTTATTAAAATAATTAGAGAATCTAAATGGGATGATTTGTTGGATTATATTGCAGTAAAATAGTTTTATAGAATTTTAATTTTAAATATTATTTATTTTTAGTTCAGATATTAGAAACCTCAAAGGTGGTAAGTATAGGTTGGCTTACATTTGATGTGTTAAATTCTTTAAGATATAATTCTGTAGCTTCTTTTAAATTGGAAATGGCTTCTTCAATTGTAAATCCCTGGCTTACAGTACTTATTTCTGAGCATTCTGCAATAAATATGTCTTCTTCTTTATGAATAATAGCTATAAAGACTTTCGTTTCCATTTTACATCTCTGATTAGGGATTATATTTGTAATCTGTAAATATTACAACTAGAAGATAATGAATAATATCTTTATAGATCTTATGGTATTTTTAAGGTGTTTAAGTATTGTTTTAAGTATTTGGGTATGAAAAGCTTAAATTTGTAGCTTATAAATATATTGGAGGTATGTTTAAGATATACAGAGATTATAAGAATATACTGGTTTTAAAAAGAAAAATTACTAAGCAATATTTTTTTATTTTTAGTATTTTAATAAAGTAGTATTTATTCTATTTAATTTAAAGCAATAAAATTTTATGATAAACTTTAAACCATGAAATTAGAGAACGTAATATATTGCGGTGATAATTTAATTTGGTCAAAGCAGTTTCCAGATAGATTTGTTGATTTAATTTACCTTGACCCACCATTTTTTTCTAATAGGCATTATGAGGTTATATTTAATGATGGTGAGGAAATACGCTCTTTTCAAGACAGGTGGAAGGGTGGAATAAACCATTATATTGAGTGGATGAAGGAGCGTGTTTTTGAGTTGCACAGAGTTTTGAAAGATACTGGTTCTTTTTATCTACATTGTGATTGGCACGCGTCGCATTATTTAAAAGTAATGTGTGATGATATTTTTGATCATAAAAATTTTAAAAATGAAATAGTTTGGTGTTACTCAAGGATGTCATCTGGTAAACAAAAGAATTTCAATAGAAACCATGATGTGATTTTATTCTATAGTAAAAATAGTAAATTAATTAATTTTTATCCTGATGAAGTTAGACAACCTTATGCTGAAAGAAGTAAGAGTAGGGAGGGCTTTGTTAAAACATCTCTTGGAGGTGGAGCACCAAAAGAAGGTATATGTAAATTAAACCCAAAAGGTAAATTTCCTGAAGATTGGTGGATTATTCCATTTATTAGGCCGAATGCTAGCGAGCGTTTAGGTTATCCTACTCAGAAACCGGAGTTGTTACTTGAAAGAATAATAAGAGCTTCTTCTGCTAAAGGCGATTTAATCCTTGATCCATTCTGTGGTTGTGGAACTACAGTTGCAGTTGCTCAAAGATTAAAAAGAAAATGGATTGGAATTGATGTTTCACCTTCAGCCTGTAAATTAATGAAAAACAGGGTGGAAAAAAACGGTGCAAGGGGTGTTAATATAATAGGACTTCCGGTAAATATAGATGATTTGAAGAAATTACCACCTTTTGAGTTTCAAAACTGGTGTGTTGGTGCTTTAGGTGGAACAATAAATCCCAAGAAAGTTGGTGACATGGGTATTGATGGATTTACATTTTTTAACAGATATCCTATACAAGTAAAACAATCAGAGAATATTGGAAGGAATGTTGTGGATAATTTTGAAACCGCACTTCAAAGGGATAAAAAAGATAGAGGATATATAATTGCTTTAAGTTTTGGCAAAGGTGCTTATGAAGAAGCTGCAAGGGTTAAGAAAGATGGATTGTTTATCGAACTTTTAACAGTTGATAAATTGCTTGGATTTTCAGAAGAAAAAGTATCTGATAAGATGTTTGAATTTTATTAAAAATTTTAATTAAACTATGAAATTTTCAGATAGAGTGGGCATAACTAAAATAAAAACTGAATTACAAATTAAATCGATTGATGATGTATTAAGAACGAGAATTTATAATATTATAATACTTCTACTAATAAAGAATTTGGAATACCATATAGATGAATCTGATTCATTTTATAAATTGATAAAATCAATGTGGCATTATTTTTTTAAATTAGATTTAGATACAATTCCTCCAACAAGGGATTCTTTTAATAATTTTTTAAAAAAATATTTTATAGAGTGTGAATGGTACAAAGTTTATAATCTTATAGAATTTTTATATCAAGAATTACCTGATGGTAATGAAGAATTTAAAAAATACATAAATAATGTATTAGAAGAAGAATTATCAAGTTATAGAATCGTAGGAGAGGAAGTTGTTCAGATTACAGATAAAAAAGAGATTATAGAAGTAGAAGAAGCATTATTAAAATCTGAAGAAAAAAAGTTAAACGTAGTATATAAGCATTTAGATTCTGCAATATCTAAATTTAGTGATAAAGAAAAACCAGATTACAGAAACTCTATAAAAGAATCAATTAGTGCAGTAGAATCAATATCAAAAATTATTAGTGGAAATCCTAAGGCTGGATTTAGGGAAGCATTAGAGGTGATTGAGAAAAATATTGGTATTCATAAAGCATTAAAAAAAGGATTTTTAGCAATCTATGGTTATTCTAGTGATTCTGGTGGAATTAGACATGCAATGACTGATGAGTTGAATCCTGTTCATTTCGAAGATGCTAAATTTATGTTAATTGCATGTTCAGCTCTTATAAACTATTTAATAGTTAAAGCTGATAAATCTAGGATAAGTTTTAAGTAATTATATAATTTTAAAGTCTTAGGAAAATTAATAAGGTTTTAATCATTTTAATCTTAATATAACAATTTGGGGTGAACCCCTCCTGTTAGACAGTATATAAACTTAAAGATACAATAGCTG
>CAZSXW010000008.1:0-89458 GCA_964610385.1 uncultured Actinomycetota bacterium
CATCAGCTTATTCTGACTAGTTAAGTCAGTGTCTAAAAGATGGGGTTCATATCAATTTAAGTATTTTTAATATAACAGGTAGATTAATAATTTAGTATGGCTATTATATGATAAATTATTACTAGTTATTATATTTAATTTAAAAGGATAACAAATGAATGAATTTAAAAAAGAAGATGAAATTTTTTGCCCAGAATGTGGTAAGCCAATAAAAAGGAATGCGGTTATTTGTGTAAATTGTGGTGTACAGATAAAGCCACTTGAAAATGTTTCAAAGAGAAATATTGATAAAGGTTCTACTGTTATTTCGTCAAAAACGAAAACCAGCGCAATAATATTAGTCATCTTTTTTGGTTTCTTTGGATGGCTTTATACTTACAGACGTTCGGCGGTAAAATTTTGGGTTGCCCTTGGAGCAACAATATTTTTATTTTTTTTATCATATACTATAGGTTACTATACATTTATTTTTAGTTTCGGAATTTGGATATGGGCTTTAGTAGACGTTAGCAGTAAACCGAATTCCTTTTATGAAAATTATCCCAATGAATAAAGATGACCTTACTTCCAAAAACCTGTACAATTTGAAAATTAGTATCACAGAATGTCCCCCATTTATTGGGACATATAAATAAAACTTGACAAAAAATCTTTAGGAGTTAATATATTATCACTATGAACACTACCCCTGCTTCGGCAAGGGTAGTTTTTTATTTAGACTCATTTTATAATTATCTTATATGAATATATCTAAAAGTAAAAAAGAAAGAGTTGCTATCTACATAGATGGAAGTAATTTTTATAATTATTTAAAAGACAAAGAAATAGATTTCCCTAAAGGGATTAAGTTTGATTTTAAAGCTTTTGTTGATTTCTTGGTTGGAGATAAAAGAGAATGTGTTTCAAAAAGATATTATACAGGCGTTTTTAGAAATCTTGATGGGAGTAAGGAAAGTGAAGAATTAGTAAGAGGGCAACAAAAATTTTTTACTAACATCCAAAAAGACGGCTTCGTAGTTAAAAGAGGTAGAATTATGCCGATTGGAAATGTATATAAGGAAAAAGGAACAGATGTTAAAATTTCTGTAGATTTAATTGTAGGGGCAGTAGATAACTTATATGATACAGCCATTTTAGTAAGTTCTGATACCGATTTAATCCCTGCTATTCGTTATATTAAATATAAGGAGAAAAAAATTGAGTATGTTGGTTTTGCTCATGCCCCATCTTTGGGAATTCAGAAATATGCAGACTTTTCTATACTTCTATTACCAAGGGATATAGAAAAATTTAAAGAAAAGACATTATTTTAATTGCCACCAATTAAGTTTTAAAGGGCCACCACAGCAGATATTATGGCCAGTATATAGATAAGGTTTCCGTTTCTCTCATTTGCTCTTTCCCTTGCTTCCTTGGTGCCGATGGCAGTAGAAAAATAGCTTGCTGCTTCATCTCTCCTGTTCATATTCCATAGGGCAAGCATTTTTAGAAAAAGTGATCCGGGTATTGACACAGTACCTATTACTATTAAACTGATAATAGCAAGTAATTCCTCGTATGTGGGCTTCCGGATGGTTGCTCTAAAAGCATGCGGGGTTTTGCATTTTTAAATAAAACAGTGAATTTTCTCCCACTATAACACCGCCATTTTAAAATCGTCTTTATTTACATGTAGGTAAATATCAGTAGTATCAAGCCTTGAGTGTCCTAAAAGCTTGCTTATAGTTGGTAGATCTACACCTTTTCTTCTTAACCTTTCTGCATAGGTATGTCTTAAGCTATGAAGGGTAAGATTTTTCCTGTAAGTTTTTGATTCTTTAAAAATCCTGGATATTATATTTTGTAGTGAGCATTTTGTTATTCTTTTTCCATGTGATCCTCTAATTAAAGCACTTATATATTTCCCATTCAGTTTTCTGTATAAATATAGAAGCTCTCTTAAATTACTATTAAAATAAACCACTCTATTTTTTCTGCCTTTGGAATTTTTTATATTAATAGAATTTTCATCAAAATTTATATCTTCCCAGTTTAGATTGATAAATTCCTGTCTTCTAAGTCCACAGTCAATACCCAGACTAAAAATAATGCTGTCTCTTAAATTTTCATTTTTATATTTTTCTTTTCTTCTAGATAAGTAATTTCTAATATTATCTGTATCCATATCTGATAAGTATTCTTTAATTGATGCTACTTTTTTTGGGATATTTATAAGAGAGGGAAAATCCTTCTTTATGTATTCTCTTCCATAAAGGAATTTTAAAAATGATTTAATACAGTTTACAAGTTTAGCATAGGTATTATTCGAGATATTTCTGGATCTAGCAAAAGATAAATACTTATCAATATTACTCATATCCAGAGACTCTAGACTGATCCTATTTTGTTTTAAATATGAGCAAAACTTGACTGATATATTTAGGTAATCTTTGATGGTTGAGTCTGCTTTATTCTGTGATCTAAGATGTATAGTGTATTCTTTGATGATATCTTTTTCTAGTGGGATATTTTTCTCTCTGACTTGCAAGTTACTGCTACTTTCAACCTTCATACCACTTAAACTTCTATAGATATTTAATAGTTCCTCTGAAGATAATCCCTTTATTATCTTAATTAAATCCTCTTCAATTATATTTCTTAAAGAAATACTGTCTTGCATAATAATATTCACATCCCAATATTACACTTTAATTAATCTCCACTATTTTCCTTTAAAAAAACATGTTGCTTCCGCATGGGGGAAAAAGGACTAAGGTTCTGTCCGTAAGTCAAGGTGGAGATTTTCCGGTCCTTGCCTTGCAAGGATTGAGAGGGATAAATAGCTTTAGCGGTTTATGCTCGCAAAGGAAAATACTACCTTGACTGCGGACAGGTTCTAAGTAAAATAACTCCCCAGAAGCAATCTACTTGTATCCCATCATAGTAAGTTCTAACTCATAGTTGTAAAAAAATTTCTTTCCCTTTATGCTGTCTAAAAGCATTCTAAAATAGGTAAAAAAGTAATATTAAATAAAAAAGATAGGCAAGATATGCATGTGTGCCACACATGCTTTTAATTGGGGAAATTCCCAAACCCTTTAAGTAGAAAGGATTAGATATGTTGAATATAAATCCTAAGCCTAAGCGCCCAGAAAGAAAAAGAAAACATCATATATCCTGTTACCTGGATGATAAAGAATATATGGCTTATAGAGATAAAAGATCTAAAACTTATTACAATCAGAGTGAATATATAAGAAAATGTGTGCTAGATAAAAAAATAACTGTAATACCTGGAATAAGGGGCCTTATAATAGACCTAAAAAGGATTGGAAATAACTTAAATCAATTAACACATAAGGTTAACTATGGAGAGGTTACTGTTTTAGGAGATAATTTAAAAGAAATAAATGATGATTTAAGCACTGTTTGGAGCATTTTATCTAAGGTTATAGGAAAAGTAAGATAATTATTTTAAATTATAAATCGCTACTTCTAAAAGTAATAGCTCGCAAAGTAAAATACTACATTTACAAAAGGCAGGTTCTTCTATATGTATTTTGGGAAGTTAAATATGGTAAGTCTATAAAGCTTTTGCAATCTTGAATACGACATCTACAACTAACAAAAAGCAAAAGAGCATTACACAAAAATGAAGTCCTAATAATTCGGCAATATACAAAAGGTAAACCCAGGTTTACCTTTTGTATTATATGTAAAAACGAACTTAGTTTGAAAAAGCAGGATCTAAACCATCACGTTAAAAAGAAAAATGCTTTGCTCTCGGGACTTTTTCAAAGAAGCAGTCATCTTTTGATAAGCTGAATTAAAAAGGGGGTAAGGGGTGTGGGGATGAAAGAGAAAAGAAAAACAATGGAAAGAAAATTTTTAGATTTCTAGCCCCAGCTTATCTATTTGCTTTAAAAATTCTTCATAAGAAATCTGCTCATAGTTCTTTTTGACTATATCGGAGTATTCCTTAATTTTTTTATGTCTACCAATTTCATTCATTAAAAAATTAAAATTGTCGATAAAATCCACAGGTAAATTGGGGAAAATAAAAGAAAAATTTCTAATGAATATTAACATTTTGTCTTTATCATAGAGAAAATTTTTAAAATATATATAAACTTCATCTATACCTATCTCTTTCTTTATAAGAGAATTGCCTAAATCAGATAAAAATTTTATTAAAGCGTAAGGAACACTTCTCCGCTTTTCTAGTCCAAATAACATAAAAAATCTACCCTTTACTTTATCATCTGGAATGGTTTTATTTGCGAAAATATTAAAATATATTGGACCTTCCAATTTTACAAATTTTCTAAAAAATCTTTTAATTTCCCTTTGTTTGTCTTTTTCTAACGATCTGTTCCAATTTCGAACAGCAAAAATAGCCGTAATAATTACAGCTCCTGCCATCAATATAGTACCAATTCCTGTTAAAATATTTGCCCAACTGCACATTTAATCTCTTGCCTCCTTTAATTAAGACAATTCTTATAAAAATATCTAGAAGCTCTTCATTCTATTCTCTACATCTATATTGGGTAGTGTGATGTAAATAGTTGTAGTACTGATGTCCGAATAACCCAGAATGCGTCTTAAATTTCAATTTCTTTGGTTTGCTTATAATATTGTCTGAGTTGATCTAAGCCAAGCGTGTCAATACCAAAATCCCAAATGTATGCGATACGCGGATAGCTTATTAAGTATTGTTGCCACGCTCTATTATCTTAATCTAGTTTCATCGATGTACTATTTTTAATTATATTAGCTATATCTATTCTATTTTTTTTAATTACATTATCAAATACTTCCTGAATAAATGGAGCGACAAAATATTGTGAACCCTCTTCTGGTTTTAATCCGCAATCTAAACTATCAATGTAATCACTTGACGCCATATAATGTTCATTTAGATAAAATATATACGATAAATGTAATATAAAAATATTTTCTAAATCTTTAGAAAATGTATTTAAATACCCTAACCTATCATTTATAAATATCTCATTGTCATTTAAGAGCACATATTGATAAAAGTTATAATGGGTATGTGCGTTACATCGTTCTCTTATTAATTTATATGTTTTATCTTTGTAAAGTAAGTTATTGATTTCTTGTAATTTTTTGGAGTTCCTAATATAATTTGACATTGTTCGGTATTCAGGAAGTTTTTCTTTTCCTTTTATCCAATTATCAATCTTTTGTACAATAAAGTTTTCTATATTAAAATTATCTTTTAGGTATAAATTTGTATAGATATTGATTACTGCAGAATCGTAGTATTTTCTCAATAGCGCATAAGAGTCATTTATCCTACCCTTAATAATAATATCCTTTATTGATTCAAGTGTTCCTTGTGTGGAAGTATATAGATATGAATCTATATTACATATAGCATTTATCCCTTGAGTTAAACATTGGAATATCGAAAACGATAAACTTTTATAAAAGTCAGCATATTCTGACAATTGTTTAAAAACATGATGTTTCTTATACGCATCTTCGAGCATATATAAAATCCCTTGGTAAAACTAGTTTTAGTGAATTAGAAAACAAGTTATTTCTAGACCTTTTTATACCTGTCATTTGTTTGCTAATTTTTCAAAAATATTTTACTTCTTTCATTTAGTAACTCCTTTTAGAGAAAGTAAAAAATAAGTCAATGGCAAACAACGTTTCAAGCATATACTATGTTGTCGGAGGTAAAAAATGTCCAGAACGACGGTCCGCCAACTGGCGGAGAAGTGTATATCTGT
Organism: uncultured Actinomycetota bacterium; assembly: GCA_964610385.1. Taxonomy (GTDB): domain Bacteria; phylum Actinomycetota; class Humimicrobiia; order Humimicrobiales; family Humimicrobiaceae; genus CAZBSE01. The sequence continues at coordinate 5,745 of CAZSXW010000008.1, forward strand.
ATTATATGGATAGATTGTGCTAATTCTCTTTCCATGCGTTACTTCCCAGCTTTTTTTGCTGCTGTTTCAACCCAATCGCCAAGTTTATTGTAACCGTCATCATCAACCCAATCGTAAGTTGGAAATCTCTCATAGAAATATTTTTTATCGTCATCAGGGCTTGTAAAAATAGGACCAAATGTATTGCTTCCTTTTTTGTCAGTCTTATTATCTTTGTCTTTCATTTGATGAATGTAAATTCCTAAAATTCCATTGCCCTTCTTCCAACTTTGTTCGAGTTCATACTTAACATAGTCACGGTTGTTTGTCTCTGCACCAATAAGCACAACTGTTACTGATGTTCCTGTTAATTGGTAATCAATCCACTTCTTAATTGCAGCATCACCTTTCTTCTTTACCTCTTCCCAACTCGCAGCATCCCAAAATCCAGCTGCTTCTCTATCTGGTTTGGTTACCCAACTATTACGCACCTGACAAGCTCTCCATATATCTCTCTCGTAGTGAAAGCTGAAAAATACTCTTCTTGCCATTTTAACTTGCTCCTTTCAGCAGTAATATTAGAGCATAAATTATAATCAAAATTGCTATAGAACCATAAAGCCAACCTAAAGTTATAGAAAACATTATCCTAGGCATTGACTGTACTTTGTCTCTAAATCTATAAGCATTCATGTCAAATAAATATTCTTCTGTTTTCAGCCTATTATTAATTACCCACTCATATAACTTTCTATACATCCGTTCCTGACATAAAAAATTTGCATCTAAAAACCAAAAAACTAACAAAGGGATAAAGGCAATCCAAACCTGATATTTACTCCCTTTTAACAATAAGGTTATAACAACAAGGCTTATAGTCCACCCCTTTACCATAAAAGAATTGAAGCCCATCCGTCTTATAATATCTTGGATTATATCAATTTCCTTTAGCATATATTCTTTTAATTTATCTTTATTCTCCACTTTTCATTATCTCCTTTCATAGCACAATCTTTAGTGTAAAGTTCCTATACGAATTGTTTTCGTAGATACAATCTTTTATTGGATATTTTACGTAGTTATATTGAACTCTGATTGTTTTAATTATAACAAATTTTATTTCTTGTTTTTAATAATTCTATTACAATATTGTAAATAAGAATAGTATTTAAAATATATTAGTAAAAGTTAAATAAATAACTAACCATATTTCTTCTTTATAATCTATCTATAGCTTTTGCCATCTGTGAGCTATTAAAATTAATATAGATTTTTGTAGTATCCAGGCTTGCATGACCCAGTAGCTTCTGAACCTTGAATAGATCAACTCCTGCTTCAACCAGGTGAGTAGCAAAACTATGCCTGAAGCTATGAGCAGAATAACCTTTCCTCTTAAGTCCGGACAATGTAAGACACATTTTTAAAAGGTATACAAAGCTACTATTGCACAATCTCCTACCTTGCTCACCAATTATAAGGGCCTCTGTTTTTAAGGGAAGCCTCTCATCAAGGTATTTATCAAGCAATCTGGTAACTTCCTTGTGAAGGGGGATTAACCTGTCCTTTCCACCCTTACCACGCCTTATAATTAGAGTACTCTTAGACAGATTAATATCAGTCCAGTTTAAGTTAAGCAGTTCACTTTTTCTTATACCGGTATAGTAGAGCAGGGATAGTACCAGTTTATCTCTTGTGTTATTTTTTTTGCATCTTAAGGGGGCAAAGTCTACGGACTTAATTATCAGATCCACCTCATACTTGGACATAACTGATGGGATCCTGCACATCTTTTTAGGTACCCTAATTTTTCTGGTCGGATTTTTGGCTATTACATCATCTTCTTCAAGGTAATTAAAAAAGCTTTTTATTATGGCAATTATTTTTGATATTGAACTCTGACACAGACCTCTATTTTCTTTAGCGTAATAGAAATATTGCCTTACAGTTCTTGTACTAATTAAGTTTAAGTCTGAAATATTTATATAATTTAGATAATCTATGAATTTTCTAGTCTCCTTATTGTAGCCGTAAATAGTCGAAGGAGAAGCCATTTTTTCGATTTTCATATAGCTAAGGAAGCTATCGATATAATTTCTCATATCTGTTTTTTACCATTTTTGCAACACAAACTAAGAAATTATATCCTATCAAGAATAGTGCCCGGCTTATAGAACAACTCTAGTTATTTCTTATCTTCAATTATTAAAAGTATAAAAAATCTAATTTAAAATAAAAATAGTTTTTAAGTTTTATCCAACCTATGATAAATAACAAGATAATAGTAGTATATAATATAAAAATAGCATGACAGCTTATAACTAAACCTAAGTGAAAGCAGAGGGAATATAAATTTATCGTTTTATTGGATTACAAGAGAATTGAAAGAAAAAAGTAAAAAATCAAACGTACGATTGATTAAAAAGGAAGATAGTTTACTGGTAGTGGTTGATGTCCAGGAAAAACTAGTACCTGTTATAAGCAACCATAAAAAGATTATAGAAAATATAGTTAGATTAATCCGATTTGCAAAAATAATCAAAATGCCTGTAGTATTGATTGAACAAGAAAAATTAGGAGATACAGTTAAGGAGATCAAAACTGAATTACCTGATTTGGTACCAATTAAAAAGATTGAATTTAGTGCATGTAAAAACAGTGAGTTTATGAAAAAAATACATGAACTTTCAAGGAATAATATTATTCTTGCGGGTATTGAGACACATATTTGTATTACACAGACCACTCTGGAATTAATGCCTGAATATAATCTACATGTAGTTGGCGATGCCACATCATCACGGTCATTGGAGAACAGGGATATAGCATTGAGACGTTTAAGTCAGAGCGGAGTGGTTGTCAGTTCAACGGAAATGGTTATCTACGAGCTTATGGAAAAAGCTGGAACCAGTGAATTTAAAAAAGTTCTTGATTTAATTAAATGAATATGAATTTATCATTTTATGGGGCTGCAAGGGAAGTGACCGGCAGCTGTTATTGTATAGAGGCGAACGGAAGAAAGTTCCTGATAGATTGTGGACTTCAGCAGGGTCAGGATGAGAAGGAAGACCAGAGCTTACCTTTTAACGCAAAGGATATGGATTTCGTTATACTTACCCACGCCCATATCGATCACAGTGGGAGGCTGCCGCTGCTGGTAAGAGATGGTTTTAGTGGGAAGATATATACCACTGGCGCTACCTGTGACCTGATTTCAGTGATGCTTAAGGACAGCGCAGAGATACAGAAGATGGATGCAGAGTGGAAAAACAGAAAGGCAAAGAGGGCAGGTAAAAGTGAAGTAGCTCCCTTGTATACAGTGGCAGATGTCGAGGATACCCTTAAACTGTTGGTTCCATGCGACTATGGCAAGGTAAATGAAGTAGATAACGGGATTAGGTTTGATTTTGTGGATGCCGGCCATATTCTGGGCTCGGCATCGGTGGAGCTGTTTTTGGCCGAAGATGGAAAAGAAAAAAAGATTGTCTTTTCCGGAGATATAGGAAATACCGGGCAGCCAATAATAAAAGACCCACAATATATAGAAGATGCGGATTATGTGGTCATGGAATCGACCTATGGGGATAGGAACCACGAGAAGACCAGTGACTATGCAATGGACCTGGCAAAAATCGTAGACCGTACACTTTCGAGAGGCGGAAATGTAATTATTCCCTCATTTGCCGTGGGGAGAACTCAGGGCCTTCTATATATATTCAGTGAAATAAAAAAGAGAGGACTGGTAAAAAATTCCAATTTTCCGGTCTATGTTGACAGTCCCCTGGCATCCGAGGCAACAAAAATATATGAAGATGACCTTAAAGCTTATGCAGACCGGGAGACAGAGGGGATAATAAAAAAGGGTTCAGATCCGCTGACCTTTAAAGACTTAGTTTTTACCGGTTCTAACAATGAATCAAGGGCTTTAAATGATGATCCCGTGCCGAAGGTGATAATCTCATCCAGCGGGATGTGCGAGGGAGGAAGAATCGGACATCATCTGAAGCACAATCTCTGGAAGGAAGAATGTTCTCTGGTATTTGTGGGCTTTCAGGCTTATGGAACACTGGGAAGGTCAATACTTGACGGAGCAGAAAGAGTGGAGATTTTCGGAGAAGAAATAGCAGTCAGGGCAACTGTCTATAATTTTACAGGGCTGTCTGCTCATGCAGATAGGGACGGGTTACTCAAGTGGATAAAAAGTTTTAAAAAGAAACCGGAAAAAGTTTTTGTTACCCATGGAGAAGACTCTGTCTGTGAGCTGTTTGCAGGTTCTCTTAAAAACATGGGACTGACGGCTGTGGCTCCTTTTTATAAATCAGTTTATAATCTTTAATGCGGAAGGAAGGATTGGAGATAAAGGATGGCATGGTTTAAAAATAAGTCTTCAAAGAAATATAAAGCCAGAGCACTTACCGCAAAGGAAATGGCCAGGATCGAGAGAAGAGAAAGGAGAAGGCAAGAACGGATCCCGAGAGACATAAAAAGAATGGTCAATGCCAATTGTGCTAAAACTGCTACGTGCTATAAATGTGGTGGAGTTTCCGAGCGAGTGATAAATCTATTGCCTGATAAAAGTATTGTAACTGTGGATTACTGGTGCAGGAACTGTGGCTGGTCGGCAAGAACTAAGACCATGCTTTATCCCAAAAAGGCAAGGGAAATGGTAAGCAATGCTTCATCCATAGGTATAAAGACCTGGAGGGGCATAAGATTTTTCTGTCCTAAGTGTAACTCCAGCAGGGTAAAACTTATAATAGAACCCGAGTATGTAAAAGAAAATACAGTGACTTTTACCTATAAATGCAGTAACTGCGGCTGGGGAGCGATAAAAACCCTTAGCATAGTCAGGAGATAATCCCCCTTTTTTACACTTCTATTACGAAAAGATTATAAATTTGCTTCTGTCATTTAAATACATTAGAATAAGGGTGCTTAGTAGTATGAATAAATACTAAGGGTCTCGGTACATTATGAACATTGAAGAAAAGATTAAATACGCCATAAAAAATACTGTGGTCCTCAAGTCTCCCAGGAAGCTTCTGGCATCATTTGTAGATACTATTATACACTACTATATACTTACCGTGCCCATGTACCTGGACTTTGAAGGAAGAAGCGCCGAGTCCGAGACTGTGGTCAGGGAGGGAAGGATCACCTGTAAGAGGCCCAAGCTTATAACCCCCTCCTATATGCTGAGGATGGAAGGATTCAGCGGCGAGGCCAGAAAGGCCTTTGAGATGCTGGCCGAGGAAGACAACGATCTGGCCATGATACTTTACGGATTTAAGATCAGGAGAGATTCGGAGAAGATGGATATCGTACCGAAGTCTCTGGAGTCGGTGGCGCGCAGGATATCCAGAGATATTGACCGGAGAAAAGAAGTCTACAGCGCTGTCATCCGGGGAGTGGACGAGTTCTGGGACGTATCGCTTTCCAAGTTTGTCCAGGAGATGGTGGACAACAGTGCCAGCGATCTGCAGGTTCCTGATCTGGTAAGGAACAGATCCATAAACGTGGGGAGAAAAGGATTTCCCGTGATCACCAGGGACAGTACCGGGACACCTGTAATAGCCAGAAAAGAAATTGAGCTGCTTTTCAAACTTTTTGAAAAGGGTGAGATAGATCCTATGGAACTGAAGGCCGAGCTTGACAGATGGGAAGTCTTTGATCAGTACGAGGACAGGTTCTTTAAATATATCAGAAAGCGTTTTAAAAAGTAACTAAGATACCACAAGCATCTCATCCGGTGTTAGAAGAGAAATTCCTGCATCCTTTCCTATTATCTCTACCTTTATTATCTTTTTGGGTTTTTTAAGGTCTATGTTCTTCCTGTCGACCACATCGGTAAGCTTTATTATGAGCTCCTTGAAGTCATGCTTTTCGTAGTGTCTTTTTTCAAGGTCCATCATCCACTTTTCATTTTCACCAATCTTTGGGACAAGCGGCTTTATTGCCTTCTGCATGGCGGGTATTTCCGATTTTACCCATTTGTCTACGGGGATATAGCGGTAAGTCTTGCCGAAAAGCTCGCTGCTTTTTTTAGACAGCGCTTTTAGTTTTTTTACCGCATCCCTGGGTTTGGCGACATTTAAGAGAAAGATGCCGCTGTATTTTGATTTTAGAAACTCTGCCTTTACTCCTATTTCCTTAAATAGAAGATTCACTTTTTCTTTGCTGCTCTCGGTATGTGCAGGGTCATAGGTTACTATAAGTTTTACGTCCACTAAAAGACCTCCTTGTTTAAAAAATATGATGCATTTATTATATCAACAGAGAAGATTTATAAAAAGTTTAAGTTATCCTATAATAAAATACAATTATATTTTGCATAACGGGAGAAGGTTTATTGCAGTCACTTGAAGACAGGGTGGCAAAAGCGAGGGAAGACAAAGAAGAGGTAAACAGGCTTATCTTTGAATTCAAGCCTTTTATTGCCGGGGTGGTTCAGAAGAAAGTGGGAAGGTTCGTAGAGTACGGTGTTGATGAAGAACTTTCGGTTGGCCTTATGGCTTTCAAGGAAGCCGTTGATTCATTCGATCCCTCAAAAAGCAGGTTTCTGTCCTTTGCCAAGCTTGTCATATGCATGCGTCTAATCGACTATTACAGAAAATCAAAAAAAGAAGAGGATTCCGGCTTAAGGGCCAGCGGGTCGGCTGACGATGCCGAAGATGCGGCCTCGCTGGAGCAGTACAGGATTTCTGGTGAAAATGAAAAAAGGATACTCGAGATAATAGAGTACAGAAGTATGCTTAGAAAATGGGGTATAACCCTCGAACAGCTTGCGGATATTTCTCCCAGAAAAGAAGAACTGAGGGAAGAGTATCAGACTGTTGCCAGGGCCATTGCCGGAAATGAAAGCGTTCTAAGGACCATGATCGGCACAAAGAGGCTTCCTGTAAAAGAAATAGAAAATATGGTATCGATACACCCAAAGAAACTTGAGAGGGGACGAATATATATAATAGCCATGGTTCTGGCAGTGCTTGCTAAACTTAGCTACATGGATATATCCAGAGGTGGTATTACATGAAAGCCGTGATAGTGGAGATATATAAGAACTACTGTATAGTAGTGACGCCGGACGGCCAGTTCTTAAAAAGAAGGATTCCGGAAGGGGTATTCGAGATAGGCGATGAGATAATGGTCGATCAGGAACCGGCCTATAAGGCTGTAAAGCCAACTAATGCCGACCAGCGCAAGAAAATTGCGCTTTCCATATCATTTGCAGCAGTAATAGTAATAGCGTCTGTAATAGGGATCGTGTTTGTAAAGAATTATATTGCAAATAATATGGCCGTGTACAGCCAGTATGAAAGCGAAGAATTAAGAGTAGTAGGAGAGGAAGCCGAAGAAGAGGAAGAAGCAGCCATGGAAGAGTCTAAGGCCCCGCAGTCGGAACCAAGTGAAAGGGTCATATACAGTGATACATATACTTTTGAAGAAGGAGAGGAAGTCGAGGAACTTATAAGCGGGTTGAGGTTCACATACGATATCGTGGATGGAAACAAACTGGACGTTGTAATTGAAAACATCGAGCGTTCTCCTTATTTCAACGGGGCATTTAAAATAACTATGCTGCAGGATGGAAGCGAGTCGAAAACAAACGAGATCCCGCTTCAGGGATTTAAACAGGGGCAGGTCCGTAAAAGTTCGATTATCATCAAAACCGGAGAGACGGGATTCAGGCTGCAGGTGATTGAGATTGCTTACTAAATCCGGCGGTGCCACCCCGTTTTGTTTGAGTTATCATTCGTATATATATTAGTGATTAATTATTATTCTCAAAGGAGTCTTTGATGGGAAAAAGTAAAATTATTCTGGCAGCGGTACTAGCTTTAGCGGTCACACTGATAGCCGGTTCCACTCTTTTTGGAGGTTGTTCCGGTTTAAAAGGCGTCTCGGAAGAGAAATCGGATGAAATAGCCAGCGGGGTAGCCGGCGACCTTATTCATTCCAACACCCAGTTCGGATTTAAGATATTTAACCAGCTTATTTTGGAGGACAAGGACAAGAACATATTCATATCGCCGCTTTCCATACTGCTTGCATTGGCAATGACCTATAACGGGGCGGTGGGCGATACCAGCCTGGCGATGGCTGATGCCCTGGAATTCACCGGTTTTGATCTTGAAGAATTGAACACCGGATTTAAGGACCTTATGACCTCTATTGAAAATGCCGACTATGAAATCGAACTTGCCATTGCAAACTCTATCTGGATGAACCTCGGCTTTAAGGCCAGGGAGGATTTTATAGAAAGGAACAACAAGTATTATTCATCGGAAGTAAGGGAGATAGATTTTGCCGATGCCGCTGCTGTTGACACCATAAACGGCTGGATAGCAGATAAAACAAGTAATAAGATAGAAAAGATGCTGGACGCGATCCCTGCCGATGCGGTCATGTACCTTATAAATGCCATTTATTTTAAGGGAAACTGGACTGATGAGTTTGACGGGGGCATGACTGCCGAAGATGATTTTTATCTTGCCGACGGCAGCACAAAAAAGGTGCCAATGATGAACAAGTGGCAGGAACTGCCTTACTGCGCCGGTGACGGCTATTTGGCAGTAAGGCTTCCGTACGGGCAGGAGAAATTCTCGATGTATATAATCCTTCCCGACAAGGGTGAAAGCCTCGATTCTTTAATAAGCTCGCTTGATGCTGACGGGTGGGAAGAGATTACGGATTCATTTTCAGAAAGGGAGGTTGAACTTTCAATGCCCAAGTACAAGATGGAATACGGAATAAAGCTTTTAAATGATGTTCTTATAAATATGGGCATGGGAATCGCCTTTGGCCCTGACGCGGATTTCAGCGGCATAAGGGAAGACATATTCATATCCAGGGTCCTCCACAAGGCGGTAATAGAGGTAAATGAGAAGGGAAGCGAGGCTGCCGCAGCTACTGTCGTGGAGATGGTGGAGACGGCAATTGAGGTGGAAGAGCCGGTGGAATTTACGGTAAACAGGCCTTTCTTCTTCGTGATCGCGGATGACCGGAGCGGGAGCATACTGTTTATGGGCAAGGTCATGGAGCCCTGAGATAAAAAAATATTCTTTGGAAAAAATCAAAATTTATTATATAATGCCTAGTTAGTTTCATTTTAAAACAGGACAGTAGGGATTTTTATTAAAGCATGTAAATATAAATAGAATTAATTCTTCTTTATCAGTCCCATCTAATTCTTTTATTCCACATCTTTTGATTAATTGTTTCTACTACTGTTTTATATATAGGAAAAGTCAACTTAAAGAAAGGCAATTTAGTGAATAAGAGAATGTATGTCGGTAATCTGGACTATTCTACAACCGATAAGGATCTGGAAGATTTATTTGCCCAGGAAGGTACCGTCACCTACTCCAAGGTGATCACCAGAATGGATGGTAAATCAAGAGGTTTCGGATTTGTGGAAATGGAAAGTGAAGACCAGGCAAAAGCAGCCATGGAGAAATTGAACCAGAGCGAGTTCAAGGGAAGAACTATCGTGGTCAATGAAGCCAGGGCTCAGAACAGGGGAAACTTCACATCCAGGAGCGATAATCCAGGTTACAGAAAACAAGGAAGTGGAGATCTGAATTACAAGCTCAGAAAACTAAGAAGAAACATGGGCTAGGCATAGTTTAGAATTTTTACTTGTTTTTTTATCTATAATCTCCTATAGTATCTGTTGAGCGAATTACAAAACTGAATAGTGTCAACCTTTAAAATAGTCCGGAGAGGCTAAAAAGGAATGAAAAAAATATTTATAGAGTATTTTAAGATTGTTAATATTTTGACCTTCTTACTTATTTGGTAAGGAGGTTTTTTTATATGGCAGGGAGTCATGATGAAAGGAACACAGATATTAAGCGAAAAAGATATTGACAGGGTGGTTAAGAGGATCTCGCATGAGATAGTGGAAAGAAACAAGGGTTCAGAGAGCCTGGTCTTTATAGGGGTACAGAAAAGGGGAATCCCCCTGGCAAACAGGATAGCTGAAAATATAGATAAGTTTGAAGGGACCAGCTTGAAGACCGGCAAACTTGATATTGCCTTCTACCGGGATGATATAGGGCAGAATATAAAGCCGGGAGTAAGGATAACGGATATCCCATTTGACATAGAAGGTAAAAACGTGATTTTAGTGGACGATGTCCTGTACACCGGGAGGACGGTAAGAGCGGCACTCGATGCCATAATAGATTTCGGGAGGCCCAGGAGCATACAGCTGGTGGTTTTGATAGACCGGGGCCACAGGGAGCTTCCCATAAGGGCGGATTATGTGGGAAAGAATCTCCCCACCTCCCGCAGTGAAGAAGTCGAGGTAAGGTTTAAGGAAACCGACGGTGTGGACAGTGTCACTCTTGTAAAGAAGAAGGAGTGATCATGTTAAGTAAAAAAAGCCTGCTGGATGTAGAAAGCCTGGAGCTTGAGGATATAAAGCTGATAATTTCCAATACGGATTCTTTTCTTGAAATATTCAGAAGGGAAGTAAAGAAGGTCCCCACCCTGAGGGGCAAGACCGTGTTCAACCTGTTTTTTGAAGCGAGCACCAGGACCAAGACTTCATTTGAGATCGCTGCTAAGAGACTGAGTGCTGATATTATCAATTTTTCGGCCTCGACCAGCAGCATGAAAAAAGGCGAATCGGTGGTGGATACACTCAAGACTATACTCTCGATGAAAGTGGACCTTATAATCATAAGGCATTCCGACAGCGGGACAGCCAGGATGATAGACGGCTTTGTGGATGTCCCGGTAATAAATGCCGGCGACGGCAAGCACCAGCACCCGACGCAGGCGCTTCTGGATCTTTACACCATAAAGAAGAGATTCGGGAATTTCAAAGGGCTGAAGGTGGCGATTGTTGGAGATTTCATTGACAGCCGGGTGGCAAGGTCAAATATAAGTCTGTTTGAAAAAATGGGAATGGAGGTCATCGTGGTATCGCCGGCCATGTTTCTCCCGGAAGATTTTTCCCGGTTTAAGGTGAGATACCAGATAGACGATGTAATAGAAGACAGCGATATCCTGTATATGCTGAGGATGCAGTTTGAAAGACAGGACAGAAAGTTCTACCCGTCCATTATGGAGTACAAACGGTTTTTGGGGCTTGATATGGAAAGGCTTAAAAGGATGAGGCCGGATTCAATAGTCATGCACCCCGGGCCGGTAAACAGGGGAATAGAAATAAGTGATGAAGTCATGGATGTGGAAGGAAAGCTTGCAGAAAGGATAGTCATAGAGGAGCAGGTGACCTATGGAGTGGCTGTAAGAATGGCCATACTTTATTTAATACTGGGTTAAAGGTCTTTAGGAAAATGGTAAAAGGAAAAAATATACTGATAAAGGGCGGCAGGGTGATCGACCCTGAAAAGAAAAAGGAATCTATTGCCGATATTTTTATCAAAAATGGAATGGTGGAGAAAATAGATAAAAATATAGCTGCAGCCGCAGGCGGTGCGGAGGTCATTGATGCCTCCGGCCTGGTGGTAAGCCCGGGATTTGTGGATATGCATGTACACCTCAGGGATCCCGGATTTGAAGACGAGGAGACTGTCGAGAGCGGAGCGCTGGCTGCGGTAAAAGGGGGCATTACCACGGTGGCGTGCATGCCCAATACCGATCCGCCGATAGACAGCGAACATGCAGTCAAATATATCATGGAGAAATCTCAGGATGCCGCCTGCCGGGTACTGCCTGTTGCCGCCATGACCAGGGGGCAAAAGGGCAAAAGCGTCACCGAGATGGGGCTGCTCTCCCAGGCAGGAGCGGTGGGATTTTCAGATGATGGAAAATGCGTGGCTGACGCGAGACTCATGTATGAGGTAATGAGATATTCTGTTCAGTTTGGCCTTCCACTGATACTGCATGAGGAAGATACCCGCATGTCGGAATACGGCCTGATGCATGAAGGAAAATATTCTATCACGCTGGGTCTTGAAGGAATACCCAGGCTCAGCGATGATATTATGATAGCCAGGGATATAATGCTTGCACGGAGGAGCAGAGCGAAAATACACATAACACACCTGAGCACTGCCGGAGGTGTGGAAATGATAGGCAGGGCCAAAAAGGAAGGTATTGATATAACCTGTGATGTGACCCCGCATCACCTGTTCTTTGACGACAGTGTCCTTACTTCCTTTAATACTAACTTTAAGGTAAAGCCGCCGATCAGAAGCAGTGAGGATAGGAAGGCCCTGGTGGAAGGCTTAAAGAGCGGTGTGATAGATGCCATAGCGAGCGACCACGCTCCGCATCTGGATACCGAAAAAAACACCACTTTTAAGCAGGCGGCATTCGGGACCATCGGGCTTGAGACTCTTTTCAGTGCTTCCTTTACCAGGCTATGCCTGGAGGAAAATATAAGCCTTAGCCAGCTTATAGCTCTTATTACCTGCGGGCCGGCAAGGATTCTTAATATAAATGCCGGAAAAATAGAAGTGGGAAAGGAAGCAAATATTGCCGTAATCGATACCGGAGCGGAAAAGAGGATCGCAAGAGAAGACTTTATATCGAAGAGCAAAAACAGCGCCTTTATAGGCCAGAAGCTTACCGGAGAGGTAGTTTATACCATAAGCAAGGGAAGATTGGCATATGCAAATAAATGACAGGCAGGAAAGGGAAGAATTTTGAAAGCGATATTGATGCTGGAAGACGGTACCGTATTTGAAGGCACCAGTTTCGGCTGTAAGGGAGAGGTAATGGGGGAGGTCGTCTTTAATACCTCCATGACCGGATATCAGGAAATACTAACAGATCCTTCTTACTGCGAGCAGATTGTCACCATGACTTACCCGCTGGTCGGAAATTACGGCATAAACAGCAGGGATATAGAATCGGATAGAGTCCAGGTAAAGGGATTTATAGTAAGGGAGTACCAGAAGACCTACAGCAACTGGCGGGCCAAGGAGAGCCTGGAGAAATACCTGGAAGAATACAGGATAATAGGAATTTCGGAAATCGATACCAGGAAGCTTACCAAGCATATAAGGTCCGAAGGCGCCATGAAGGGAGCTATTGCAGGCTGGGATTCCGACAGGGAAGACATTATGAAAAGACTGAAAAAATATCCCGATATGGTGGGAAGAAACCTGGTTGATTTTGTTACATGCAAAAAACCTTACACCTTCAATCCCGATAAAAAAGACTGCAGATACAGAATCACCGTTTATGACTTTGGAGTAAAATTCAATATATTAAGGTGCCTGTCCGATGCCGGTTTTAGGGTGAATGTCGTTCCTGCGGATACGGATCCCGGGGAAATCCTGTCAGGAGATCCCGACGGTGTTCTTCTTTCCAACGGTCCGGGGGATCCTGCTGCGGTTGGCCGTGCTATTTCCAATATTAAAAAGCTTATCGGCAAAAAACCTCTGTTCGGCATCTGCCTGGGGCACCAGCTGCTTGCACTGGCCCTGGGGGCCACTACATACAAATTAAAGTTCGGCCATCACGGGGCGAACCATCCGGTAAAAAACCTGGACAGCGGAGAGGTTGAGGTGACCACCCAGAATCACGGGTTTTCGGTGGATATCGGCTCGCTTAAAAAGGTAAAGGTAACCAGTTACAGGATAACGCATATCAATTTGAACGATGAGACTATCGAAGGGATCAAGTATCCGGAAATAGGCTCCTGTACGATACAGCACCATCCCGAGGCGGGTCCAGGCCCTCATGATGCAAGATATATATTTAAAAAATTTTCCGATATCATCGATAAATTCAAAAGGAAATAAAAGTCCATGCCGAAGAGGAAAGATATAAAAAAGGTAATGATAATAGGGTCCGGTCCGATAGTGATAGGGCAGGCCTGCGAATTTGATTATTCCGGGACCCAGGGCTGCAAGGTACTGAAGGAAGAGGGATACAGGGTAGTTCTCGTAAACAGCAATCCTGCTACCATTATGACTGACCCCGAGTTTGCGGACAGGACCTATATCGAACCTCTAAATCCTGAATTTGTGGAAAAGATCATAAAGAGGGAAAGGCCGGATGCTCTGCTTCCTACTCTGGGAGGGCAGACCGGGCTTAATATTGCGGTTATGCTGGCAAAGAATAAAGTTCTTGAAACCTACGGGGTAGAACTTATCGGGGCCGATGTCGATGTTATAAGCAAGGCGGAAGACAGGGAAAAATTCAAGGAAGCCATGGCCAATATCGGACTGTATGTACCTCCGAGCGGATATGCGCGCAGCCTGGACGAAGCTCTGGAGTACAGCCGGAAGCTGAAGTTTCCACTGGTTGTGAGGCCCAGCTTTACGCTTGGAGGCCTCGGCGGTGGCGTGGCTTTCAACAAGGATGAATTTATAGATATAGCGACCAGAGGACTTGAACTTTCTCCCATTTCCGAAGTACTGGTTGAAAAGTCCGTAGCGGGATGGAAGGAATACGAGCTTGAGGTGATGAGGGATAAGAATGACAATGTTGTAATAGTATGCTCAATTGAGAATTTTGATCCTATGGGGGTCCATACCGGAGACAGCATCACCGTAGCTCCAGCTCAGACACTTACAGACCGGGAATACCAGGATATGAGAAACTGCGCGCTGGCCGTAATAAGGGAGATCGGGGTAGAGACCGGAGGATCCAATATACAGTTTGCAGTAGACCCCAAAAACGGTAAGATGGCTGTAATCGAGATGAATCCCAGGGTCTCAAGAAGCAGTGCCCTGGCCTCAAAAGCTACCGGGTTTCCAATTGCCAAGATAGCCACCAAGCTTGCTGTAGGATATACCCTTGATGAGATACCAAATGATATTACCAAAAAGACTCCGGCCTGTTTTGAGCCCTCTATTGATTATGTGGTGGTAAAATTCCCCAGGTGGGCATTCGAGAAATTTCCGGGGACGGATATAAGCCTTACCACAAGGATGAAATCCGTGGGAGAGGCAATGGCGATCGGAAGGACTTTCAAGGAATCTCTTCAAAAATCAATAAGATCCCTGGAGATAGACCGCTACGGGCTGGGGGCTGACGGAATGGGGCTCATCATCGAAAGACTTTTAAGCAAGAAACTGTCTATCCCCAATCAGGATCGTGTATTTTATATAAAATATGCTCTGGAGCAAGGGATGAGCGTAGAGGATATATACAGTTTTACAAAAATAGATCCCTGGTTTATAGATAATATCAGGCAGCTTGTGGAATTCGAAAATCTCTTTAAAGGCTGCAGTCCGGAAAATATAACAAAAGAACTTTTATACAGGGCCAAGAGATACGGATATTCCGACAGGCAGCTTGGGCACTTATGCGGCTGTGGTGAGGAAGAGATAAGGAATATCAGGAAGAAATTAGGAGTTACTGTCACTTTTAAGACAGTAGATACCTGTGCAGCGGAGTTTGAGGCATATACACCCTATTACTATTCGACCTATGAGGATGAGGATGAGATTCTGCCTTCAGAGAAGGAAAAAATCGTGATTCTGGGAAGCGGGCCCAACCGCATAGGACAGGGAATAGAGTTTGATTACTGCTGCGTCCATGCTTCCTTTGCCCTGCACGATGCAGGTTATGAGACTATAATGGTCAACTGTAATCCCGAAACAGTAAGTACCGATTATGATACGTCGGACAGGCTTTATTTTGAGCCGCTGACTATGGAGGATGTATTAAATATAGTAGAGGCAGAGAAACCGCGTGGTGTCATAGTACAGTTCGGCGGTCAGACACCTTTAAAACTCGCACTGGGCCTGCAGAAGGCGGGAGTAAATATTTTGGGGACGTCACCCGACAGTATAGATCTTGCAGAAGACAGGGAAAGGTTCGGGGCCATGCTAAAAAAACTTGATATCCCCCAGGCGGAAAACGGGACAGCCATGGATGTGGAAAAAGCTAAAAAAATTGCCAGGAACATAGGTTATCCGGTTCTGGTAAGGCCTTCCTACGTTCTGGGTGGAAGGGCTATGAATATCGTCTACAGCGAGGAGAGCTTAATTGATTATGTAAAAAGCGCTGCAGTGGTGTCCCATGACAGGCCCATACTCATAGATAAGTTTCTTGAGGGAGCAATAGAGGTCGATGTCGATGCTATTTTTGACGGAGAGGAACTGTTTATAGGCGGGATCATGGAACATATCGAGGAAGCCGGGATACATTCGGGTGATAGCGCATGCGTAATACCGCCTTTTACCCTGCCCGGGAATATAGTAAAGACCATGAAAGATTATACTTACAAAATGGCAAAAGAGCTTAAGGTGGTCGGGCTCATGAATATACAGTATGCCATAAAAGACTCTGTAGTTTATGTGCTGGAGGCCAATCCCAGGGCTTCGCGTACGGTCCCTTTTGTCAGCAAGTCTATAAATGTCCCGCTTGCAAAGATAGCAGCCCTGGTGATGACGGGGAAAAAACTTAAAAGTCTTGATTTCAAGAGAGTAGACCCCACGTCACTTGAATACTACAGCATAAAGGAAGCGGTCCTGCCCTTCAACAGGTTCCCCGGTGTGGATACCATACTGGGTCCTGAGATGAAGTCGACCGGTGAGGTAATGGGAATAGACAGGAGTTTCGGGATCGCCTTTGCCAAGACCCAGATCGCGACCAATCAGGCATTTCCAACTTCGGGTTCGGTATTTATAAGTGTGCACGATAAGGATAAGGAAGTCATAGTTGACATAGCGAAAAACCTGTCGGAGCTGGGATTTAATATAATATCGACCAAAGGTACGGGAGAAGTGCTGGAAGAAAAGGGGATCAGGTGCCACAAGGTACTGAAGATAAGGGAAGGAAGGCCCAATGTCCTGGACATGATAAAGAACGGAGAGATAGACCTTATTATAAATACACCCGAAGGAAGCATTGCACGTAGTGACGGTTACTATCTCAGGACCGCTGCAGTTCTCAGAAACGTGCCTTCCATTACTACCATATCAGGAGCTTCGGCTCTGGTCCAGGGGATACAGGAAATGAAAAACAACTCCAGAGTCGGGGTAAAGCCCATACAGGAGTACTGATGAAGATACTAAGCGGTGAAATCATTTCTAATGAGAAATACGGCGAAAATCTATACCGGATGGATGTTTTTTCGCCTTATATCTGTAAAAATGCGGAGGCAGGGCAGTTTGTCAACATAAAATGCTCCAGAGATGGAATCCTGCAGCCCCTCCTGAGGCGGCCCTTAAGTATTTTTGATATAGAAGAAAAATTTAATGTTTTTTCCGTATTATATGCAGTA
The DNA here is from genome assembly GCA_964610385.1 of uncultured Actinomycetota bacterium. Taxonomy (GTDB): domain Bacteria; phylum Actinomycetota; class Humimicrobiia; order Humimicrobiales; family Humimicrobiaceae; genus CAZBSE01. Next base: position 22,882 of record CAZSXW010000008.1, read on the forward strand.
AGGGGAGCGGGAACCAGTTTTATGGCAGGCCTTGATAGGGGAGATATACTTGACTTCGCAGGGCCTATGGGAAACGGGATAAGCCTGGATGAAAGCGGGGACAAGCTGCTCCTGATAGGAGGAGGTATTGGCATAGCTCCCTTAAATTTTGTGGCCAAGGTTGCCGCCGCCAGTAAAAAAGATGTTTTCTTTGCTGCAGGATTCAGAGATGGCAGCTATAAGAGATGGGAGAAAGATCTTATAGGGCTTAGGGTGGGATATAATATATGTACTGAGGACGGTTCCTGGGGAGATAGGGGAATGGTAACCGATTATATGAGAAAAAATTTAAATACTTTTGTAAATTTCGATATCTACTGCTGCGGGCCCCGCGACATGCTGAAAGCAATACAGATGCTTTACAGCCAGGAAAGCAACAGGGTGACAGCATTTCTGGAAGAAAGAATGGCATGCGGTGTAGGTGTCTGTGCGGGATGCGTGGTGAAAATAAGAAAGGGTAAAAAGGGTTTTATCTACCAGAAAGTATGCCAGGACGGTCCCGCCTTTGACCTTAAGGAGGTAATATTTGACTGAACAGGGCAGCTTGTTTTCCGGTAGAGCGGAAAGCGCAAAAAGTGATACTCCTCTTACGGTAAAGCTGGGGAGGATAAAGCTGGCAAATCCCATAATAGCCTGTTCCGGGACTTTTAATTTTGGAGTCGAATACAATCAGTTTTATGATGTCTCCATGCTGGGTGCCGTGGTCACCAAAAGCTATTCCCTTGAGCCCAGGCAGGGCAATCCTCCTCCCAGGACATGCGAGACTCCATGCGGTATGTTGAATTCCATCGGTCTTCAAAATGACGGAATAGACGAGTTTATAAAAATTCATCTTCCACGGGCTGAAAAATTAAACATAAACATTATTCTAAGCGTGTTCGGAGAGAATACGGAAGAGTTTAAAGAGGTAGTCTCAAAGGCATCCAAAATAAAGGAGAAGATTGCTGCGGTGGAGCTGAATCTATCCTGTCCCAATGTCAAGAAGGGAGGGACGACTTTCAGTGAAATGCCCGAGGAAGTTCTGATGATAGTAAAATCGGCCTGCAGGACCCTCAAGATCCCGGTTATAGCCAAGCTCAGCCCGAATCATCAGAACATAGCCCGGTCGGCTGCTGCAGCTAAAAAGGGAGGAGCAGAAGCGGTGTCTCTTATTAACACCGTGGTGGGTATGGCGGTAGATATAGAGACCTTCAGGCCCAGACTTGGAAATGTACTTGGAGGACTTTCCGGCCCGGCGGTAAAACCCATCGCCCTGGCAAAAATATACTGCCTGGCAAGAGAAAAAATCCTCCCCATAATAGGAATGGGGGGAGTGTTTGGCTGGAAGGATGCCATTGAGTTCATGGCAGCCGGAGCAGCTGCAGTAGGAATAGGTACGGTCAATTTTGTCCAGTACGATGCAGGTAAAAAGATTATAGAAGGCTTGAAAAATTATGTGGAAGAAAAAAGAATAAGAAATATTAGCGAGATTGTGGGGAAACTTAAGACATGAAAAGAAAAAATCTTAAAGCCCCGGACAGGCTGATAGTAAGCCTTGATGTAGCAGGTAAAAGGGAAGTCATAAGCCTATGCAGCAAAATCTCTGGAAAGGTTTCCACCCTAAAACTGGGGCTGGAACTTATATACAGCATCGGTCCTGAAATAATCGGCACTGTTAAAAGTTTTGGTTACAGGGTAATGCTTGATGCCAAACTTTTCGATATACCAAACACGGTAAACGGAGCTTTGAGAGCTATAGGGAAGCTCGGTGTAAATATGGTGACTATACATACCCTCGGGGGCAAAGCAATGCTTGCCGGTGCGGTAAAAATATTGAAAGAGCAGAGCGAAAATAAGATAAGGCCGCTTCTTCTGGGCGTCACCATACTTACCAGTCTCGACGACTCCGATCTTGATCTGATGGGTTTTAGGAAAAACCATTTAAACTCGGTTTTGGATCTTGCATGTTTTGCCGAAATTGCTGGTCTTGACGGTGTTGTATGTTCGGCCGGTGAAGTCGAAAGGGTAAGAGAGAAGACCGGCAGCAATTTTTATATTGCGACTCCCGGGATAAGACTGCCGGAGGATGCCGTGGGGGATCAGAAAAGAGTGAGTACTCCCCGGGATGCGGTGTTGAAAGGAGCGGATTTCATAGTGGTAGGCAGACCTATAACCGGAAGTAAGGATATAGGCGGAGCTGTTGACCGGTATCTTGAAGAAATAGAAGGGGCGCTGAAGGATGATTAAGATAATAGACCAGGTAAAGGGACTTGAGGTGTATAAAATCCTTGAGGAAACCGGAGCCGTTATGGAAGGCCATTTCAAGCTGACTTCCGGCTACCATTCGAGATATTATCTTCAGTGCGCACAGCTTCTGCAGTATCCTAACATTACTTACAGATTTGCCTCCAGGGCCCTGGATCTTATGGCAAAAGAGATTAATGCAAAAAAAATAGATACTGTAGTATCACCGGCGGTAGGAGGTATCCTGTGGGGTTATATGCTGGCCTATATTTCCGGATGCAGAATGGTATTCACCGAAAGGAAACCGGAAAAGATGGAGCTCAGTCGTGGATTTAAAATAAAGAAGGGCCAGAGGATAGTAGTTGCTGAAGATGTCATCACAACCGGCGGTTCGGTCAAAGAAGTAATAGATATATGCGAAAAAAGAGGAGCGTCCATAGAGGCAGTGGTAAGTATAGTGAACAGATCGGATGACCTAAAGTTCAAATGTCCTTTCTATTATCTTATCAAACTTGACATAGAAATATATAGACCTTCCGAGTGCATGATGTGCAGAGAAAAAATTCCTCTTATATACCCCGGCAGCAAGAAAAAAATTGGTGACAATAAATGAAAAATAGTTGATATTAAATATATATGTTTGTATACTCTAAAGTATCTCATTTCTTTTAAACAACGGGAAACTTTATGCCTTTAAACAACTTAAATGACAATGACAGAAGGAAGGGTTTAAAGAAGGCCAGGCAGGTAAGGAAAAAGAGAGCAGAAATCAAAGAGCAGCTTAAGAAGGGAAAAACGAACTTAAAATCTCTTTTCAAAAATCAGAAGCTCATCACGGATTATGTATCAAATATGAAGGTTATAAGTCTTATAAGTGCGCTGCCCGGGAATGGAAGAGTCAACGCTCTCAAAATATTAAAGGAACTGAAGATAAGTCCCAATAAGAAAATCGGCGGGTTGGGCAGAAATCAAAAAGAGAATTTCTATAAATTTTTCAAAATAACTTAAGACAGGAAGTTCTCCTACATCATATGACAGCAAAAGGAAAATTATTCATCATCTCCGGACCTTCGTGTTCGGGTAAGACCTGTCTTATAGACGATGTACTAAAGGAATTGAATAATTTTGTAAGGTCCGTTTCCGTTACCACAAGACCAAAAAGGAAGGATGAGACTGAGGGCAGGCACTATAATTTTGTAAGCGAGGAGAAGTTTACCGAACTTGTGGAAAAAGATATGCTTCTTGAGTGGGCACCCTATGCCGGTTATCTTTACGGCACCCCAAAAAAGTTTGTTGAGGAAAAACTAAACCAGGGTAAAAACGTCATTCTGGTAATAGAAGTCAAGGGTGCCATGCAGGTATCAAAAAAAGTAAAAGATACCTATCTTATTTTTATTACCACTTCTTCCTTTAAGGATCTGGAAGAGAGGATTAAAGAAAGGGGTGTCGACAGCCCGGAAGAGATGGAAAAAAGACTGGAAACTTCAAAGAAGGAGCTTGATTATATGAAATATTATGATTGCATAATTGTAAATAATAATTATAATGAAGCTTTACAAAATTTAAAAAGAGTTTTAGACGCTAAAAGGAAAGGAAAATAGGTAAGTGAAGGTAGAGTATGTTGACGAGTATAGAAAAAAAGTGGAAAGCAAGTATAAACTATGTATGGCGGCTGCCAAGAGAGCAAGAGAACTGGGAAATTATCTCTCCGCACAAAAAAACATGGAGAGGATAGATGTGGTAAAGCCGCTTGTAGATGTTGAGTCACATGACCCTCTGGAGATCGCCTTTAGTGAGATAAAAGAAGGAAAAGTAGTTTTTATAGAGAAAAAAAAGGAAACTAAATAACCTTGGTTTTAAATAAATCCATATTTGCAAAAAAAAAGATCGTTCTTGGTATTTCTGCTTCCATTGCGGCGTATAAGGCAGCTTCAATCTGCAGCAGGCTTACTAATATAGGTGCGAAAGTGATCCCGGTAATGACTCCCAATGCCAGGAATTTTATAGGCCCTCTCACTTTCAGTTCAATAAGCGGCACTAAGACTATTGTAGAACAGTTTGTCAATAAGGATAAAATCTATCATATTTCACTTTCCCACAGCGCGGATATTTTTTTAATCGCCCCTGCTTCAGCGGATATCATTTCAAAGTTATCCTACGGGGTATGTGATAATTTCCTTACCACGTCAGCAGTCTCTGCTAGCTGTCCCGTGCTGATAGCTCCTGCTATGAATGAGAGCATGTATCTTGACCCGGTCGTCAAAAAAAATATCTCCAGGCTGAAACAGGAAGGCAAGTATTTTTTTGTAGGGCCAAAGAAAGGAAATCTTGCCTGCGGTGAGAAAGGTCTGGGGAGACTGGAAGACGAGGAAGTAATTCTTGAAAGGCTGGGAGAACTTTTATCATACAGTAAGGAACTCAAGGGTAAGAAAGTAATAATAACTGCAGGCGGGACCAGGGAATATATTGATGCCGTTAGATATATTTCCAACAGGTCAAGCGGCAAAATGGGATATGCCCTGGCTGAAGAAGCGTTCTTCAGGGGTGCGGAAAAGGTGCTGCTTGTAAGTGCGACCAGAGATCTGCCAAAGCCCTATGGAGTAGAGATAAAATATGTTGAAGAAAGCAGTCAGATGAAAAAAGAAATACTAAAAGTTTTTAAGGACAGTGATATCACTATAATGGCTGCTGCTGTAAGTGATATTGTCCCCAAGAAAAAATATGATTTTAAGTTAGAGAAAAAAAATGGTATATTATCCAAAATAAAGTTTGAAGAAAACGAAAACATTTTAAGTTACTTATCCGAAAATAAAAAAGCAGGCCAGTATCTGGTTGGTTTTGCCGCAGAAAACGGCATCAGTATCAAAAAGGTTTTAGAAAAAGTCAAGGGAAAAAGTATTGATATAATGGTAGCAAACGATATCTCCAAAGAAGGAATAGGAATGGAAAGCGATTATAACCAGGTGGAAATAATAAGAAAAGACGGTACGGTAAAGAAACTGGCCAGAGATAAAAAAAGAGTCATTGCCAGGGGTATCTGGGATGAAGTCATAAAAGACTTAGACTGATTTCAAAAGTATTGTTAGGAGGAATGATGCCAAAGAAAAAAGAATTTTTGTTTACATCGGAATCAGTGACCGAGGGTCATCCGGACAAGATGGCGGATCAGATTTCGGATGCGATACTCGATGCCATTATAGCAGATGATCCCAAATGCAGGACTGCCATCGAGACTTTGCTCAAGACTGGCATTGTTATAGTAGCAGGGGAAGTGACCACTTCCACCTATGTTGAAATACCTGATATCGTGCGGGAAGTGGTTAAAAACATAGGATATACCAGGGCCAAATACGGTTTCGACTATGAGACCTGCGGCGTTATCACTTCGATTGGGAAACAGTCAGCAAATATTGCCCAGGGTGTTGACAGCGCTTATGAGACAAGAGTAGGAGAAGGATACGAAAATGAGTTTGATAATCAGGGTGCCGGTGACCAGGGGATGATGTTCGGTTACGCCTGTAATGAGACTGAAGAATTTATGCCTCTTCCCATTCAGCTTGCTCACAGGCTGGCTCACCGTCTGTCCGAAGTCAGAAAGGCAGGAATACTTCCCTATCTCAGACCTGACGGAAAATCACAGGTAACCGTAAAATATGAAAATGGAAAGCCCGTCTCAGTTGAGACTATTGTGGTATCGACGCAGCATGCCCCTAAGATCGATCCGGATACCCAAATAAAACCTGATGTCATGGAATTCATAGTAAAACCTATAATACCCGGAGAGTATATAAGCAAGGATTTGAAGTTGTTTGTGAATCCTACCGGGGAATTTACCATAGGCGGACCCATGGGTGACACAGGTGTTACCGGGAGAAAAATCATCGTGGATACTTATGGAGGAATGGCAAGACACGGCGGGGGATGTTTTTCAGGAAAAGATCCTTCAAAAGTTGACAGGTCGGCATCATATGAAGCAAGGCACGTGGCTAAAAACCTGGTGGCCAGCGGGGTGGCTGACCGGCTGGAGATAGAGATAGCTTATGCTATAGGAGTATCACACCCGGTATCGATCATGGTGGATACCTTTGGAACTGAAAAAGTGGATATCAAAAAAATTGAAAATGCGGTAAAAGAAATATTTGACCTCAGGCCGGCTGCAATTATTAAGAACCTGAATCTTCTAAGGCCGATTTATAGAAAGACTGCTAATTACGGGCATTTCGGTAGGCATGACAGAGATTTCACATGGGAAAAACTGGATAAAGTCGACGAGATCAAAAGCATGCTGGGCCTCAAGTGATCGTTATATTATAAATGGGCATGAAAAATAAATATGCAGAGGTTTATATAGATATAAAAACCTTTGATATAGATCATGCATTTGACTACAGGATTCCCCCCGATTTATATCCGGATATCCGTACCGGAAAAGTCGTTCTTGTCCCTTTCAAAAACAGGACTGAGGTCGGCTATATCGTAAGGACCAAAGACAACTCTGAAATTGAAAACAGGGATATAAAAGAGATTTTTAAGGTAGCGGAGAGCAGGCCGATATTTGATGCCGCGGGACTCGAGCTGATACACTGGATCAGCGGTTACTATATCCAGCCGCTGGGCAGCGTGATAAAGTTTTTCCTTCCACCCGGAGAAAAATACAAGCGGGCAGTAATAAATCCCAGGGTAAGATTCAGGTACAGGGATTATGTGGATTTGAACCATGACCAGTATCACAGACTGAAAGACGGCATAGACTGGAAAAGGAATTCTTCCCAGAAAAAAATAATTGATTATCTTTTAAAAAACGGTGCTGCCTTAAAAGGAAAGATTATTAAAGATACCGGTGCGGGTTATTCGAGCCTTACTGCCCTTAAGGAAAAGAAGATAATATCAGTGGTGAGAAAGAGAGAGAAGAGAGATTTCAGGTATGACTTCAGCACGGGGGATTTAAGTAGACAGAAGATAACTTTAAACTCGTATCAAAAAAATGCCCTGGAAGCAATAGACGGCTCTATACAAAAGGGTGCTTTTCACAGGTTTTTAATAGAGGGAGTGGCAGGAAGCGGAAAGACAGATATTTACATCGCAGCCTGCAGGAAGGTCCTAGAGAAAAAGAGAAGGGCGCTGGTGCTTACCCCGGAAATATCATTGATACCGCAGCTGTTTTCAAGGTTTGAGAATGAGTTCGGGTCAAGAGTATGCGTATATCACTCCAATATGAACCAGGCGGAAAGGTACGAAAGATGGCTTGATATACTGGAGGGAAGGTTTGACATAATAATAGGGACAAGATCGGTAATATTTACCCCTGTCGCCGGCCTTGGCATGATAGTGATAGATGAAGAGCATGACTCATCCTACAAGGAAGGGACCCGGGTAAGGTATAATACCGTGGATGTGGCTTCAAAACTGGGAGAGATACTGGGTATCCCGGTAGTTATGGGAAGCGCCACGCCGTCAATTGTCACAAGGTACAAAGCAGAAAAAGAAAGTGGTTTTACTCTTATTAAGATACCTATAAAGGCACGTGCAACCATGCCTCTTGATATGGAGGTAGTAGACCTTAAAAATATAGACCGGTTTAAGGAAGACATTGATATAACCAGAAGACTGTTTACTGCTGTCAGGGAGGAACTTGATAAAGAACACAAGGTAATAATATTTTTGAACAGAAGGGGATTCAGTAACTTTATCATATGCCGCAACTGCGGAAATGTGCCAAAGTGCCCCGCATGCGATCTCTCTTATAATTATCACAGCGACAGGAAAAAATTAGTATGCCACCACTGCGGGAGGGAGCAGGATTATACCGGAAAATGCCCGGTATGCGGCGGGGATAATATATTCTTATACGGCACCGGGATACAGAGGATACAATCAAAGCTAAAAACCAGATTTAGAGATACCCCGGTATTGAGGATGGATTCCGATATAACCAGAAAAAGAAAATCACATCAGGAGATATTGAAGAAATTCATAACACCGGGCAGGTCTATCCTTATCGGTACACAGATGATAGCAAAGGGCCTGGATATAGGAGATGTAACCCTGGTAGGGGTGGTAAACTGCGACGTGATGCTGGGGCTTCCTGATTATCATATGAATGAAAGAGTATACCAGCTTATCACACAGGTTTCCGGAAGAGCAGGCAGGGGGAAAAAGAGAGGCAGAGTCATAATACAGACCCATAATCCCGGATCCAGTGTAGTGCAGAATATACTTAATATGGATTATGAATCATTTTACAAAAAAGAGCTTGAAGATAGAAAAGAACTCTGCTATCCGCCCTTTTCAAATGTGGTTAATATTATAATTTCCGGGAAAAATGAAAACAGTGTGAAAAAAGATATCCAAGAATTATTTGCAGAAATAAACAAAGCTATTAAAATTGATACTAGTGTTATGGGACCGGCACCTGCTCCTTTTTATAAGATAAATTTGTTTTACCGCTGGCATATAATGATAAAGTCAAAAGATATCGAAGCCCTGGCTGTAAAACTTTCTGCGGTACTGAAGAGATTCAAAAGGTCCGGTGAAAACAAGATAATCATAGATGTGGACCCTGTGTGGATTCTTTAAATATAGGCAAGGTTTGAAAATGGCAGTTAAGGAAGTTAGAAAAATCGGAGATCCTGTTCTAAGGGAAAAAAGCAAAAAGGTGGAAAAAGTAGATGAAAGTGTTATACAGCTTGTCAGAGATCTGAGCGATACGTTAAAAGAAACAGGCGGTGTGGGTATGGCTGCTCCGCAGATAGGAGTATCCAGAAGAGTGATAGTTATAAATGCTGATAACAGGATATATACGTTTATAAATCCGGAGATCGAAATCCTGGACGATCAAAAAATAAGGAGTGACGAGGGCTGCCTGAGTATTTATTCCATAAGGGATTTTAACGTCAAGAGATTTTCCAAAGTCAGGGTAAGGGCGAAAAATTTAAAGTGGAAAGATGTGGAGATGGTAGCGGAAGGTCTGCTGGCAAGAATATTCCAACACGAAATAGATCACTTAAATGGGGTGTTGTTTATGGATCACCTTGATCGGAAATCAAAAGAAGAACTCATGTCCAGGATCAACGATATAAAATTAAACATTCGCGACAGAGGGAGCATTTGATTGAACATATTACTTTTCGGTTCCTCGGAGATCTCTGTGCCTTTTCTTGAAGAAATTCACGGGTCCCGGCATAAAATATCTTCAGTTGTTACTACCACTGACAAGCAGGCCGGCAGGGGAAAAAAGGTCACTCTCAATATAGTAAAAACCAAAGCCCTGGAACTGGGGGAGAAACTTATACAGGTCGAAAAGTTTGATGAGGATTTTTACTCTAAATACAGGAAACTTAATTTTGATACAGTGCTGGTGGTATCCTTTGGAAAGATAATCCCCGCTGAGATGTTTGAAGTCAACCAGGCCAGATGGCTTAACGTGCATCCGTCACTTCTTCCCAAATACAGAGGGCCTACACCTATTATAAGCACACTTCTGAACGGCGATAAGACGGGTGGGGTGAGTATAATAGAGGTGGTGCCTGAAGTGGATGCCGGGCCTATTTATGCCCAGGTAAGTTTTGTAGTGGAAGCATCGGATAACAGAGACAGCCTGGAACATAAATCAATAGTATTTGGGAAATCGCTGCTGATGGCAGCCCTGGATTTAATAGAGGAGGACTTGCTAAAACCGTATCCACAGGATAAGAATGGTGTTGTTTACTGCAGTAAAATAAAAAAGGAAGACCTGAAGGTAAACTGGGAAAATACAGCCCGGGATATAGTGAATAAGATAAGAGCCTTCAGCTCCAAACCGGGAGCTTACTGTCTGTGGAGGGACATGAGGATAAAATTATTTAAGGCTCAAGTCCTTACCGGTGATGAAAAAAGTGTGTATGCCGATGACGTCAAAGGCGGCGGCAGTAACGGCGTGGTGGTAAATGCCGATAAAAAAACGGGGATCTTAATCAAGTGTGGTGAAAATGATCTGGTAAGGATAGAAAAACTGCAGCCGCAGGATAAAAACATAATGTCGTCGGTAGATTTTATTAACGGGTATAGATTAAAAACCGGTGAAGATTTTAAGTGACAAAAAAGACGCAGCCAGCCCCAGGAAAATCGCTTTTCTTATTTTAAACCGGTATTTCAAGACCAAAAAATCCTTAAAAGTCATAATAAACCGCTGTCTGGAAGAATACAGTATGTCAGGGCTTGACAGGCGTTTTATTTTTAACCTGGTCAAGGGGACGGTAAGGTATTTCTTAAAAATAGATTTTTTACTCTCTCTTTTTTCGGATAAAAAGATAAAAGACATTGATTTTAAAGTGCTTAATATTCTCCGCATGGGGGTATATCAGCTTATGTATATGGATAGGGTGCCTTTGTATTCTGCAGTAGATGAATGTGTAAAACTGGCCATAAAGGAGGCCTCCAGGGCCTCTTCAAAATTTGTAAATGCAGTATTGAGAAGGATAAGTGCGGTACCGGATCCGGAACTGCTGGTAGAAGAGAAATTGAACAGCTCAGCCCGGAGCGATGCAGAAAAAATAAGCCTGAATTATTCTTACCCCGCCTGGCTGGTAAGTTACTGGCTTGGCTGGTATGGAAGGGAAAAGACGGTCCCCATCTGCAGGTCCCTTAATGAAAACCCGCATTTTTATCTGAGGTTTGATAAAAACAGGATGCCAAAGAAATTATTGGCTAAAAAAATCAAAACGGCACAGGCCGGACGGAACATTGGAGCAGGGAATATAATGGAAGGCGCTGCAGAAGTACCAAGTGTCCAGGATATCCCGGAGACAGATCTCTACAGGGAAGGTCTTATTACCGTCCAGGACCTTTCTTCACAGATTGCGGTCGGGTATTTTCTTGACCCCCGTAAAAATGAAAAAGTAATGGACCTGTGCGCGGCACCGGGAGGTAAAACTGCCTATATCGCAGAACTGGTGGGAACAGGAGGGGAAGTCTTAGCAGTTGATATAAACAGCAAGAGGCTTGAGGTTTTAAAAGACAACCTCAACAGGTTGAGGCTAAAGAACGTAAAAATCTTACAAGCTGATGCGGAAAAACCGGATTTTCTGCATGATAGCCGGTATATGGGAAGCGGGAAACAACCGGGGAGAAAGGCACTGCCTGAAGATTTTGAGGGATACTTTGACAGGATCTTTATAGATGCTCCCTGCAGTGCTTTTGGGACTATTTCAAAGGATCCCGATGTAAAATACAATAAGACTATGGGCGATATAAAACGGCTTTCCAGAATTTCCTACAGGATGATGGTAAACTGCGGCAGATATCTTAGAGATGGAGGCAGGATAGTTTTTTACACCTGTACGCTGTCTCCACTTGAAAATCAGAAGGTCATAGAAAAATTCCTGGAGAATTTCAAAAATAGCTACGGTCATGAGATACCGGAGAGATTCGGCAGTCTGCTGTCGGTTCCGCGGATAAGAGAGGATAAGGCCGGTTTGAAGAGAAAAAGCTTTTTTGAAATAATGCCTTATTATTTTAAAAGCGAGGGCGGCTTTGTATCCAGCATAATCAAAAAAAAATCTTACCTATGATCTTGCTCCGGTTACGTCTTTTAGACTTTATTCGCAATATTTAGTAATATTTATTTTATATAATTATTGGAGGAGTAGAAAAAGGAAATGAGTATTGACTTGCTGATGGAACATCTGCAGGATCCCAGGAATGTATTATTGATCGCGGTAGCATTTCAATATTTGTTCTTCGCTGTTTTTCTATTCAGCCAGAGAAAAGCCAGATTTATTAGTAATAACCTGTTTGCGGCTTTCATGCTGTTTAACGGATGGGTTCTTGTAGGATTGTTTTTGATCAATTTCGAGAGTGTTCTGACGCGATTTACCTATCCTATTTTAATATCTGAAAACTCGATTTATTTTTTAATCCCCCCTATGTTTTTCTTATATGTTGTATCTCTTACCCGTAAGGATTTTGAATTTAAAGCAATCCACCTTGTCCATATCATCCCATTCGTGATAGATTTTATACATCTTACTGTAAGATATTTCACCAACAGTTCTTTTTTCATAAGTAATATTATTTCCTATCAGTACTTTTTTAGTGCAGGTGAGCAGCTGATCCGTAACATAATCCTGAATGTGCAATTCTTTGGTTATCTGATAGCTTCGTTATATGTCATAGAGATGTACAGACTACGGGTAGGCAAAATATTTTCTTCTATAAAAAAGATAGGACTGTCGTGGCTCAAAGTTGTCATCATATGTATGATGGTAATAAGGGTGTTAAATATTATAAACAGTTATATTTTGGGGCAGACCGGATTTCCCGGCTCGTTTTTGGCCTTTTCTCTACTGATAGGCCAGTATATCCTGGCAATTATCGTAATATATAAAGGTCCGCGGCAGCCTGCCGTTTTTCCGGAAGCTCATGAAAACTTGAAATAAAATATAAGTAATTAAATACGGAGGTAGAAAATGGGATTTTTTAGGAGAAGGAGTGAGAAGGGACAGAAAAAAGTATTATCTCCTGATGAAAAGAAAGAACTTTCACTAAATTTATCGGACCTTCAATTTATAAGCATTCTAAAGCTCTCAGAAGAAGTAAAGAAGAGAGTAAGCGATGCAAGAGAAATGCTAAAGAAAAAGGCACTTGAAATATGTGGGACTGCACCCGGAACTGACGAATTCAAGGACATAGTAAGGATGCAGACACTTGTAAGCTCAGACCCAAAGACTGCGGAACTTATAAGCCAGGCGAAAAGAACCTACAGGTGTGTTTACGGGCTCAATGTCGTTATGAGCTTTACCGGAAAAGAGATAGAGGAGATGATCGAATCTTCAAAATCGATTCACGGTTCATGGGGAGATGATACGAGAAGTAAACTGTCAAAAGCAATAAGTGAAAAGTAGAGTGAATGGTTTTAAATTACTTTTTTGACCTTACCGGATTTAAGACATCTGGTACATATATTCATAACCCTGACTTTGCCCCTGTATTCGACCTTTGCCTTATGAATATTCGATTTGAAAGTCCTTTTGGTTTTTTTATGTGAATGGCTTACATTGTTTCCAGAAACTGTTTTTTTGCCGCAGATCTCACAAACACCTGACATTTTCTCTCCCGTATTCTCTCTTATGTTATAAAAATTGTATTGATCGTTCTCACTATATTCGACATAAGTCATAAATAAGTCAGCAAGGAATATTAGCATTTTATTATTTAATTTTCAAGTTAAGTAAATAGGTGAATAAAAATGGCAAGAAACAATTTTTATTAAAAATAGTCTTAATTTGTGTAAAAATATATTAAAATATCCATATCATCCAGGTTTAAATAGAACTGTAATATTAAGTATTTTTAATTTTAACCGGAAGTAGATATGGCAAAGATAAATAATGAAAACCTAAAAAAAGTTGTTGATATAATACTAGAGAATTTTAAAAAAAACGAGGACAAGATCAATGACCTGAATGTGTTCCCTGTTCCGGATGGAGATACCGGGACCAATATGATGCTGACCCTTAAATCAGTCAGGGAAGAGCTTTTAAAACTTAAAGATTTTTCAGTAAAAAGTGTGTTGGATACGGCTTCTTTCGGTGCACTTATGGGTGCCAGGGGCAATTCAGGTGTGATATTGTCTCAGATACTTAAAGGTTTTTTCGATATAATAATCAAGAGCGATAATTTAAATCTGGATGTATTAAGAGAAGCATTGAAATCTTCGAAAGACCTGGCCTATAGTTCCGTTCAGGATCCGACTGAGGGAACCATGCTCACAACTATCAAGGATATTTACAGGTTTGTGGAGGAACTGACAGACAACACGGAAAAAATAAAGTTGATAGAGCTTTTAGATAAGGTCATTTCCGAGGCTGAAAAATCTGTGGAGAGAAGCACCTTTCTTCTGCCGGTATTAAAAAAGGCCGATGTAGTGGATGCAGGAGCGCAGGGTATTTTGGACATATTAAAAGGAACCAGAATAGCCTTGGATAAAATCAATAGTGCCGACGGTGAATTGAAGAGGATAGCCGGTAGTGCCAAAAAAAACAGATCTTTAGAATCAAATGGTAAAGTCAGTATGGTAAGCGGTAATCCGGGAAGTAAGCCCAAAAGCGGTGCCGAAAAAACTGCCAAAGACAGATTGAAGGAAGTAAAGGCCGCTTACGATATTAAGTATACTTACTGTACCGAATTTCTGCTGAAGGGCAGTAAGATAGATGTAGAAAGACTGAAGGAGAAAATAGAGACTTTTGGCGATAGTGCAATGGTGGTTGGAAATGAAAGTCTGGTAAAAATACATGTTCATACCAATACCCCCCATAGAGTTTTAAAAAGGGCAATAAGGGAAGGATCCCTTCATGAGATCCAAATACATAATATGAAAGATCAGAGAGAAGAAGAAGTAGAGGAAATGGAAGGTGCCGGACAAAAAGCAGCGGAGGAAGTTAAAAAGAAAGCGGCATTAATAGCGGTTGCCAGTGGAGAAGAGCTTAAGGAGATCCTTAAAAGTATAGGGACAGATGTCATTGTCAGCGGCGGGCAGAGTATGAACCCGTCAGCATATGATATTGTAAAAGCCATAAACAGCACGGATGCAGCAGAAATTATCATATTCCCAAATAATAAAAATATTATACTTACCGCCAATCAGGCCAAGAAGATTGTAAGGGATAAGGAAATTCATGTGGTCCCGACTAAATCGATTCCAGCGGGGATATCTGCCATACTGAGTTATAATCCTGATACAGAGATAGAAGAAAACCTGAGCAATATGGAAGGAGCAGCCAGTAAAACCAAAAGCGGGGAGATAACAGCAGCAGTAAGGGATGCCAATCTAAAAGTGGGTGAAATAAAGAAAGGTGAATATATCGGGTTGTCCAACGGTAAATTAAAGGTGGTATCTGAGGATATCGTGGATGCCACTGTTGACCTTATAAGAGATGTTGCCGAAGGATCCGAGGAAGTCGTCACATTTTATACGGGATTGGATGCTTTACCTGAGGACATGGAAAACATCAAGAAAAGGCTTAAGAAATATTATCCCAAAATGGATGTAGAGATGCATAAAGGGGGACAACCTTTATACCCCTATATATTTTCGATAGAATAAAACGTAAAACGGTGGTAAGCTATTAGAATTATTTCCGGCAAATTCAAGGGTAGAAAATTAAAGCCTCCTTCGGATTTAAAAATAAGACCTACTCTGGATAATGTGAAAGAGAGCATTTTTAATGTTATCGGCGATAGGATAGAAGATTCAAGTGTACTGGATCTTTTTTCGGGAACGGGATCGCTGGGAATTGAATCTTTAAGCAGGGGCTGTAGAGTAGCATATTTTGTGGACAGAAGCCGCGAGTCAATAAATCTCATTAAGTATAATACCAGATTTATTAAAGATGCTGGCATGAAGTACAGAATAATAAGGAGCGATGTTTTAAAATATATAAAATCGTATAGGGGCCTGAAGTGGGATATTATTTTTCTGGACCCACCATACAAAATTGAAAGTGGTATAATGAAGGAAATATTTGATATCCTGACGTATAAGAGAATTACCTGGCCTGATTCTCTTATTATATATGAGTACTTTTTTAAAAAAGATACCGGTGCAGAGATAGAAAATTTGAAGAAGATAAAAGAGTCGAATTTCGGAGATAAAAAAGTAATCTATCTCTCGCCGTGTTAAATTATAAAAGATAGGGTTTATATTATGGAGAAAATAGCAATATGTCCGGGGACCTACGACCCTCTGACAGAAGGACATAAGGATATTATTAAGAGATGTTCGAAGATTTTTTCCAAAGTGATAGTTGCTGTATCAAAGAACAACAGGAAGAAACCTTTTTACTCTATAGATAAGAGGGTTGATTTTGTAAAGAGGTCCCTCCGAGACCTTGATAATATAGAAGTAGTAACTTTTGAAGGGCTTCTGGTGGATCTTGCCAAGAAGAAAAATGCATCTGTGATAGTAAAGGGTCTGAGGGCTATATCGGATTTTGAATACGAGTTTCAAATGGCGCAGATAAACAAGAAACTAAATCCGGAAGTGGAGACCATGTTTATGGTGACCAACCCTAAGTTTGCCTACCTCAGTTCCAGTGCAGTAAAAGAGGTGGCAGGTTTTAGGGGTTGCATAAAAGGGCTGGTCCCGAATGAGATAGAAAAGGATATCTCGGAAAGTTATAAGAAAAATGATTAATTAAAAAAAGGACATGGAGCACGGTATGAATGTAATTGACATTGTAGACAGAATAGAAGAATTTCTGGAAAAGTGTAAAAGAATCCCGTTTTCATCTAATATAATTGTCAATGAAAACGAGATATTCGATCTGCTGGACGAACTAAGAAGTGTGATGCCTGAAGAATTCAAGCAGTCCAGATGGATTGTAAAGGAAAGAGAGAACATGATCGAGGAAGCAAAAAGATATTCTGAAAGGATAGTATCGGAATCAAGAGAAAAAGCTAAGATACTGGTAAGCGAGACCGAGGTATTAAAAAATGCCAACAGGGAGTCGGAAGAAATAATGTCTGCAGCAGAAGCAAAAGCAAGGACAATCAGACTGGAAGCTGAGGATTATGCGGACGAGAAACTTGCCAACCTGGAGGCAGTGCTGCATAAACTGATAACGGCGATTGAAAGGGGAAGGGAACAGTTTAGAAAAAGTGTAGATTCTGGAGAGAAATAATATTTATTGAATAATTACTATATTATGTTATATTAAGATGTTTATTTTTTTATAAAAAGTCAATAAGGATATAAAAAGTAGGAGGAAAAGCATTGGCGGTCCCCAAGAGAAAAACATCGAAATCTAAAAGAGACAAGCGCAGGACCCATCATAAATTAAAATTACTCTCAATAGTGGAGTGTCCAAGATGTCACAGTAAAAAGATCTCACACAGAGTTTGTGAGAACTGTGGATATTATGCTGAACATGAGATTATAATATTCGAAGAAAAAGGCAAAGAAAAAGGCAGAGAAAAAAGCAGAGAAAAGGGTAAAGTAAAAGGCAAGAAAGAAACCACGGAAGCAAGCAAGAAAAAATGAGTCATATAACTGAAATTGGAGGCT
This sequence comes from uncultured Actinomycetota bacterium, assembly GCA_964610385.1. Lineage (GTDB taxonomy): Bacteria > Actinomycetota > Humimicrobiia > Humimicrobiales > Humimicrobiaceae > CAZBSE01. The sequence continues at coordinate 40,184 of CAZSXW010000008.1, forward strand.
GTGATTTGAGTTTGCGCCATCTTTTTTGTCCCAAGTCTGTAGCAGTAATAGGAGCGGCAAGAGAGGAAGAAAAAGTAGGCCACATTATCCTTAACAACATAATAAGTTCAGGATACAAGGGCAAAATTTTCCCCATAAATCCAAAAGCAAAGAAAGTATGCGGTGTAGATTGCTATTCATCGATTCTTGATGTCCCAGGTGATATTGATCTGGCTATAATAGTGATACCTTCGGCACTTGTGATAGGAGTCCTTGAAGAGTGCTCAAAAAAGAATGTAAAGTGGTCTATTATTATTTCTTCAGGATTTAAGGAATCCGGAATAGACGGAGTGAGAAGAGAGAGGCAGCTGATCGAAAAGGCAAAAGCTTTTGGCATCAGGATACTTGGTCCAAACTGTCTCGGCATAATAGACACAAACTGTCCTATAAATGCTTCTTTTTCATCCAGTATGCCCCCCAGGGGTAATATAGGTTTTATATCGCAATCAGGAGCACTTGGAGTCGCAGTACTGGATTGGGCGAAGACAAATAATATCGGATTTTCAAAATTTGTATCCCTGGGCAATAAAGCTGATATATCGGAGAACGATTTTATTGAAAAATGGCAGAATGAGAGTGACACCGGTATCATTACTGCCTATCTCGAGGGGATAAAATACGGGAGGGAGTTTATAGAGATATCTTCGAAAGTCACCAAAAAGAAACCCATAATTGTAATAAAATCCGGTAATACAGATGCCGGAGCCAGAGCTGTGTCTTCTCATACCGGGACACTTGCCGGTTCAGCAAGAGCTTATGAAGCAGCCTTCAAACAAGCAGGGATAATAAGAGCATATACTATAAGAGATCTTTTTAACTATGCTTCTGCTTTTTCTTATCAGCCATTGCCTAAAGGTAAAAAAGTTGCCATAATAACAAATGCGGGCGGACCGGGTATTATGGCTACTGACGCGTGTGAGAAAAATAATATACCACTAGCCGGTTTTGAAAATAAGACTATAGAAGATTTGAAAAAATTTTTACCAAAGGCAGCCAATCTATATAATCCTGTTGACATATTAGGTGATGCTCTGGCAGACAGGTATAAAAAAACACTGGAAGTCATAATGGCGGATAGTAATGTTGATGCCGTGGCGGTACTTCTTACGCCACAAGGCATGACTCAATCTTTAGAAACAGCCAGGGCGGTCGTACAGGTAATAAAAAACAGCGGAAATTCTGTTCCGGTCCTGACAAGTTTTATGGGCGGCATCAGAGTAGAGAAAGCAGTAGAGTTTTTAGCCGGGAAAAATATACCTAATTTTAAAATTCCTGAAGAGGCAGTGAACACATTAAAAGTTATGATTGATTATACGGAGTGGAAGTCACAGGAGATCTTTAGTATTGAAAAATTTAGTGTTGATAGCCGAAGAGTCGGGGAGATATTTGAAAAGTGCCGCTGTGAAGGCAGGACTGAACTGGGAGAGATGGAATCACGGGAGATCCTGAAAATATATAACATTAGAATACCAAAAGCGGAGCTTGCGCGTGATATTGGAGAAGCCAGGCAAATAGCAAAAAAAATAGGGTATCCACTGGTGCTGAAGATAGCTTCTCCTAATATTCTGCATAAAACGGATGTAGGTGGGGTCAGAGTAGGTATAGAGGATGAAAAGGATCTGGAAGAAAATTATGATCGGATTCTTTTTAATGTAAAAAAATATATGCCCGATGCCAATATACGCGGTGTTTTAGTCCAGGAATTTATTGAGGATAAAAAAGAGACTATAATCGGAATGAGTGAGGATCCCCAGTTTGGACCACTGATAATGTTCGGGCTGGGTGGGATATACGTTGAAGCACTTAGGGATGTTTCTTTTAGAATCGCACCTGTAAGCAGAAAGGCTGCTTCTGAGATGGTGGATGAGATCAAGGCAGTAAAGCTACTTAAAGGTGTCAGGGGTGAGAATCCTTCAGATATTGACAGTATAATTGATATTATACTTAAGGTATCGCAGCTGGTAACAGATTTTCCTGAAATAATGGAAATGGATATAAACCCACTGTTTGTAAAAAGGCAGGGGGAAGGTTCTATAGCCGGGGATGCAAGAATAAGAATAGGAGGTTAAAATGATTCCTTTATTTTTTATTTCAAATCAGCCTTTTTCCGGTAAGAGTTCAATGTGTGTTGGTGTAGGAAAATTATTTGCCGAAAAAGGACTAAAAGTGGGATATATGAAACCGGTAGGTACACTACCGACCCGGGTAGGAGGAATAACCACGGATGAAGACGCTCAGTATATTTCCGATATTCTCGGTGTCAAGGAGGAACTCGAGGATATATGTCCCATCGTACTGACACAGCAGTACAACAGGGAGGGTCTTAAGGATAAGAATTTTTCCAAGGGATTTATGGATGTTATTAAAAAATCTTATGACAGGATCCAGAAGGGTAAGGATATCATAATTTTAGAGGGAGCCAAGAGCGTTGAGGACGGATACTTTCTAGGGATATCTTCGGATAAAATATGCGAGAGTCTGGGAGCCAAGGCAGTTATGGTGATGAAATACAGTTCTGAGATAGTGGATCAGATCCTTTATGCCAAGCAGTTTCTGGGTAGCTGCGTGGCAGGAATAATTATAAACTGGGTCCCAAGAAGTCAGCTGGAATATGTCGAGGAACTGATAGTGCCGTTCCTGGTGAAAAACAAGATAGAAGTTTTTGGCTATATTGTATCGGATAAAATGCTGTCTTCGGTAAGCATAAAGGAGATGTCCGAGCTTTTGGGAGGACAGATAATCTGTGCGCAGGATAAGGTCGAAGAACTTGTCGAGACATTTATGGTCGGTGCGATGGGTCAGGAGCAGGCTCTTAAATTTTTTAGAAGGAAAGCAAATAAAGCAGTTATAACCGGAGGAGACAGGGCTGATGTTCAACTGGCTGCCCTTGAAACTCCCACCAAGTGCCTTATACTTACCGGTAATTTTCAGCCGAGTACTGTAGTTTTAGGAAGAGCCGAAGAACTGGGTGTCCCGATGATCCTGGTTAATTTTGACACCCTTACCGCAGTGGAGAAAGTGGGAGAGATAATCGGTCATGTAAGATTTCACGAGATCAAAAAGATAGACAAGATAGTCGATGTAGTAAGAGAGTACGTCGATATAAAAAAATTGATGGAAATTTCAAAATAATATGATTTTTATATAACATGGCGGAATTTGATTCAAACGATCATACAGTGGTTATAGATGCAATGGGTGGAGATTTTGCTCCCGAAGAAATTGTAAAGGGTGCCGTAGAAGCAAAAAATATCCCTGGAATCGCAATAAAGCTGGTGGGCAGCAGTAAGAAGATAAAGAAAGCTGCCGGTTTGAGCGGGTTGGACATGGGAGGAATCGATATTGTAGAAAGCACCCAGGAAGTCAGCATGAATGAATCACCGTCGGAAGTGCTGAGAAAAAAGAGAAACTCTTCTATTTTTATAGGCTCGCAGCTTGTATCGAAGATCAACAGAAGTGCTTTTCTTTCTGCCGGCAACACGGGTGCGGTCATGGCATGTTCGTTGTTTAATATTAAAAGAATAGAGAACATAGCAAGACCGGCTATTGCAGTTGTGGTACCGCTTTCGGGCAAAAAGTTTGTATTGATAGATGCGGGCGCCAACGCTGATTGCAAACCTCATTATCTTTTACAATTTGCTATAATGGGGAAAGTTTATTCTGAAAACATGTTGGGGATAGATAATCCGAGAGTAGCACTTGTGAATATCGGTGAAGAAGAGAAGAAGGGGAGCGAGCTTGCAGTAGAAAGCCACGGTCTGCTTAAGAACTGTTCAAATATTAATTTTGTGGGGAATATTGAAGGCAGGGAAATGTTTGACGGCGGAGCGGATGTAGCGGTTTGCGACGGCTTTGTAGGAAATGTGATTTTAAAATCCATAGAAGGCCTGGCAAATCTATTTTTTAAGGAAATAAAGGGATTATTGACTGCAAATCTGATAAGTAAACTCTCGGCCGTAGGGCTTAAAAGTTCTTTTATTAAAATGAAGAAAAAATTTGATTATGAAGAATACGGTGGAGCACAGCTTTTAGGACTTAAAGAACTGGTTATCATTTCTCATGGAAGTTCTAAAGCCAGAGCAACTAAGAATGCCATTAAGGTTGCTGTGGAGGGTTTAAAGACCAATTTGACGGAAAAAATTGGCAAAGAAATTAATAAGACAACTTAAACAAGGGAAAAAGGAGTAATAATGGAGAATTTTGACAAGCTTAAAGAAATTCTGGTCGATGTACTTGGTGTCAAGGCAGAGGATGTCAAGGTAGAGAGTAAATTTATCGATGACCTTGGAGCAGATTCACTTGACCTGGTTGAGCTTATCATGGCATTCGAAGATAAATTCAATATAGAGATAAGTGATGAGGATGCCGAAAAGATTATTACTGTAAAGGATGCTCTGGACTATATTGAGGCCCATTCTAAGAAATAAGGGCAAGTTTAAAGATATAAAAGAGTTCTGCAGCTAAATAAGGCGGCGAAACTTGTTTAATGAAAAATAGAAAATCGCAGAGGACTAATGTAAAGAACTGGCTGAAAAGCATAGGTATTAATGCTGTTGATCCGGATATTTATCTACAGAGTCTGACTCATAGATCATATGCGCGTCTGATCAATATTAAATCACGGGGTAACGAACAGCTTGAGTTCCTGGGTGACAGCGTACTTTCTTTCATCATCACAGCATACCTGTATAAGGAATACGGGCATTTTACTGAAGGTAGGATGGCTAAAGTAAGGGCTTTTTTAATTAATAAGAAAATGCTTTCGGAAATGGCCAGGGAAATAAAAATAGGTCATCAGGTACTTTTAAGCGAAAACGAGGAACTATGCGGAGGAAGGGGAAAAGTATCTATTCTTGCAGATGGTTTTGAAGCTCTTATAGGAGCTATTTATATTGATAAGGGGATTGATTTTGTATTTGACTGGGTTTTAAAGAGGTATGAGAAGAAGATAGAAGATATAATAAAGAAACCGGGTATCCTGGATTACAAGACCTACCTCCAGGAAGTCATCCAGGCGGATTACTCCCAGCTTGCCAGATATAGGCTGGTAAGATCCAGGGGACCCGATCACGATAAGTCTTTTTATTCGGTGGTAATCCTTGGCGATAAAGTTATTGGAAAGGGTGAGGGTAAAAGCAAGAAGGAATCTGAACAGGATGCGGCAAAAAATACCCTTAAAACACTATATAATTTAAAATTATGATCTTTAAAAGGATAAAAAATTGTATTTAAAACACATCACTCTCCGCGGGTTTAAATCTTTTAAAAACAAAAGCCAGTTATTCTTTGAGCCTGGTATCAGTATAATCGTAGGGCCCAATGGAAGCGGGAAAAGCAATATAGCAGATGCTATATCCTGGGTTTTAGGGGAGCAGAGTCCTAAATCACTAAGAGGGAGCTCTATGGGAGATGTTATTTTCAGAAGCAAAGAAGAAGAAATGGGGATTGCGGAAGTATCCCTGATGTTTGATAATTCGGATAAACTGTTTAATACGGAATTCAGAGATGTTAAATTCACCCGCAGAGTGTTTGCAAGAGGAGGGAGTGAGTATTTCATAAATTCTTCACCATGCAGACTGCTTGATATCCAGGAAATGACCGCTGACAGTGGTATAGGCAAAGGGCTTAATATCATAATAAATCAGGGACAGATAAATGATATTGCGGTACTTAAACCGGTTGAAAGAAAAATCATAATAGATGAGATACTGGGAATATCAAAGCATAAAACCAGGAGAGATAAATCCATAAACAAACTTCAGAAAGTAAGAAGCGATATAGACAGGGTAAACGATTTAATGGAAGAAATAAAAAGGACTATGGATCCCCTCGAGATAGAAGCAAGAAGGGCTCAAAAGTATGCTGAATTATCAAACTCCCTTAAAAAAGAAGAAATATCGCTTTTTATTGCCCGTCTAAAAAGATTGAATAAGAACTGGGAAAGTGAAAATCAGAACTATGAAGAAAGCAAGGAAAAGCTGAAGGATACTGAGAACGAGATCTTAAAAATAGAAAATGAGAGAAAAGATCTTATAAAGCTTATTGATAAAAAGACGCGCGAGTATGAATTCTGGAAAAATAGGACCGACCGGTTTAAATCGGAAAGGGATAATCTAAGCAGTATAGCAGCTTTGATAGAGAGTAAAAAGAATGTATTTGGTACTCTTCATAATATGTTTGATCTTGAGTTTGCAGGACTGGTAAGCGGTAAAAAAAATATGGAAGAAAGCACCGGTCAAAATATAGATGGTACTCTTGCTGATTGTTATGAGGAAATCTCAAACGGGCTTAAGAAAATCAACCGGCTTATTTTAGATTTCATGACAAGATTGAAGGAAAAGATAAAGGATAAAGAGACTCTGGGTTATATTGAAAATGCAGGCAGTTCGATCATGGAGGAATTAAAAAGTCTAAATAAGAAAGCAGAAAAAATTTTAAAAGATAGAATTCCAGGAAATCCTGGTGAGGAATCGGGTAAAAAAAGTAGTGAAGGTGCAGCCGGCTTTAAGAAAAGTCTGGAGCGTATTAAAGTGGTCAGAGAAATATGCATGACTAATTTAAAGAGATCGCAGAGGCTTTCTTTGCTGCTGGGTAAATATATGGCAGCTTCGGAAAAAATAAAAAGCAGTCTTTACCCTGAATTTGAGAGAGGAAAGGAACTGCTTTCAAGTGACAGGGGAAGGATCAGCGAGCTGGACGGTAAGAAAGACCAGTTAAATACATTCAGACTGAGCCTGGAAAATAATATATATAAGTCTGACTTAAAAAAAGAGCAGATAAAAGAAAAGGTGAAAACTATAACCGACAGTATTTCCGATGACTATAATCTGTCAATGGAATATGCGCTTAAAAGTTACAGGCCCTGTCAGGATATAGAACAGTCACAGGAAAAAGTAAAGAAGCTTAAAAGCCAGATTAAAAAATACGGCAGCGTTAATCCCAATGCGGCTGTGGAGTATGGAAAGATAAAAAAAAGATTTGATTTTTTGGCAAAGCAGAGGATCGATCTTGTTGAAAGTGGAAAGAATCTGGAAGAACTGATAAAAGACATAAATAAAAAAATAGCAGATTTCTTTTATAAGAAGTTTGATGAGATCAACAAGTGTTTCAGAAACTATTTTAAGGTCCTTTTTCCGCTGGGTGAGGGTGAGATGACGCTGGAGAAAAACCACAAAGACGATAGTGATGAAATGGGCATTGATCTTAAGGTGGATATTGGAAATAATAAGTTTGTTCCCATATCACTGCTTTCCGGCGGCGAGAAATCCCTGGTTTCAATGGCTTTTCTTTTCTCCATCTACTCGATAAATCCTTCACCTTTTTATGTTTTTGACGAAGTGGATGCAGCACTGGACGATGTCAATATCGGGAGATTTTTGACTTTAATAAGAAAATTTTCCGAAAAACAGCAGATAATAATAATCACCCACCAGAAGCGGACTATGGAAATAGCAGATACCATTTATGGTGTGACCATGCAGTCAAACGGTATTTCCAGGATAATTTCGGAAAAGATTGAAAAATATGCGGAAGTTAATTAAAAATCTAAGTTATATATGGAATAAGTTTAAAGACAACCGGCAGTCGTTCTGGGATGAGCTTGAAGAACAGATGGTTTCAAGCGATATAAGTGTAAACACTGCGGGAAAGATATTGGGGGAAGTAAAGGACCTTGTTTACAGGGAAAACATAAATAATCTGGAAAAAGTAAAAGACCTGCTCAAGAAACAGATCGTAGCTATCTTGAGCGGTGACAGCAGCGATAAATTAAATATATCATCCACACCGCCAACGGTGTTTTTAATAGTAGGTGTAAATGGTGTGGGCAAGACTACTGCAGTGGCAAAGCTGGCAAATATGTTTAAAAATGAAGGGAAAAATGTATTGATATCAGCTGCTGATACTTACAGATCTGCAGCAGTAGAACAGATACAGCATTATGCAGATAAGTTAAAACTGGATGTCGTTTCCCATCAGAAATTTTCAGATCCGGGAGCGGTTGTCTATGATAGTGTGGAAAAAGCAAAGGCCAGGGGTGATGACCTGATTATAATAGATACTGCCGGAAGGATGCAGACCTCATATAATCTGATGGAAGAGCTTAAGAAGATAAAGAAAGTGATCGTCAGGAGGATAGGTAGGGAAGTTGATGAAATACTGCTGGTAGTAGATTCCACCACGGGTCAGAATGCAAGGATTCAGGCTGAGCTGTTTAACGGAGCGCTTGATCTTACCGGAATAATTCTTACAAAGACTGACAGTACTTCAAGGGGTGGAATAGTACTTACTATAAAAAATGACCTGGGTATTCCTATAAAAATGGTGACCTATGGTGAAAAGCTGGAGAACATATCGTACTTTGACCCGGTCAAATTTACCGAGATGATATTCTCCTGATTTTAACCTACCAGTAAGAGGAGTTTTTAAAGATGTTTGATCTGCTGACAAAAAAATTAGAAGATATCTTTTCAAAAATAAAAAATAAAGGCAAATTAAACGCCGGTGACCTGGACAGCGCCTTGAGGGAGATCAAGCTGACACTGCTTGAGGCTGATGTAAATTTCAAAGTGGTGAAAGAATTTCTGGATAATGTAAAGGCAAAAGCACTGGGTGAAAAAATACTGGAGAGCCTGACTCCTTACCAGCAGGTGGTAAAGATAGTGAATGAAGAGATTGTAAAAATGCTGGGCTCAAGCAGCGGTAGTATTAATTTTGCCGCCAGGGGCCCTACAATCATAATGACAGTCGGCCTTCAGGGCTCCGGAAAAACTTCATCAGTCATAAAATTGGCCAATTTTTTAAAGACTAAATTCCAGAAAAAAGTGTCCATAGTAGCTGCGGATGTATACCGGCCGGCGGCAGTACTGCAGCTGGAGGACATGGCAAAAGATGTAGGCGTGGACGTCTATTCTATAGAAAAATCTGATCCGGTGACTATATCGGTAAGGGGCCTGAACTCTTTTAAAAAGTCAGGGAGCGATGTGATCATAATAGACACTGCCGGGAGACTTCATATTGATAAAAAAATGATGGACGAGATCGCAAATATAAAGAAAAAGGTCAATCCTCATCAGATATATCTGGTACTTGATTCCATGACCGGCCAAGAGGCGGTAAATATTGCTTCCAGTTTTAACCGGAAAGTGGAATGCGACGGAATAATACTGACTAAATTGGACAGCGATACCAGGGGAGGTGCCGCATTATCGGTTTACCACGTGGTAAAAAAACCCATAAAATTTATGTCAAATGGAGAGAAGGTAGAAGATTTTGACATATTTCATCCAGATAGAATAGCATCAAGGATACTAGGCAAGGGCGACATACTGACTTTGATAGAAAAAGCAGAAAAGACAGTAAGCGAGAAGGAAGCAAGGAAGATAGAGGAAAAGATTTACCGGGATGAATTGAATTTCGAGGATTTCGTGGAGCAGTTAAAGAGCATAAAAAAGATAGGTTCACTGGATAAGATATTATCCATGATGCCCATACCCAATAAAAACAAAATGTTTAAAAATGTTAATCTGGATGATTCGCAGCTGGGTCGTGTAGAAGCCATAATAAATTCCATGACGGTAGAGGAGAGAAAAAAACCGCATATAATAAACGGCAGCAGGAAAAAGAGAATAGCAAAAGGAAGCGGAAGCTCGGTATCGGAGGTTAACAAACTACTGAAACAATTCAGCAAGACCAAACAGATGTTAAAACAATTTTCGGGACTAAAGGGAAAATTTAATCTTCCCTTTAAAAATTTTTAGGGTAAAAAACATTTTGCAAGTTTTAAAGAAAAATATATAATTATGAAAGCGCGAAGCTTTCTTTTTTCGGAATGTGGAGGTATTGATTGAGCGTAAAGATAAGATTGAGTAGAATCGGTTCAAAGAAGCAGCCCTTTTACAGGATTGTGGTATCTGATATCAGATCACCAAGAGACGGGAGGTTCATTGAAAAAATAGGAACTTATGATCCAAAAACCGATCCTTCAAAAATAGAATTGGATAAGGAAAAGGCTATAGGCTGGATCAAGAAAGGTGCAAAACCGACAAATACGGTTCGAAAACTTTTCAATATAATTGGTTTAAAGGAGTAGTTATTACAATTTAGACTGGAGGTAAACAGTGAAAGAGCTACTAGAGTACATGGTAAAAGAGTTGGTTGACACCCCGGATACTGTGGAAATCACAGAAGAGGAGGAAGATGATAAAACAGTAATTTTCAAGTTAAAAGTTGCTGAAGATGATCTGGGAAAGGTAATTGGAAAAAAGGGAAGAACCGCAAATGCTCTGAGAGTTATAATGAGAGCTGCATCTGCTAAGAGGGGAAAATCCTCTATTGTAAAGATTATGGATTGATAATTTAATATATAAATCTAAAGAGATTTATTTTTAACAGGCATTTAAATGTCAAAAATAAATGTAGATGCAAGGTTGATTGGGATAATCGGTAAGCCGCATGGGATAAGAGGAGAAACAACCGTGATGCTGCTTACAGATTATCCCAAAACTATTAAAAAGGGGAGTGTTCTTTTTTTTAATAGTAGGTGCCTGAAAAAAGCAGAAGTGGAAAGTATCAGGGAAAAAAACATTAAAAAACACCCGATCCTGATAATAAAGTTCAGGGGGATAGACAGCAGAAATCAGGCAGAAGATTTAAAAGGTGTGAGTATCTATAGGAATATAAAAGACGGCCCCAAACTTAAAAGAGACCAATACTGGGTGGATGATTTATTGGACTGCAGGGTCTACAGTAAAAATGAAGGATTTATCGGAAGAGTCATGGATGTGGAAAGATTATCTTCAAACGATAATCTCGAAGTAAAAATAGAGAACAGAAAATTAAAAATAAAAGGAATAAACGGTAGTATTTTATATATCCCTATCATTAAGAGATATATTGACAGTATAAAAATAAAAGAAAAAAAAGTGATATTAAAAGAGATCCCGGAATATGTTTAGATCTATATTATAAATCCTTTTATGTCTGCTATGATCAAGATAGATATAATTACTATTTTTCCTGATATTTTTGAAAGCATTACTGCTTTTGGTGTAATAAAGGAAGCTTTTAAAAAAAATCTCTGTAAGCTCAATATATATAACCTTAGAGATTTTTCGGATTATAAACACAGCAGAGTGGACGACAGACCTTACGGCGGTGGAACAGGTATGGTGTTGATGCCCGAGCCGCTGGATAAGGCGGTCAATTTCATCAGGAACAAAAATAAAATAAAGAGCAGGGAAAAGCAAAAAACGGTACTGCTTACTCCCAGGGGCAGAAAGCTTGACCAGGCAGGTTTAAAATATCTTGCCGGTCTGGAAAATATAATACTGATATGCGGAAGATATGAAGGTGTAGATCAAAGGGTGATAGAATCCCTGGTTGATCTGGAACTTTCAATAGGTGATTATGTCCTGACGGGCGGTGAGGTGCCGGCCATGGTCATAATAGATGGTGTGGTAAGATTACTGCCGGGGGTTGTAGGAAAAGAAGAGTCTTTAAAAACAGAGTCTTTTGAAAACAACCTGCTTGATTATCCCCAATATACAAGGCCTGAAAATTTTAATGGTATGCACGTTCCCGGTGTTCTTTTAAGCGGAGACCATAAGAAAATCGGCAAATGGAGAGAAAAAAAGTCGCTTGAAACTACCAGAACAAAGAGGCCTGATTTATTTGACAAAGACTGTTAAATTCATTATATTTGTTTGGTCTCATTAGATTGGAAACGATATAGACTGGGTACAAGATGAAAAAGTTGGATAAAATAGAGAGCAAATATTTAAAGACTGATATCCCTGAATTCAATCCCGGGGACAAGGTCAGGGTAAAAATAAAGATCAGTGAAGAAAATAAAGACAGGATTCAGATATTTGAGGGGATCGTTATAAAGATAAAAGGTTCAGGTATCAATAAAACATTTACAGTCAGAAAGATCTCTTTTAATAATGTAGGAGTCGAAAGAACTTTTCTTTTAAATTCACCTGTGATTCAATCCATCGAGCGTGTAAATGAGGGTATAGTTAAAAAAGCCAAGCTGTATTATCTGAGAGATAAAGTAGGCAAGAAATCAAAGGTTAAGTTTAAATAAAAATTAACGTATATGACTTTTCTATATTAATGCCGCTCCCAAAAAAACAGGATAAAACTAAAAAGCAAATCATTCTAAAAGAAATCCTGATATATACCATTGTAGTACTGGCAGCAGTTGTTTGTGCCACTCTGATAAGAATTTTCATGTTCGAACCCTTCATCGTACCCTCTCCCTCGATGGAACCTACATTAAGAGTAGGGGATAAAGTAATAATAAATAAGATAGCCTACAGGGTCGGCCATATTGAGAGAGGTGACATCGTGGCCTTTCATTCTCCTATAGAAGAAAAGGATCTGGTCAAGAGGGCGGTGGCTATTGAGGGAGATGAAATCACACTGACCAGTGAAGGTGAAATATATATAAACGGTGAAAAGATCACCGAAAGTTATGTACCAACAGATCAGGTTTTATCTTATATCAACCAGACCGTGACTTTAGGAGAGGATGAAGTATTTGTGATGGGAGATAATAGAAACAACAGTTTCGACAGCAGGTATTTTGGAGCTATTTCGGAAAAGGATATTTTTGGTGAATTTCTGATAATATATTGGCCCCCTTCAAGGTGGTTTTAAATATTTATGGAATTAAAAGAAGTAAGAAGACTTATAAATCTGTGCAGATATGAAGATGATCTATATATCACAGGCTACAGGAGAATAGCGGGAGTAGATGAAGTGGGACGTGGTTCACTGGCGGGCCCTCTGGTAGCTGCAGCCGTTATTCTGGACAGAAGAAAATTAATAATTGAAAATATAGATGATTCCAAAAAGATCGCTGCGGAGAGAAGAAAATATATTTTTAAAAAAATAATCAAAAGCTGTCTGTGCTGGTCCGTAGCCAAGATATCTCCCGGCGAGATAGATAGACTTTCCATGGCCAGGGCTAATATCATCGCATTTAAAAGAGCGGTACGCGGTTTGAGAAAAAAGCCGGATATTATACTGGCGGATTTTATTGGTGAGGATCTGGGTGACAAGTTTTTACCCATAGTAAAAGGTGATCAAATCAGTATTTCAATTGCCGCGGCTTCAATAATAGCTAAAGTGATAAGGGATCAATTAATGTTAAAGTTATCAAAGCTTTATCCCGAGTATGGGTTTGAGCATAATAAGGGTTACGGTACTACCCAACATTTAAAAGCCCTCCAGAAGTTTGGTCCTACTATTATTCACAGGTCTTCTTTTAGAGGTGTCTTAAATTAACAGTCCAAGTAAAAAAGATACAGGAAAGATAGGAGAATTAACCGCTCTGAAATACCTTAAAAATAAAGGGTATCTTATCCTGCACCAAAATTATAGAAATATATACGGCGAGATAGATCTTATAGCCAGAAAGGACGGTTATATTGTTTTTATAGAAGTGAAGACAAGGACTAATTTAACCTACGGGGACCCTCTGGAATCTATCGATGCAGCTAAAATTAAAAGGATAAGAAGAGTTGCCGATCTTTATACAGCAGGTGATAAGACTTCGGGACAGGATATCAGATTTGATGTTATTGCGGTAATAACAGACAGAGATCTGGCTGAAAATAATAGTCTTATAAAAGTAGAGCATATAAAAGATGCTTTCTAAGAATTTTAATTCATTAATAGTTTTATTGACGCATTAAAATTTTATTAATATAATGTTTAATAAAAGTATATTTATATTACTTTATTAAAAGTATTAAAATATTAGTTTTAATTATTATGTTAAAAGAAAAATCTCTTAAAAATAGTACAGATGAGAAAACATTCAAAGAATTGTTTGAACATATAAGCAGCGGCGTGGCCATATATGAAGTCAAAGGTGACGGCGATGATTTTATATTCAAAGATATCAATAAGGCTGGAGAGAAAATTGATGAAGTCAAAAAAAAGGATATTATAGGAAAAAGTGTTTTAAAGCTATTTCCGGAAATAAAAAACTTTGGAGTTCTTGACGTCTTCAAAAGGGTGTATAAAACCGGTAAACCAGAAGAGCACCCTATAGCTTTTTACAGTGATAATAGAATTTCAGGTTGGAGGCGTAATTATGTCTACAAGCTGCCTACCGGCGAATTAGTGTCTGTATTTGATGATAGAACAAGACAGAAGGAGACGGAAGAATTACTGAAAATAAGTGAAGAGTTCGGTTCCAGTCTTATGAGGAATTCTCCCACTCCCATCATGGTTTTGAATGCGGATTATTCTATGAGGTATATGAATCCTGCCCTTGAAAAGCTAACTGGCTATAAATTAGATGATATAATTGGTAAAAAGCCTCCTTACCCCTGGTGGGAAAAAGAGATGTATAAGGAAAGTGATAGATTTATCAAAGAAATATCTGAAAAGAAGGTCAGGTACGATGCCATGCCGATTATTACTAAAAGTGGAAAAACTGTGTATTTAGATATTACAACGACGCCTGTTAAAGACGAAGAGAAATTAAAGTATATAATTGGAACCGGTACAGACGTAACTGAAAGAAGAGAAGCAGTCAATATTATAGAATCCGAAAGGAATAAATTTAAGTCTTTGATAGAAGGGCTGGCAAATACTGAAATCGGCATAGACATAGTAGGACTTGATTATAAGATTTATTACCAGAACAGTGTTTTAGAAAAGAGATTCGGAAGCATGCCCGGTAAATTATGCTATCAAATATATATGGACAGGGATAAGCCCTGCAGCGATTGCAATATAAAAAATGCAGTAAGAGAGAAGAAAGTCTATGAGACAGAATTACAGGGTGGAGATAACAGATACTATAAAATACTTTCTGCCCCATTCCCGAACCCTGATGGTACTATTGATAAGGTAATTGAAGTAGTGAGTGATGAAACTGAAAGAAGGGAAACAGAAGCAGCTATAATAAAAAAAGAAGAAGACCTCAGAGAAGCTCAGAGGATTGCTCATATAGGATCTTTTAACCTGGATCTGCAGAATAATAAGGTAACCATGTCAGATGAAGTCTTTAAAATCTTAAAGATGGATCCTAAAAAATTTGATGGAAATTTCGATGTTATAGTGGATTTATTTCATCCGGATGATAAAGAATTTGCACTTGCAGCACTTGATAATGCAATAAAAAATAAAACTTTTTTAGATATTGAGCATAGGGCTATACTTAGCGATAAAAGCGAGATCTTTATTGATGTAAAGGCAAAGCCTTTTTATGACAGTTCTCATAAACCTCAGAAATTAATAGGGACCTTAATGGATATAACCCAGCGTAAAAAAGCAGAGATCAAGTTACTTAAGAGTGAGGAAACACTTAAAAAGACTCTTAATGGTGCCATAAATACGCTGGCGGCAATAGTAGAGACAAAAGATCCTTATACTTACGGTCATCAGCAAAGAGTCTGCAAACTAGCAACGGTCATAGCAGAGGATCTTGGTATGGATGAGAAAAAAGTAGAAGCTATAAGGATTGCGTCATTGATACATGACATAGGAAAAGTGAACATACCGGCCTCGATTCTGTCCAAACCTGGTAAATTGACTGATATTGAATTTGATATGATAAAAACCCATCCCCAGCTAAGCTACAATATGTTAAAGAGAATTGAATTTCCTCTTCCTATTGTAGACATAATACTACAGCATCATGAAAAGATAGATGGTTCTGGTTATCCCAGAGGCTTAAAAGGAAAAGATATAATGATAGAAGCAAAGATATTGACTGTAGCCGATGTGGTAGAGGCTATGTCTTCTCACAGGCCTTACCGCCCTGCTCTGGGATTGGATGTGGCAATAGACGAGATTAGAAAAAATAAAGGTAAACTTTATGACCCCGATGTAGCTGATAGTTGTATTAGAATCGTTACTAAAAAGAAATTCAAATTTGATTGATACCTGAGTAGAAATCTTACTGGTCTTATTTACTCAATCATTGTCGTTAGACTATAATTATAGTGTCCGATTGATTTAAGAAAGAGGATGCAATGTCTTATTCACATTTAACTGATGAAGAATTAAGACGCCGTATTAAAGAACTTGAAGCAAAAGGCTATCGTGGAGCAACTAATCCTGAACTGCACGCTCTTAATTGTGAACAGACAAATCGATTATCTAATAGTGAACTACTGGCACTTATTCGTTCCAGAGCTGCTGCGGGAAAACCTATTGCCAAACTTGCTGCAGCTGCAAGGAAAAGAGGCCTTTCCTTTTAATTATTAATTAACATAATCTTTATTTTAATTCTAAAACCTTTCTATTCCTTATTTACATACGTAATTGACTATATGTGCATAAGCATATATAATTAGTTTATGTTCTTCAAACTGGACAGCTTTACTTTGATGGGTATAAATGCCATAAAAGTATCGGTAGAAATACATATATCAAGAGGCCTGCCTGATTTTATTATTGTTGGCCTGCCGGGTAAAGCAGTAAACGAGTCAAGGCAGAGGGTAAGATCTGCTATTATTAACAGCGGGTTTGATTTTCCGGTTAAAAAGATCATCATAAACCTATCGCCGGCAGATATAAAAAAGGACGGCTCCTTTTATGATCTGCCTATTGCACTTGCTATTCTTGCCGTAAGCGGCCAGATCGGATGCAGTTTTTTTAAAGACTGTTGTTTTATAGGGGAGCTCTCACTTGACGGAAACATAAATCCTGTAAAGGGTCTTATATCAATGGCAGAAGAAGCAAGGGTAATAGGCAAAAAATTTTTTTTTGTGCCTTTCAGGATCGCCAGGCAGGCCTCATTTATTCCGGGAATAGGTATTGTAGCGTGTAAAAACCTGACTGAAACCGCAGGAGCACTCTCTGATGAAAAACAAATAATAAAGTTCCAATATAAAAACAAACACGTTTATCATGAATCCGGCACTGGCGGTCCGGATTTTAAAGATGTGAAGGGTCAGCTTAAAGCAAAAAGGGCACTAGAGATAGCGGTAAGCGGCAGGCACAACATAATGTTGATAGGGCCCCCGGGAAGCGGTAAGACCATGCTGGCTCAGAGGGCCGTCTCTATAATGCCGGTTCTGAATTTGGAAGAGTGTATAGAGGTCACCAAGATTTACAGTCTATATGAAAAATATGTTGACCGTTTGATATGGCAGAGGCCGTTTCGAAACCCACATCATACCGTAAGCAGAGTGGGGCTGGTAGGGGGAGGCATAAATCCCAGACCGGGCGAGATAAGTCTGGCTCATAAAGGGGTTCTTTTTTTAGATGAGTTTTCACAGTTTTCCAAAAATCTTATCGAGGACTTAAGGCAGCCGCTTGAAAACAAAAGGGTAGTCATAACCAGAAACCATATGTCTTACAGCTTTCCCTGTAATTTTATGCTGATTGCAGCTGTAAATCCCTGTTACTGCGGATATTTTGGGGATGAATCGGGTAAGTGTGTATGCAGTCTGAGGGAGGTAAAAAAATTCTGGAAGAAAATGTCGGGTCCGGTGATGGACAGGATAGATATGAGAGTAACAGTATCGAGGCTGCCGGAAGGCGATTTTATAAAGCCGGAATGTACTGAAAATTCCAATGAGATAAGAAAAAGGGTCAAAAGAAGTATGGATATACAGGCAGAGAGATTTAAAGGTAAAGATATATACTACAATTCGGAGATAAAAATAGATATGGTAAATAAGTGGGTGAAAGATAGCGAGAAAATAAGAGAGTTAATATTCACCATCTCAAAAAAATATAAATTGACTGCCAGGGGGACTATCAGTATCTTAAAAGTATCCAGAACTATAGCAGATCTGGAAGAGAGTAAATCTATCGAAGAAAATCATATTGCTGAGGCTGTACATTACCGTATCGGTTCCAGCTTCAATCCGGAGAGGATAATCGGCGTATGAAAAATAAAAACAGCGCTGAGATACTATACCTGCTGCTTGAAAAAAGAGTAAAGCCTGCAAGACTTATAGAGATTTACCGGAAAAATTCCGGTAATATAAAAAAAACTTTGGATTATTTTTATCGATATAGCCAATTAAAGATTGGAGGAAAGGGAGCAAGAAATTTTTTACCCGGGCCGGACGGAGACCTTTATAAGAAAACATTGGATTTTATTTTAAAAAATAAGATAGGTGTGCTTGATATCGGCCAGGAAAGTTACCCGGATATATTAAGACATATATACTGTCCTCCCCCTGTGCTTTTTTATAAGGGCGGTAAAATAAAAAGCGCAGGTTTTTGTGTGGCTGTTGTAGGAAGTAGGAAGTGCAGTGCTTACGGCAGGGAGGCAGCGGAGTATATCGGCCGGAATTTATCCGGGATAGGAATAACGGTTATAAGCGGGCTTGCTGTAGGGATCGACGCCTGTGCACAAAAGGCAGCATTGAAAGAAAAGGGCGGGAGTATAGGTGTGCTGGGCTGTGGTATTGATGTAATATATCCTCCGGAAAATAGAGAACTTTATGAAACCATACCGGAAAACGGCAGTATTGTAACTGAGTTTTTTCCTAAAACTCCTCCACTTAAATCTAATTTTCCAGTAAGAAATAGAATAATAAGCGGACTCTGTCGTGGAGTAGTAGTCGTAGAGGCGGGAGAAAGGAGCGGCGCCATTATAACAGGTGAAATGGCTTTGAAACAAAACCGGGAAGTGTTTGCAGTCCCTGGAAGTATTTTTAATCCTATGAGCAGGGGCTGTCATAATCTGATAAAAAGCGGTGCAAAATTAATAGCTGGTATTGATGATATACTGGAAGAATTTTCCGATTACCAGAGGCAGGCTCTAAATATATCCAACAGGAGTAGATGCGATAAAATAAAAAAAGATGGAAACAGCGGCAGTAAAAAACTGACCTCGGACGAGTCCAGAGTCTATGAATTTATAGGATACAAACCTAAAAGCATAGAAGAAATAGTAAAGTACAGCGGGCTAAAGGTCAGCAGTGCTTTAAGGATTTTGACCTCATTGGAAATAAAACAACTTATCAAGGAAGACGGTTTTAATAAATACAGTAGATTGTTTTAGGTTTTGTAATTGAATAAAATCTTTATTAGAATAATAATAGATTTTTAATAAATCAGCAGCAGGGAGCAGGAAAATGGCATTATTTAAAAAGAAGAAGGTCGGAAAGCCTAAAAACCCTCTTGGAAAAGCTTTATTTGATTATGATAACATACTCAGAAAGAATCTTAAGGGGATCATAAGTAGTGTAAAATTAAAAAAAAGACTTAATCCTGGAAGGACAAAAAAGATTTTGGAATATGTTTACAGGGAATTTGATGATATAACAGTTGGAATATCCAAGGAGAATTTAAAAATCAATTACAGATCGGATAAAATAAGATATATAATCATTAATATGATAGACAGACTTAAGACTCTTTTTAAAAAAGTAGAAGAACAGGATTTTGACCAGTTAAAATTTAACGTTGATAAAGCTGCTTCCGAAATTGGTAATATTGAAAATATCAGAGAGATCCTGAAAAAAAAGATGAAGGAAATCGAAAGCGATTATTTATAGGTATGGAATTATTTAACTGCCTTGAACTTTATATAAAATACTTGAAATATGAGAAAAATTTAAGCTTGAACTCCGTAAACTCCTACCGGAAAGATATCTTACAGCTGTTAAATTTTTTAAAACAAAGAAAAATCACCAGCCCCGGTGAACTTGACCTGGGTATCTTCAGGGAATTTTTAAAATCTCTGGACAGCTATGATTATTCAAACAGGACTATTATCAGAAAATATTCTTCCTTTATAAATTTTTTTAGATTTCTCGAAAGAAATGACTATATTAGCTCTCAATTGACGCAGGCTATAAATCCACCCCGTAAGCGGCAGAGGTTTTACTCATTTATGTCCGTAGGTGAGATGGAGAAGCTGTTTAAAAGCCTGAAGGCAGGTAAGAATTCGGAAATAAGGGACAGAGCAATAATAGAACTTCTTTATTCCACCGGTGCAAGGATCAGCGAAGTAGAGAATGTAAAGATCGACGATATCGATCTTAGAAATAATGAAATAATGGTCACCGGCAAGGGCAGAAAGCAGAGGCTGGTTTATTTGAATCAGGCAGCTGTTTTCTGGATAAAAGAGTATATTGAGGTAAGGGATAAAACGACATATCAGAGCCGAATATATAATAAGAAAGACAAACACTTGTTTTTGAACAAATTTGGTAAGAAATTATCCTCGCGCAGCATAAGAAATATAGTCAAGAAATGTGTAAAAAAAGCGCTTATTGGAAAGAATATTACGCCCCATAGCATAAGGCATAGTTTTGCAACCCATCTTCTCCAGGAAGGAGCGGGGATAAGAGAAGTACAGGAACTCCTGGGGCATGAGAATATTACTACTACCCAGATATACTCGCATTTAAACATTAGAAAGCTAAAAAAAGATTATAAAAAATTTCACCCCAGGGCAGAATTAAAATAAGTAAGTGTTTTCTGCAGCGGTATTGAAGCTATTTATTATTGATTATTTGATGAAAGAAATGTATTATACTAAACTTGAATATTAAAAACACACACCACTTGCGGCATTATGGTGAATGAAAAACCGTGGTTAAAGTGGTGGAGGAAAACCATAAGAACAAGGAGGTATTATTTTGAGTATCGTCACTATGAAAGAACTCCTGGAAGTAGGAGTCCACTTCGGCCATCAAACAAAAAAATGGAATCCAAAAATGAAAAAATATATACACACGGACAAAGATGGCATATATATAATCGACCTTCAGAAGACACTTAAACTTCTACTTGAAGCATATGAGTATATCAGGGGGGCGGTAAGCGAAGGTGCGGTAGTATTGTTTGTGGGTACCAAGAAACAGACCCAGGATATAATAGAATCTTATGCCCAGGATTGCGAGATGCCGTATGTCAAAAACAGATGGCTGGGAGGTACCCTTACTAATTTCGAGACTATAAGCAGACGTACCAAAAGGATAGATGAAATAGAGGAAATGGAAAAGTCGGGTATATTTGAAAAACTGCCGAAAAAGGAGGTCCTGGGGATAAAGAAAGAATATGAGAAACTTCTTTTTAATATCGGAGGGATAAGAAATATGAGAAATCTCCCCGATATACTCTACGTGATAGATCCCAATAAGGAGATCATTGCTGTCAGAGAGGCAAGAAAACTGAATATACCTATCGTGGCCATAACGGATACAAATTGTGACCCAGACCTTATTGATTTTGTCATTCCCGGAAATGACGATGCAATACGTTCATGTAATCTATTGACTAGTGTTATGTGCGAGGCAGTAAGAAAAGGAAAAGAAGAAATGGTAAAGCTGGAAAAGGCAGTAGAGGAGGAAAAGAAACCGAAAAAGAAGGAACCGGAAGAAAAGAAACCTGTGAAGGAAGAAGCTGCAGTAAAAGCTGAAGATATGAAGGCCGAAAAGAAGAAGCCGGAAGAGAAGAAGGTTAAAGTTAAGAAGGCAGAAGGGAAGAAAGTCGAGAGTAAAAAAACTGAAGTTAAAAAAGCAGAAAAAGAGAGGCCTGCAGTAAAAAGACCAAAAGCAAAGAAGCCAACAGAGAAAAAACCAAAGGCAAAAAAGACTAAAAGTGCTTCAAAGGATATTAAGAAATAAAGCATAAGTTTAGAAATAAAGGGAAGGAAACAGGTAGGAATAATGGAGATAAATGCTGATTTAGTGAAAAAATTACGCAAGAAAAGCAGCGCCGGTATGATGGACTGCAAAAAAGCTCTGGTTGAAAGTAAAGGTGATATTTCAAAAGCGGAAGAGATCTTAAAAGAAAAAGGGCTGGCACAGGCTTCAAAGAAAGCTTCAAGAACTGCAAAAGAAGGTGTAATTCACAGTTATATACATCCGGGATCTAAAGTAGGGGTAATGCTTGAGGTAAATTGTGAAACTGATTTTGTGGCAAGAAATGAGATGTTTAAGAAGATGGTCCATGATATTGCACTTCATATTGCGGCGTTGACTCCATTATATGTTTCCAGGGAAGATGTTCCCAAGGAAGTCCTGGATAAAGAGAGAGAATTATATAAAAAACAGGCTTTGAATGAAGGCAAACCCGAGAACATCGTAGATAGGATAGCGGAGGGAAAATTAAAAAAATATTATGAGGAAAACTGCCTTCTGGATCAGCCGTTTGTAAAAGATAATGATAAAAAAATAGGAGATCTTGTAAAGGAAAATATAGCAAAAATTGGTGAAAACATAGTAATCAAGAGGTTCGTAAGATACGTTATCGGTCAGGAAAGTGCAGATCAGGAAGAGTAGCTTTTATATGCTTTATTGAAATATAATAAATAAAGTAGATGGAAAAATTAAAATATAACAGAGTATTATTGAAAATAAGCGGAGAGGCATTGCTCGGTGACCTGGACTATGGCATAGACCCTGATATTACAAATAATATTTCAAGCCAGATAAAAGAAGTAACAAAACTTGGTGTCGAAGTAGCGATAGTCGTAGGCGGTGGAAATTTCTGGAGGGGCGTTACTGCCAGCGCGAACGGCATGGATAGGACCACCGCAGATTATATTGGAATGCTGGCCACAGTAATGAACGCACTGGGCCTGCAAAATGCACTGGAAAGAATGGGTATAATAACCAGGGTCCAGACAGCCATATCTATGAAGGAAGTCGCTGAACCGTTTATAAGAAGAAGAGCAGTAAGGCACCTAGAGAAGAAAAGGGTAGTAATATTTGCCGGCGGGACCGGTAATCCTTATTTTACCACTGATACAGCTGCCGCATTGAGAGCACTCGAGATAGAAGCGGAGATAATTTTTAAAGCTACAAAAGTAGATGGTGTATATGACAAGGATCCTTTAAAGTTCAAGGATGCAAAAAAATTTACAAGGCTTACTTTTTTTGATGTTTTGAAGAAAAATCTGAGAGTTCTTGATTCTACGGCAACATCTCTATGTATGGAAAATAATTTACCTATAGTGGTCTTTGATATTACCAAGCCTGGTAATATAAAGGGGGTCATAATGGGTAAAAAAATTGGAACTTTAGTCACAAGGAAGTGAGAAATGAAAGATAAATTAATGATTGAGGCCAAAAAAAGAATGAACCAGTCTCTTGAAAGAACTCAACATGAATTTAATACCATCAGGACCGGAAGGGCATCAGCTACTCTGCTGGATAATATTTATATTGATTATTACGGCAGCAAGACCTTGCTTAAATATATGTCCAACATAAGCATACCTGAACCAAGAGTGATACTGATCTCACCTTACGACCCTAAGTTCTTAAAAGAAATAGAGACCCAGATAATAAAATCTGACCTTGGAATAAATCCTTCAAATGATGGAAAGGTAATCCGGCTGAATGTGCCGGCCTTGAACGAGGAAAGAAGAATGGAATTGGTAAAACTGGTGAAGAAGATTGCAGAAGACGGGAGAATAGCCGTTAGAAATATCAGAAGAGAAATAAACGATGAATTTAAAAAACTGGAAGGTGACAGCGAAATAACCGAAGACGACCTTATAAAGTCTCAAAAGAATGTCCAGGAATTGACCGACGAATTTATAGAAAAAATCAATAATTCCCTTGATCAGAAAGAAAAAGAGATTATGGAAGTGTAGGTAAGAAGTATTGGGCTTATTTTCTTCTTTTTTTTCTCCAGCAGGAGTTCCAAGTATTAAAGAGTTAAAAAAAAACAACCTTCCCAAGCATGTAGCTATTATAATGGACGGAAGCGGCAGGTGGGCGGCCAGGAGAAAGCTTCCCCGTTCTGCAGGTCATAGTGCAGGAGTAGAATCACTTAGAGAGGTGGTAGGAGCCTCCCTGGAGCTGGGTATAAAGTTTCTGACCGTTTATTCATTTTCAAGCGAGAACTGGGAGAGGCCGCAGGATGAAGTAAATTTTCTATTAAATCTTTTCCTGAAATCATTGAAGAAAGAACTTGAGGGGCTGTATAACAGAGGTGTGAGAGTGTCATTGATTGGAGAGAGGAAGAATATACCTCAAAAATTACTTGAAGCTTTTGAGAATGCAGAAAGGAAAACCATTAAGAATAAAAAACTTTTTTTTAATATTGCTTTTAATTACGGCTCAAGAAAGGAAATATTATACGCGGTAAAGGAAATCTGCAAAGCAGCTCAAAAAAAAGATATGAATATCGAGAAACTGGATGAAAAGACCTTTTCAAATTATCTTTTTACTAAAGGGTGTCCTGACCCGGATCTGTTAATAAGGACCAGCGGCGAATACAGGATTAGCAATTTTCTACTGTGGCAGATGGCATATACCGAATTTTATTTCACCCGGACACTCTGGCCTGATTTTAAGGAAAAAGAATTTTTAAAAGCAGTTTATTATTACCAGAATAGAAACAGGAGATTTGGCAGGTTGTGATTTCTTATGCAAGTACTGATTACTATTTTCCAATATGTACTGGCGATAGTAGGACTGTCATTGATTATAATCGTCCATGAGTCCGGACACTTCCTGGCAGCCAAAGCAAGCGGGATCTATGTTGAAGAGTTCTTTATAGGCATAGGACCGAAGATTTTTAAGATCAAATCAAAGAGCGGCACTTCCTACGGAATAAGCGCCATACCTGTAGGAGGCTATAATAAATTACTTGGAATGGATAGAAGTGAAGCCGTGCCTGCCGGTATGGAAGAGAAAGCTTTTCATAATAAATCTTTTTTTAAGAAATTTTTGGTCTGCATAAGCGGATCGGGATTTAATATAATATTCGCCGTTATATTGATAATGATTTTTTTAAGCATGGGCGTATTTGCTCCCAGTACCACAATAGAGTATATTCAACCCGATTCACCTGCAGATGTGAGCGGTTTCGAAAAAGGGGATGATGTCATTGCATTAAACGGTAGAGGGATAGAAAGCTGGGATGACTTTTCAACTATAACCAAGGAATACCCGGGCCAGGAAGTGACTTATATTGTTATTCGCGATGGAGAAGAGATGGAGATAGAAGCAAGACTGGAAAATATAGAAGGTCAGGGATTTTTAGGAATAAGTCCCCTTTATATTAAAGAAAGACTTGGTTTTTTTGAAATAGTAAAAGAGAGTTTTAAGATACTGTGGGATGTCTGCGTCTTTTCTGTGAAAGCAATAGGTATGCTTTTCAGGGGTGAGCTGTCATTCAGTGAGGCAAGGCCCGTTTCACCAGTAGGGGTGGTAAGTATATTCCAGCAGTCGGTAAATATGGGCTTTCAGGATTTTATATTCTTTGTTGCACTGGTCTCTATAATGCTAGGTTTTGGAAATCTACTTCCAATTCTTCCCCTGGACGGAGGTAATATTTTACTGGTAGTGATAGAATCCATAAGGAAAAAACCTGTACCGAAAAAAGTTTTTGAAATCTTCAATTCCATAGGTATATTTCTTCTGTTATCCATTCTATTGATAGGTTTTATCTTTGACATAATAAAACCTTTTGATATAACTAATATCTAACAGTCAAAAATGAAAATAAAAAGAAGAAAGACAAAAGTTATAAGGGTGGGGCAGCTCCAGATAGGAGGCAGCAGTCCTGTCTCTGTTCAATCCATGACCAAAAGCAGGCTGGAGGATACGGCAGCTATAAGAAATGAAATAAAAGAACTGATAGTCTGGGGCTGTGAGCTTGTGAGGATAGCTGTTCCGGAAAAGAAATCGGTTATTTATTTAAAGGAACTAATAGATGAAGGGATTTTTTCCATACCGGTTGTAGGGGATATTCAATTTGATTACCGACTGGCTCTGGAATGCATGGATGCAGGAGTGGACGGAATAAGGATAAACCCGGGAAATATAGGTGGATCTGAAAGGACTGCGGATGTCATTAAAAGAGCAAAAGAAACAAACACTGCGGTAAGGATAGGGATCAACTCGGGCTCCATAGATAAAGAAATCCTTAAAAAGAATAAAGGGAAAATCGTTGATTCAATGGTTGAAAGTGCACTGGAAAATGTTAGACTTTTAGAAAGACTGGAGTTTAATAATTTTAAAATATCTGCAAAGGCGTCATCGGTTCTTGATATCGTAAATGCATATGAGGCGATATCTGATAAAGTTGACTGGCCACTTCACCTTGGCGTAACCGAAGCGGGGCCTCTCATGCGGGGAAGCATAAAGTCAGCAGTAGGTATGGGGATACTGCTGTCAAAGGGAATAGGCGATACAATAAGGGTCTCGCTGACAGATAAATCCGTTGAAGAAGTAAAAGCTGCATATACGATCCTTAACAGCCTTAAACTCAGAAGTACGGGAATTGATATCATATCCTGCCCTACCTGCGGCAGAACTCTGGTAAACTTGAATGAAATGGTACGCAAGGTAGAAAGGCTTACAGCAGGGGTGAGAAAGAATCTAAAGCTGGCGCTGATGGGCTGTATCGTAAACGGTCCCGGTGAAGCAAAAGAGGCTGACCTGGGAATAGCATTCGGGAGCAGGAAAGCAGCAATTTTTTTAAAGGGTAAAGTTTTAAAAAGGGTAAATATGAAGTCTGCCCTAAAAGTATTTGAAAAAGAATTGGAAAAATTAATATAAGCTGTCAAAAGGAGTTTGATTTGAGATTTTCAAAGTTTTATATTCCCACCTTGAAGGAAGAGCCCAGCGAGGCAGACATACCGAGCCATTCCCTGGCATTAAGAGCCGGGCTGATAAGGAAAGTCGCATCGGGTATCTATTCTATTATGCCCCTGGGTTTTAAAGTCTTGAAGAAGATAGAGGGAATAGTCAGGGAAGAGATGAACGATGCCGGTGCAGTGGAACTTTTTTTACCTGTAATGCAGCCCTCGGACCTTTGGAAAAAAACGGGAAGGTGGAAAGAATACGGACCGGATATGTTCAGGTTAAAGGACAGGAACAATAGGGATTTTTGCCTTGGTCCCACTCATGAGGAGCTTATAACCTATATGGCATATATGGATATAAAATCATATAAAGACCTGCCGGTAACTCTTTATCAGATACAGGTAAAGTTCAGGGATGAGATAAGGCCCAGGTACGGGCTGCTCAGGGCCAGGGAGTTCATAATGAAAGATGCCTACAGTTTTTGCAGCAATGATGATGATTCAAAGGCCATATACAATAAGATGTATGATGTTTACTGCAGGATAATAGAAAGGATAGGCCTCGAGTATATGGTTGTTGAAGCCGCCACGGGAGTAATAGGAGGAAAGTTTTCCCATGAGTTTATAGTACTTGCCGAAAACGGTGAAGAAAAACTGGTCTACTGCCCTGACTGCGGCTACTGTGCAAATTATGAGATGTCGGAATTTATCCCAGCCTCAGAAAAAAAGAAAAAAGATGCCCATCCCTCGGAAGGTGACAGGTGTGTCAAGTGCAGTAGGGAACTGAAGTTTGATAAGGGTATTGAGATAGGTCATATTTTCATGCTGGGTAAAAAGTACAGTGATAAGCTGGAGGCAAAATTTCTGGATATAGACGGAAAGTCAAAATCGCTGGTAATGGGCTGCTATGGGATAGGAATGAGCAGGATACTTTCTGCAGCAATAGAACAGCTTCATGACGATAAGGGGATAATCTGGCCGCTTTCCATAGCCCCGTTCACCATAAACCTTATAAGCACTACATCAAAAAACAAAGACCTGTCAGATGCCTGCGAAAGGATATATAAGATTCTAAGAAAATCGGATGTAGAAGTCCTCTATGATGACAGGGATGTAAGTGCAGGTATAAAGTTTAAAGATTCGGACCTTATAGGAATCCCGATAAGGTTTATCATAGGACAGAAATTTTTAAAAGATAAACTGATAGATGTGGAATACAGAAAAGACGGCAGAACTGAAGAGATATCTGTAGACAGTATCCCTGAGTTTGTAAAAAACTTTAAAATCAAAAACAGCCCCGGACAACCTCAAAAATGAATGATCAGAGTATCAAAATCAGAGGTACCCTGGAAAGAATTGTTTTTAAGAATGCAGAGACCGGCTATATGGTCGGAAGATTGAGACTTGAAGACAAAACTCTTACTACCATAGTGGGAAACGCCTTTGAACTTCAATGCGGTGAAGATCTTGAAGTGACCGGCAGGTGGGTGGTGAACAAAAATTACGGGCAGCAGTTTGAAATCGAAAGTGTAAAGACCACGGTACCCAGTACCAGTGCCGGAATTGAAAATTACCTGGGATCCGGCATGATAAAGGGCATCGGGCCCGTAATGGCAAAAAGAATAGTATCCCACTTTAAACTGGATACTTTAAGAGTCCTAGACCAGGAGCCAAAAAGATTAAACGAAATAGAAGGCATAGGCAGAAAAAGAATAAACCTTATCATAAAATCCTGGAAAAAGCATAAAGACATAAGGGATGTCATGATTTTTCTCCAGTCCTATGGAATAAGCAGTACCTACGCGATAAAGATATATAATCAATATGGAAACAATTCCATAAACATTATAAAGGTAAACCCCTACCGGCTGTCAGAGGATATATTTGGAATAGGCTTCAAGACCGCGGATAAGATCGCCCTTAAGGCAGGGATTAAAAGAGACTCATCTTTCAGGATAAAGGCAGGAGTAATGCATCTTCTTAAAGGTGCAGAGGACCAGGGGCACTGCTACTGTCCTTATGAAGAATTTATAGAAACGGCATGTGCTTTTCTCGATAGCGAGCTGGATAAGGTAACTGCCGCACTGGCGGAACTTGAAAGTGAAGAAAAGGTGACCATCGTAAAGGATGATGTAGCCAAGGTGTACCTGACTGCAATATATAATGCCGAAAAATATGTAAGTGAGAAGATAAAGGCACTACTGAGTGATGAAAGCAAATACCGGTCAAGGGAAGGTAAAAAGGAAAATATAAATGATCTGATAAAGGAGCTTGCCGCCAGTCAGGGGGTAGTTCTGGACAGTATACAGATGGAAGCTGTAAGAAAGGCAGTGACCGAAAAAATCCTTATCATAACCGGAAGTCCCGGTACCGGCAAGAGCACCATACTTGATTTTGTGATTAAAATCCTGAAAAAAGAAAACAAAAAGATACTTCTGGGAGCCCCTACGGGCAGGGCTTCAAAAAGGCTTTGCGAGACTACGGGAAGGAACGCCAAAACAGTACACAGGCTTCTTAACTACAATCCCAAATTAAACAAATTTTTAAAAAACGAAAAAGAACCCCTTGATGCAGATGTAATTATAATAGACGAAGCTTCGATGCTGGATATAAGGCTTATGAGAAGGTTGCTTTCTGCAGTAAGGACAGCTACCTGTATCATATTTGTGGGGGATGTGGACCAGCTGCCCTCGGTGGGTGCAGGAAATGTTTTAAGCGATATTATAGATTCGGGAGCGGTACCGGTTGTAGAGCTTAAAAAAATATACCGGCAGGAGGGCGATAGTCTTATCATATATAATGCCCATAAGGTAAGGGACGGCCAATTTCCCTATATAGGGAAGCCAAGAAACAATGATTTTTTCTTCATTGAAAAAAATGATCCCGAAGAGGTAGTAGCCCTTATAATGAACCTGCTGACCAACAGGATTCCCAAGAGTTTTCACTACCACCCCCTGTATGATGTGCAGGTGCTGGTACCCACAAACAAGGGCACTGTGGGAGTCAATAACCTGAATTCCCGGATCCAGGATATCCTGAATCCGGGCAGCCGGAAGATAATGAGGGGGGTCACAAAGTACGGGACAGGCGACAAGATAATACAGCTTAAGAACAATTATGAAAAGGATGTCTATAACGGGGATATAGGTTTTATAAAAGATATAGATTTTGAGATGGAGGAAATAAAGGTGGACTTCGACGGCAGGACAGTCAGTTATGATTTTTATGAACTGGATGAGATAAGCCTTTCCTATGCCATATCCATACACAAGTCCCAGGGATCGGAATTCAAGTGTACCATAATCCCAATACTTACCTCCCATTATATGCTGCTTCAGAGGAATCTTCTCTATACTGCCATAAGCAGGGCCAGGGAGCTTGCTATACTGGTGGGAAGCAAGAAGGCCATAGGAATGGCGGTAAACAGGAATGTGGTCGAGAAGAGATATACGAGCCTTAAGGAATTGCTGCAGAGGTATGTGTAAATATACTTGGCCTGTTATAATTCTTTTAGGAGGAGAGTTTGAAAGTGAGCTCAAAGCTCTTATCTTTCAGAAGAAGGGAGAAAGTTAAGATATAGTCTGACTTGCAATTGTATTTTTTCTGTTTTGTGATATACTCTTAACCAAATTTTAATGTGAATAGTAGTATAAGAATTAGTGGGGTTGCCCCACTTTTTTTTAGTTATAATTACAGTAAAAACGGGTGATAAGGTTGAATAAGAAACTTATGACAGCACTGGCAGAGTTGGAAAGAGAAAAAGGCATAAATATGGATACATTAATAGAGGCTTTAAAGATGGCCTTTGTTTCCGCCTATAAAAAAAATTACCAGGTGGAATATGACTGCCGTGTTGATATGAATAAAAAAACAGGAGAGATAAAAATATTTAAGATCCTTGATTCGGAGGAATCCGAAGGAGAAGAAAAGGAAGAGGGCTCTGAAGAAAGAAACGAGATAGAAGTTACTCCGGATAACTTCGGAAGGATAGCTGCCCAGACAGCCAAGCAGGTGATAAGACAGAAGATCAAGGAGGCAGAGCGGGAGATAATGTATGATGAGTTCAAGGACAGAGTGGGAGATCTTGTGACTGGTATAGTACAGCAGAGTGATGCCAGGTTTACTCTGGTGGATCTGGGTAAGGTAGAGGCGTTGCTTCCGCCGTATGAGCAGGTGCCAAGGGAGAGATACAAGCATGGGGAAAGAATAAAGTGCTATATCTCGGATGTAAGAAAAACCACCAAAGGGCCACAGGTAATAGTGTCCAGGACCCATACCGGTCTTATAAGGAAGCTTTTTGAACTGGAAGTCCCAGAGATCTATGAAGGAATAGTGGAAATAAAGAGTATCGCCAGGGAAGCGGGCTACAGGACAAAGATCGCTGTCAGTTCAAATGAAAAGAATATAGACCCGGTGGGTGCCTGCGTGGGGCCAAAGGGCTCAAGAGTAAAGATGGTTGTTGATGAGCTTGGTGGAGAAAAGATAGATATAGTTGAATACGACGATGATATCGTTACATTTATTAAAAATGCGTTAAGCCCGGCAAGAGTCCTTAAGGTTTTGACCGATGAAGAGAAGAAATTTGCATTGGTTGTGGTCTCAAACGATCAGCTTTCACTGGCAATAGGAAGGGAAGGCCAGAATGCAAGACTAGCTGCCAAGCTGACCGGGTGGAAGGTCGATATAAAAAGCGAGGAGCAGTTTGAGGAAGAGCTTGATGAGGCCAGAGAGGAAAGATTGAAGACCAAGGAAGAAGATAAAAAGGCTGAGAAATAAAAGATTTAGATATATGGATAATATATAATTTTTAAAAATTATGGATGATAAAAAGAAAGAAAGTAAAAAAAGAGAAAAAGAGGTAAAGAAGGCCAAATCAAAGGAAAAGACAGTGGTCAAAGCTGCAGCCAAGTCTAAAACTTCAGTCAAGGGCAAACCTAAGAAAACCGGAAAGTCAAAGGTAAAAGAGAGCAGTAAGGCAAAGACCACCAGAGAAAAGGCAAAGGCTGAAAAAAAGACTTCTCAAAAGGCAAAAGATAAGACTGAAATAAAGGCCAGGAAGAAAGAGAAAAAAGACGAGGCAAAAGCCAAAGAAGATATAAAAGCCGCCACTGTCGAAGAGACTCTAAAGCAGTCCAGGACAAAACTGGATTGGGAAGAGGCAAAGAGGCTGAGTATTAAGAGTGTAATCGATAAGGAACTGGATAAAGAAGAAAAAGAAGGCAGACTGAGGGCGAAATTAATTCAGAAGAGAAAAACGACTCCGGCCGGTAAAGGAAAGGCCGACAAGGCACTAAAAGAGGAGCGGGCCGGCCAAAAAGAAAAAGTAAAGAAGAGGCCGGAAATAAAGAAAGTAATCGAGATATCTGAAGGCATAACCATAAAGGAGCTATCAGAAAAGGTCAGTATACCTTCAAATGAGATGATAAAGATGCTGTTCGACATGGGTGAGGCCATCAATATCAATCAGTCTTTAAGTAAGGACCTGATAGAATATCTATCCCACGAATATAACTTTAAATATTACATTGTAGGTTTTGAAGAAAAGCTGGATGAGGTATACAAGGATGACGAAAAGGACCTCAAGCCCAGGCCGCCGATTGTCACTGTTATGGGGCACGTCGACCATGGTAAGACCACGCTTCTTGATGCAATAAGAGAGACCAGTGTCGCGGTCAGCGAGGTAGGAGGGATAACCCAGCGTATAGGAGCTTATCAGGTCGATTATAAGAAGAAGAAGATAACCTTTATAGATACACCGGGTCATGAAGCGTTTACTTCCATAAGGGCAAGGGGTGCCAAGGTCACCGATATTGCCGTGGTAGTGGTTGCTGCCGATGACGGTATCATGCCTCAGACGGTGGAAGCCATAGACCATGCAAAGGATGCCGGTGTAACAATAATAATCGCCATCAACAAGATAGACCTGCCTAATGCAAATCCTGATAAAGTAAAGCAGGGGCTTACCGAGCATAATCTGGTACCGGAAGAGTGGGGTGGAGATACAGTCTGTGTGGAGATCTCTGCCAAAAAGAGGACAAACCTGGATGAACTTCTGGAAATGATACTGCTGGTGACTGATTTAAATGAGGTAAGGGGAAATCCGGAATCTGAAGGTGCGGGGATTATAATTGAGTCAAGACTGGATAAGGGCCTGGGTCCCGTAGGCACCGTTGTGGTGAAAAGAGGGACTATAAAAGTGGGGGACTCTTTTATTACCGGAAACTCATCGGGCAGGATAAGGTCCATAAGGGATGAAAACGGCAGGAACATAAGGAAAGCAGTTCTTTCACAGCCGGTAGAGGTCACTGGATTTTCTTCCGCACCAAAGTCGGGAGATAAATTGTTCATACTTAAAAATGAAAAGGCGGCCAAGGGACTTCTGAGCAGAAAAGATTATGAAAAAAAGATGATGATGATAGCGGAATCCAGGAAAAGCATGAGTCTGGAAGAGCTATACGAGCTTTCAAAGGAAACAGAAATAAAAACATTAAAAATAATTCTTAAGGCAGATTCAGACGGTTCGCTTGACGCAGTAGAGAAATCATTAAATCAAATAGAAGAAGAAAAGATAAAGATAGATATCATACATAAAGCCATTGGAGCTATAAAAGAAAGCGATGTAATGCTGGCAGCAGCTTCCAATGCGATTATAATCGGCTTTGGAGTGGTTCCGACTCAGAAAGCAGACGATCTGTACAAAAAGGAGAAAGTGGAAGTCAGGACCTATGAGGTCATTTATAAGTTGATTGATGATATAAAGCTTGCATTTAAGGGCATGCTTGAGCCGGAGGTAAAAAGGGTCGATAAGGGAAAGGCAGAAGTAAGAGAGATATTCAAACTGCCTAAGACGGGAGTGATTGCAGGATCTTACATCCTGGAAGGTGAAGTCGAAAGAGGCGACCAGGTAAATGTGTTAAGGGACGGTAAGGTCATTCATGAAGGTAAGGTTGCCACTCTTCGTAGATTTAAGGAAGACGTTAAAAAAGTTGCTTCAGGTTATGAGTGCGGTATAAAACTGGAAGGATATCAGGACCTGGCCAAGGGTGATATGCTGGAATTTTATGTGATCAAATAACATATTGCGGTCGTGATAAAAGTGGATAGAATCAGAAAAGTTGAGATAGACTTGAAAAGAGAAA
Source organism: uncultured Actinomycetota bacterium (assembly GCA_964610385.1). Lineage (GTDB taxonomy): Bacteria > Actinomycetota > Humimicrobiia > Humimicrobiales > Humimicrobiaceae > CAZBSE01. The sequence continues at coordinate 73,844 of CAZSXW010000008.1, forward strand.
TAAGCTTCATTGTCAATAACAAGATAAAAGATCCCAGAATAGGATTTATAACAATAACTGATACTAAATTATCTACGGACTATAAATGGCTGGACGTTTTTTTCAGCGTTATGGGTGACGATGAAGAAATCTCAAGCAGCCTGAAAGTGCTTGATAAGTGCTGTGGATTTATAAAAAGAAATCTGCCTAAAAAATTGAGACTTAAAAATATGCCCAATATAAGATTTTTATATGACAAATCCATTGATGAAGGTATGAAAATATCAAATATACTGGATACTCTGGATAAAGGTGACCGGGATCAAAAAGGCGATTAATTGGATATGAACAATCTGTATCAAAAGATAGCAAAAATAATAAACGAGAATAAGGATTTTTTAATTGTAATCCATGATTATCCAGACGGTGATTCACTTGGCTCGCAGGTAGCCTTGTACCAGCTTTTATCTCAGTTAAAAAAAGATGTCACATCTTTATGCAGCTGTGAACTACCTTACCAGTATAGTTTCCTGCCGGACCTTGATAAGATAAAAACGAGTATGGAAGAAATAGATCTTTCGGCCGGGGAGCATATCTGCTTTTGTCTTGACTGTGCCGATGAGAAAAGGATGAATATAGACTTTGAGAAACTTAAAAAGAATGTAAAGTTAATAATAAATATAGACCACCATAAAAAAAACAGCAATTTTGGTGATTTGAATCTGGTAGATAGCAAAAGCTCCGCCACTGCCGAGATTATATATAAGATAGTAGAGAAACATTACAAGAATTATATAAATAATAATATGGCATTGGGGATCTACGTAGGAATACTGACAGATACGGGTAAGTTTCAATACAGCAACACAAGTCCTATTGTCCATAAGATAGTGAGTGAACTGCTTCAATTTGATATTTCTCCTTCCAAAATCCATAAATATATTTATGAGAATGAGCCCCTGGCAAGGTTTAAGCTTATCCAGCTTGTTTTTGACAGGATAAAGAATATAGAGCCTTCGGGACTGATATACTCATATATACTGGAAAATGATTTTAGGAAATTAAATCTGCCTTTTTCTGCCCAGGATGGGATAATAGCTATGCTCAGAAGTAAGGAAAAAGCAAAAGTAGCAGCATTGATAAAGCAGACCGGTAAGGACAGTTATAAAATAAGCCTGCGTACTTCTGACAGCGGTGTTGATCTGATCAAAGTCGCTGCTGAATTCGGAGGAGGCGGTCACAAAATGGCGGCTGGTTACTCGGATAAGGGAAGTTTGAAGAAGGTAATAAGTAACCTGAAAAAAGCGGTGGAAGACAATATTTAAAACTATGAACAATATAAAAAGCAGGTCTTACCTGCTTGAAAATTTTGATGGAATAATACTGATAGACAAACCACCGGGTGTAGTATCTTATGATGTCATAAGGGAGATCAAAAAAGTTTTTTTTTAAATAAAATCGGGCACGCAGGTACACTTGATCCCATAGCAGACGGTCTACTGATCATTCTGATAAACAGGGCTACTAAATTATTCCATTATTTTTCAGGTTTAAAAAAAGAATACGTGGCAGAAATAAGACTTGGAGTAGTCACCGACACCTGGGATCTTGATGGGAAAGTACTGGAAGAGAATAAGATAGGGAAAATAAATATTGATGAAGTATGTAGTATTTTAAAGAAGCTCACCGGTAAAAAAATGCAGATGCCGCCCAAATACTCAGCTATAAAGTTTGAAGGCAGGCCCTCATATCATTTTGCCAGAAAAGGCCTGAAGGTAGACCTTAGTCCAAGAATGGTAAATATTTATGATATCAAACTCGCCTCCCTGATGGATGATCTTATTACTATAAAGGTAAGATGCGGTTCAGGTACTTATATCAGGTCCCTGGCTCATGAGATAGGAGAAATGATAGGCTGCGGCGCATCGGTCAAGAAGCTGAAAAGGACAAAGATAGGAGAATTTGATGTAAAGGACAGTATTGCTGTAAAGGATTTTATCAGGAAAAAAATGGCCGGAAATAATTTCAAATTCAGCCCCTGCCTTATATCCCTAAAAAAAATATTAGAGAAAAGTCCCAGTCTTTATATAAAAGACGAATATAGAAAAAGTATATTGAACGGCCATAAAGTAAAAAGCGAGATGTTACAGCCCGGTAAAATGAAAACAGGGACAGTACTTAAAAAAGAGGCTCTGGTTCAGATAAAAGACAGCAGGGGCAGACTTATGGCTGTACACAGAGTACTGACCGATAATGCATTTTCGGATATTAAACAAAAAGGGATTACCCTGACAGGTAGTATAATAATTATTGAAGATCATAAAATATTAAATGATTAAAATACTATAGAAATATAAAAAGTAGATACAGACGACAGGAGATAAAATTGGCGAAAGTCTTGGAACTTAAAAAGGTAGAAAATAGATATTTTAAGGATAAAAAATCAGTTATAGTAATTGGGTTTTTTGACGGCGTCCATCTTGGTCACAGGAGGATAATCGAGACTTGTGTAAACAAAGCCGGAAGAATAAAAGGCATAAGTATAGTACTTACTTTTAATCAGCCGCCAATAAATGTAATAAAGAACAGGATTTATAAAAAACTTATCATACCCTTTAGAGAAAAAATAAAGATCATTGGAGATCTTGGAGTTGATTATATCGTAACTGCAGATTTTAACCCGGGCTTCCTGAAGCTTAAACCTGATAAGTTCTGTAGAGATATATTAATGAAAAAATTTCATATAAGGGAGATACTGGTAGGAAGAGGATTTCGTTTTGGTTTTAATGCGGAAGGTGATGTCAGTTTTTTAAAGAGATTCTTAAAGCCTCTAGATGTCAGGGTTGATGCGATACCACTTCTTAAAATACAGGGGGAAACGGTATCCAGCACCAATATAAGAAAATATTATTTCCGTGGTAATATTAAAAAGATAAGGAATCTGATGGGCAGAGACCCGCAGGTGGAGGGAAAAGTGATTAAGGGAGCCGGAAGAGGAAACAGGAGGCTCGGATTTCCAACTGCCAATATAAATATCTCCCGGCTTTTCATTACTCCTAAAGACGGGGTCTATCTGGGTAAAGTAATGATATACGGTATTGAAGATAAACTGTATCCTGCTGTAATAAATATCGGAGACAATCCTACATTCAAAGACACGAAGAGGTGGGTAGAAACTTTTATAATCAACTTTGAAAAAAATATATACGGGAAGAAGATCAAAATCTTTTTTTTAGAAAGACTCAGAGATGAAATAAAATTCGAAAATGAGGAAAATCTGATAAAAAGAATGAAAATTGACTTGCAGTATGCACGTAAATATTTTAATATTAATCGCTGCTGAATTGTCGAGTGTCGAGATTTGATTAAATTGTAATTAGAATGTAGTTGTGATAAATTATAGTACGACATTTTCTAAGGAGTGAAGAAAGTTGACATTAGTGAAAGAAGAGAAGAAAAAAGTTATTGATAAATTTAAAATTCATGAAAATGATACTGGTTCTTCCGAGGTTCAAATAGCTATTCTTACAAAAAAGATCAATAAGTTAAATGAACACCTCAAAATAAATAAAAAGGACCATCATTCCAGAAGAGGTCTAGTCATTATGGTAGGAAAAAGGAAAAGGCTACTGGAATATTTGAAAAATAATGATATGGGCAGGTATAAGAAGATCATAAAGGAACTTGGTTTAAGAAAGTAAAACCCTTAACCCAACCTATTTTATTCATTTTAATAACTTAAAGGAGATTATAGTAAATATATGGAAAGAAAATATGAAGTTAATATCGGTGGAAAGGTAATGTCCTTTTCCACCGGCAAGATAGCCAGGCAGGCAAATTCTATCCTGGTAAAGTTTGGTGGAAATGGAGTCCTTGTCACTGCTGTGATGAGTAATGAAACATCGGACAGTAAAGACTTTTTCCCCCTGGTAGTGGATGTTGAAGAAAGAATGTATGCCGCAGGTAAGATACCCGGGGGGTTTTTTAGAAGAGAAGGAAGAGCAAGTGATAAGGCAGTTTTAAATGCCAGGCTGACTGACAGGCCTTTGAGGCCGCTTTTTGACGAAAATATAAGAAATGAAGTACAGATAATCGCTACCGTACTTTCTTTTGACCAGATAAATCCTTATGATATCTCGGTAATAAATGGAGCTTCAATGGCTTTATGTATATCCGATATACCATTTAATGATCCTGTAGGCGCGGTTCGGATTGGTAAAGTGGGCGAAAGTTGGATAGTAAATCCGGTTTACAGTGAAATTGATGAAAGTGTAGTAGATATAATAGTGGCGGGTACGGAAGAAGCAATACTTATGGTAGAAGCTGCAGGTAAAGAAGCTCCCGAGGAAGTGGTATTGGAAGCCATAGAAAAAGCCCATGATGAAATAAAGAAAATCGTAAGATTCCAAAAGGAGTTTGTGAAAAAGAATGCAGGTAAGAAACGGGAGGATATTTCAAGATTTGAATTAAATAAGAATGTCGAGAAAAGAGTAAGGAAACTTGCCGAAAATAAAGTACAGAAAGTCCTGAATGATATTTTCAAATTATCCGCTGATGATAATAAGAAAGTCCTGCTTGAAGAGACCCAGAGGGGGTATTTCCAGGATAATGTTATGTTGATAAAAGATGAGGTGTACAAGCAGATGGAGACGGAATTCCCGGAGGATAGAGAAAGTATTGAGGCAAGTTTTAAAGAGCTGGAAAGAGAACTTGTAAGGAAAATGATACTGACCAAAGAGATACGTACTGATGGAAGGGGTCTTGATGAGGTAAGGAAAATAAATTGTGAAGTGGGGCTTTTTCCGGAGACGACACACGGGATCGGTCTTTTTACCCGTGGAAAGACACAGGCTCTGACCATACTGGCTCTGGGTACCATAAGAGAAGCCCAGAAAATAGACAGTCTGGGAAAGGAAGAGTTTAAGAGGTATATACATCATTATAATTTCCCGCCTTACAGCACAGGCGAGACCCGGCCGCTCAGAGGGCCGAGGAGAAGGGAAATAGGCCATGGAGCTCTGGCTGAAAAAGCTTTAAGGCCCATGATCCCCGATGAAGAAAAATTTCCATATGCTCTGAGACTGGTATCGGAGATCCTGGAGTCCAACGGTTCCACTTCTATGGCCAGCGTATGCGGGAGCACCCTTGCTCTGATGGATGCCGGTGTCCCCATAATGAATCCCGTTTCCGGTATTGCCATGGGTATGATAAAAGATGAGAAAAAAAACGGACGGTTTGTAATATTGAAGGACATACAGGGAATAGAGGATTTTTACGGTGATATGGACTTTAAGGTTGCAGGGACGAAAAACGGCATAACCGCGCTGCAGATGGATATGAAAGTAAAGGGTATTGATATCAATATCATAAAACAGGCACTGGAAAAGGCGCGGGAAGGAAGATTGTTCATACTCGACAAGATGCTGGAAGTCATACCCCGGCCAAGGGAGAACCTGTCCAAATGTGCACCAAGAATCACCACTTTCAAGATTCCGAAAGAAAAGATAGGTGAGATCATCGGTCCGGGAGGTAAGAATGTCAAAAGTATAAAAGAGGAATTCAATCTGGAAGAAATTGATGTAAGTGATTACAACGGGGAAGGAATAGTCTCTATAATCTCTTCCAATGATGAAGACATTGAGATGGCCAGAAAAAAAATAGAAAGCATGCTCAAAGGTATTGAAGATATAAAGAAGGGAGAGGAGTTCCTGGGTACCGTTGTGGGAATAACCAATTACGGAGCTTTTATAAACCTGATTCCGGGAGTAGATGGGCTTCTTCATATATCGAAGGTATCAAATAAGAGAATAAAAGACGTTAAGGATTATTTAAAGATAGGCGACAAGATTATGGTCAAGGTCAATAATATTGATCCCAGGACCAAAAAAATAGGACTTATCAGGACTGATATCTAAATCTTTTATTAGCGAGGTACACGGGAAGATTGTTTCAGTAAGCAGTTCAAAATTCGACAATTATCAAATAACTGAATTAAGCAGCGGAATAAGAATTATAAGTGAATATATCCCTCACTTCAGATCGATATCTCTGGGCTTCTGGCTTCCAGTCGGTTCTAGAAATGAGAATAGTGAAATAAACGGTATTTCTCACCTTATAGAGCATCTTCTTTTTAAGGGAACAAAAAAAAGAAGTTATCAGGACATAGCCGTTGAATTCGATACCATGGGTGCCGAATTCAATGCTTTCACAGATAAGGAAAACTGCTGCGTATATGCTGACTTCATAGATACTCATCTTGATAAATGCATAGAACTATTATTTGATATCCTGTTAAATCCTTCTTTTTTGACTGAGCATATAAAGACTGAAAAGAAGGTTATTCTTGAAGAGATCAAAATAGTTGAAGATAATCCATCAGAAAATATAATGAATTATTTTTATAAGGCAGTATTTGGCAGGCATCCCCTGAGTCTTCCCATCCTGGGCACCAGAAGATCGCTGGGAAAAATTAAAAGATCAGATGTAATTAGATATTTTAAAGACAAATTTGATATAAGCAGGACGGTAATCTCGGCTGCCGGTAATATAAAACACGGGGATCTGGTGGAAAAAGTCAAAAAGAATATAGGCAGAATGGAAAAAAAGAGGACCGGTTATGATTTTACAGGACGGAACGTGTCGGACGGCAAAAGTATCAAAAAAATATACAGTATAAAAACCAAGTCGGCACATATTTGCCTGGGGGGACCAGGATGCAGAAGAGGCGATGATGAAAAATATCCACTGTCGTTATTCACTATTTTATTTGGTGGAAGTATGAGCAGCAGATTATTTCAAAAAATAAGGGAAGAAAAAGGCCTGGCTTATTCAATTTACAGCAGCAATACCCAGTATCAGGATACGGGACTGATATTTATATATGCTGCTTCTTCAGTCAAGAATGCAGATATGATCCTGAAGCTTATTGGAAAGGAGATATACGATATAAGCAGGAACGGAGTAAAGGAAGTAGAATTTGAAAGAGCCAGGGAAAATTTGAAGGGTAATATAGTGCTGAGCGTGGAAAATATAAGTTCAAGGATGTTTAGGATGGGGAAAGGTCTATTATTTGATAAAAAGATTTTGACTATTGAGCAGATATTAAAGAAAATAGATAAGGTAAAGAAAAACGATCTCAGCACAGTTGTGGACAAATATTTTAAACCGAACAGGATGATTACGGTAATATTGAAAAAAGCAGATAAAGGCAGGTTAAAATGAAAAAAATAGTCGTTTTCGGGATTTGCGGGAAAACGGGGGCATCTATTTCCAGAGAGTTGATAAAGGAAAAAGACATAGATCTGGTAGGTGGATTTGATATTAAAAATGTAGGTATGGATATAGGCGAATTTCTAACCGGTGAAAAAACAGGTCATAAGATCTTGAGTTCTTATCAGGAGGTAGAAAGATTGGGACCGGATATTATCATTGATTTTACCAATGCTGATGCAGCAAAAAAGACTATTAACTGGGCTATTGATAAAGGTATAAATATAATAGTAGGGACCACCGGTATATCAAAAGAGGATCTTACGGATATCGAAAGAGAAGCATTAAAATCGAAAAGCAAGACTCTTATTGTCCCCAACTTTTCAATCGGTGCTGTTATAATGATCGCCATGTCGAGGTTAATAGCAAGATATTTTGACAGCTGTGAAATAATTGAATTACATCATGACAAAAAGAAAGATGCTCCTTCCGGCACCTCCATTCTTACTGCAGAGCAGATAGGTCTTGGTAAAAATTATAAGGCAAAAAGGCTGAGAGATGACGAAAAGGAGAACCTGGAATGCTCCAGGGGCGGCTTTGTAGGCGGGATCCATATCCACAGCGTGAGAATGCCGGGACTTCTGGCCCACCAGAATGTCATTTTCGGTACAAAGGGACAAACTCTTTCAATAAGACATGACAGCCTGGACAGGACATCTTTTTATCCAGGCATCATTCTTGCTGTAAGGAATATGGATAAGCTTTCCAGTTATACTTTTGGGCTGGAGAAGTTAATAAAAATCTAATAATTCCGTATTCAATAATTTGTCTTGTGAGTTATACCGGTATGTTTTTGGCGGTTGTTTTGCTTTAATATATGTTGTATTTTATAGGTGATAAATTAAGAGTTTAATAAGCAGAAACATAATATCAGTGGTATTACATTTTGGGAGGTTTGTATGATAGATTTAGGTGAGTTAATAACTGCGATGGTAACACCGTTTGATAGAGAAAATAAAATAAATTTTGATTCATGCAGTAAGTTAATGGATCATATAATTGATCAGGGCAGTGACGGGATTTTACTGTCAGGTTCCACGGGAGAGTGTGCGACTCTTAGTGATGAAGAGAAGATAGAACTGTTCAAATTTGCCAAGATCAATTTTGGAAACAGGGTTAAAATAGTGGCCGGAGCGAGCTCAAATGATACCGCGCATTCTTTGGAATTATCCAAAGAAGCGGAAAAAATAGGAGTTGACTGTATTCTGCTTACTGTACCTTATTATAACAAACCCTCCCAGCTGGGTATCTTTAAGCATTTTGAAAAGATTGCAGGTGAGCTGAAGACCCCTGTATTATTATATAATGTTCCTTCGAGAACATGTTCCAATATGGAGTCCAGGACCTGCGTGGAATTGTCAAAAATAGACAATATCTGCGGTGTGAAAGAGGCCAGCAGCAATATGAAACAGATTGCAGAGATAATAAGAGATACGGATGATGATTTTGTGATATACAGCGGAAATGATGGTGATACGCTTCCCATACTGTCCATGGGGGGATATGGGGTCATAAGTGTAGCATCTCATATTATAGGTAGCCAAATAAAAGAGATGATAGGCAGTTTTAAGGAAGGAGATTTTATCAAGGCGGCAAAGATACACCGGGATTTTATGGATATATTTTACGGTATCTTTTTATCGACAAATCCGATACCTATTAAAAGAGCATTGGATCTGATGGGATTGGATGCCGGACCATGCAGGCTTCCGCTATGCCCCATGGAAGACGATAAACTTGTTTCTTTCAAAGAGATTTTAAAAAGACATAAATTGATAGAATAAAAAGGGGTCAGATTTAATAAAGGATAAAAGGCCGAAAGGGATGTCATTAAGGTCGGTAAGGAATGGTAAGAAGAAAATACAATCGAAAAAAATCTAACAGAAAGAAAAGCTCAAATATGAGATATTACGGAAATAAGAAAAGATATGTCAAAAGAAGAGCCGAGATCTACGGGATCATAATAATAGCCATTTCGATACTGCTGTTTATCAGTATTTATGGTTTTTCGGAGAACGGTTTTGTAAATACGTACATAAATGGTTTTTTGTCTTATGCCTTTGGGGTCGGAAGGTTTTTAATTCCCTTTATACTTCTAATATGGGGGTTCAGCTTCTTTTTGAGGAGAATAAGACTTCTGCCCTCAAGTTTTGGTTGGGGATTTTTCCTGCTGTTTTTCTCTATACTTGGGATTATGAGTAATGACTTTAATTACACAAATATTTTTGACGAGGTCCTGATAAAAGCGAGGGGAGGGATTACAGGAGCCGGGATTTATTATGGCCTATCCAGGCTTTTAAGCGGCGTAGGCGCGTTGATAGTATTGAGTGTGTTGATAGTGGTATCTATCTTGATAATAACAAAAATATCATTGATTGATATTGGAAGAAAGCTTATATATCTTATCAGGGGATTCAGGTTCAGGTTTGGGAGTGATTTGGTCAAAGAGAAAAACGCTGCCGATGATTATAAAGTATTGGAGAAAAAAGAAACAGCGGAATCTAAGGTTTACGGAAAGCACCAGAGAATTGATACTAACGAAGCAGATGTGATGGAAGATGTTGACAAGATACTTGAACAAATCGATATAAAGGATAAGGGTTTAGAAAAGACCATAATCCCGGTCGGCGATCATGATCAGCTAAGAATGCCTCTGACCAGGGGAGTTGAAATCGATGATAATTACAGACTGCCCCCGCTTAATTTATTAAAAAAATCCAGAAGCCTGCCTTCGAAACTGCACAAAAGAAGTGTCAAGGAAAGAGTTTATACTCTAAATAGATTATTTAATGATTTTAAATTGGATGTTAAGGTAGACAGGGTAGTAAGTGGGCCTACCGTAACCCTTTATGAGTTGAAACTTTCTCCAGGAGTAAAAGTACAGAGGCTTCTCAGCCTTGAGGATGATTTTTGTGTCGCTATGGGCTCGCCTGATCTAAGGATTCTCACTCCCATTCCGGGAAGATCGGCAATAGGTATTGAAGTACCGAACAGTATAAGAAGAATTGTTACTCTGGGAGATATTTATTCCGACGAAGATAGAAACCTGACAGATAACTTATTGAATGTCCCGCTGGGTAAAAATCTTTCCGGTAAAATAATTTATATGGACATATCAAAGATGCCTCATGTTCTTATTGCCGGAGCTACCAATTCAGGTAAAAGCTCCTGCCTCAATAGTATTATAAGTTCTCTTCTTATGAAGGTAAGGCCTGATGAGGCCAGATTTATTATGATAGATCCCAAGATGGTGGAACTAAGTATTTATAATGGGATACCTCATTTGCTCTCGCCGGTGATAATCAATCCCAAAAAAGCTTCTTTGGCGCTTGCATGGGTAGTAGAGGAGATGGAAAAAAGGTTTAAAATACTGGTCGAAAGGAATTTTAAATCTCTAGAAAGGTATAATATTGAAGCAAGGAGAAATCCTGGCAGTGAAGAAGATTTTGGACCACTTCCCTACGTCATGGTTTTCATAGATGAACTGGCTGATCTTATGATGGTGGCAGCTTCAGAGGTAGAGGACAGCATCTGCAGGATTGCCCAGATGGGAAGAGCGGTAGGTATACATCTTATAATATCGACCCAAAGGCCATCGGTTAATATAATAACAGGTTTGATCAAGGCAAACATACCCTCAAGGATAGCATTTATGGTTTCTTCTAATGTTGACTCCAGAGTGATCCTGGACTGTGGAGGGGCAGAAAAACTGGTAGGAAGAGGCGATATGCTGTATTTGCCGTACTATCTTAACAGGCCTGAAAGAGTCCAGGGAGCTTTTGTAACATCGAAAGAAACGGAGATGATAACAGGTTATATAAGGAATATAGGCCAGCCGGAATACAGTTTTGAGATCTCCAAGAGAATAAGCGATAAGGACAAGAATCTGCTGGAAGAAGATGAGTTGTTTTATGAAGCCCTGAGGGTAGTGGTAGATTTCGGACATGCATCGGCATCACTGCTGCAGAGAAGGCTGAGGATCGGGTATTCAAGGGCAGCAAGGATCATTGATCAAATGGAAAGCAAGGGACTGGTGAGCAGCTATGACGGAAGTAAACCGAGGGAAGTGCTTATATCCAAAGCTGACCTGATAAGAATTTTAGAAGAAAAAGAAGATTGATATTTTGCCCCGATATGAATTGTTCAATAATAAGCATAGGAACTGAATTAAATCTTGGTCTGATATTAAATAGAAATTCCAAGTATATAGCAGAGAGAATGACAGACCTGGGAATAGAGTGCAGGTTTATGTTTACTGTCAGCGATAAGATTGATGATATATTAAAGGTATTGAGGCGGAGTCTGGAAGACAGTGACCTTATAATAATAAGCGGTGGGCTGGGGCCTACGGATGATGATATTACCAGGGAAGCAGTAACTTCAGTTTTAAACCTTAAATTGATAAGAAACAAGAGTCTTGACCAGAGCAGTCTTAAATTTATTAAAAGAACAAGAAATAAAAAAATACACCAGAGACTGCTGCGCCAATCCTATATTCCTGAAAATTCCTTTCCGATCAAACCAAGGGTGGGCAGTGCTTCGGGATTTGGAATACAGCTGGATGATGGTAAGATCATATTTTGCCTTCCGGGAGTCCCCAAAGAACTCAGGAGCATGTTTGACTGTGACGTAATACCCTTCCTTAAAGAAATCATAAGAAAGAAACATATAGAGACCGGTAGAATGAAATTGCGAAAAACAACTCTTCTTACCACGGATATAAGTGAAACAGAAATAGAAGAAAAGATAAAAAATATCATGAGTAAAGCAGAGAAAATCGGCGTTAAAATCGGCATAACTGCCGATCCCGGCCTAATAAAAATCATAATAGTGGCAAGATCGGAAGACAGCAGAGAAGCTGGTAGAAAATTAAAGATAGTAGAAGATGAGATCTGTAGTAAACTAGGTAACTATTTTTACGGTAAAAACAATACCCTGATCTCGGACAACTTAAAGGAGGCTATCGCGAAAATAGGCGACGGCCTCACTATCTGTGCTGCCGAGTCGATAACTGGCGGGCTTATCAGCAGTATCATCACAGATACTCCAGGAAGTTCAAAATTTTTTTTGGGAGGTATAGTGTCATATTCGGATTACTCCAAAATCAAGCTGCTTGATATAGATGAAGATATTCTAAAAAAGCAGGGAGCAGTCAGCAGAGTGGTATGCATTAATATGGCAAGGAAGGCAAAAGAAGTCTTTAAATCAGATTATGCCGTAAGCGTAACCGGTTTTGCAGGGCCGGAAGCTGAAGACAAGAAACTAGGGCTGGTCTACTGCTGTGTGCTGGGGCCTGATGGTTATGAGAAAGTCTTTAAAAAGAGATTCGTGGGAAGCAGGCAGGAAATAAAGTTCAGGACAACTCAATTTGTATTGAATGAACTCAGGGCGGCTATAAATGGCGGAAAAAGAAAGGGCAGGCGGGCTTGAATGAAAGAAGATAAAAAAAATTTGGAAAAAAGATTATTTATAGCCATAGATATTCCGGAGGATATAAAAAACAAGATTTACAATTTTACCGCTGATTTATTTGGTAAGGATAGAGGCATAAGAGTAGTGCAGGCCTCTAATATTCATGCTACCTTAAGATTTCTGGGTAGTACTGATATAAATAAGATACGGAAAATAGAGAATGCGGTAAAAATAACAGCGGATTCTTTGAAGAAGTTTAAATACAGGGTAACGGGAAGAGTAGGTGCGTTTCCCAGTTTGGGCAGAGCCAGGGTGGTTTTTATGGAAATAGATGATGGAGATACCCAGATATCCGAGATCTATAATCTATTGAACAATAATCTCAGTAAGATTAAAATAAGAAAAGAAAGCAGAAAGTTTGTACCTCATATAACCATTGCCAGGATAAGAGATAGAAGAAGCATAGAAAACTTTACAGGCGGTAGTCCCGGAGGTCCTGAAGAGTGGCTGGATTGCAGTGACATCACATTGTTTGAAAGTAAGCTCAGGCCGCAGGGAGCAGAATACTGCGTAATAGGCAGATTCGGTCTGAAATAAAGAGGTTGATTATTTGGTTTAGTATTTAAAAATATTTTTAATATGGTAAAATTAGCTTATGGTCAATTACACAAAAAATATTATTATTTTATTATATAATTTTTTATATCAGTCTTGTTTATTGGAGGATTAAATATGGATAGGGAAAAAGTAATTGAAGAAACGGTGTCTCAGATCGAAAGGCAGTACGGCGGCGGGGCCATAATGAAACTGGGAGAAAAAGGTTCAATACAGGATATAGGCTTTATATCTACCGGCTCGCTGGAGCTTGATATAGCGCTTGGGATAGGTGGCATACCACGCGGCAGAGTTACCGAGATATTTGGACCGGAAGCATCAGGGAAGACTACTCTTGCCCTGCATATAATAGCCAATGCCCAAAAGAATGGAGGTGTTGCGGCGTTTATAGATGCCGAACATGCACTGGATCCTAATTATTCCAGAAATCTAGGGGTCAATATAGAAGAGCTTCTGCTTTCACAGCCGGATAACGGCGAGCAAGCGCTGGAAATATGTGAAATCCTACTCAAGAGCGGAGCACTGGATGTGATAGTGGTAGACTCAGTGGCGGCTCTTGTACCGAAAGCTGAGCTTGAAGGAGAAATGGGAGACAGTCATGTCGGACTTCAGGCAAGGTTAATGTCTCAAGCTTTAAGAAAGATAACCGGGGTAGTGAGCAGAACTAAGACTTCGGTAGTCTTTATCAACCAGCTGAGGGAAAAGATAGGTGTTATGTTCGGTAATCCTGAGGTTACACCAGGAGGCAGAGCTCTGAAATTTTACTCCTCGGTCAGGATTGATATAAGAAGAATTGATAGTATAAAAAGCGGCACAGACAATATCGGAAACAGGATCAGAGCAAGAGTGGTAAAGAATAAGGTAGCCCCTCCTTTTAAAAGTGCAGAGTTTGACATAATGTACGGAAGGGGCATATCCAGTGAAGGAAGCATACTGGACGTAGGCGTCGAGATGGGAATAATAGAAAAAAGCGGATCATGGTATTCATATAAAGATGAACGTATCGGACAGGGAAGAGAAAATGCAAAGATGTTCCTGATGCAGAATGAAAAAGTGATGGAAGAAGTCGAACGAAAGGTAAAAGACATGCTCGGTCTTGAGGTTCCAAAGAAGGGTGAAAAAGAAGAGAAGAAGGACGAAAAAAAAGAAGAAAATAAGTGATTTTTAAAGCATGAACATGCCGCTATTCAGCTATGTGAACTATTGACTTATACTGTCTTAATGCTATAATCTACTACGCTATATAAGAGTTATACTTGCAGTTTCATTCAACTAAAGCTTCTATTTATTTTTATTGACAATTAAAATTTAGTGTGATATTTTTCTGCAGGTTATTTGGTGTTCTTTGAGAACTAAATAGTGCAGGTTTCTTTAAGAATTATGTTAAAAATGTTAGTTTTTATTGAGAGTTTGATCCTGGCTCAGGATTAACGCTAACGGTGTGCCTAACACATGCAAGTCGAACGAACGATGCAGAAGTGGCAACACTTTTGCAAAGTTAGTGGCGAACGGGTGAGTAACGCGTAAGTAATCTACCTTAGAGATCAGAATAACCTTCCGAAAGGAAGGCTAATACTGAATATTTTATATTTTTCGTATGATTAATATAACAAAGGTAGCCGCAAGGCCTCCGCTCTAAGATGAGCTTGCGTCCTATTAGCTTGTTGGTAAGGTAATGGCTTACCAAGGTTATGATGGGTAGCCGGCCTGAGAGGGTGATCGGCCACACTGGGACTGAGATACGGCCCAGACTCCTACGGGAGGCAGCAGTGGGGAATATTGCGCAATGGGCGAAAGCCTGACGCAGCGACACCGTGTGAAGGATGAAGGTCTTCGGATCGTAAACTTCTGTCGATTGAGGACGAAGGTAATGAGGTTAATAGCCTTTATTATTGACGGTACTCAAGAAGGAAGTCTCGGCTAACTCCGTGCCAGCAGCCGCGGTAAGACGGAGGAGGCAAGCGTTGTCCGGAATCATTGGGCGTAAAGAGCACGTAGGCGGTTTTTCAAGTCATATGTGAAAACTTCAGGCTTAACCTGATGATTGCATATGAAACTGGATAACTTGAGTACAGCAGAGGAAAGTGGAATTCCTGGTGTAGCGGTGAAATGTGCAGATATCAGGAAGAACACCAGTGGCGAAGGCGGCTTTCTGGGCTGTTACTGACGCTGAGGCGCGAAAGCCAGGGGAGCGAACAGGATTAGATACCCTGGTAGTCCTAGCTGTAAACGATGGACACTAGGTGTGGGAAGTTATCGACGCTTTCTGTGCCGTAGCTAACGCATTAAGTGTCCCGCCTGGGGAGTACGGCCGCAAGGCTAAAACTCAAAGGAATTGAC
>CAZSXW010000009.1:0-77593 GCA_964610385.1 uncultured Actinomycetota bacterium
ATCAGCTATTGTATCTTTAAGTTTATATACTGTCTAACAGGAGGGGTTCACCCCACTTTCTTAAATAAAGTAAACTAAGTAGTTTAAACCAATTCTCCACATTGTCTATAATTAAAGACATCCAAAGTTTTAACTAATTCTAAGGATCTGTCACTAATTTCTGCCCACCAAAAACATCTATAATACTTCCTTTTATTTCCTTTGCATCTTCACTTACAACAAATAAAACAACTTTTGATACATCTTCCGGCTTCATGATATCTACCTTCGAAAAATCTATGTATGGATACGATTTGTGACTAAGAGGTGTATCAACCCACGCAGGGCAAACTGCATTAATATTTATATTATTTTCCTTAACATCAGCTGCTGCTGATTCTGTCAGTCTTATCATCCCACCTTTAGAGCTGCAATACGCACTTTTAACAGATGAACCTTGCTTTCCAGCTTCTGAAGCTATGTTTACTATCTTTCCATAATTTTTTTTGATCATAATCTTAAGAGCCTCTCTCATACATAAAAAAGCACCAGTCAAATTAACTGCTATCTGGTAATTCCATTCTTCCAAAGAAATTTTTATTATGTGATTTCTCTTTTGAACAGCTGCATTATTAACTAAGATATCTACCGTTTTATACTTTTCTAATGTTTTTTTAAATATCCTTATTACATCATCTTCTTTTGATACATCAGCTCTAACAATCAAACAATTATTTCCTTTTGATTTAATCTCATTACTAACCTTTTCCAAATCACTCAAAGTCCTGCTTACTAATACTACATTGGCTCCCTCTTCTGCAAAATCAAGTGCTATTGATCTTCCAATACCTTTTCCCGCACCAGTAACCACTACTATTTTTTTATTAAACCTTTTCAATTTGAATCACCCTATCATTTTAATGACTAAATAACTTCTTTATTCTAAATCATTAAACTGATTATATGATATTATCTATAATTAAAATAACATTGCTACTTTAATATGACTTAAATAATTTTAAGTAAATTAACTATTATGTATTATACTTAAATTTTAACTGAATTTGAATTATAATGTCAAATTTATTATAATATATTTTAACAATAATAAACAATTATAAATATGTTTAATTATATTATTGACAATCATCAGCAGTAAATAATATAATTTTAAACATAATAATTAATTGTTAAAAAATGGAGATTACAAATGATAATAGATACTCATGCTCACCTAGGGTCTTCAAGAGTATTTGATTGTGGTATAAATGAAGATTCAATACTCCTATCAATGGAAAAAAACAAAGTAGATGCAATTTTGATTCAGATACTGCCAGGAGCTATACCTAATAGCGAAACCGCCCACGAAAACATTTATAAACTAACAAAAAAGTTTCCCAAAAAAATATTTGGGGTAGCAAGTGTAAATCCAAATTTACCAAGTTTAGAAGTAACATCTAAACTAGAAAAATATATAAATGAATATGGTTTTGTCGCAATAAAACTTCACACAGTAGGTTATTCAGTCAATCCTCTCTCTAAAGGAGGTACTTTATTATTTGAAACAGCCAATAAATTACGTGTTCCAATTATAGTCCATACTGGAACTGGTATTCCATTTGCCAGTCCATCATTAAATATGATACAAGCAAAAAAATATCCTGAGCTTAAAATTATACTTGCCCATTCAGGGATGAACGTGTTTGCTCAAGAGGCATATATTGCTGCTAAAGAATGTTCAAATATATTTTTAGAAACCTCTTGGACTTCTGCTGAAAACATAGAGTGGTTCATAAAAGATCTGGGGAGTGACAAAGTAGTAATGGGATCAGATATCTTCAATAATACATGCTATAACCAGACAATTGAGATAAATAAATATAATCTTATTAATATCCCAGACAAAGATAGAAATAAATGCCTGTTCGAAAATGCTAATAAAATATTTAAATTAAACCTTTAGACTTTTTAAAGGTCATTTCCAAGAAGGTTTTCTTGTTTTTAATGGAAATCTCCTATAATCTATATTATATTCGTGAAATAGTATAAGTTGCAAAGGAGAAACAATTATTAGTTTCTAAAATGGACAAAATTAATAAAAAAATTAAAACGATACAATCTGTAGATAGAGCATGCAAGATTTTAGATATATTATCAAACAGCGACAGAGCAATAAACTTAAATAAAATTGCTAAGACGATAAACTTAAAAAATAGCACTGTTTATCATTTAATAAATACATTAGTAAAAAATGGTTTTATAAAAAAAATAAATGGAAAATATAATTTAGATGTTAAGTGTCTAAAAATCGGCAATACTTATTTAAAAGGATTATCGTTGCTTAACATAAGCAAGCCACTTCTAACTGAACTAATGAATAAATTTAATGAAAACATATACTTAGTCATGCAAGACGAACATGATAATGAAAATTTCTTTTCATTATTAAAATTAGAGAGTACACACTCAGTTAAACCTACCAAAGTTGCAACTAATATTTCAAATGCACATGCAACTGCAATTGGTAAGGTATTTCTATCATCTTTTTCAGCACAAGATATAAGCAGGTTAAGAGAAAAATACAATTTTTTAAAATACACACCAAATACAATTATCAGTACCACTGACTTATTAACTGAACTTTCAAAAGTTAGAAGGATGAAATATGCATTAGATCTAGAAGAGTCAGAGATTGGCATTAATTGTGTCGCAGTGCCTATTTATAACCACGATGAAAAAATAATCGCCTCAATCGGCATAAGCATTCCTACGCAGAGATTCACAAAAAAATTTTTTAACGAGATAATATATTCGTTAAAAGATACTTCTTTAAAAATTTCAAAAGAATTAGGATATGAATAAATAACTTCTATCTCAAAGCCTTCACTAGATAATACTTATAGAAAACACATTTTGTCATAAAAAATTTACTTGTCATAACAATTTTCAATCACCTACTGCATAATAGTAATCATCCAAGACATCAATAATCTTGTCTTTTATAAGTGACTCGGGATCATTTTTTAATGAACCATCTCTAATCTTTTTATATTGGAGTGGTAAAAACTGACTTATTAATGATAATGGAATTTCTATACTATTTAGATTTCTAATTAAAAGATCAATAGAATTCTTCACTTCTTTAGTTGCCAAATAATATCTGCACCTATCAAAAAGGCTGTACTTCCTATCCAGTCTTAGCTTGGCTTCATCCCCACCATGGTAATATTTACTCCAATTTTTAGGATTTTCAACCATGGTTTTGTCAAGTACATCTATAAAACAGGATAAAGTAATATTTGGATTATCATAAAATAACTCATTTTCAATATAGTTTAATATAAATAACGCTTCCCTCAGCGCAAAAGTAAAGGCTGGGCCTACTTTTAGAATAGCAATTCCATCTTTTATCATTTGTTTTAATGCAGTCTTTTTTTGGTAATCCGTCGAATGTCCCTCAAAAACTAAATTGGGGAATTTTTCAAGTGAACGACGTAAGTCTTTTGTATTCTCACTTTTATACTCATAAATTTCATACTCCGCAAAATCTACTCCGGGTTCTATGACCACTGCTATTACGTTTTCCCATGCTTCTTTCAGATTATGTTTATAAAACGCATCCTTGTAACACTCAACAGTCTTCTCAAAATCAGTATCTTTGGTAATTTTTAATTCGCCACTTGCTTCTTGTCTCCCTCCTGGAGACGGAACTTCTGTTCCAATTACATAAACTGGAGATCTTTCGTATAAGTCATAATTTTTAACCTTTTTAAAAGTTTCTTCTGCTTCAAGACATAAAGTTGCACCACGTTCCGCAATTAATTTAGCATCAAGTTCTTTATCAACAGGATCATCTGCTAAAAGTATACTAGTATCTATATGAATTTTATTAAAACCTGCCAACACATATTGCCTAACCATCTCACAAGCTTTTTCCATAGCCTGATCCGCCTTTTCTTCTCTCCATGGATATGGACCAAGATGATCACCTCCAAGTATAATTCGGTTTAAAGGAAACCCTATCCTCTTACCAATAGAGAGAACAAAAACTTTAAAATCTTCTGGATTCATTCCTATATAGCCACCAAATTGATTTACTTGATTTGCTGTGGACTCAATTAGAACATAATCACTATCATTTGCCAAAGCTTTCTCCATCGTCGCCTCAATCACATACTTATTAGCACTGCATATGGAACATATTCCTTTAGGTATCTCTTGCTTTTGACATTTGATAATTTCCTTAAAAGGACATTTTTTATTTATATTCATCCCCCATATTTCGCATCTATTAACTCCTTAATTGAATCAGGTTTGATATTACCTCCCATTGGCCCAAACTCAGTAGCATTCAATGCGCCCGCTGCTGCAGCCATCCTCCCTGATTCAATAAGTGACTTTCCTCCTAATTGACCGCATAAGAATCCTGCATCGAAGCAGTCCCCTGCACCAGTCGGATCAACTTCCTTAACAGAATAAGCATCTATGTCAAACTTGTCATCTCTAGTGTATACGGAACATCCTTTCTTACCTCTTTTTAAAACTATTACTTTCATAGATTTATTTTCAAGAAAAAGCTTTTTAATTCCAATTTTTATTTCATTTTCTTCAGTCAACATCTTCAGCTCACCAATACCTGGAAATAAAATAGAACAATTTCTCATTATAGGACCTATAACCTTATAAATATTTCTTCCACCTAACAGTTCAGTTCTGATATTTGGGTCAAAAGTCACTTCAGCTCCCTTTCCAGCAAATATCTCTGCAGTTTCTAAAATTGAAGAACGAAATTTTTCATTTATCATCAGTGAACACCCCATGATATGGAAAAATCTTGGATTAGAAATTTTTTTTACATCTGGAGTCTCTACCCACACAGCAGGAGTATTATCAATATGATAAATGAATTTTCTAGAGCCATCATTAAAATAAGCTACGAAAGCGACTGCAGTTGATTTGTTTGGAAAAGATTTAACATATTCGCAACACACACCGTCTGATTTAAGACGTTCTAGAAGGCAAAGGCCAAAACCATCCTGCCCAACGCCCCCTATAATTGCTGCTGAATACCCAAACCTTGCAACAGTATCAATAAATATTGCTGGAGCACCACTTGGGAAAGGCCCTAAAAATTCACCAGTCTTATGGAACTCAACATCCGAAATAGGCCTCATTATTTCAACTAACATTTCACCCATTGTCCAGACTTTTATCAAAACAAAAATTTCTCCTTTTTGTTTTTATTTTCTTCAGCAAGATTCTCTTATGATAAAATTGACATCAAGGAAAATATTCTCCGTATACTCTATGTTTTTATTTTTAATCCTATCCAACAATATCATTGATGCCTTCTGCCCCATCTCATAAATATTCTCAGATATTACTGTCAATGGTGGATCATGCAAGAGTGACCATTCTGTATCATCATAGCCAATAAATGAAATGTCTTGCGGTATTTTGATTGATTTACTTTTTAAAAATTGTAATGCAACAATAGTACAAGTCAAAGTTGTACAAATTAATCCATCAATTTTTTCGTGAGACATAAAGAAAGCACCTATCGATTCAAGAATTTTCGATGGATCATGCTCTTTAATAGTAATAATATAATCATCAACTTTATAATCCTTTATTGCTGCAAGATATCCATTTCTCTTCTCAATTTCTCCGTAAGGGTGGGGGTCATTATTAAATAAAACAATCTTTTTTCTTCCTTTTTTAAGAAGATACTCTGTGGCTGTATAAAATGTATTAGAATTTTTAGAAACAACAAAATCCGCTTCCAATCCTCCAATTATCCTATTAACCTGAACTATTGGAGTTCCACTCCTATTAATTTGATTTATAAAATTCCTATTTTCCTCAGACGTGGGGACTATTAGAATACCACTAATTAATTTTGATAAAAATACTTCTAACATTTCTTTTTCCCTAAGCGGATCCTCTTCACTTGAGCACAATAAAAAACTATAGTTATATTCCTGAGTAATTTCGTGAATGCTATTTAACATTGGCATATAGAAATTACTCAAAACCGGAATTATTAATCCGATTGTTTTAGTACGCTGTATTCTTAGGGACCTGGCTAATTCACTTGGGGTATAATTCAAATTTTCTATTGCATTCTTAATCTTCTCACTTAGTTCAGGCGAGACATAACGGGTTTTGTTAATATATGCAGATACTGTTGCCCTTGAAACCCCAGCTAATTGAGCGACATTTTTACTAGTAGGGCGTTTATTAACTTTTTTATGATTATTATCCACTGTCCACCATCTTATTATTAATTCTCTTTATATCCTCAAACCTGTAAAGCTATCAATTCAGCTATATCAAGTACCTTAATACCGCTTTTAATATTAAAACTAGCCTTAGTTAATATATTCTTACAATTTGGACACGCTGTTATGATTATATTTGCGTCCTCTTGTATAGCATTTCTTATCCTTCTTTCCGCTACTTTACTTGAAATATAAGGATGTGTCAAATACATCACTGAGCCTGCTCCACAACACTCGGATTCATTTTTATTGTGAAATAATTCTACAGGCGGCTCACCAATTGCATACTCTAATAGATCCCTCGGGTCTTCATAAATCTTCATTCTCCTTCCTAATTGGCATGGATCATGGTAGGATATTCCAGATAGAGTTGAATTCTTTTTTAACTTTAATTCTCCATCTCTTACTTTTTTTAAAAGATATTCAGTTGTATGATAAATCTGAATATCAACTAAATTTTTAATACCCCATTGTGGATATAATTCTTTAAATGCTCTATATGTATGAGCACAACCTGTAATCAAAATATCAGGATTAATATCTCTAATCTTGCCAGCAAGATTCCTTGCTGCTACTTTTGCCTCATTTTTATATCCAAGTTCAAAAAGCTCAACTCCTGTCATTCCCTCATTCTCAAACATCATCCAATCTATTTTCATAAAATCCAGTATTTTCGCTGTCGCTTCCACTATTTCGGGCTGCTCATAAAGCGCTGTACTGCCTGCAAAATATAAAACATCAGCCTTTTTTTTATCGATAACTTTTTTTTGAAATTCCAATTCTTTTCTTGCCTTAGTGTAGACAGTCCCATTATTAATTAACAAAGTTGCAAGATCTTTTACTATTTTAGGTTCTATTCCCTTATTTATGATAGCCTCTCTTGCTACCTGTATTAACAAATCTTCTTCCCAATGAAATTCGCAGAGCTCTTTGCAAAGACCACACTGTGAACACTGGTATATTTTATCAACTACATCTTCTGTCCATTCAGATAGATTATTAATAATTTTCGAAAGAATTAAAGCATGACCTCTAGGAGTATTAGCATCCATTTTTGTTACTAAAAAAACAGGACAGGCATGCCTGCACATAAAACAACTCCTACACATTTTTATTATCTCTTTTGTCTTCTTATCAAAAATCATTTTCGTCCGTATCTCCTAATCCTAATTTACCAGGATTCATTATATTATTTGGGTCTAAAGCCTTTTTAATTCTTTTTACAAAATCAAAGCTTTCTTTCCCATAAACTACTTCTATAAACTTGCTGAGGCGTAAACCAATACCATGGTGCTCGTTCACAATGCCGCCATTCTTAATTGATACATCAATACAAGCGCTTAATATTTTCTTATACAGTCTATTTGCTTCAGAATTATCCTCTGGTACATTTTTTATTAGAAATGTTGGATATATACTAGTTCCCCAATCATACCAATGTGAAAGATGAGCATGAAATACCGCCCCATACTTCTTAAAACCATCCTCCACTACCGATTTCATTGCCCAATAGATTTTTTCTATGCATTCGTATGGCGCAATTGTATCCATAACTGCTGTCATCCATTCCTCACAAACGTAGTCAAGAGGAGGATAATATGATCTAAGCCTGTTATTCCACCAACTCCAAGCTACCTCATCTCCCAATTCTTTACTTTTGTTTTTTGAAATTATTTTTCGGGCAAGCATAGCTTGAATATCAACAATCTCTTTTAGCCCATCAAATCCAACCATTAAGAAACAACCTTTTCCTTTCATATTATATTGGTTTTTAAGAATATGAGCTGTATCTTTTTCATCATAAAATCTCATTATACAGGGCTTAAGTCCACTCATCATTATTTTTCTTCCCACTTCTATACCATCTCTAAAACTCGGTAAAAGAAAAGATAAAAATGTTCTCTTCTCAGGTAAATCATAAATTTTACATAAAACCTCAGTAATAATTCCAAGCGTACCCTCTGCTCCTATAAACAACTTCGAAAAATCTGGTCCAGTAGAATGATGATTTACTGGCAGGCTTTTGAATATATTCCCATTGGGTAAAACAACTTCAATTTGATGTACCATATCTATGAGTTTTCCATATTTTGAAGAGAGTATACCAGTACCATTTGTACTTATAAATCCGCCCAATGTAGAAGTATTAAAAGAAGCCGGAAAATGATTCATAGTATAACCCCGACGATTTAGGTATTCCTCCAGATGCTTTTGTAAAATCCCAGGCTGTACATAAACTGTCAAAGACTTCTCGTTAATTTTTAGGATCCTGTCCATTTTCTTTGTATCTACTATAATGCCACCTTCAACCGCTATTGAACCTCCTGAATCACCAGCACCTCCCCCTCTAGGGACTATTGGTATTTTATTAAGGTTGCAAAATTTTACTATTGATACAATTTGTTCTTTATTATCAGGAAAAACTATTGCAATAGGCTGTGGAGTGTTTTTACCTCTATACATAAGGAAACGTGTAATCCACCAAACATCTACAGCTTGACAGTCTGTTTCAGATTGATCCGTTATCACATTTCTAGTTCCAACAATTTTTTCTAACCCTTTTATTATCGACTTCTTATCATAACTTATTTTTTTCTGCATTTAGTCTTTCTCTTTATTAATAAATAATATATAAACTTACAATCAATATTTTGTACAAAATAACTTTTACAGTCGAAATAAAAAAAATATTCTAAAGCGCACTTGATATAAAATCCCACTCAACTGGGATTTCAGCCTTCCTTGCAATTTCAATTAAATAAGACATCGTCTTAACTTCATCATCAATTGATGGCTTTGGCTTCTTCCCCTTTTTTACACATTCAATAAAATGAAGAAGTTCCCCTACATAACCATTAAATACATGACTCTGGTTTTTACTGATCGGATTCCAATCAGATGTCCATACTTTTCCTACTTCTATATCTTCACCTACATCTTTACCATAAGAAGTCACTTCTCTTGCATTCGTTACAATAACTCCTCTTCCTTTACTGCCCAATACCTCGATTCTTTCCGAAAATTGTCCGGGACCTCCATATGTGCCCCAGCCCAAAATACCCAATGCTCCGCTATCAAATCTAACCATAGCCGTCAATGCACCGGTTTCTTTACCAGTCTTAAACGATTTAGCTTCTATTTCCTTTATATCACCATCACCGGCAAATGCCCTTACTATATCAAGATTATGACACTGCCATTCCAGCATACACGTATAAAATGTCGGAAATATTGGAAAACCATGCATTTTGCTCTCTATCTGGATAACATTACCAAAATTTTCTTTTTCTCCGATAATTATCATCGCTCTTCTATAAGCCAAGCCATGTCTTTTTTGATGTCCTACTTGAACTATCAAATTCTTATTTCTCGCCACTTCTGCGATTTTTACAGTTCCATCTAGATCGATTGATGACGGCTTTTCCAGAAAAACCGGTATTCCGTTTTTAAGTACTTGTGTAGTCACTTCAACACTTGCTTTTGCTCCAACACAAACAATAATGCCATCAAGATTTTCATTTTTTGTCATTTCATTTAAATTTTTATAGGTTTTGTTCCATCCATATTTTTTTGCAATCCTATCCGCTTTTTCTTTTTTTAAATCACAAATAGCAGTTCTTTCAACATTATCAAAAAAATGCAGAGAAAGAGATGGGTAATGATTTGCTTCAGCAAATATTCCAGCACCAATAATACCTAATTTAAATTTTTTATTTCTTTCTTTCATTTTATAGAACCTCTAAAAAATAAAACACATGTAGCTACTCGTGTAAACTTAACAATAAATTCTAACACTTAATTTTTATATTGTAAAGATTTAAGCTAAAATTTCTTAGTATTTAAAAAAAATTCTTAAATAAAAGTCTTAGTATTAATTTTAAAGACTTTATTACATATCTTTAATAAAAATAAATGCAAAAAAAATTCTTTTATCATTCTGTTTTAATATTAAAATAAAAATTATTTTTTTATACTTAATTTAATCTATTCGCCCAAAAATATTATTTTATTTTAGATGAAAAACTGTTTTAGATTAATTAGTATAAATAAAATTACGAATTTCTAAGCTCTTATTCCTGTTATCATAGAAACTATTTCGTTTGGATTAGTCTTTTCTTTTATCCTCTCTCCAATATTTTTTCCATTTCTTAATACTATTATCCTATCTACTAACTCAAAAACATGAGCAATATTATGACTAATTACTATAATCGAAACATTAAATTCATCCCTTATTTTCTTTATTAGTTCTATTACTTTTCTTTCTTGTTTTACTCCCAAATTATTGGTTGGCTCATCAAATATCAATATCTTTCCACCCCAATAAACAGCTCTTCCTACAACAATTGCTTGCCTCTGACCTCCAGAAAGACTCTCAACCGGCAAATTTACATTTTCAATTTCAATTCCTATAGTCTTCATCAATTTATTAGCTTCTTTTTCCATATAACTAAAATTTAAAAATCCTAAATATTTACCTAATATATTTTTAACTAATTTCTCTCTGACCATAAATAAGTTCTCGGCTGGGTCAAACGAACCAACTAACTTCTGATCTTGATAAACAGTTTCAATTCCATATTTTCTTGATATTATTGGACTCGTTATTTCTACTTCTTGTCCTTCGATATATATTTTGCCACTGTCTTTTCTAAGTATTCCGTTTATAGTTTTTATTACTGTTGATTTTCCTGCCCCATTATCGCCAACAATAGCAACAATCTCTTTTTCATAAACCTTAAAACTTACATCATCAACAGCCTTAACTGCACCAAAATATTTCTTTAAATTTTTAACTTCTAAAACAACATTCTTGTTAACCAATCCCACTACTCCCTAAAAATTGTTATTAAAATTATTACTTTAGAAGTATGGGCAAATACTAATTATTTGCCCATACCTTCTTGTATGACTTCTAATTCGAGGGGGGGGTTAAATAATCATATATTTCTTCTGCTTTATCATATGCAGCATCCCAAAGTAAATCATCATAAGTATCTATATTTTCCTTGGTAACTATCAAACCACCAGCATCGATAAATACATAACCCTCTTCCTTAGGCGTATAACCATCTACCAACAATTTCATAAGTAGCGCTGATGTGTATGCGATGCAATACGGATTTTGTGCAAATGTTCCTGTTACGTATCCCTCTCTTATACCTTGTTCTGTTACCTCATCAACATCGCAACCAACATATGCAATTGTATCATTCTCGTTTTCAATCATTATTTGCGACAATGCAATAGTTGGATTTACACCAGTTGTGACCATGCCATCAATCTGATCTCCAAGCGCTGCCATTGCGTTAGTGATTTTTTCAGTACATTCATCCAAAAGCTGCATACCTGCCACTTCCTGGATAATCTGAACATCAGGATACTTTGCTACAGTCTCCTCAACACCTTCTTTTCTTAAAACAGTGTTTGGATCTAAAAGTTGTTCAAGAATATTAACTATGTTACCCTTTTCTCCCATTTCCTCTATTACTTTTTCAGTAGCTAAAACTCCCTGATTTTTCACATCAGTAGCAACAGTAAAAGGAACCGGCGTTGGTTCATTAACAGGTGCACAATAATTAACAGCAACAATTCCCTCATCTATAATTTCCTGATAAGCTGCATTAATTGCAGTTGAATCCATAGGATAAGCCATTATTCCATTATAGCCTTGAGCTACTAATCCCTCTAACATTTGCAATTCTTCTTCTAAGCTTGGTTCAGTACCTAGAGAGATATCAACTTTTATTCCATAATCCTCTTCAAATTTGTCTAAACCTTTTTCAAGAAGATCACAAAAAGGATGTACAATCGGCCACCACATAACAAAATTATATTCTACTTCTTCTGCTGTTGCTTCCTCTTCCTCTACAGCTTCGGTTTCTTCCTCTGCGGACTCTGTTTTACAGCCATTCAATGTAAATAAAGAAATTATTGAAATAATAACTAATGTTACTATAAACCAATAAAATGTTTTTCTCATCTTAATCTAATCTCCTACCTTAATAAAATTTATATAACTTAACTTCTATTTTGTCTATAATCCATTACCTCCTTTTTTATTTTTATATCTTACCAATGTTAATATAATGTCAATACCTTTATACCTCCTTTCCAATTACATTCTAAATATAAAATAAAGCGAAGCTAACT
The DNA here is from genome assembly GCA_964610385.1 of uncultured Actinomycetota bacterium. Taxonomy (GTDB): domain Bacteria; phylum Actinomycetota; class Humimicrobiia; order Humimicrobiales; family Humimicrobiaceae; genus CAZBSE01. The sequence goes on from CAZSXW010000009.1 coordinate 12,414, forward strand.
GAAATCAAGTTTTTACTTTAATCCTTTTTGCACCTATATACTGCCTTATCTGATCTATGAAAACAGCTAACAAGATTATTATTCCTAAAACGGCACTTTCCCAATAAACATTTATCTTCAACATTATTAATGCATTCTTTATAACTACCATTATTAAAGAGCCTATAAAAAGACCAAAAGCAGTAATACTACCTCCAGACAATGCAGTTCCTCCAATTATAGCTACAGCAAAAGAAATCAATAACCAATTTTCTCCTGATTGAGGTTGAGCAGTACCTATTCTAGAAACAAAAAGTACACCACCTAGTCCTGCTAGAAATCCAGATAGCATATGAGCTAGGATAATATTCTTTTGAATATTTAAGCCTATAAAAGCACATGCATCCTCATTATCTCCTACTGCTAATAATCTTCTACCGAAAACATTAAAAGTAAAAAATATGTAAACCATAAACAAAATGGCAATCATAAATATTAGAATATAAGGTATATTAAAAATATTGCCCTGTCCCATAACTGTAAAAGACTTAGAAATGCCTACGTACGGATAACCCTTTGTTACTCCCAATTTAATCCCATTAAAAATAAACATTGTTGCCAATGTAACAACAAATGCATTTATTTTTCCTTTAGCTGTTATAATTCCATTAATAAACCCGCATAATATCCCTACAAATAATGCAGCTAATACAGCAACAAAGCCTGTTGTTCTAAGTTCTACTAAAAAATAGCCTACAGTAACTATACTAAGACCCCCAATAGCTCCAATTGATAGATTTAAATTACCAATAACTATAACAACAGCTTGTGCCAATCCTATAATGCAATATATAGCTATATTTCTGCCGAGATTAAAAAGATTAAAAGGACTTAAAAAACCTTCAACTAATGAAAGAATAGTAAATAATATTGCGCCAGCAATAATTAAACCAACGTTGCCGGATTTATAAAAATTACTAAAATGTTTTTTCATAAGCCGGAAATTGGGTGATAAATTAGAAATATTTTAAATAAATATTACTATACAATTTTACACGATTAGCTACTCATGTCAACTCTTTTTTAATTTTTTAACACTTTTAATAATATTTTTACTCTTTTTTACTTAAAAAATGTTATATATTATGACAATAGAAGGAATTTATCATATGGTAATAAATCTTAAAGCAAATAAACACAGCAGAGAATAAACTAAAAGATCTTGTAGATAGAAATTAAAAGAAAATATATGCTTCTTCTTGCTCCCATTCTTGTTGAGATCTTTTATATCTTATTTTCAAAGTCTCATCTTCTATTATAAATTTTAGTTAATATCGTTTCTAAATTTAGTATAGACAAAATACGCCTAAAAATATTTATATCTCCAGATAAATAAAACAACATTCCTTCTTATCCAACTTTTTATTATAATTTATAGATTCTTTTTTCTAGGCGAGATGTTATTTTTAACATCCCGCCTTTAGGGAGGTGGTCCCTGTTATATATATTATATGGCAGTAAACTTGACATATAAATTAGTTTATATTGCGAATCTTATTCTTTTATTTCTTAATATAAAATATCATATTAAACAAATTAGGATACCTTGCTGAAGAAAATTGATTAAAAAAGTCAGCAAGGTATCCTTACATCTTTACTATATTGTTACTATTTATCTTCTATTGAGAACTATTCTATATCTTCAAACAATTCTGCATATTCCTCAGAATCCCAATTGTCTTTTGTCATAACTGGGGTTACTGCTGGTATGAATTCATCTGGTACTATTCCGCAAGCAATGTAATTATACATAGCTACAATAGCATCAAAACACATCCCAAACGGATTCTGGTCAACGAGTACCCATATCTCTCCGCTCTTCATGTACTGCAGATTTTCATCAATAAAGTCATTACATACAACTCCTACCTGTCCAGTAAGTCCTGCATCCTTTATAGCTTTTGCTGCACCATAAGGACCTCCTGCATTACAATATATAATATCTACATCAGGATTAGCAGTTAATATGTCCTTTGCAACATCATAAGTTACATCAGCACTATCTTTACCTTCCCATTTACCCAGATATTCAATATCCGGAGCATTTTCTTCTAGATATTCTTTATATGTATTACTGCAAAGCTCATGTGGAGATGCGCTGAAAAATCCAGTTATATTTGCTACTTTTCCTTCTCCTCCCAGTATGTCTATTGTAGCCTGAGCCTGTATACTAGCAAAATCAGGTATATCAGTTCCTACAAAGGATATCCTTTTTGAAGGTACTGAGCTTTCACCCAGCATTGTTATAACAGGTATTCCTTGATCAACAGCTTTATCAATGGTAACTTCTGTACCTTCATTAAAAGGTGCAACAACTATTCCGTCATATTGTTCGGCTATAGCTGTTTCTATGGCATTGATAGCTGTCTCTGCTTTTAAATCAGCACCCATTATCTTATAATCTACAGTACAATTAAAGTTACTGAGATATTCTACTGCAGCCATTCCACCGTCTTCTATAAAAAACCAGAAAGGATTATTTTTATACTCCAGTGCAACGATCCTTAAAGGTTCCTCTGATAAACATCCAGCTGCAATATGTCCTCCTTCCGGTACTGGTATATCAGGAACTTCAGCTTCAGCAGTTTCTTCTTCAGCAGCAGTTTCTTCTTCTGCAGCTTCTTCCACTGCTTCTTTTTCAATTTCCTCTTCGGTAGCAGCTTCTTCTTCTGCGCCTTCTTCTTTACATCCCGTCAGTGAAAAAACACCGATTATTGATACGCTTAGAAGAACTACTAAAATCCATGATAATATTTTTCTCATTCTCAATTCCTTTCTTTAAATATTAGTTTAAATTATCCTATTTTAATAAAACACTTTTTTTGAAGATTAACACCTCCTATTCGTCATTATTATGTTCCCTATCATTTTTTCTGTATTAATACAGTTTTTCCTCTATATTTCTTTAATCTTATATTATTTATATTGAAAATAGGTTTTTTTACTTTTGTTAATGATAGGTTTATTAGTTTATTAAAAGATTACATACTCATTATTTCCGAATCACTTGCATTTAGAATCTCTTCCTGTCTTTCATAAAAACAGGATGCAGATTTCTGCACAAGCTCGTCAAGCATTTTAGGATCATGGGTTCCATGCATAGCAGAATATGGGTCACCTCCCGGTCCAAGTGGTTCAGGAGTACAGAAACAGCTGTCATTATTATAACCAATTATATATAAAGCCATTAAAATTAAATCTAAATCTAAAGAGCCGGATCCCAAAGCTCGCCTATTAGTGTCCGCCAAATGGAGATCTATCATTATATCTCCATACTCCAGGATTGTTGACGATATATGTTCTTCACCTGATAACATATGATATACATCGCCTGCTATATGTTTTACACCTGGATGATTAATAGCATCTATAAGTTTCTTTGCTTCAGAAAAAGTATGACAAAAACTTACTTCCTCTGGCCTAACCGGTTCAATTGCTCCCCTCACTCCATTTTGTACAAAATAATCTCCAACTATATTTATAGTTTCTGCAGCTCTTAGAAAATCATTATCATCATATTTTTTAGGTCTTCCTACAGCACCAGGTGCAAATAAAATGTAAGAGCCTCCAACCTCTTTGCATAAGTCAATATTTCTTCTAAAATAATCTATACATCTCTGCCTTACAAATGGATTATTACTAGCAAATTCCGACTCTGGTGTTACTATCCCACATATTCCAGCAGCTTTTACTCCATAGCTATTCAAGATTTTTAATACTTCTTTCGATTTATATCCTAAGTCTTTCCCATATCTGTTACCTTTAAGCTCTATATAATTTATATTGTTTTTTGCCAGACGTTCTACTGAAGTTTTGAGCGATTCTGTTCCAAAACCGCCTATATTCCATGATAGGTTTAATTTTTTTATATTACTTATTTCTTGTTTTTTACTGTATTCAATAAACTTTTTTTTAACTTCTATGTCCTTTTTTTTAAAATTTTGCTGTTTCAATTATTTATCTTCCAATATTTTTATTAATTTTTGCCTTATATTTTACACGATTAGCTACTCATGTCAAGTTTTATTTCTATTCTTTTGATTTTATCTTTACATTTTTTAAGAATTATTATATTTTACCCTTTCTTAAAGTTATATCCTTATTTTCTTAAATAAAACTTATTCATAATTTTATTTTTAATATTTTTTTTTCTAAATTTATATTTTACTATAAAAATTTTTATATTTTTTAATAATAATTATTTTATTATAATTAAAAGTAATATTATAAATACTTTATAATATAAAAAAAAAATTATAATTTTAAATAATCTTTTTCAGATATCTAAAAAATTAAAAAAATAAGGTTTCTTGACATGAGTAGCTAATCGTGTAAAATATATTATTAAATTTCCTTTTTAGTAATAAAAGTATTTCACAATTAGACTATTAAAAATGCGAACTTATAAACTTTTTACATAAAAAATAACTTATATAAATCCAAGGCTTTAATAATTCTAATTATAATTTAGTTTTAAATGTTTAAAAATTCCTTATTAATAGACTTATATGTAAAAAAATATTAAATTAATAAAGTAATACAATTTCTTTTTGGAGGAAATTATGTCAGATAATAACAAGTGGAAACGCTCATTAATAACTAGAAAATATGGAAAAGCATTACAGAAATATGCTATTATAATTGTCTTGTTAGTAATGTGTACTTTTCTTGCATTAGCAAATCCATATTTTCTTACATTATCAAATATTATTAATGTTTTAAGACAGATTTCAGTAATAGCAATTATAGCAGTAGGAGTTTCTTTTGTTATTATAACAGGTGGTATTGATCTTTCACCAGGTTCCGCAATGGCTCTAGGTGGAGTTTTAGTTGCATGGTTTGCTAGTGTAGGCGTCCCCTCATGGTTGAGTGTGTTTATAACAATGTTAATAGGATTATTATGTGGTTATCTTATCGGTTTAATAATAGTTAAGACAGGGATTAATGCATTTATTACAACGCTTGCGATGTTGAATATATTCAGAGGGTCTGCACTTCTAATTACAGAAGGGGCACCTATAACCTTTAGAACACCTGCTTCTTATTTAGGCGGAGGATATATAGGGATATTACCGTTTTCAATAATACTCATGTTTGCAATAGCAATATTGGGCCAGATTCTTGCATCAAAGACAATCTATGGACGAAAAATATATGCTGTTGGTAACAATGCATTATCTGCAAGAATGTCAGGAATTAAAGTACATTTAGTAAAATATTCCGTTCATGCTTTAGCTACCTGCCTTTGCTTCTTCGCAGGCATAGTAACTGCAGGAAAGTTGCTTACAGCAGACCCTTCTGTCGGAGTATTAATGGAATTGGATGCTATAGCTGCTGCTGTAATAGGTGGTGTTAGTCTACGGGGTGGCAGAGGTTCAATAATTACAGTATTAATTGGTGCTGCAATAATGGGTGTGATGAGGAATGGATTCGTATTATTAGGAATATCAGCTTATATGCAGATCGTTGCTATAGGTTTAATAGTACTTGTGGCTGTGGGTATCGATAACATTGGTAAGAAGAAGGAATTATAATTATCCTAAGAGAGATTGTTTATATAATAAACTTTATCTAGATAGGAGTAAAAATGAACAATAGAGCTGTGACATTAGAAACTAAAAATTTATGTAAATTCTTTGGTGGAGTAAAAGCTATTAATAATATTAATATGCATGTATATAAATCTGAGATTTTAGCAATTGTCGGAGATAATGGTGCAGGAAAATCAACTTTAATAAAAGTAATATCCGGTTTTCATAAGAGAAACAGTGGAGAAATATTTATAGAGGGTAAAAAAGTAGAGGTCGATGACCCTAATGTAGCTAAAAAGAACGGCGTTGAAACTGTATATCAAGGAGAAGGATTGATTACAGTTTTTAATGCTGCAGGAAATTTGTTTCTCGGTAGAGAAAAGATACGTGAAAATCTACTTGGAAAGTTATTTAAATTTCTAGATGAAAAATATATGGAAAAAGAAACAGAGAAACTCCTCAAGAAAGTGAGCATAGAACTAAAAGATATTAAAGAAGAGCTTGGCAATCTTTCAGGGGGACAAAGGCAAGCAGTACTTGTAGGAAGAGCTGTTTATTGGGGAGGAAAGATATTGATATTTGATGAACCAACAAACAATCTCAGTGTAAAGCAGCAGAAAAAAGTTATTGAACTAATAAAGAATATAAGAAAGCATTATGGTGTCTCTGTAATTGTTATCAGCCACAATATAGAACACGTTTACGAACTAGCAGACAGAATAATTGTGCTTAGAAATGGAATTAAAGTTGCTGAAAGAATTAAGAAAGATACAACTACTAGCGAAATAGTACATCTGATAACAGGTGCTATCAAGGCTTAATTTTTTAAGTGATTTTAATATTTATTTTAAAAAAAATTTCTTTTTAAATTAATAAATTTTAAAAGATCAGCTAAGAAATAAAAAAATATATTTAAAATAAAGTATTATAAATTAAATAAAGGAAATAAATGTTAAAGGTAAGACTAAAGAGACCAGGCAAGTTTGTTTACGAAGAATGTGAACCTCCAAAATTAAAAAAAGGTGAAGCTATTATCAAAGTTGCAGCATCTGGTATTTGCGGTTCTGACATACATGCTTATGAGGGAAAATTACTTCAAGTTGTTCCAGGCCATGAATTTGGTGGAATAATAGAAGAAATAAATGAAGAAGATTCAGAATTTAAAACTGGTATGAAAGTAGTCATTAATCCTTCAATATCCTGCGGGAAGTGTTTTTACTGCAAACGTTCACTTGAATATCAATGCGATAATAGAAAAATGATAGGTGATGATCTCGAGGGTTCAATGAAGGAAAAAATATCTGTCCCCATAAGTAATATTTATAAATTACCTGATTCATTTGATCTAGACTACTCCCCCTTAATTGAGCCAACTGCTATATGCGTTCATGCAATAGGCTTAACAAAGATAGAAAATAACAATGTGTTAATAATAGGTACAGGTTCAATAGGTTTATTAATGCAACGCGTATGTAAATTAAAGAACAATAGAATAATAACAACATATCGCAGACCATTTACTGAAGAAATTTCACAAATGCTTGTAGCAGACTACGCAATCAATATCAAATCAGAAAAGAAACTAAATGATACCAAATTAGAAAAGAAACTATATGATATCAAAGAATCTTTAGGAAAAGAAAGTGATAATGATGATATTAAAAAATTTTTAGGGAAAGAAAAGATTGATGTGATCATCGATTGTGTTGGAGCAAAAGAGACAATAGAGTTTTCTATTGATACAGTTAGAAAAAGTGGTAAAGTACTTCTAGTCGGAGCCCCCTTTGATAGTGAAATAAACGAAGAATATCTCTTAAAATTAATTGTTAAAGAAATCCGCTTTCTTACCACTTATTTATATACTTACTCTGAATTTGGAAAAGCAAGAGATTATGTAGTAAATAACATCATAGATGTAAAGCCGCTTGCATCAAAATTTTTTCCTTTGAATCAGGCCAACGAGGCTTATGAATATAAGATGAAAAATAGAGTAGCAAAGGTAATCTTTAAAGTATAAAGTCTGTTTTTTAACTGCTAGAAAAATATATATTTTTAAATGTAAATATTAATAATATCAAATCTTTAGACTGAAGAAAGGGAATACAAATGAAAGCTATCAGATGTACTGGAAATAGTAAATTAAAAATTGTAGAAATACCAATTCCTGGGATTAAGCCAGATCAGGTTTTAGTTAGAGTAAAAGTTTCTGGAATTTGCGGAAGTGATATTCACCGCTACAGAAGATCTTATCCTGAGCTGAATCCAGAAACTAATGAAATAGTTGTAACAGGCCATGAACCTTCAGGCATAGTAGAGAAGATAGGCTCCTGTGTAAATAATGTAAAAGTCGGTGACAGAGTAGCAGTATATCATAAATTTGGTTGTGGAAAGTGCAAATTTTGTTTAGAAGGAAAATCTTATTTATGTAAAGAAGTCAAAGCACTAGCAGGCCCCATCGATGGCTCATGTGCAGAATACATATATACAGATAGTGTCAACTGTTTAAAATTACCTGACGATTTTACATTTGAAGATGGTGCAGTTCTTATGTGCGGTGGAGGTACAGGATATAATGCAGTTAAAAAAATGCAGGTATCTGGAGCAGACACGGTAATTATTCACGGATTAGGTCCTGTTGGACTCTGTTCATTGATTTTTGCAAAAGCATTTGGAGCTAAAACAATTGCAGTAGATCCGAATGACAATAGATTAAAGCTAGCAAAACATTGGGGCGCCGATTATGTCATTAACTGCAGTAATGATGTAATGGAAGAAAATATATATAATCTTTGGGAAAATTTCTGGATTCCTGCAATGTCTTCGATAAAAAAGGTTAATGAAATAACAAAAGGCCAGGGCGCAACAGTTGCTATAATAGCTACCCCTAATATACAGGCTAGAATAAATGGCATCTTTTCAGTCGCTAAAAGGGGAAGAATCTCCACAATAGGCATGACTGGAAAGGGAGTAAGTGAGGATTTACAGCAAGCTTTCAATTCAATAGCGTTTCGTGAACTTAAAGTCTTTGGTGTTAACGTTTTCCCGATAACAGATTACTTTGAGATAATTGATTTATTAAGGAAGAACTCGATTTCAATTGGGAAAACTATTACTCATAAATTTCCGATAGATGCGGGTAAAGAAGCTTTTGAATTGGCAGATTCTCAGACTGTTGGTAAAGTAGCTATAGTTTTTTAAAAGATGCTTGAAATCAATAATCGAAAAATTTATAACTTTAATCATAGAAATCCTATAATTAAATAAATATTTATCATCCGGTTTTTAAAAAGACGTTAAAATTTTTAAAAAAGTCATAAAAGAAAGGAGAAAGTGAATGGTTAGAGTAGGAATATTGTACAAACTGAAACCAGGCTGCATAGAAGAGTATAGATATGTACATGATAGAGTCTGGCCTGAGCAGGAAAATGCAGTGAAAAAGGCTGGTGTAAAAAATTATACTTTATTTTTTGATACGGTAGAAGAGACACTTTTTGGTTATCTTGAAACAGATGATTTTAAAAAGGTAATGAAAGTACTGAACGGTGAGAAAGTAAATACCTACTGGAGTAACGTAATGGATAGATATTTTGAAAAAGAAGATAAGTTAAAAGAAGGTCTGGAATTTAAAGAACTTGAAGAGATACACCATATAGATTAATTTAAAAAAGTATTATTAATAAAAGTAATAGGAAATGAGTAAAATGAAAAGAATATCTGCAGTTTTTAAGGTCAAACCAGAACTTATAGAAGAATATAAAAAAATTCATAGTAATATTTGGCCGGAAATAAAAGATATAGAAAAAAAGGCAGGATTTAATAATTTCTCGATGTTTTATAGGGAAAATGGAACAGTTTACACCTACATGGAAATTAAAGGTGATTTTGATAAAGTAATGGAAAAACTGTCTAAAAGTGATGTGCATAAAAAATGGCTAAATATGCTTGATAGATTTTATATTAAGAAAGAAAAAAATACACCCGGGGCAGAAATAAGATTGTTAGAGGAAGTTTATCATATAGATTAGACTATTGAATAAACCCCTCAATTTGGACACAATGCATATATAAAATTTAAAATAGAACAGCTTAAATAGATTATGAGACTGAACTTTAAAATAATAATATGATGCTATATCAATACAAGGGTAAGATATTTTTTAAATAAACCAATCTGAACACCTGACTAAAATTTCCGCCATCCTATACCATATCCGTAATTTCATTAGCTTTACTTAAATATTGTTGCTAAAATATCACCGGTTAAATTTTAACAGGATGAATGATAAAAAAAATAGCTTAAAGACATATAAAATAACAGTAACCGGTATAGTCCAGGGTGTAGGCTTCAGGCCTTTTATATACAGGCTTTCCCAAAAACATAAACTTAAGGGGTCAGTCACCAATACCACGGAAGGGGTTTTAATATATATAAACGCTTCTGATAAATCCACACTCCACAGCTTTATTTCTGATATAAGGACAAAAAAACCGCCTGCATCATTTATTGAAGAAATAAACTCGGAAGAAGTACCTCACAGGGACCTTAAAAGATTTAAAATAGAAAAAAGCAGAGAGACCAAAGAGAAATTCCAGCTTATCTCTCCAGACATCGCCACCTGCAGCAAGTGTATCGAAGATTTAAACAATAAAGAAGACAACCGCAGATATTACTACCCTTTTACCAACTGCACCAACTGCGGTCCTAGATTTACTATTATAAAAAAAATGCCTTATGACAGGCCTAATACTACAATGCATAAGTTTACTTTATGCCAAGACTGTTCCGAAGAATTCGGCAGTCCTATCAACAGAAGATTCCATGCCCAGCCAAATGCCTGCAAAAAGTGCGGACCCCAGCTTATTCTTACCGACAAAAGCGGTAAAAAAATAAATACCGGTAATCCAATAATTAGAGCAGCAGAATTTCTTAACGAAGGCATGATTGTAGCCGTAAAGAGCCTGGGCGGATTCCAGATAGCATGCGATGCAACCTCGGACAGCGTTGTCTCGGAGCTTAGAAAAAGAAAAAAAAGACCTGTAAAACCTTTTGCAGTAATGATAAAAAATATTGAGTCTATAAAAAAATACTGTAATTTAGATAAAAAAGAAATAGAAAGTCTTACCTCATCAAGAGCCCCCATCGTCCTACTAAGAAAGAAGCCTGGTAATAATACAATATCCAGATATGTTTCTTTATATAATAGATATGAAGGAGTAATGCTCCCCTACACCCCTGTTCACCACCTGCTTTTCAATCATATTGATATACCTCTTGTTATGACCAGCGGAAATATTTCCGAAGAGCCGATTGCTGCCGAAAATCGCGAAGCTTACGATAGACTTGGAAATATCTGTGATTATTTCTTAATCCACAACAGGGATATCTATTCCAGATATGATGATTCTGTAATAAAAATTTTTAATGATAAGGAAATGATTATAAGAAGGGCCAGAGGTTACTCTCCATATCCGGTGAAACTGGGAAAAGACATCGGAAAACATATCATACTGGCAGTAGGAGCTCATGAGAAAAATACCTTCTGTTTTATGATAAAAAATTACGGAATTGTAAGCCAGCATATAGGTGACCTCGATGATATGGAGTCTCTGGAATTCTTAAATTCCACATTTAATAATTATAGGAGGCTCTTTAATATCGGAAGAATTAATCTGGTAGCTTACGACAAACATCCCGGCTACGCTTCAACAAAATTCGCTAAAAAACTAAATTTAAAAAGAAAGATTAGAGTGCAGCACCATAAGGCGCACATCGCAAGTGTAATGGCTGAAAATAATATAAACGACAATATAATCGGCTTTGCATGGGACGGTACAGGTTATGGAGACGATAAAAAGATCTGGGGCAGCGAGACATTCATAACCGGTAATGGAATAGATTATAAGAGAGTGGCTCACCTTACAGAAAAGATCATACCTGGCGGAGCTGCTACAATAAAAAATCCGTACAGGATGGCCATAACATACATGTATTATCTGTGGACAGGCAGGAAAAAAGGCAAGGAAGAATTTAAAGATTATATCTACAGCATATATCCATTTTATAAAAAAATAATATCAGAACTTGAAATAAATACCATTGAAAAACAAATAACTACAGGATTTAACAGCGTAGAGACTACAAGTATGGGAAGATTTTTTGATGCAGTAAGCTCAATACTTGACCTTACCCATTCGGCAAGCTTTGAAGGCGAAGCTGCCATACATCTTGAAATGACAGCTGCCTCCAACGAAAAAAGTAAATATGATATTAAAATTAATAATATAGACAGCGAATACGTCATAGACGACCTGTATATATTTGAACAGGTAATCAGAGATATACATGATGGAAAAGATAAAGGTATGATATCTGCAAGGTTCCATAACACCCTTGCTGACGTCGTGCTAAACATCAGCCGGGCCATAAGAGAAACCCATGATATCAATAAAGTAGCATTAAGCGGCGGTGTCTTTCAGAATAACTACCTTTTGGATAAGTGTTTCAGTATATTGAAAAATTACAATTTCAATGTATACTCAAACTTTAAAGTCCCTGTAAATGACGGAGGCATTTCACTGGGGCAGGCATATATAGCCGCATTGAAAATATTGTCCTCAAAGAAAGGAGAGCTTAAGACATGTGTTTAGCCATACCTGCCAGGATAAACAGGATAAATAAAAATATAGCGGAAGTTGAAAGTCTTGGAGTTAAAAAAGAAGCCAATATCTCTCTCGTCCCGGGTGTCAAGGCAGGAGATTACGTCATAGTACACGCCGGGTTTGCCATACAGATAATAGATGAAGAAGACGCCCTTATATCACAGGGTTATTGGAAGGAGTATCTTGATAAAGAAAAGGATTAGCGAACTTGTCAGTTTTTTAAATAAAAACAGACCAGACCGTAAAATTAATATAATGGAGGTCTGCGGTACTCATACCATGGCCATATCAAGACATGGGTTAAGACAGCTTCTGCCTGACAATATAAATCTTATAAGCGGACCGGGTTGCCCGGTCTGTGTCACCTCTGTAAATGATATTGACTGGATAATCGAGATTGCAATGCAGCACGAAGTGTCCATATTCACCTTCGGAGATATGTTCAGGGTACCGGGCACCAAGTCAAGCCTTTACAATGAAAAGTCAAAAGGAAGGGATATAAAGATTTGCTACTCCCCTTCCGATGCACTGGATTTTGCTAAAAATAATCCTCAAAAAAAAGTTATTTTTATAGCAATTGGTTTTGAGACTACTATCCCCCTGACCTCTGTTATTATTAAAAGAGCTTATGAAGAAAAGATCGATAATTTTTATATATATAATACACATAAACTCATACCTGAAGCACTGGAACTGCTGCTTATGGATAAAGAAATAAAAATTGATGCATTTCTCTGCCCGGGGCATGTTTCCACTATTATTGGAAGTACTCCATATAATTTCATAGCACGCGATTATAATGTACCCTGTGTTATAAGCGGATTTGAACCTCTTGATGTCATAAAATCCATTGTGATGATAATAGAACAGATAAAAAAAGGATTATCGGAAGTGGAAATCCAGTACAGTCAGGTGGTAAGACCGGAGGGAAACCCAACGGCTGTAAAATTAATTTACGAAGTATTCGAAAAAACGGACTCATTATGGCGAGGCCTTGGAGAAATTGCTGGAAGCGGCCTTAAATTAAAGAAAAATTACATGCAGTTTGATGCCAAAAAATACTTCCCGGTAAAAAAGATAAACTCCAGAGAACCTGCCGGCTGCAGATGTGGAGATGTCCTTAAGGGAATTATAAAACCGAACGATTGTAAACTTTTTTCAAGATCTTGCATGCCTGAAAAACCTGTGGGGCCCTGCATGGTATCAAGCGAAGGTTCCTGCGCAGCATATTATAAATATGAAAGATTGAGAAAATAGAATATATAAAAATTTTAATAATATGGCATACGATAAAAAATTTAATGATAAAATCATACAGCTTTCCCATGGAGACGGAGGGACCAAGACTGGTGAGCTTATAAACAATCTTCTTCTTAAATATTTTGGAAATGAAATCTTAAATAAACTGGAAGACAGTGCAGTTATCAAGCCAGAAGGTGGAAGAATAGCCTTTACCACTGACAGCTTTGTAGTTGATCCTATCTTCTTTCCAGGTGGTGATATCGGAAAACTCAGTATTTGCGGTACCGTAAACGATCTTTCAACCACAGGATGTATTCCCCTTGCACTGAGCCTTTCCTTTATAATAGAAGAAGGCTTTCCGGTTCCCAATCTTAAAAAGATACTTGCTTCAATAAAAAAAGCCACTCGTGATACCGGTGTAAAAATAGTTACCGGCGATACCAAAGTCGTAGGAAAAGGAAGTGTTGATAAGATATTTATAAATACATCAGGAATAGGAATTATTAAAAAAAATATAGATATCTCCCCATCAAAAATAAAGGTGGGCGATAAGATACTTATAAACGGAAGTATTGCAGACCATGGAACTGCTATCCTCAGCCGGAGAAAAGAGTTTGATTTTAAAACCAGCATTAAAAGCGACTGTGCACCTTTAAATTTTCTGGTCAGAGATATGCTTGGCGCCTCGACAAAAATACATGCATTAAGAGATCCAACTAGAGGCGGACTGGCCTCGATACTCTTTGAAATGGCAAGGCTTTCCGGAACCAATATCAATATATACGAGGAAAAGATCCCGATAAAAAAAGAAGTGCTCGGGGTCTGCCAGTTTTTGGGGCTTGATCCTCTATACATCGCCAATGAAGGAAAAATGGTGGCCTTTGTGGATAAAGAAGATGCGTCTAAAATACTTAATCATATGAAAAGGAATAAATACGGCAGGGACAGCCAGATTATAGGTGAAGTTACCGAAAAAGGTGAAGGTCTTATTGTTCTAAACACGGAACTGGGCACCAGGAGAATTCTTGATCTGCATTACAGCGAACAGCTCCCAAGAATTTGTTAAGTTCAATAATCAAGTGTTATGTTTCAACCGAGACTATCTTGATCTCATCAAAATCAACGATTTTTATCTTTCTGCTTGAGCATTTTGGGCATTCAGCAATAAAAAGATCTCCTATTTCGGAAATTTTTCCACAATCTTCGCACTTGATCTGGGCTTTTTTCTTCACAAACTTAAGACGGGCATCTTTCAGGACACTATTGTCTCTGGTCAGGAAATTATAATAAAACTCAATCGATTTTGGTTCAATATGTGCAATTGAACTTATCTCAAAATTAATCTTTTTTATCTTTTTTACTTTGTTCTCTTTTACTATCTTTTTTAATATATCAAGAATAGAACAGGCAATTGAATATTCATGCATATATAAATTTACCAGTCTTTTTTTATCTCCCTGATTATCATATCACATATTTTTGGAACCGAATCAAGAAGCTTTTTTGAAAGGCCTATGGAAACATTTTTAGGGATGTCTTCTACCTGACATGAAAATATTTTGATATAGACATTACAGTGGTCTTTCAACTCCCTCAACAAATTGGATGTAGGAGCCTGATGCATCGAAAAATCATCTATCTTGTTTTCCGGGATGTCTTCTATCTCGATTTTAAATATATCACCCGGCTTCTTTCTTACATCAAGTGCATCGATTATAATAATCTTTACCGGCCTATTTTCGGCAAGAGCTATATCAAACAGGATATTTCTGACACTGGTCCCGGCATTTATCACTTCAACATACTCCGGGATTTTGTAGTTTTTTTTCAAATATTCTACTACTTCAGGGCCAAAACCATCATCTCCAAATAGGATATTCCCACATCCTATTACAAGGACCGGTTTTCTGTAACGGTCTGGTATATCTCTTTGCATTATTCAATTTTTAAAAGTTTTCATCACTTTACCTGAAGCATCTACAATATCCAGCTTGACAGCAATACTGCCGTTCAGATTGTGAGTTGCACATGACAGGCATGGATCATATGCACGGATTGCTATCTCTACTTTGTTTAAAATACCCTGGTCATATTTTCCATCTTTGATTAAATCCATTGCCGCCTTTTTTACCGACATATTAATTGGAGCGTTATTATGTGTGGTACCCACAATCAGATTTACATTTGTAACAATTCCATTTTCATCTGTCTCATAATCATGGATCAGTGTACCCCTTGGTGCTTCTGTACAGCCTATTCCCCTTGCAGCACGGGGTTTAACTGGAACTCTTATTTCCTTTGAAGTTATATCGGGATCTTCAAGCAGCTGAACGGCATATTCGGCATTGTACAGCAGCTCTATCAATCTTGCCCAGTTATAAAGCAGCGTCAGCTGTACGGGCCTTCCGAATTCTTTACGGAACTCTTCAAGTTCCTTCTGTGCAAGAGGCGTGCTTATTTTATCGCAGACATTCATTCTTGCAAGTGTATTGGTCCTGTACACACCTACAGGATTATCCAGATCCATTGAAAGTTTACCTGCTTTTTTCATATATGGAAACTTCAGATATGTCCAGGGTTCAATATGTTCAGCTATATAATCTGTATACTTATCATAGGCAAAATCCTCATAGCTGCCGTCATCCTGCATCATCCTTAAAACGCCGTCATAAAGGTCCATGGTACCATCTTTTGTCACTGTTCCCAGGAATCCCGTTTTTATAACGCCGAGTGTTTTAACCGCTTCAATATAAGGCGGGAATATATTATTCTTGGCATAATCCATCGAAAATTTTGCAAACTCCAGGACTTCCTTTGCCATTTCCAACACTTTATCTCTTTCCTCAGCGGTAAGGACCTTACTGTATCCTCCAGGGACTGCAGTAACCGGATGAATTGATTTTCCGGATACTATTTCCAGCATTTTTGCACCCAGATGTCTATTTCTTATGACTTTTTTTCCTATATCAGGAAATTTTTGTGCAATTCCTATTACGTTCCTTACAGAATAATCTGAATCAGGCCCCATAACGAAATCAGCACCTGCAAGAAAATAAAAATGCAGTATATGCTCTTCCGTAAAAGCAATCGAGTTACAGAGCTCTCTTAACTTTTTACCTGCCGGCGGTATCTCTACTCCAAAAACTGCGTCACATGCCTTTGCACTTGCAAGGTGATGTGACCATGGACATACACCGCAGATGCTTGTTGTAATCCTTGGAAGCTCTTCTACAGGTCTGCCAATACAGAATTTTTCAAATCCCCTGAGTTCCAAGATATGTACCATTGTATCTTCTACATTACCGCTGTCATCCAATTGTATGGTGACTTTTGCATGACCTTCAAGCCTTGTTACAGGTTGAATAACAATTTTTTTACCCATTTTACCTCCTCTTAATTTTAGTTATCGGTACTTCTTATGGGTTAAGCCAATATAATACCGAAATTAAGCAATAGAATCTTAAGGCCTCTTTGGCAGTGGCCTTAATCTGCCCTGCGCTCCTATATATCTCTGAAATGTAGAACGCCTGTCAAGAATCAGCTTTGGATCCAGGCCAATGCTTGAAAGCGCTCCCATCATCTCGACCATAGGATTTGCTCCTTTTCTTATCGGACCGAAACAGCCCCTGCAGGGCATAAATCCCTTGATACATCTCGGGGTTTTTTCACTGCCCCCGCAGCCGGATTTGGTTATAGGACCAAGGCAAAGATAGCCAAGCTCCATAAAACATCTTGAGTCTTCCAATTTCTGCCCTAATGGTACTATTGGCTCTAAAGGCCTTTTAACTGCTGTAATTGCCTTTTTCTCTCTTCTTGCAGGACAGTCATCACAAACACTTCGCTCTGGTAATTCAAATGTTTTACCCTCCAGCAATGCAGTCAATGCCTGTACAATAAGCTCTGGCGTGGTCGGGCATCCGGGAATGTAAACATCTACTTTGACCACTTCATCAATAGCGTATACCCTGTCAGTCAAAGGTGGAATATCCTTCGCAGGTGTGTCAGCCGGATCTGTAGTCTTTGACTGCCTGAAGACCTTATCATAAAGCTCTGCAAGCGGATACTGGTTCGCCAGAGCGGGAATTCCCCCGAAACATGCGCATGAGCCAAGTGATATAAGTGTCTTGCACTTTTTTCTCATTTCCTCCGTAATATGCTTTTCTTCCTCATTTCTTATCCCACCTGATATAATCCCTATATCTGCTTCCGGGATCTCCATTTCTGATTTCTCACCTGTTTGACCATAATATTTGTGATCCATGAGGACAGGCATATGAACAAACTCCAGCTTAGGCAGCAGATCGAGCAGTGGTTCCCCGATGTCTAAAATAGTTACCTCACATCCCCCGCAAATGTTTAACCACTCTTCAGCGACTTTTACTGGCATAATTTTTCTCCTCTCTTTAAATAGTAGGTTGACCTTCGACTACAACTTCTTCTACAACTCTACGTGTAAAAACATAATATTTCTTCTCTTCCTCAAACACCTCCGTTTCAAATTCGTCTTTTTTATATTTTTCAGCTATATCTACAGCACTTTTTTTATCAGGATAATCTTTGCCGTCCCACATAAACTTCTTTTTATTAATTATTCTCGATAATTGCATTTTTGCCTCTCATGTTTTAAACGGGCTTGGGCCCAGTTTTTTAAGTTTTTGTGTCATATCTTCTACAATCTTTGCAAATTTAGGCCCTTCCGAAGCTGAAACCCATTCCAACCTGAAGCGTTCTTCTTCAAGGCCAAAATCCTCAAGCATCAGTTTTATTGCCTCTGCTCTTGCCTCTGCCCTTTTATTGCCATCCTGATAATGACAGTCACCTATGTGACAGCCACAAATTAGGACTCCATCAGCGCGGCCCTGTGTTAATGCATCTATTACATAATTGGGATGCACCATGCCGGAGCACATGCAGCGTATTATGTAAATATTTGGCGGATACTGTATTCGCGCAGTACCTGCAGAATCCGCAGCTGAATAAGAACACCAATTGCAGCAAAATGCTATGATTACTGGTTCATAATCGTTTGACATTTTATGAAACCTCCACGACAGATTTAATCATTTCTTCAAAATATTCAGGCTTAAAATGTTTAATATAAATACCTTTTTTGGGACAAGTTGCCATACAAACGCCGCAGCCGCGGCAGATTGCTTCATTTACTTCAACTGTCTTTTTTATGCTCCCGTCCTCCTGCATGTATTCAATAAGTGTTATTGCTTTTGAAGGACAAGGATCAATACAATATGCGCAGCCGTCACAGTTCTCGTCCACTACAAATGAAATTGCAGGAGATTTAACCAGTTCCTTTTTTGAAATAATTCCTGCAACCCTTGATGCTGCACCTTCACCGTCTATAATAGAGTCAGGAATACTCATTTTCTTCCGTGTAGTCCCACATTTTAAAACACCATCAGTATTAAAATCAAGGGGATTTAAAATACCAAGCATCCCAATAAAGAAATTATTTTCATCTCTCTGAAGAAGTAAATCACTCTCAAAATTACCATTTTTAGAATCTGCTTTCATATCATTACTCGTTGCAATAACCACACAGCCGATATCCACATTTTCCTTCCCTTTTGGACTCATAATTTCAGCGCTGAAATTCCCAACAAAACCTCCGATTCTTCCTATTTTAGCTTCATTATAAACTTTTATATTCTCATTTTTATTTAACTCACCTATCAGGTTTTTCACGAACTTATTATTATTTTCCTTTATTTTTTCGAGGTCTGCTTCTTTTTCAACCAAAAAAACATCAAGTCCCGCCTGTCCAAGTTTTAAAGCACAGGCAATACCACTGGGAGTGCCTCCTATTACAAGACATGCAGATGTTACCGGAACATGAATATCATTTAAAGACTCGAGTAATGAGACACGTCTTACTCCCATTCTCATAAGTATTTTTGCTTTTTCCGTAGCCTTCTCTTTATCATTTGAATGTACCCAGGTGCATTGGTTTCGAAGGTTTACTATTTCCATTAAATAACGGTTTAATCCACCCATTTCCGTATGAAGTGAAAATAATTCTTCATGTGTCTTTGGCGAACATGCACCTATTACGACTCTATTGAATTTTTTCGTTTTTAATAGTTCCCTTATTTTTACACCATCACATCCAAAAGGAGTAAGTTCTACATGTTTCACATAAGGAAGTGATTCCGTATAGCTTATTAGTTCATCTATATTACAAAGTCCTGCTATATTCATACCGCAGCGGCATATGACTGCCAGAATTGACGGCTCCTCATTGATTTTTACAGGTAAAATCTCCTTTTCAGGCAAAGCCGTCATTTCCTTGCCACGTGAATCAGCCAATAATGCAGCTGCATGTGATGCTGCAGAACATGCTTGAATAATTGCATCATCTATTCCCTTTGGCTCCTGTGCGCTCCCGCATATAAAAATTCCTTCTTTAGATGTATAAATCGGATGTGAATTATCCGACTTTTTACTAAAAAATCCCCATTGATCAAGTTCTAAACCCACTTTTTCTGCAAGAGAACGCGTACTTTCAGTAGGAGCATAAGGCGGGACGATAACAAACATATCCGCATTAAATACTTCCTTACCGTAAGAGATATCAACATTCCCATCTTTCCCTTCAGTAACTTTCAAAGAGTCCGTTTTAATAAAATTGACTTTAGATTCTACTGCTTTTTGGTAAAAATCTTTATAATCATCCCTTTCCAGATTAATTCCTTCGTAAAAAACAGCAACAGAAGCATTGGAATTTCTTTCAATAGTACCCATAGCCTCTGCAGCAGCAGTCATAAAACCAATTGGTGAGGGATTATTAAGAACATACCACGCAATAGACTGCGGTTCTTTTTTATCATCACGTTTTACAACCCCACCGGTCGGACCAAGACCCGAAAGCAGGCGCTCAAACTCGAGAGCGGTAAGAATATTTGGAAACTTCCTGTACCCAAACCTTTCCAATGATTTCGTTTTCATTTCATCCATTCCAGTAGCTAAAATAATAGCTCCCACATTGAATTCCACTTCTACAGGTTTCTGATCAAATACAACTGCCTCAGGTTTACATGCTTCGACACATGGCGGAGTTTCTTTATCTCCGCATTTACCCTCAAGAATATAATTACATTTTTCAGGATTAATCAATGCCTTTCTTGGTGGGAAAGGCGAATAAAAAGAAATTGCTTTAGTAGCTCCTCTACCAAAATTAAATTCAGAAGGAATACCTCCAACAGGGCAAGCAGGAAAACAATCGGTACAGGCGGTACATTTCATCGGGTCAACATATCTTGGGTTTTTGACTACTTTAACTTTAAAATCTCCTGCCTTTCCGTCAATACTTCTGACTTCTGCAAAGGAAACGATTTTTATATTAGGGTTACTTGTAAGTTCAAGCATTTTAGGCAGTATCGTACATGTGGAACACTCGTTTGAAGGAAACATCTTATCTATTTGCGCCATTTTACCGCCAATCGTGGGCTTCTCTTCAACAAGAATAACCTTAAACCCCTGGTTTAATAATTCAGCGCTTGCTCGCATACCTGCAGGACCTGCTCCCACAACAAGTACAGATCCTTTCATAATATTTTACCTCACTCTCATATATTTACTTTTAATCTATATTAATCAATATATAAATTTACCCCGGCGGAGCATCTCCTTCAAGAACTATTTCAGTGACTACCCGCCTGCTGTAAACAAAATATTTTCCCCCATCTTTAACAAGTTGCGTTTCAAACCCTTCTTTTTTATATTTTTTTATTTTCTCATCAGCTTCAGCTTCTGTGGAATAACTTCCTTTATCCCACATATATTTTTTCCCGTCAATTATTTTTGCTAACTCCACTTTTTTCCTCTCATGTTTTAAAAGGGCTGGGACCCAGTTTCCTTACCGTTTCCGTAAATTCAGTCATCACCTGGGCAAACTTCGGGCCTTCCGAAGCTGAAACCCATTCCAGCCTGAACCTTTCATCTTCTATTCCAAAATCCTCAAGCATGAGCCTTATTGCATCCGCTCTCTTTTCTGTCTTTAAATTACCCTCCAGATAATGACAGTCTCCCGGATGGCACCCGCATATTATGACACCATCGGCTCCCTTTGTTAACGCATCCATAACCAGATTCGGATGGACCATTCCTGAGCACATAACCCTTATTATACGGACATTTGCAGGATACTGCATCCTTGATGTTCCTGCTAAATCCGCCCCGGCATAGGAACACCAGTTGCAGCAGAATCCTATAATCAATGGCTCAAACTTTTCTTCAGCGTTGTTCATTTTTAGGAGACCTCCAATGCAGCATTGACCATAGCTGCTATCTGTTCAAGTTTAAATCCTCTGACAAATATACCCTTCTTAGGACATGTAGCCTGACATACACCGCATCCCTTGCAGGCAGATTCATCAACTTCAACGGTTTTCTTTACTGCACCATCTTTCATATACTCAATCAATGTTATGGCATTATACGGGCACGGGTCTATACAGTACGCGCAGCCGTCGCAGTTTTCATCTACTACCTGAGATATATTTGCCCCCAGATCTATAGTCTCTTTGGAGAGTATGGTACTTGCCCTTGCTGCAGCACCGCAGGCCTGGGAAATACATTCTTCTATTGACTTTGCCGAATGGGCAAGGCCGCACAAAAATATTCCTTCAGTAGCGAAATCGACCGGACGGAGTTTCATATGTGCTTCTAAAAAGAAATTATCCTGATCCAGCGGTATTTTTAACATCTGTGCAATATCATTATTCTCCGGATGGGGAATGGTTGCAGCAGAAAGTACTAAGAGATCAGCATTGATTTCAACCGGCCTGTTCAGGATTGGATCTTTCAGAGATACTTTTATCACATCGTTATGTTTTGATACTTCGGGTTTTTTATCCTCATCATATCTTATAAAAATTACTCCCATCTGACGTGCCTTAGAGTAATAACTCTCTCTGAATCCATAAGTTCTAATATCCCTGTATAGAATAAATACATTTGTACGGGGGCTGTTTTCTTTTATCTTTATTGCATTCTTAACTGCTTCGGAGCAGCATACTCTACTGCAGTAAGGATGCTTTTCATCTCTTGAACCTACGCACTGGATCATCACTACATTTTTTAATTTCTTTATATCAATACCTGCTTCATCTCCTCTGGAATTACCCGATAATTTATTTTCCAGTTCAAGCTGTGTAACGACTCTTTCATCTTTGCCGTAGAGATACTCATCAGGCTTGTACTCTTCAGCACCTGTTGCAACAATCACGACCCCGTGGTTCAACTCGACCTTTTCGGCTCCATCATCTTTTTCTTTCTTTGCACCGCCTTTTTCTATTTTTGTCTTAAAATTTCCAAAAAACCCTTCTATATTTAATATTTTTGTATCTGTATAAAGATGTATTTTATCATTTCCTTTGACACGTCCTATCAACGAATCCAACTGCTTCTGAGGATCTTCTCCATCGAATAGAAAATGTATCCGCTTTAGATTTCCTCCCAGCTGCTTTTCCTTTTCAATAAGGTATACCTCATATCCCTGCCCTGCGATTTCAAGAGCAGCGGTCATACCACTAAGTCCGCCCCCGATTACAAGCGCGTTATGGTTGACGCTTACCTTTCTCCTCTGCAGTGGTTCCAGCAGTCTTACTTTGGATACGGCCATTCTCACAAGGTCTTTAGATTTTTGAGTAGCTTTCTCATGTTCGCCCATATGAACCCATGAACACTGGTCACGTATATTAGCCATTTCAAACAGATAAGAATTAAGTCCCGCCTCCCGAACAGTATTCTGGAAAAGAGGTTCATGAGTCCTGGGAGTGCATGAAGCAACCACTACACGGTTAAGATCGTGCTCTTTTATTAAATCTTTTATTTTTTCCTGTGTATCATTTGAACATGTGTATAAATTATCCTCAGCATACACTACGCCTGAAAGTGTCTTTGCATATTCAACTACCTGAGGGACATCTACCACACCTGCAATGTTTGAGCCGCAGTGGCAGATAAACACACCTATACGAGGTTCCTGACCGTTGACATCTTTTTCCGGAGGATATTCCTTGGCTTTTATCAAAGTTCCCCTGGAATCAGAAAGAAGGGATAATACTTTTGATGCTGCTCCGCTTGCCTGGGTTACTGTCTCCGGTATATCCTTGGGTTCCGTAAATGGACCACAGACAAATACTCCTTCTCTGCTGGACTCAACCGGTTTGAAAGTGTCAGTCCAGCAGAACCCATGCTCGTTTAGTTTTATCCCAAACTTACTGCTTAATTCCTTTGCAAGTTCCGGCGGCTGCATTCCTACGGATAGAACTACAAGATCATATTCTTCAGTCAGCCTTTTTCCATCATCGGTTACATAATTTATCCTTAAATTTTTTGTTTCTTCTACTTCCTCAACAGATGATGGTCGACATCTAATGTATTTTACCCCCAGTTTCTTTGCTCTCTCGTAATAGGCATCGAAGCCTTTACCGAAAGCCCTCAGGTCCATAAAGTATATATGACATTCCAGATCATCACTTATATGTTCCTTGGCAATAATCGCTTCTTTAGTAGCATACATGCAGCATATTGATGAACAGTAATCTCTTTCTGTTTCCCTTGAGCCGACACACTGGATAAAAGCAATTCTTTTAGGTGCGATTTTATCAGAGGGTCTTAAGACATCCCCTTCATATGGGCCGGAAGTGCTCAGTATCCTCTCAAATTCAAGAGCATTTACAACATTTGGATAATTTAAATACCCGTATTCCAATTTTTCCCCTGCATTAAAAATATTATAGCCAGGAGAAAAAATAACTGAACCTACATTTAAATCAATCTTCTCCTCTCTTTGACTATAATCGATTGCTCCAGCTTCACAGGCCTCGATACACTCACGGCACTCAGAGCAAATACCACAGGTAAGGCATCTTGAAGCTTCCTTTATTGCCTCTTCTTCCGAAATAGTTGAGGTTACTTCTTTAAAGTCTTTTATTCTTTGCTTTACAGGTAGCTCATTGGGTTTTACTCTTTCTATTTTTTCAAATGACCTTAACTCTTTTTCCGTGAATACATCTTCCGGCTTAAGCAGTTTTTCACTCGTCTTTTCTTTTACAATTTCTTTACTTATGTTTTCTAATTTTTCTCCTTTCAGGAACCTTTCTATAACATCAGCAGCCAGCTTACCGTGACCAATAGCTTCAGTTACCGTAGAAGGACCTAGCAGCAAATCTCCGCCTGCAAATATTCCTTCCTTATTGACCAGAAGTATATCTTCATTTTCAAGTTTTATGGTTTTCCTCTGAGTCAGTTCAAATTTTCCATTACCGTTTACCAGATAATTTACATCAGGCTCCTGTCCAACTGCCAGGATCACATAATCAACCTTATATTCAAATTCACTTCCTTCTATACTAACAGGTCTTCTCCTTCCACTGCTGTCAGGTGCTCCAAGCTTATTCTTAATTAAGATAATTTTTTCTACCTTATTGTTTTTTCCTTTCATCTCAACAGGTGATGTAAGATAATTTATTTTAATACCTTCCTTAAGCGCATCTTCCACTTCTTCTTCTATAGCAGGCATTTCCTTCCTGGTTCTTCTGTAGAAAATACTTACCTCATCCGCGCCCATCCGCAGGGCAGTTCTCGCTGAATCCAAAGCCACATTTCCTCCGCCTATAACTGCAACTCTACCCTTGACATCTTTTATTTTTGAAAGTGTCACATCTCTCAAGAAATCTACACCTGATATCACTCCTTTAAGGCACTCACCCTCACATCTTATAGAAATATTTTTATGAGCTCCGGTTGCTAAAAATATTGCATTGAAATTCTCTTCATTCTTTAATTTCCACAAATCATCACAACTGTCAATTTTATGATTTGTTTTTATTTCAACACCCATTCTCCTGATCACATCTATTTCAAGGTCTAAAATTTTTGAAGGCAGTCTGTATTCAGGAATTCCTACTCTCATCATCCCGCCGGCAACAGGAAGAGCCTCAAATACCGTTATCTTATATCCTTTTTTTGCTAGATAGTAAGAAGCAGTAAGGCCGGCAGGGCCGGAACCTATAACTGCAATTTTTTGCGGCTTTTCTTCATCCATTTCTGGAAGTGGGATCTCCCCCAATTTTAATTCATAATCTGCCATAAATCTTTTGAGGTTCCTTATAGAAACCGGGCTGTCGACAAGATTTCTGGTACAATTTTCCTCACATGGATGGGTACATACCCTGCCGCATATTGATGGGAATGGATTATCCTTTCTGTGAACTTTTAATGCATCTAAATATTTTTTCTCTTTAATCAGTGCAACATAGCCCTGTACAGATACATTTGCCGGACAGCTGCTCCTACAGGGTGATTTCCCTCTTTTATTTATAAAATAAGCAGGAGGAATTGCCTGGGGATACAGACGACAAATAGCTCTTTGATTGTCCAGCCCCATATTATGTTCGGATAAAATCACTATAGGACACTTTTCAACACACTCGCCGCAACCGGTGCATTTTTCCTCATCTATATAGCGAGGCCTCTTTTTTATAGTCACGGTGAAATTACCAGGCTCGCCTTTAATTTCCTCCACATCTGCCAGGGTGATTATTTCAATGTCCTTATGGCGGCCTATTTCTACTAATCTTGGAGCCATGGTGCACATAGCACAGTCATTGGTGGGAAAGGTCTTATCTATCTGGGACATCACACCGCCGATACAGGATTTTGTCTCTATTAGATATACTTTTATCCCGGATTCGGCAAGATCAAGCGCAGCCTGCATTCCGCCGATACCACCGCCTACCACCATTGCTGCACCGACTTTTTTATTATTTCTTAAATCTTTAGTATTCATTTGGCATTCCTTGTAATTCCCTGTAAGTAAAAACAGGTCCGTCCTTACACACATATTTTGAGCCGATATTACATCTCCCGCATTTACCTATACCGCACTTCATGCGCATCTCAAGAGAAGTAAAGATCTTCTCAGGAGAAAAACCAAGATCCAGAAGTGGAGGTATTGTATACTTTACCATTATAAAAGGGCCACAGACCAAAGCTATACAATTATTGGAACTGGGAGCCTTTTCCTTAAGTACATTTGGGACCAATCCGACACAGCCCTTCCAGTCCAGGCCGCACCTGTCGTCTACGGTAAGGACGATATTTATATCATCTCTTTTATCCCACTCATTAAGCTCTGATTTATAGATAATCTCACCAGGACCCCGTGCTCCGTAAAGCAGTGTTATATCTTTAAAACGTTCTCTGTTTTTCTTATGAAGGACATACTTGGTAAGTGATCTTAAAGTTGTAAGAGCAAATCCTCCACCTATTATTAAAAGATTACTTCCTTCAAGATCCTTCATTGGAAACCCATTTCCGTAAGGTCCCCTTGCTCCTATTACATCTCCCGGACAGAGATTGTGCAGATAGCTTGTAACTGCACCGTTTTGATATTTTTTAACAGTAAACTGCACAAAATCTTTATCCATAGGTGACGATGCGATCCCTATGGGTGCCTCACCCACGCCTAATATTGATATTTCTGCAAACTGGCCGCAGGTATACTTAAATTTTTCAGCATCTTTATTATCATTAAACTTAAGGTCGAATGTTTTAATATCCCTGGCTTCGTTCTCAACCGTGATCCTTTTTATTGTAACCGGAAAAGGCAGGTAAGGATTAATCATCGGTTATCCTCCAATATCTTTTTCTTTCTTCTTTATAATTATTTAGCTGACCCAATGTATTTTAACATCTCCCTTATATCAATATTAACCGGACAGTTTTTAACACAACGGCCGCAGCCTACACAAAATATTTCGCCAAAATTTTCCGGACAGTAATTGAATTTATGCATTACTCTCTGCCTCATCCTTTCTTTATATGTCGGTCTTGGATTATGTCCGGATGCATGCATCGTGAATAATGGATACATACAGGAATCCCAGCAGCGTACCCTCCTACCCTTAGGTGTTTTAGAATATGCCGTTTCAGGATTTACTTCATCTGTAATATCGAAACAGTGACAGGTCGGACATAGATAAGTACATATTCCACATCCTAAACATTTCTGGTGGATTTCATTCCAGAAAGAATCATTAAAAGCATTGTCCAGTCTTTCTTTTATATTCCGAACGTCAACCTGCTGCTGAATTTTCTTTAAACTCAAGTCCATAAGCTTATCTTTTTTAGAAATATCCGGTTTATCTGCTTCCTTAAACCACTTATTTAGTTTTACAATAAATTCTTCGCCTTTTTTCGTTACCGCACCTGCAAGAATATCTTCCCCAAGATCAAATAATATGATATCTGACCCTTCCTCATTACCCGGTCTGCCATTCATAGAGGTGCAAAAACATTCAATCTTCGGTTTGTTGCAGGCAAGAGCTATGACAGTTGTCTTTTTTCTTCTTTCAAGATAATAGGGGTCTTTAAAATCCTCTCCCCCGAAGACTTTATCCAACAGAGAAATTGCCTGAGCATCACATGGCCTGATGCCAAATATTAAATATTCCTTCCCTCTTGCAGTGTAACCTCCCATTTTAACTTCAGATTCTTCCCCGAAGGAAAATAAAGTTTCTGCCTGGGGAAAAAGTATTTCCTTGGGTGAGATTTTAGTATTTCTATAATCCCAGTAAATCTCCTGCCCTGGCTTTAATAATGAGAACCGTGCATCACCGTTTTCCCTGGCAGGAATAAAGATATTATATTCATCTGCAATACTTTCAAGTAATTTTAATACGTCTTTCTTCTTAATTGCTTTAAATTTTTTACTCTCCATTTTTAACTCAACCTACGGTTCGGTTATAAAATCCTGTTTGTCATCTGATTTAAAAGTCGCAAGCGGCGGAGCCTCTTCAATAGAGACACCTGCCTCATATTCAAAAAGTTCTTTCACATCCTTTATCAACTTGTAGGTAAAAATTCTAAGGTCGACTCCCATCGGACAGGCACGAACACACGCCCCACAGTCGACACAGCGCCCTGCCTGATGAAATATCCGTCCCATCTGGTAAAACATAACATCTGAAATATCATTGGTCGCCCCTATCCATCTTGGCTTCGTCTGTTCCGCAAAGCACTCTTTGCAATAACAATTAGGGCATGCCTGCCTGCAGGCATTACACCTGATGCATTTAGATATCTGCTCATGGAAATATTTCCATCTTTCTTCAATGGGCTTTTTCTCAAACTCTCTAATAAATTCTTCCCTGTCTTCCCTTACAGTTTTTCCCTTTTCTTCTCCAATCAAGATATCATAGACCAACGGTGCAGTATGCTGACAGCTTCTGCATACATCAGACAATAGTTTTTCTTTTTTAAATTCTACTTTTTTCCCATAACCGTCTTCTATAATCACACTTTCGGCTTTTTCCTCAACTGCAGCAATATCAATTCCTTTTATTTTCTTTGTGTCTATCATTCCTCCGCAGTTAATTCCAACTATATAAAGATTTTCTCTTGGTATTTGATGTTCCTTTATCAGACCCACTATTGAACGTCCGTCACATCCCTTGGCCAGTACACCTATCCTTGGCATTTTTTCATCTTTCGCACCACGCTGGGGTGTAAAGAATCTTGGAAGGTAAACAGCTATGTTATTGGAACAATAAGAATCCCAGACAAGCTTTTCTACATCCTCGGGCTTTGTAATAAAACAGGGCTTCGATCTCAAAGGTAAAGTACCCTTACTGTATCCGATAAAGGTATCAATTTTATTTTCTTTAAATAATTTTTTTACTGTTTCTTTTATTTTCTCAATCATTTTAATGCTTCTTTGATATAATCAGTATCTTTCTGCCATTTACTAAATTTTTTAATCGGACCCAATTTTTTTATCTCTCCTGTGACTTTCTCGATAATATCTACAAAACGGCCTCCTTCCGCTGCTGAGACCCATGAAAATTGTACCCGCTCAGGCTCAATCCCTATATATTCTAAAAAATTTCTAAGCAGTGCAAACTTCCTTCTGGCAATTAAATTCCCACTTATATAATGACAGTCTCCTGGATGACAGCCGGAAACCAGAACTCCATCAATACCGTTTTGCAGTACTTTTATAATGTAGAAAGGGTTTACCCTACCTGAACAGGGTACGCGAATGACCCTTATATTAGAAGGATATTGAAGCCGCGAGACTCCGGCCAGATCAGCTCCTGCATATGAGCACCAGTTGCATAAAAAAGTGACTATTTTGGGTTCCCAGTTTTTTTCATCTTTCATTTTTATACTACCTCCAGTGCTGCCAGAATTTGTTCATCTTTAAAGCCCTTTAAGTCAATTGCATTTGCTCTGCAGGAAGAGACACAGGCGCCGCAGCCTTTGCATAATGCTTCGTTTATTACAGCAACTTTTTCCACTTCGTCCAGTTCTATAGCTTTATATGGGCAGACTTCAACACAGAGTCCGCAGCCCGAACATCTCTCTTTCCGTATTTCTGAAACCTTGCCTTCGGCTTGTAAAAATTCTTTGGTCAGTATGGTTGCTGCTCTGGCAGCAGCAGCTTTTGCCTGGGTAATCGCCTCTGAGACATTTTTGGGATAATGAGCCAGTCCGCATACGAATATACCGTCAGTTGCAAAATCCACAGGGCGGAGTTTAACATGTGCTTCCAGGAAAAATCCGTCATTATTTAATGGCACTTTGAGCATCTGTGACAAACTTTTATTCCCCTTGCCAGCTATAATACCCGAACTGAGTACCAGCATATCCGTATCTATTAAAAGATCGCGGTTTAAAATCAAGTCTTTTACCTTTACATTAAGCTTTCCTCTTTCATTTTTGACTTCCGGTTTTGCATCTTCTTCATAACGGATAAAAATTATTCCTTTCTCACGGGCTTCTTTATAGTAAAGCTCATTTATTCCATAGCTTCTTATATCCCTGTAAAGAATATATATATTTAATTTTGGATTTAACTCTTTTAACTTTATTGCATTTTTTATAGCTTCTGAGCAGCATACACGGCTGCAGTATGGCCTTTCCTCATCCCTGGAGCCCACGCATTGAATCATAACCACATTTTTTAGTGACCGGGCATCAATATCCAGTTCCGGAAAACCGCCTGCCTCATTTTTAATATCATTTCCCCACAACCATTCTTCCAGTTGTCTTTGAGTGACAACTCTTTTATCCTTTCCATAAAGGTACTCTGTGGGTTCATACTCTTCAGCCCCGGTAGCTACGATAATTACACCATGCTCGACTATTTTCTCCGGTGATTTCTTTACACTACTGTTAATCAGCTTTGTTTTAAAATTACCCACATAGCCATTTATTTCTTTGATCTCACTATTTGTATAGAGATCGATTTTTTTATTGGATTTTACCCTGTCGATTATCGATTTAAGGAAACTCCTTGTTTCCCCACCATCCAAATCATAATAAACACGACTGAAATTTCCTCCTAGCTCAGCTTCTCTTTCTACTAAATGTACTCCGAATCCCTGAGTAGTAAGGTCAAGAGCGGCAGTCATACCTGCTACTCCGCCTCCTATAACCAGTGCTTTTTTATTTATTGAAATGGTTGACTTTGAAAGAGGGCTGAAAAGTTTTACTTTTGAAACTGCCATGCGCAGCAGGTCACAAGCCTTCTCTGTTGCTGAATCCTTATCTTCCTGATGCACCCATGAACACTGTTCACGTATATTGGCAAACTCGAATAAATACGGATTTAATCCGGAAGCCTGAAGTGTTTTTTGAAATAGAGGTTCATGTGTTCTCGGTGTGCAGGCAGCAACTACAACTCTGTTCAGATTTTTTTCTTTTATCATCTTGCTTATTACCTTTTGTGAATCCTGAGAGCACGAAAACATAAACTCCTGAGAATGAACAACCCCATCCAGGGTCGAAGCGTACTCAACAACTCTGGGTACATCGACAGTAGCAGCAATATTTATTCCACACCTGCATACAAAAACACCTATTCGAGGAGGTTGACCTCCAATATTTATCTCTTCGGGAATTTCTTCCTTTATTTCCTTAACAGGAAACTCTGTCAGCAATGAGGAAGCGCCTGATACACTCCCTGAGGCTTCCATTACTGTTTCTGGTATATCCTTCGGTCCTGAAAAAGTCCCTGCTATATATATACCTGGTCTTGAAGTGGAAATAGGCGTAAATGTAGATGATTTTGAAAAACCGCACTCACCCAGTTCAATATTTAACTTTCCTGCCGTTTCCCTGATTCTCTCTGTAGACACAAGACCTACTGAAAGAACTACCAGTCCGAATTCCTCCTTTTTTATCCTTCCATCATCAGTAGCATACCGGACGATTGGATTTTCCGTATCCGGATCAACCTTTATTGAAGCAATACGGCCGTGGACAAAACGTGCTTTATAATCATCTTTTGCTCTGTTCACAAACTTATCAAAATCTTTACCATAAGCTCTTATATCCATATAAAATATAGAAGTCTCCACATCCGGAAGATGTTCTTTTGCAAGTATCACATCCTTGGTCGCCTGCATACAGCATACGGCGGAACAGTATTCATTGCCCAGCTGCATATCTCTGGAACCTACACATTGAATAAACGCAATGCTTTTAGGTTCTTTCCCGTCAGACGGCCTAAGAATATGCCCCTGGGTAGGCCCTGAAGCACTTAGAATTCTTTCGAACTCAATTGAAGTCATTACATTAGGGAAAGTCTTGTAGCCATATTCATCCTTAAGAGTAGCATCGAACTCCTCCGAACCCAGGGTCAGTATTACACTTCCTACATTTAATTTGATTAATTCCTCTTTCTGATTGAAATCAATTGCCTTCACCTCGCATGATTCTTCACACTTCCTGCATTTACCTCTTTTGAGATAGGAACAAAATTCTTTTTCTATTATTGGTATAGCAGGAACAGCCTGAGGAAATGGTATATGAATACATTTTGTCTTGCTCAAGCCCTTATTATATTCATCAGGTATCTTTACAGGGCATTTGGTCGTACATATACCACAGCCCGTACATATTTCTTCGTTTATATAACGCGGCTTCTTTATTATGGTTACCTCGAAATGAGGAGCTTCTCCGGTTATGCTCTCAATTTCAGCATTAGTAATAATATTAATATAGGGATGAGATCCTGCTTCTACTAATTTAGGAGATAATATACACATAGCACAATCGTTTGTGGGGAAAGTCTTATCCAGTTGGGTCATCCTACCACCTATACTGGGGCCTCTCTCTATCAGATATACTTCAATCTTCATCTCGGCCAGATCTAGAGCTGCCTGTATACCGGCTATACCGCCCCCTACTACAATAACCCTTTTGTACATGGTTTTATCACTTAAATTTTTATCTTTATTAATTTCTTTCCTCTCCTTGAGTTTATCTTTCATTTACTGGATTCTTTTTCTTCTTCACTTGGCTCTTGCTGTTGCTCTTCGGTTTTAGCAGAGGAGCTGGCTTTACTTTTTGATGAATGGGCAGATTTGATATCTTTTAGTTTTTGTTCAATCTTTGATTTTATTTCTTTGGCTGTTTCTTCTTCCGGTTTAAAAGTATGTTTTATAAAGCTGCAGCGAATCTCCTGGATAAAACGGTCTAAATCCTCTACCTCTTTCATTTTACCTGCTGGCACATAGTTTCCCTTTATTGAAAGATACCTTAATACTCTCATAATATCTGTAAAATTTACTTTTTGAGGGCAACGCGCATAGCAGCGGTAACATTCCAAACAAAGCCATATTGCAGGTGAAGAAAGGACCTCATCACGCATACCAAGAAGTATCTGACGCACTATTTTCCGGCAGTTAAAATCCTCATCAACCTCAGTAATGGGACAACCTGCTACACATGTTCCGCAGGTAAAACATCTTTTTATATTCTCTCCTCCAGGCTGGGAAGCAATTTCTTCTCGAAAACTAGATTTTAAATCACTGACAACTATAGCTTCCTTTACATCTTTCATTTATTTATCCACTCCTTTATGATAAATAACTTAAAATATTAAATATAAAGAAATAGAGTGCTATTTGTTCAATACTTTTAAAAAACTTTCTTTAAGAGAATCAAATACCTTCCTCAGAGTATCAAAACTATCTTCCATATTGGAGTTTAAGATGAACAGATTTGCAAGTTCTTTTCTTATGGCCAGAGTCACGTTCACGGCTTCTTCCTGGTCTGCTTTGGACTCTATCTCTTCCATTATACTATCCATTTTTATACAGAGACTCTTAATCTCATCCATTTTTGAAACTATGTTTTTACATACTCCCTTAACATCTTTGATCTCCTTAAACATCTTAATTACCCCTTTTAGAAAATCTTAAATAACACTTAATCTGCCTTTTCCCCAGCGTCAAGTATAACATATATTCTAATTGTTACAATATAGTTACATATGTTACAAAAATTACAATTATGAACAGCATGCCGCCTGTCATATCTATTAATCTCTATATCAATATAAAAATATATACTATTTATTTATAAATTTCAGATCAAGCAGGTGAGTTGAGCATGAAATACAGGGATCATAAGCCCTGATCAGCATTTCACAATCAAACCTGACTCTTTCTTCTGCTTCATTTAAAATTTCAGGGATAAATTTTTCCAAATCATATTTGATATTACCGTAATTATGATTGGTAGGGATTATTAAGTTGACTTTGGTAATTCTTCCTTCACTATCATATGTATAATCATGAATAAGTATGCCCCTGGGAGCTTCAACTATTCCAACTCCTCTCCCAGCTCTTATTTTTACCTTTGATACGGTTTCATTCTCATCCAATCCATTCTCAAGCAATGTGTCTATTAATCTGAAACTATCATCAACGCAGTGAACAATTTCCACGAATTGAGCAATATTATTCATAAAGGGGTTGTAACAAACTGGTTTTAAACCCAGCTTAGCAGCATAGCCTTTAGCATTATCAGAAAGCAATTTATAGTTGTTGTTTACTCTTGCAAGAGCCCCTACCATATTTGATTCTCTTGAGGACCGCGCATGTTTACCAGTGGAGTAATCGACTATTTTTTCACTTATCCTGTCAAGATAATCCTGGTCCCCTATTTCCCAACCATCAGTAGATTTTATATTTCCACTGTAGATAGCATATTCTTTGGGATTGCTTATT
The DNA here is from genome assembly GCA_964610385.1 of uncultured Actinomycetota bacterium. Lineage (GTDB taxonomy): Bacteria > Actinomycetota > Humimicrobiia > Humimicrobiales > Humimicrobiaceae > CAZBSE01. Next base: position 46,930 of record CAZSXW010000009.1, read on the forward strand.
GATATATACTCAGTCTCTCTTTCAAAATCAGGAACTTTTACCTTCTTTAATATCTTAAGTGTTTTTTCCAGATCTGGATAAACAGCTTTCAGCATATTTTTTATTTTTACAAGCTCCTCCTCTGTCGGAAGCTTTGTAAATCCTCCGATAACAGGTCTTATTGGATGCACTGCCCTGCCGCCTATTATTCTCACTATATCATTTGCCGTTTTCTTTATATTCACTGCAACCTTCACCAGATCCGGATAGTCGGCAGCAAGAGAAAATATACTTCCGGCCTTAAAGAAATCCGGTAGAGCTAAATAATAAAAATGAAGAGCATTGCTTTGTACCACCTCGTGATAAAATATTAATTTCCTTAAGTTTACGGTCTGATCCGATGGGGCAATGCCCATTGCTTTCTCTGTTGCCTTAATCGAAGCACATGTATGCGATACTCCACAGATCCCGCATATCCTTGAAGTTATATGTGAAGGTTCGTCATATTTTCTTCCGACAAGAAACGCCTCAAAAAATCTTGGTGGTTCCGGAATCCTAAATTGAGCTTTGACTATTTTTTTATTCTTAACGTCAATTATCATTTCTCCGTGACCCTCGACTCTTGATAACGGCGTCACTTCTACGTTTAAATCACTTACCATAATAAACGGCCTCCAAAAATCATTTTTCTATGGTCTTACCCTTGCAGGCATTATACAGGTTAAATTGCTTTAAAATATCGTCAACAGTCAGCCCGTATTTTTCAAGCAGGTCTTTTTGTGCATTAACGTTGGGATCATCAATTACTCCCCTGCAGGCTTCACAGCCTGAGACACTGTTGGGGCACCATGAATTACAGCCAGCCCTTGCTATAGGACCTAAACAGGTCATGCCTAATTCGTAAACACAGGTATTACCATTTCTTTTACATTCCACACATACGGGGTAATTGGGGATTTCAGGTTTTTTTCCTATAATGACTGCATTTATTATATCCACTATCTCAAATTTATTGGGAGGGCAGCCTCTGGCATAATGATCTACTTTTATGTATGCATCAACTGGTTTTACTTCAATGGAATCTATCCAGTCCTTTTTATCCCCGTATACCAGTTCCTTTGCCTTTTTTATGCCGTATAAATTTTTTAGACAGTTAAGTCCGCCGCTAACCGCACATGCCCCTATGGCTATTATTGTTTTTGCGATATCCGCTATCTTTTTTATTCTTTTAACCTCATGCTTGGTGGTTATAGAACCTTCAATAATTGCAATATCATAATTATCGCTGTGTTCTGTAATAGCTTCCGTAAAATGTACAATTTCAACGGCGCTTGCCAGTTCCAGCAGTTTGTCTTCAAGATTTATTATCTCCAGCTGACATCCGCCGCATCCGGTAAATCCAAATATACCGACTTTCGGCCTGTACATTATATAGCCTCCTTCAGATTCCTTATTTCCCACAGGTTAAATACCGGTCCATCGACACACGCCAGCTTATTGCCCACAAGACAATGATTGCACTTACCTACTCCACATTCCATTCTTCTCTCCAAGGAGAGATAAATATTTTCAGGTTTGATATTTTTTTTCTCCAGCTCAATAATTACATATTTATACATAACAGGCGGTCCGCATACCACAGCATAGGTATCATCAGGAGGAAAGTTTACTCTTGGTATCAGGCCGGTACAGACCCCTATCTCTCCTGTCCATTTATCATCGGGATTATCCACAGACATACATATTGAAATGTCACCACGGTTGCTCCAGTATTGGATTTCATTTTTGAAGAGGATACTTCTTGGGTTGACTGCGCCGTATATAATCATGATTTCTTTATATTCTTCCCTGAAATGTAAAATATATCTTACCAGCGACATTAGAGGCGCAATTCCCAGTCCACCTGCGATTAAAAGGACATTATGGTTTTTCATCTTCTCGTAAGGAAAGTATCCATTTCCAAAAGGACCTCTTATTCCAACCCTTGAGCCCTCTTCCATTCTATGAAGTGCGCCGGAGACACTACCTGCATTTCTTATACAGAGTTTAAAAAAGTCTCTATTGCTTGGATTTGATACAATCGAAAAAGGTGCTTCACCTAATCCGAATACAGTCAACTCAATAAATTGGCCGGGTTTAAAACTAAAATTTTTTCGTTTTTCTTCATCATCAAATACTATTTTAAACACTTTTTCAGTTGGACTCAGCTTCTCAATACGGGTGATTCTTGCAATGTCAGGAACATATATAGTGTTTTTATTTTCCTCTCCCTGCATTCTTAGAACCATTTATACGCTCACCTCTTTTTTAACTGAATTTATATCTTCAGCTATGTTAATTTTGGCCATACATGCTTCTATGCATCTTCCGCAGCCGACACATGCATAACTGCCAAACTTATCAAGAAATGTCTTGAGTTTACATCTGTATCTCTGCTTCAATCTATTTTCCTTACTGGGTCTAAAATTGTGACCGCCTGCCACCAGCCCGTATTCAGGTATCATACACGAATCCCATTCCCTTATTTTGCTTCCCTTTATTTGGTTAAGCTCCATATCGTCCCTGATATTAAAACAAAAACAGGTAGGGCATACAAGGTTACATGACCCGCAGCTGTAACAATTTTTTGCAATCCTTTTCCAGAAATCCTCATCATCATAGATTGATTCAAAATTATCATAAAAACTCTTGATATCCACACTTAGTTTGAATTTCATGCGGTAATTGTCCATATATTTATCAAATTCTTTAAAATCTTCCGCAGATGCATTTTTCACTTTTGCATAGCTTTCAATCATTTCATTGCCTTTAGGAGTTGCTATCCTTACAAAATATTTTTTTCTGAGCTCCGTAAAATAGATATCAAAACCATCCTTAGCATACTCTGTACCCATGCTTGGGGAAAAATTTGTTTCAGCAGGTTCGCTGTCCATACCAATTACAAAAAGCTTTTTCCTTTTTGCCATATAATTATCATCAATAAAATTAGTACTGAAAAACCTGTCTAAAAAATTCATGCCGTTTATATCCCAGGCATTAATACCGAAAAGTATCTTCTCGCTGCTTTCGTTTACCGGTGTTATTTTTATTTTTTCTCCAATCTTATAAGAAACCAGCTTTTCAAAAGAAGGAAACAGTAGTTTTTTCGCCGGAGGAATAGTTGTCTTAATATAATTGGTATCCAGTTCAGAAATACTTTTAATCGGGACAAAATCATGAACTGCGCTGTCTTTTTTCCTGGGACCTATAAATTCATATTTGGAAATCAAAGTCTTTACAAAATCCCTATAAACATCCTTTTCCAGTACCTTATATAGCATAAACTCACCTCTTATATGATACTGCTTTTACTCTGTTTTCCAGTACGCTATTTGTAAAAGGTTTGTAACACCTGAAATAAAATATCACCTACCATTTAAGATGTCAATAAAAGCCTGCAGGGAATACTGATATATCTCTTTGAACAATGCCGCAATTTAGATTAATCCTATCTCCTACTGTGCTTCAACAACCAGTCAATCCAGTTTTCCAGACCATTTCCTGTCTTACATGATAACTTTATTATATCCGATTGGGGATTGAGCTCACCTACTTTTTTATCAAAAAAAGTTTGGTCAAAGTCGCTTATTTCAATTAAATCCATCTTATTAATTATAATCAAATCACTCTTGATAAACACAGGGGGATATTTTACAGGCTTATCGTCTCCTTCATTGACCGATGATATAACAACTTTATAATCTTCACCCAGGTCAAACCCTACCGGGCATATTAGATTACCCACATTTTCTATCATTAATATATCCAGATTACTGATTTCTAATCTTTCCAGTGCGCTCGATACCATAGTGGCATTAAGATGACAGGTCCCCCCGGTATTTATCTGAACCACATATTCGGTAAATCTTTTTATCTTTTCAGCATCATAAGTTGAAGAGATATCCCCTTCTATAACTCCGATTATTTTTTTTGATTGCAGCCTTTTAATAGTCTCGATGATCAATGAAGTCTTGCCTGCTCCCGGTGAAGACAGGAAGTTTAAGACCAGAATATCATTATCTTTAAATAATTTTCTGTTTTTATCTGCCTGATCCTTATTATATTTTAGTACATTCTCGACTACTTCTATCTTCATATCTCTTTTTTTATAAAAAATTAACTCAGGAGTCCTTCTATTATTAGCTCTACCGCCTCTTCTTCTTTATGCCCTCTGGACATCAGGGTCTGTAGCTCTTTTGAATCAACACTTCCTATTGAAGCCTCATGGGTTATATGTGCCTTTGGATTTCTTACTTCCACTATTGGAACTGCATTAGCTACGGCGTTATCCCTGACAATCTCCTTGCAGTCAACATGACCCCTGGCATAATCAGCTGTAGCTATTAATTTATTATATATATTAGCACTTGCATCGTCTCTTAAGGCTACTCTGGATTTAAGAACACCTTTCGAATACTCTCCCATAAGGTTGCCGCTTTCTTTTATATCTATCACATCGTTTCCACGTCCGTTTACTCTTACAGACATATCCATCACGCTGTAGCTTTCAGAAAAGACCTGGTAATCCATATCGATTCGCCCCACTCTACCCCTGATAAGCTCAAATTCGGATTTATACCTGGCATTTTTCCCCAGCTTGATGACAGCTTTGGGAATTACTTTCACTCCTCCTTCCTCGCTGTGAATATGCCTTTCAAGATACTCGTATTTTGAATTTTCTCCTACTTTTATAACAGCGTCCATTTCATGAGTCACATCTTCGGCAAAGGGAAATACACAATGGGCATAAACAGACATGGAAGAATTCTTCCCTACTTTCAGATTTAATCTGATTATCTGTACCGCTTTTTTATGGGTCACTCCAAAACATAGATGGACGGGCCGGTCAATAATAATATTATCCTCCAGGGTTATGTTAATTCTAATCCCGTCCTTTATATTTTCAGTCTTGACGACCAGTCCCTGTACCGTTCTGCTACTGATTATCCGGTCTTTATTGATTATAAGACTTGCGCTCTTTTCATCATCAAGGACCTGCGAGATTCCCGCTTCCTCTGCTATCAGGCTTTCTGGACCCATTATAAAATCCCCCCTATTCTTCCGGCTCATTTTTATGGTCACATGGGAGACACTTATTACTGAAATATTTACCTATAACAGGCGTTTTGCCTTCTCTTAAAATCATACCACTGCACATAAGGAAAGCGTACTCCGCCTGTTTTAATACTGCCTTGCTGTGTGTTATAAGAATTATGGTAGAGTCGTTTGATTTCAGGTAATCGATGGCTTTAAAAATATTTTCGAGGGTGTCCACGTCAATCCCCGAATCAAGCTCATCAAGGATAACAAGTTCAGGTTTCATTGCCAGTATTGACGCAAGCTCGACTTTCTTTCTTTCTCCTCCACTGAGACTTTTATCAACAGCCCGTTTCAGATAATTTCCCGGCATCATACCTACATCCTTTAAGATTACGGATACTTCATCCGCAGATATGTTCTTCCCCGATGAGCTGATGTATCTTTCAATACTTATACCTTCAAATCTTGCCGGTTCCTGCCATGAAAGTGTAATACCTCTAACTGCACGCTCATAAATATCCAGATCTTTTATTGATTCTCCCTTAAATAATATATCTCCTTCAAAGTCTCTGTATCCCTCAAGCCCCATTATGGTATTTCCCAGTGTGGTCTTCCCCACACCATTTGGACCTACAATTGCATATACCAGCCCTTTTTTCAGGTTTAAATTAATATTGTTAAGAAGCCTGCTTCCATTGACCCGAAGGCTTAAATTTTTAATTTCAAGTAGTACCATATTTTTAAAATCACGACCTATATCATCTTTTTTCAGAAAAACATTTTAACACATCTTTATTACTTTTAGGTTTTTATTTTATAAATTATATTAGCCAATTGTATCATTATAAGTAAGCATAATAAATCTATTATGATCTATGACAGGTTATACACCCTTTGGAAGAATAACATCTATCAGCAACATAATAAAGATTCTATTTGTAAATAAAATTTTATATTGCTATAATCTCAAATCAATTTTATATTAACAACAGTAGAGATTTTATAACTTTAACATACGAAAGGGACCGCATTAATGGTAGAAGTTCTACCTTTGAGTGGATTTTTTTATAATAAAGATAAAATCAAAAGTATTTCAGATGTGATCTCTCCCCCCTACGATGTGATACCAAAACCCCTTAGAAAAAAATTATATGTCCTTGACCGGTATAACATCATCAATTTGATCCTTCCCAGAGGCAGTAGCAGTGAAAAATATAAAAATGCCCGGGAGATACTTCATAAATGGACAAATGACGAAATCTTAATATTTGACCACGAGAAATGCTTCTATGTTTTTAAAGAAAACTTCTCAGCAGATGGTAAAAGAAAAAATATAACCGGCTTTATCGGACTTACCAAAATCGAGCCCTACAACAGTTTAAATATAATACCGCATGAAAAAACACAATCAAGACCCAAAAGGGACAGGCTGAACCTTCTTAAAAACTGCCGGACAAATTTTGGTTTTGTATATACACTTTACAGAGATCATCAAAAAAGTATCGGAGAAATATTAAAAGAAGTGATGCAGAAAAAACCATTTATCGATACATCTGCAGAATATGACCCCTCTTTAAATTTTAAAATATGGAAAATCCCGGAAACACAGTATATTAGAAAGCTGGTAGAAATAATGAAAGACAAAAAGTTGATTATAGCAGATGGACACCACCGCTATGAAACATCCCTTATCTACAAACAAAAATACGCCGGTGTTATAAAGGAAGACAGAAAATATACAGAAAGGCCCGAAGATTATATATTGACTTTATACATCGAGAGCAGCGGTAAAGACATTCTCGTGCATCCCAACCACAGACTGATGAAATTCAACACTTATCCCGGTATCGATAAGATACTCGAAAAAATAAAAAAAGATTTCAATATTGAAACAGTTACTTCTGATTCACCTGAATATATCGGAAAAAGACTGCTGGAGGCGAAGTCTAAATGTATCAAAAGCTTTTTTATATACGGTGTCCCTAAAAAATTATACTATATAACCTTAAAATCGTCAGCAGCTGATACCTCCGGCGTTCTCAAAAAAATTAAAGGAGACGAATGTTTAGATATTGGTATAAAGATATTAAAAAATACTTTAGTGAACAAACTTAACATGCATTTTAAAATCAAAAAAATCAGTTATACCCATTATATAAGCAATGTCATTAAAAAAGTAAACAGTAAAAAATTTGATCTTGGAATACTTTTAAATGCTCCCACAGTCAAACAAATAGAAAAAATATCAGCAGCTGGAAACATACTTCCGGATAAATCCACCTACTTTTATCCCAAGCCGTGTACCGGTCTTATAATGTATAAATTTGACAGATAATAGAAAGCATGCCTTTTTCATCTTGGATGACCGAAACCCTCTTAGAATTCAAGAGGAGAAATGTATTCCTCTTTCTGATCCTTAAGCTTTTCCAATCTTGATTTCTGCTCTCCGAGGATTTTAAACAATACGTCAGGGATTTCATGGCCAATATCTTTATAAATTTTAATAATCCTATCTATCTTGGAAATGTTTTCTGGAATTCTTAATCTAAACTGTTCCGTATATGCTTCTTTGCTGTAATCTCTTTTAAGCAAATCCCTGAACAATCTCTTAAGATCTTCATATTTAGGAATAAAACCAATACTGATATCAATAGCTTCCACTTCATTATGGGTACGGAGTTCCATCCACTTAAGCCATACTCTCTTGTCAGTCTTTTCGTTTAGGAAATTCCCATTTTTGTCTTTTAAAAAATAATTGACACCGAATATTTTTGGTGGATTCTCCAGAGACTCCCCAAATTTAAGATTAATATCTACGTACTTACTTACAGGTATGGAAAGAAAATCCATATTTGACATCGGATTAAATTTCCTAACACCCGTCTTACCAAGAGTAGCTGCGGTTGTCTCTGATTCCAGAGAAGCACCCATACTTACGATACCATGATCCCAGTCATACGCTTCCAGCACCGGTACCATAGTATCAGGATCTCTTCCTCCGTATATTATTCCACCTACCTCAACGCCGTCAGGATTATCATAATTTTTATCAACGTTTTTTAAATTTTTAAGATTTACAGTAAATCTTGCATTTTTATGCGAGGGTGTTATCTCATTTCCCTTTTCATCTCTTTTACCCTGATACCACTGGCCCGAATGGTTCATCCCCTTCTCAGGGACCTTCCCAGGTTTTCCTATCCAGTAAATACCCCCATCCTCCGTTACCAGTATGTTCGAAAATATAATTTCGTTTGGCTGAGTGATGGTTTCCCATATTATAGGATCATCATCCGTATTGATATCCTGTATAATCCCAAAAATACCTATTTCAACATTTACTGCATATACTCTCTTATTTATTTTTTTAAGATAGGCAATATCATCCCCCACTATTGTTTCTCCAGGGATCATTGCAGTTGAAGTCTTTCCGCACATAGAGGGAAAAGCACCTGTAAAATATGTTACCCTGCCACCAGGTCCATGTACTCCCAGAACAAACATGTGCTCGGTCAGCCAGTTTTCCTTTGAAGCTCTGCTTATCCCCAGGCGCATGGCAAGTTTTTTATGACCTATGGTATTACCTCCGTACTGAGTATTTACAGAGTAGACAATATCATCTTCTGTATCCATATATATTCTTCTTTTATCAACATTTTTACTGACCGCATTTTCCAATTCCCCTGCCGAGTGTACAAACTGAAAATAATCTTCATAGTTTCCGCGTCTTTTAAATTCCGCATATCCCGGCCGGTAAAGCAAAATCTCCGAATGTGCAACATAGCTTGAATCAGTCAATTGAATCGCAGGTATTGCAAAATCCGAATTTTCCGGTCCCAGACAAAAAAACATTATATACAGCTCCTTATCATTCATTATATTCTTCATAATGCCCAGGATCTCCCTAAATCCGGTTTCCTTATCTATGGTATTAAGATTTTTCCCCAGATAAACCCCTTTTGGTACCAGGAATTTGGTCTTCTCTTTATCTCTTGCCTGATCATAGTAGCCGTCAAAATGAACGGTATGACCTTCTATATTAAGTTTTCTTTCCTCACCATCATCCAGTGCTTTTTGCCTTATATAATCAAAATCGTCTTTGGAATCATCGCAAATAAAAATAGATCCGGGGGCCAATAGTTTTATGAACCTTGCTACGAACCTATTTATATGAATATTTTTTAAATCAACTATTTTTTTATAATCTTTTTGACTGCAGTTTTCTCTTATTATTTTTAGGTAATCACTCATATTTCACCCCCCCTATTTTAATATTTTTAAATAAACTTTACCGTAAAGTTATCTTTAATTTGAAAAAAATATGATTTTTTTCGATTAAACTAATATTTTTATGATTATACTAAAAAAAATGTTAAAAATATATATATTATAGTAAAAATTTTAAAATTTATTAAAAATCAATAAAAATCTATATTTTTTAACAAGTTTTAACAAAAATTTACTGCTTTTTTTATTTTTTACAGAGAAATACTTCAAACTTTTATACCATTTAAATCCAAAAAAGGAGAATTTTCTGGCAATCGGAGTAAAGACATTCTTTATAATTGGATAAAAAACAACAGTTCTATAGGATTAATATCAATAAAATGAAATAAAATTATTATTTTAATTATATCAATTAGGTATCGGATCTTATTTCTACTGTCGAAAAATATTTTCTTTTATTTTTTAGTTCTACTGTTTTACCAGTTATTTCAAATTTACCCGTCAACCTGATATCATCTGAAGAGCTCCCAACCATAACTTTAACAGTCCCTGGTTCTACTATGCACTTCATATCTTTATTGTAAAAACCCAGCAGACTCATAGGGAGTATAAAAGTTATCGTTTTCTTTTGACCGGGCTCTAAGAAAATCCTTTTAAATCCCTTTAATTCCTTTACCGGTCTTGTTATCTCAGATTGCATATCATTTATATATAATTGTACTACTTCATCTCCTTTTCTGGAGCCGGTATTTTTTATATCAATGCTTATTTCGACCTTTCCATTAACTGGTACGCTTTCGGGTATAATAATCAAATTATCATATTTAAAGCTTGTATAGCTTAAGCCATAACCAAAAGAAAACAACGGTTTACTGCTGATTTCTACATAATCACCTTTCCAGTTAGAACGCCCGCCAGATAGTTTATGATTATAATAAACCGGTACCTGTCCTACAGATCTTGGAAATGACATTGGAAGTTTCCCTCCCGGATTAAAATCTCCGTATAAAACATCTGCTACTGCCCGTGCACCTTCTTCACCTGGCAGCCATGCTTCTATTATTGCAGGAATATTTTCAACAATCCAATTTATAGATAATGGTCTGCCATTCACAAGAATAACTATTACCGGGGTGCCTGTTTTATAAATAGCTTTTATAAGTTCTTCCTGCACTCCCGGCAAATTTAAATCCGCTCTATCCCTCGTTTCTCCACTTGTGCAATCGTCTATAAGTCCCGATTTACCACCAGCAACCACGATTGCCACATCAGATTTTTCTGCAATTTTTATAGCTTCAGCAAACCCATCTCTTTTATCGCTTCTCACATCGCAGCCCTTTGCATAATAAACGGATGTGTTTTTACTTGCTTTTTCTTTTATCCCATCCAAAATACTTGAAATTTGGACAAAATTATCTGCCATCTCTAATTTATCGGGTATAGGAGTATTAAACGCATCATTATTCTCTTTCATCTCTATAAGTGATTCTATATGACAGGGGTATGCATAGTCTCCGATTATATTTCTTATATTATCTGCATTCGGTCCAATTACAGCAATCGATGAAATATTTTCACTTAGAGGCAATACATTTTTTTGATTTTTTAACAGTACAATTGATTTCTTTGCTATTTTATATGCAAGTGCCCTCTGCTCCGCAGTATCGAATATTTTTGCAGCTCTTTCTTCATCCACATAAGGATTTTCAAAAAGTCCCATTAAAAATTTCATTTTAAGTATTTTTTTTACTGACATGTCAACCAATGCTTCAAAAATTTTATTGTCTTTTAATGTATCTTTTAAAGGTTTACCATAACAATCAGTACTTGGGAGCTCTATATTCACACCTGCCTCAATCGCCATTTTAGCGGCATGCTTCTTATCCAGAGCTATATGATGACATTCATTTAACATGTTGATACCAAAATAATCAGATACTATTATTCCCTCAAAACCCCATTTTTCTCTTAATATATTAGTCAATAACTCTTTTGAACTGTGGCAAGGTATACCATCCAGCTCGTGATATGCTGGCATCAAAGATGCGATTTTGGCCTCTTTTACTGCCACCTCAAATGGCAGAAGAAATATTTCAAGCAATTCCCTTGGAGGAATGTGTGGGGGAGCCCAATTCATCCCACCTTCAGAAACACCATATCCCACAAAATGCTTTGCTGTAGCCATAATTCCTTTCTTCCAGCTGGTATCCTGAAGTCCATTTATATATGATGCACCCATTCTGGAAACAAGATAGGGATCTTCTCCAAATGTTTCTTCTACTCTCCCCCATCTTGCATCTCTGGAAATATCAAGCACGGGAGCAAGGGTCTGATGAGCTCCGACAGACCTTACTTGTTCTTTTATTACAGTACTCATTTCCTTAACCAAATCGGGATCCCATGTACTTGAAACTCCTATAATCTGGGGGAAACAGGTCGCCCCTTTAGCCATATAACCGCTGCAGGATTCCTCATGAATTATTGCAGGTATGCCAAGACGGGTATTTGTAACCAGATATTTTTGTATTTGATTCGCAGTTCTGGCAGAAACAGCCGGATCAAAATTGCTTGCTCCGCCAAGCCGGGTTACCTGCCCGATTCCATCCTTCATCAAAATGCCTGCTTTTTTATCAGAAAATCTATCTTCTTCCAATATTTCATATATCCAGAAACTGCCCAGCTGGGCTAATTTCTCATCAATAGTCATATGAGATAAAAGATCATTTACCCTTTTATCCACAGGTTTATTTTTATCGAGATAATTATTTTTTTGTTTGTTTGTATCTCTTCGTTTGTGGTGATTTGCAGACATTATGATAAACCCTTTCATTTAAAAACCATGATAAAAAAATATATCCCAGCGTTTAGTCAAGATTTTTAAATTGATATCGTACTAATCAAATAATACTATTAGGCATATTTATAATTAACCTTTAAGAGAACCTGCAGTTAATCCTGAAACAATATGACGCTGGGCAAATACATAGAATACAACAGCAGGTATAGCTGCTAATATGAGGAATGCTGATACCAGAGATAAATCCTGCCCGTACTGGCCTTGAAATTGCATTGTTCCAAGCTGTAATGTCCATAATTTCTCCCTATCTATCAGAACCAGTGCTACTAATAAATCGTTCCAAGTGTTAACCACAGCCAAGGCTGCCACTGCAGCTAGAGATGGCTTTGCCAGCGGCAGAAGTATACGCCAGAAAAATCCTATTGTATTGCAACCATCTATATTTGCAGCATCCTGTAGTTCTGAAGGAATGTCCATAAAAAAATTGCGGAGAATTACAGTTGACATAGAAATCTGGAATGTTGTCAGTACCAGTATTACTCCTATCAGATTATTTTGTAAGCCTATCTGTCTTACTATAATGAATATTGGTAAAATGGCTACTGTAGCCGGGAACATAAGACCAAGGGTAAAAAATTGGAATAGAGCAGCTTTGCCCTTGAAGACTATACGTGAAAATACAAAAGCCGACATGGAAGAAACAATTACTACTAAAAAAGTAGTTGATAGGGTTACAACCACACTATTGCGCATCATATACCAGAAATCCTTTAAAGTTAAAATTTCTATAATATTCTGCCATCTTGGTGGTATGGGAGGAACGTAAGGTATTGTATAAAACTCACCGCGTGTCTTTAATCCACCAAATATGATAATGACAATCGGGATAAGGATGAGGATAACAGCTATCGTAAGAAGGAAATATTTAAAAAATCCTGCAACGCGTTCATTTAATCTTGTTTTTTTCATAACACCTTTATCTATCATAAATCAATCCTTTCTATGCTATGCGTTCTGTTCTGCGCACAAAACTCCTATAAGTTATGGAAAAGATCAGCGCAATAATCAACATCATTATTGCTATTGCTGCGCCATATCCAAGTTGAAATCGTACAAAACTAAAACGATACATATATGTCGATAAAACCTCACTGGCATTGACCGGACCGCCTTTAGTCATAATCCATACGATTGCAAAGACCTGCAGCGAACCGAGAACTGACAAATATACTGATGTTCTTACCGTGCCCATTATTAAAGGTAAGGTTATATGTGTTATCATCTGGCGTTTTGTTACACCATCGATTAAAGCAGCTTCTTCGACATCTCTTGGAATATTTTGTATTCCCGTTATATATAGAAGCATATGGAATCCGATATATTTCCAGGTCAGTACCATAAATATTGAAAATATAACCAGACTTGTATTGCCCAACCAGGCCTGAGTTTCCCACCCAAAAGCTTGAAAGACTGCATTTATAAATCCTCTACTTGGTTCAGGATTGTAAAGAATTCTCCACATAATGGCTGTAATAGTCTCAGACAGAACATAGGGCAGAAAAAATACTGTCCTATAGAATCCACGACCGCGTATTTTACGTCCGATCATAAGAGCAATAACCATAGCCAGGGGGAGTTGTACTGATAAAGAAAGTGCAACAATCATAAAACTGTTACCTATAGCTTTCAGAAAAACTTTATCCGTAAATAAGTTTAAAAAATTTCCCATTCCTATAAAATCTTCGGCGGGGCCCATACCGTTCCAGTCAAATGTGCTGTAGTAACCACACCGTATTATGGGATATACAAGAAAAATCGATATAAGGGCTGCAGCAGGGATCAAGAATAAAAAAACTTTTGTTCTTTCTATTGAGATACTATGTGGTTTGATTCTTCTAGGCGATATTATAATAAACCTCCTATTGGATACATTTTATTTTATTTTTTTAATACTTTCAATTAATCAATGGGGATTGAGTATTTTAAAACTCAATCCCCATATATCACCTTACTTAACTATTCCTTATTGAAGCTCTTGAGCAGCTGAATCTTCAACCATTTGAGCAGCTTCCTCCGGTGTCATTGATTCTGCAAAAATTGCCTGAACGGCATCATTAACTACAGAACCCATTGCCGGTGGAAGATACTGGTCATAGTACAGCTGGAAATACTCTGCATCTGCTGCACCCTGCTGAACCATTATAAGGTTTGGATCAGTAAGAGCTGCCTCAGCACCGGCTACAACTGGAACAGACATTCCTATTTCAGCCTGTGCCTTTTGTGAATCCACACTGCTTATATATTTCAGGAAATCTACTGCTGCATCTGGAGCATTTATACCAACTACAAATCCATTACCGCCACCCAGCGCATCATTAAGATCACCGGTACCGCCTTCTACTGCGGGGAACTTAAACCAGCCGAGTTTACCATCAAGGCCTGTGCCATCAGCACTGTTTTCTCTGAATGAACCAGGAGCCCACTGCCCCATAAGGTCCATACCGGCTTCTCCGTTACCCATCAGGGTACCTTCGTCTCCCCATGTTGAAGCTAAGAAACCATCCTGGAATGCATCCAAATCAACTAGTTCCAGAATTTTTTCACCAGCTTCTACGAATGGAGCATCGGTAAAGGAGCCTGATCTTGAAGCAGCAGCATCAAAACCAGCTTGTCCACCAATACGTGTTGCAAGATACTCCCACCAGAAAGCAGCCGGCCATTTATCTCCTGCACCAACTGCAATCGGGGTGATACCGGCATCTTTTAGTTTCTGTACATCATCAAGAAGCTCGGCCCAAGTAGTAGGCGGAGCATCGATTCCTGCATCAGCGAATAATTCAGTATTATACCAGAAGCCAACCATTCCCATATCTCTCGGCACACCGTAGTTCACTCCTTTATAGGAATAAACACCTAGAGCACCTGGTGAGAATGTATCGCCCCAGCCGTCTGCAGCAAGATCTGCTGTGATGTCTCTAAGTAGGCCTGCTTCAGCCTGATCATTCATGGTACCACCACCCCAGCTCTGGAAAAGATCCGGTACTTCGCCAGTCTGCATAACTGTTGTCATTTTTGCTTTGAAGTTTTCATTCTCCAAAACTGTGATATCAATGGTAACATTTGGATTTGCAGCCATATATTCATCAGCCAGACTCTGCCACAAAGCTTTCTGGGTTTCTTCTGTCTGAATGTGCCACCAGGTAAAAGTAACTGGCGCTGCTACCTCTTCTTCTTCTTCTTCTTCGGCTACTACTTCTTCTTCAGCTTCTTCTTCGATAACAGCTTCTTCCTCTTCAGCAGCCTCTTCTTTACAGGAAGTTCCAATAAGCAACATTGAAACTGAAAAAATCGCAATTAAAGCAAGTATTAGTATTTTTTTCACTTCTTTTCATCTCCTTTTAGCCCATTTTTTGATAAAATATACTGGAGATTTGTTTAAGATAGGCCCCCCTATAAGCCCTTAGACAAATCTCATTTTATTTATCCCTTACACCTCCTTTAACTTTTTTTATAATATTTATATTAATGTTAGAAATTATTCAAAATAATTCGAAAGAATATAAGACGCTGCTCCAAGTAATCCGGCATTATCACCTAATTCGGAATACTTGATTACAGTTTCTCTTTTTATGGAAAATAAGGAAATCTTATTTATCTTTTCTCTTAGATTTTTAAGAAAATATTCTCCCGCCTTTGTAAAGATACCCTGAATAATTACAATTTGTGGGTCATACATAAGAATAATGTTGGATATTCCAATTCCGAACCAGTTTATCGCATCATCCATCAGATCCAGCGCAAGTTTATCCTGATCGTTGGATGCATCAAATATACTATCAATATCTATATTATCAGGACTTCTTCCATTAAAAATGACTGAATCAGGATATTCTTTATACTTTTCCCTGGCCATCCTTAATATCCTGTTAGTCGTCACCATTGCTTCAAAACAGCCTTTACCGCCGCATGCACAGATTTCTCTTGCTTCGGGATCCACAACCATATGTCCTATTTCACCAATCAAATAATGATTACCTCTTTTAATTTCATTTTCTATTATTACTCCAGCTACCAATCCTTTGCCAGCCTGAATGGCAACAATGTTGTTTTTATCTTTTGCCAAACCTAAAATTTTTTCGGCAAAAACCTGAAATCTTATATGATTATCCACAATTACCGTTATTTCATTAGGTATCTTTTCCAGTATTTTTTCTTTCAGGTTTAGGTTCTTACCCCATGACGGAAAATGCGGTGAAAAAATAACCTCACCGCTCGTATAATTAGTTATTCCATAAGCTCCAATAGCAAGTCCGATAATTTTACCTTTATCGATGCCGCTGCTGTTCGTAAGATTATTGTATAAATCTACTATCTTTTCCAAAACACTTTCAAACTTCTCATTTGTTTTAAGCGGTACCGAGTTTTTATAGAGGATCTTGCCCTTTAAATCTGTAATTACAGAAGCCAACTTGTTTGCCGATATAATCATACCTATTGCATAACCACCATTTTCATTGAGCTTATAAATATTAGGTTTCTTGCCACCTTCCTCTGTTGAGCTCCCCTTTCCGACATTGACAACAAGACCCTTTTTCAAATAGTAATTTATTATGGTCATAAGTGTGGGTTTACTTAAACTGACTACTTTAGAAAGTTCAGATATTGATATTTTTCCTGAATCACGAAGAATATTCAATATTACTTTTCTGTTTGTTTGTTTAAGAGCTTTTTGTTTTTTTATTGAAATCATTCGATAGATATCATTTTAAATACTCAATGATGTAAAAATATTATAGAAGTAAAGTATTAGTTAGTCAAGCCACTTTTATAATACACTTTAAAAAATCACTTGACTAACTGAACTTTTCTTTTTATTATTTAACATAAAAATCTTAAGGTTTAAAAATTGAATATAAAAACAATCTTTATAAAAAATATTTACCTTTATATTAATAAATTTTCAAATCATTTCAATAATATTAAGGCCTCATGAAAAACATAATGAACACCAAATTAAAGTGTATTTTGACCCTGAAAACTATAGAGTTGATGTTAAATTAATATTATTGGAAAGAATGAAATAATATAACGGAAAATAAAAAGTAATTATATTAAAAATTATGAATTTTCTTTTAGGTCTCGATATAGGAACTACTTCAACAAGGACTGTATTAATAAATGAAAACAACAAACTGGTAGCTTCAAGTATAAGTGATTATAAACTTATAACACCAAAACCTGGATGGTCCGAACAAATTCCAGACGATTGGTGTAATGCTTCTATTAAAACTATAAAGGATATTATAAAAAAATCAGATGTCTCTCCTAAAAATATCGCATGTATTGGTTTATCAGGGCAGATGCATGGCAGTGTTTTTTTAAACAATTATGGTAATGTGATAAGACCTGCAATACTCTGGTGTGATCAGAGGACTTACAAACAATGTCAGACTATATATAAAATATTTGGCTACGATAATTTTATAAAGCTATCTTACAACAGAGCTTTACCAGGATTTACGGCACCCAAAATACTCTGGCTTAGAGAAAATGAACCTGAAAATTACAAAAAGGTATCAAAAATTCTTCTACCCAAAGACTATGTCAGATACAGGCTATCGGACACCTATGCAACTGAAGTATCCGATGCTTCCGGAACAATTCTTATGGATATTCCATCCAGAAACTGGTCCGGCGAAATTTTAAATGGTTTGAATATAAACAAGGATCTACTCCCGGATGTATTCGAATCAGAAATAATATCTTCAAAAGTTAGTGAAGAAGCTTCCAACCTTACAGGACTGATTGAAGGTACTCCCATAGTTGGAGGCGGCAGCGATAATGCTGCCGGAGCTGTTGGTAATGGTATCACAAGAAGCGGTCTTATTTTGGATACTATAGGAACTTCAGGCGTAGTGTTTGCGCACAGCGATAAACCACTATACGATCCTCAGGGCAGATTACATTCCTTTTGTCATGCCGTTGCCGATAAGTGGCATCTTACAGGTGTAACAATCTCAGCTGGCGGATCACTCAAGTGGTATTTTGATAAATTCGGGCCAACCATGGAAATAACTAAAGATTTTCCTAATCTCAAAGGGTATGATCTTCTGAACGAACAGGCAAAAAGAGTACCTATTGGATCAAATGGACTTATATTTTTACCATACCTATCAGGCGAAAGAACACCCTATGCAGATCCTCATGCTAGAGGCGTATTTTTTGGTATTTCTTACCTGCATAACGCAGATCATTTCATAAGATCAATTATGGAGGGAGTGGCATTCAGCCAACTGGACTGCCTCTCTCTAATGAGAGAACTCAATATTAAATCAGATAAAATTATCTTATCCGGCGGAGGATCAAGAAGTGATATATGGAGACAGATTTTGACGGATATTTTAAACACACAAGCAATTACCTTAAACGTTGAAGAAAGCAGCCCAGCTTACGGAGCTGCAATAATTGCAGGTAAAGGGTGCGGGATATATTCTGATATCAATAAGCTTGCAGACAGAATAATTAATGATATTAAACAGGAAAACCACCCGATAATCGAAAATGTTAAAAAATATAATAAGATATACCGGATCTATAAATCATTATATACAAGCTTAAAAGATAAATTCAAAGAACTTGGCAGCTTATATTGATCAAACTTATACCTGTTCTATCTTTTCCTTGCCAAACTTTTTGTTCTTACACAAACATCAGCAAGAGTAATTCCTTCCAGAATTTTAGCGATAGCGTTGCGTACATCTAACATCACGCTATAAAGGCCGCAGTTCTTTTCTCTCGGGCAGCTTACATATGCCCATTTACTTACACAGCTCAAGGGGGCAAGGGGACCGTCAATAATCCGAATTACCCGGGCAAGAGTAATTTCTTTTGGATCTTTGATCAAACTATATCCTCCGCCAATACCGCGTTTGCTCTGTAGTAAACCTGCATTTTTAAGCTCAAGTAAAATCTGCTCTAAGAATTTCTCCGGTATCTTTTCTTGTTCTGATATTTCATGTATCTGTACAGAATCCTTACTATAGTTAAGGGAAAGATGTACCATAGCCCTTAAGGCATAATCCCCTTTTTTTGATAGTCTCATATAATCTAACCCTTTTATAAAATTTATAATCCGTTAAACTTCTAAATAAACACTAAATTAACTTAATTATCATCTGCTTTAATTTACTCGAAGGATTAAGTACACAGCACTAATTCTTTTTTATTTAATACTTATAATTTACCTCAATTAAGTGAACAGAGCAAGAAATACAGGGATCATATGCTCTTGCTACCATCTCTAATTTTTCCGATAGTGATTCCTTAGATTCATTGATAAGCCTCTCTGCTGAAGCTTTAAAGTCTTTCTCCATATTAGCCAAGTTCTGTGCTGTAGGTGTAATGACATCTGCGCCGGTTACCCTTCCTTTGCTGTTAAAAATATAGCTATGAAATAACATACCGCGCGGTGCTTCACAGGCAGCTGTCCCTATACCTGCTTTGACCTTTACTCTGACAGGTCTTTCATATTTTATTCCATACCTAAGAAGCTGCTCTATAATCTCAAGTGATCTTTCTATATCGTAGATTATCTCTACAGCCTGAGCAAGATTATTATAAAGTACATTTTGTGAAGACAGATTTAGACCTAATTTTTCAACAGCTTTTTTAGCCTCTCCGGTTAGCTTGCGCCCATTCAATATTATCCGCGCCAGAGCACCTACCATAAATGGTTTTCTTTTAAATAGGCTGTGCTTCGCATGAGAATGCAGAACAACTTTTTCATTACATACTTCTTTATATTTGCTGACATCTACCGAGTCTCCAGTTGATAATATTATTTTATCTCCAAATAAGCTATATCTGCTATCCATAGAACCAAGCGCTGCATAAATTGTCATAGATTCAGTAAAGTCGGGAACTTTTAAAGTAGCCATTATATCAATAGTATCCACCGCCTGCTTTAATCCTTTTTCCAACTGTTTTTTTAATTCAAGTAAAAGTTCTTTATCAGGCAACCTGCCAAAGCCTCCTATAATAGCATTCACAGGATGTACTGCTCTGCCGCCTATCGCTTCCTGAATATTATTTCCAAGTTTCTTCAAACCCAAACCCATTCTCACCAGCTCCGGTCTATCAGCTGCCAAAGTAACAGCTCCCGTATAACCTAAATAGTCGGGCACCGCCAGACAGAACAGATGAAGGGCATGGCTTTCTATATTCCCTCCCTGAAGTAAAAGGTCCCTCAGCAGGTGAGTTTGAGGCGTTACTCTGACATTAAAAGCATTTTCTATGGCTTCCAGGGAAGTTATCGTATGGACTGCAGAACAGATAGCACATATTCTTGATAAAATTGGTGTTATCTCATTATAATACCGTCCGATTATAATCGGTTCAAAAAAACGGCTTCCCTCAAAGATATTCGCTTCCACCTTAACTATCTTTCCATCCTTAATATCAAGAGTAATACCGCCGTGCCCCTCGACTCTGCATAAATGACTAATCTTTATTGATTTATTCATCACATAATCCCTTGTTAAATTATTGCTGCAAGACCTCTGCCTGAGCAGCAAAACTTCGCAATCTATTTTGTATATCTACCATAGTGAATCCTTTTTCTTTTAATATTTTTATTTCTGATGCAACATTAGCTTCGTCTACAGGACCTCTACATCCAATACATGGGATATTATAACCCGGGCAGCGTGCACCGCATCCAGCTACAGTTATAGGCCCCAGGCATAATTCATTTCTTCCGGTCAGCATGCATACATATTCGTTCATCTTACACTCTGTGCATACTGCATAGCTGGGGAGTAGAGGCGCGTCTCCATGCAGCAAAGATGCAGCCGCTTTTAAGAACTGCTCTTTTTCTATTGGGCATCCCGAAATAGATAAGTCAACCTTTACAAAATTTTTCAATGGCTGAGCCGGAATGTTTTTAAAAGACTTGCCGCTTTCACCGTATACTTTCTCCAAAAATACCTCTCGCGGCACATCATTTCTCATAGCTGGAAGTCCTCCCCATACGGCACAGGTGCCAAGCGCAATAAGCAATTTTGACCTTTTCCTGATCTTTTCCAATGACTGTTTATCCTCAGGCTGTACAACAGACCCGTCAACAAACGCAATATCCAGGTCACAATCCTTATCATTCTTAGTCATGGCTGTGGGAAAACATTTGATATCGACAGCACCAAATATATCCATTAGCTGATCCTCGCAATTTAAAATCACTATCTGCTCTCCAGCACAACCTGTCAATCCAAATATGCCTATTTTTGGTTTTATCATAATTTTTTCTTTACTCAATCATTTCCGGAAGATTTATCGCATCCCAATAAGTAAATATCGGACCATCTATACAGGTATATTTATAACCTATGCTGCAATGCCCGCACTTACCTACACCGCATTTCATTTTTCTTTCCAGGGACATAAATATCCTATCTTTGGAGAAATTCTTTTTAAGTAGCTCCTTTAGAACAAATTTATACATAATAGGAGGCCCGCACAGTGCAGCGTATGTTGTAGCTGGGTCAATATTTACATAATCAAACAGTTTTGTAACAACCCCGAAATAGGCCTTCCATATTCCTTCCTCATCTTTGTCCACTGTCAGCAAACACTTCATATCAGGTCTGTCAATAAGCTTTAAAAGTTCATACTTGAATAACATATCGTTGGGATTTTTTGCTCCAAACATAAGTATAATATCATCAAACTCAGACCTATTCTCCAGCGCATACCAGAGAAGAGACCTTAATGGAGCCATTCCTAAACCACCAGCTACAATCAATAAACTGTTGCCCTCTAACTTTTCAATCGGAAAACCATTTCCATAAGGACCCCTTATTCCTACCAAAGAATTTACAGGTAGTCTAAACAAAGCATTTGTTACCCTCCCGATTTTTCTCACGCAGAGCTCAATAATCCCACGTCTGTTAGGCGGAGAAGATATTGAAATAGGCGCTTCGCCACTGCCGATTACACTTAATTCAACAAATTGTCCCGGTCTATAGCTAAAACTTGAGGTAATCTTTGGATCCTCAAACTTTATCTGAAACAAGAGATGGTCCTCAATCTGCGGAAGAACCTTGATGATCCTTGCCAGATATGGTTGATGTATGTCTTTTTTTATTTTTAACGGAGTCAGACGAGCATTCATAATCTTACACCTCTTATTTTATTGATTACCTCTACAATATTTATTTTTGCCGGACACGCATCTATACAACGTCCGCACCCTACACAACTTGGCCTTCCATATTGTGAAACAAACCCCCTCTGTTTATGAAAAAATCTATTCTTGACTCTGGATGAACGGTCTGCTCTAAAGTTATGACCTCCTGCAACTAAGGCATAATCTTTAAATAAGCAGGAATCCCATTGTTTTTTACGAACTCCGTTGCCGGCATTCAGACTGACTTCGTCAAATACGTCGTAGCAGTAACAGGTCGGACAGACCATTGAACAGCTCCCGCAGCTGAGACACTCCCTGCCAATCTCTTCCCATACCTTGCTCTCATACTCCAAATCCATTATCTCCGGCAGGTCGCTCAGTTCGATGCCCACTTTGAAAAGGTTCTTCTTTTTGTCAGATCTCTTTTTATACTCAGATATATCCTTTTTATCCACTTTTCTGAACATACTCTTAGCATCGTATACCATATCATCTCCCCTGCCTGTTCCTACTCTGACTAAATAAGAACTTCCTATATCTGATAAAAATAGGTCAAAACCGTCTTCTACAAAATCTGCATTCATTGAACGGCAAAAACATTTATCATCAGGGGTGCAATCCAATCCGATTATTGCAGTATTTTTTCTCCTGGTAAAATAACGATTGTCGACAAATTCACCTGAAAATATCAAATCAAGTATCTTAATAGCATAGATATCGCAGGAGTGGACCCCAAAAAGCACGAACTTCTTCTCCAACTCTTCTGTCAGCAATTTATAACCTTCTTTCTGGGAAAATTCAAATAGAGTATCACTTGGCGGGTGGAAATATTTCTTGGGCGGCAGTATGGTTCTGGTATATTCAAGTTCTATACTGGATAAATCCGTAATCTTTGAAAAAACAAATTGCTTATCGCTTTTTTTGACAGGAGCATGTAATTCTCCGAAATTATTCAAACTTAAAATAAACTCGAATAAATTTTTTTTATCTAATTTTAATATCTGCATAACTTTAATCAGGCTCTTTATTATTTTTCGGTAGATTTATATAAAAGGTACTCCCTTTTCCTAACCTGCTCTCAACCTCAATGGAACCGGAATGCATATCCACTATTTTCCTGACGATCGATAAACCAAGTCCTATACCATCAATTTCTTTAGTCTCATTACTTTTAACTCTAAAAAATTCATCAAATATAAATGGGGTATTTTCTTTATTAATACCTATTCCCGTATCAGAAATCTCCACTCTTATTAGACTATCCTGCTCGACAACCTTTATAAAAACACGGCCCCCTTTATGATTAAATCTTATTCCGTTAGAAACAAGGTTGGAAAACATTATTTTTAAGCTCTCCCTGTCACCCTTTACTTTTTTAAGTTTCGCAGATGTATCTATTTTTAAATCAACTCCTTTTTCTATAGCCTGTGGGCGCATATAATCAACAACATCCTTTAGAACGGAAGATATGTCTAACGGTTTAAATCTTTTTACAACTTCACCTGCTTTAATCCGCGTCATCTTTAACCAATCATTTATAAGGTTTAAAAGTATATTGATCTTTTTCCTTACCCGCTCCAGCATTTTTTTTTGCTCTACTCCTATTTCACCGGCAATTCCGCTTAATATTACCTCAAAATACTGCTGAATATCTACAAGAGGGGTGCGCAACTCATGAGAGATCATAGTTATAAAATTCTCTTCCATTCTCCTTTTCTCTTCTCTTAAAGCAGCAGCTTCAACAGCCAGCCTCCTCTTTTCCAATCCTCTCTTAACAATAATACGCAGCTCGTCCGGAGTAAAAGGCTTTGGAAGAAAATCATAAGCACCCTGTTTCATTGATTCCACAGCAGAATCTATTGTTGCAAAACCGGTAATAACTACAGCTATAATATTTGGATCGATATCTCTGGTTTTTTCAAGTACTTCCATGCCACAGATACCCGGCATTTTCAGATCAACCAGTATTAGGTCAGGCTTTAGCTCTTTTACTTTTTGAAGACCTGTTTTACCGTCTCCGGCCGTCTCAACCTGATATCCCTCTCCGGTCAATACCTGAAGGCAGGAATCTCTCATAGCTTCCTCATCATCAATAATTAAAATATTAAACATATCAATTTCCCGAACTGAATTACTTATTTATTTAAAAGCCTTTCAACTCTCTCCAATAAATCGACTGTCTTGACAGGTTTCTCTACATAGTCGTCTGCTTCAAAATATTCCCCATCTGTCTCTGGTGAGAATTTGAGGCCGGTCTTCTCTGTAACAGCTGACACTGAAAGTACAGGAATTTTTTTTAATTCCGGGTCGTGTTTAAGCTTATAGCAGATAGTAAAACCATCATCCAGTTTTTCCATCATGATATCGAGAATGATTAAATCGGGTTTTTCAGAATCAATTTTTTTCATCCCCTCATTCTTATCATAGGCAGTCACAACCTTATAAGATTTATTTTCAAGTATAGCTTTTATTGCCTCCACATAATCGGGATCGTCGTCAATTATTAGAATCTTTGTATTATTCTTCATTTTATATACCTTCTTTCTTTTTTATTTATTTAATTTCCCTACGGGCAATCTTATGAAGAAAGTCGTACCTTTTCCAACCTGGCTCTTTACATCAATATTCCCCCCATGGCTCTTAATTATTCCATAGCTAATAGCAAGACCCAATCCCATCCCGCCGGCTTCCCCCCTGGTCGTAAAGAATGGTTCAAACAAACTCTTAATATTCTCCTGAGATATTCCACGTCCCGTATCAGTTAATTGTATTTCCAGGGTCCTTTTCCTTTTTAAAAGGCGAACACTTATAGTAAAATTTCCTTTTCCTCTCATTGCCTCCGCTGCATTTAAAAAAATATTCATAAAAACCTGTTGAATCTGGATTTTATCTATCATCACCATAGGCAGGGTTTTGTTAAGTTTTTTAGTGATCTTTATATTCTGAAATAGTGACTGCTTTTCGACGAGAGACGAAACCCTCTCCAAAATATTATTTATATCTGCCAGTTCTTTCTTTGGCTCAGTTTTACGGGCAAAATCAAGTAGTCCCTTTACGATTTCCTTACACCTTACAGTCTCTCTTACTATCTTTTTTAAATTCTCTTTCTTAAAACCCTGTAGTTTTGACTCCTCTAGTAATAGATTGCTGTATACCATGATCGCACCAAGTGGATTGTTTATCTCATGAGCAACACCCGCAGCTAAACGCCCAAGAGATGCCAGTCTCTCTGATTCCTGTACCTTTTGCTGGGTACGCGCTTTTAATTGTTCATCTCTTTCTTTTATCGACGAAACCATGAAATTAAATGCCTCTGTAAGCTCGCCAATCTCATCCTTTGAGGTAAGTTTAACTTTTTGTGTTAAATCTCCGTTTGCCAGCTTTTTTGAAGCATAGACCAATTGATTAATAGGTTTTAATATATTTGAAATCAAGAAATATGAAATAATTAAAGCTAGGGCCATCCCGGAAAGTGTTATTCCCAGGAATATTCCCATGGTCTTCTTCTGCAAATCGGTAAATTTCTCTTCGAGAAGACCAACATATAATATACCGATTATTTCTCCATTTATATTTTCTATCGGCTCGTATGCAGAAATGTACCAATTATTCACTACAAACGCCCTTCCGACCCAGGGTATTCCCTTTACCAATACTTGATCGTATACCTCCTCCGAAACTCTCGTACCTATGGCCCTGTTTCCATCCAGGTTCTGAACATTAGTTGAAATACGAAGATCTTCCTGGAAAATAGTTGCTGTTCCTATATCCTTTCCCTTATACTTTACTCCCTCAAATACCGTATTCTTGACTTTGTCAACTATTTCATAATCTCTATTCAGCAATCTCCATGCATAGATAATCCCCAGTAGCTCATTATCATAGTCTATAATAGGAGCTGCTGCTTTCAGAACCATTCCTGAAGTTTCTTCCTTTTCCGGTCTTTCTTTTTCATTAGGAGTAGGTATAAACTTTATATAAGCCTGCTCGGCTAAATCTTTTCCTTCTTTCTCCAGCTCTTCTCTTGAAATTATCTGAGTCGAGGCTATTGACTCTTTATATAATAGTACACTGCTTATTAACTCATCTTCTGCCTGATTATCACTATAAATATTAGGATTGTTTGCTCTGAAAAGAACATCTCCGTTCTCATCAGTTAGAGTAAGTATATCCAGCTGCTCTTCTTCTTTTATTCGAATAAGCTCTTTTTCTATACCTTTTAGATTGCCTTCCAAAATAGCTTCCTTTATGAAAAATCTTTCTGCAGTCAGTCTTACCAAGTCTCTTATCTCTTTAAGTTCTTCCTGATATATCTCTCTTGCCGAATACAGATCGGTTCTTACTCTATCCTGTTCCTCTCTTATTATTCCACTGCCTATTAAATTTACTCCTATAAGTGTTGTAACAGAACCTGTGATAATCACCACTGCAAGAAAGCTTACAATAAGTTTCGTCTTTAACGAAATCTTAATTTTTAAAAAGGGCCTCTTCATTGCAACATGGGAAAATATTTAAAGTTTTTAGATAACTATATAACCCAATTTCCACCTATTAAAGTATACTAATTTTATCAACTTTATCAAGTATTAATATATAAATGTCCTTAAATGAACAAAATTATATTAATTTGATATATAATAAAAAAAACGGTGGCGACCTACTCTCCCATACCACAAGGATATAGTACCATCGGCGCTGAAGGGCTTAACTTTTGTGTTCGGGATGGGAACAAGTGTTGCCCCTTCGCTATAGCCACCGTAAGTTTTTATATTATAAGGAGCTGTTCTCTCAAAGCCTCATAGCGAATCATAGTTAAGTCCTCGATCAATTAGTATTAGTCGGCTAAACACATTGCTGTGCTTACACCTCTAACCTATCAACCATGTATTATACATGGGATCTTAATCCACGAGGGATGGGAGAATTAATCTTGGGATGGGCTTCGTACTTATATGCTTTCAGCACTTATCCCTTATAAACTTGGCTAATCAGCAATGCCCTTGGCAGGACAACTGACACACTAGAGGTTTACTCATCCCGGTCCTCTCGTACTAGGGACAAATTCCCTCAATTCTCCTGCGCCCACAGAGGATAGGGACCGAACTGTCTCACGACGTTCTAAACCCAGCTCGCGTACCGCTTTAATTGGCGAACAGCCAAACCCTTGGGACCTGCTCCAGCCCCAGGATGCGATGAGCCGACATCGAGGTGCCAAACCTCCCCGTCGATATGGACTCTTGGGGGAGATAAGCCTGTTATCCCCGGAGTACCTTTTATCCGTTGAGCGACGGCCATTCCACACTGAGCCGCCGGATCACTAGACCCAACTTTCGTTTCTGCTCGATCTGTCGATCTCACAGTTAAGCTCCCTTATGCTCTTATACTCTACGAGTGATTGCCAAACACTCTGAGGGAACCTTTGGACGCCTCCGTTACTTTTTAGGAGGCGACCGCCCCAGTCAAACTGCCCACCTGCCACTGTCCTACGCCCGGATTACGGAACGTAGTTAGAACTTTAGTATACCAAAGGTAGTATCTCACCGTTGGCTCCACCAGAGCTGGCGCCCTGGCTTCACAGCCTCCTACCTATCCTGCATATGATAGACCAAAATCCAGTATCAGGCTACAGTAAAGGTTCACGGGGTCTTTCCGTCCTTCTGTGGGTAATTGGCATCTTTACCAATAATATAATTTCACCGAGCCCCTTGTTGAGACAGTGCTCAAATCGTTACGCCATTCGTGCAGGTCGGAACTTACCCGACAAGGAATTTCGCTACCTTAGGACCGTTATAGTTACGGCCGCCGTTTACTGGGGCTTAGATTCGAAGCTTTGGACCGAAGTCCTGACTCCTCCTCGTAACCTTCCAGCACCGGGCAGGCGTCAGCCCCTATACATCGTCTTTCGACTTAGCAGAGACCTGTGTTTTTAGTAAACAGTCGCTTGAGCCTTTATATTGCAACCCTTTCGCGCTCTAAAAGCAAGTTTCTTCACGCTACTAAGGTACCCCTTATCCCAAAGTTACGGGGTTATTTTGCCGAGTTCCTTAACAAGGGTTATCTCGATCGCCTTAGTATTCTCTACTTACCTACCTGTGTCGGTTTTAGTACGAGAACCAAATTACTACCTAGAGGTTTTTCTTGGCAGCATAGGATCGACCACTTCGCCTAAATCGGATCGGTATCACGCCTCGGGCTTAATGCTGACCGGATTTTCCTGGTCAGCACCCTACACGCTTACACGCAGTCGACCAAACCACGATGGTCTACCTTTCTGCGTCACCCCATTGATCAAACATAATTTGGTTGTACAGGAATATTAACCTGTTATCCATCGCCTACGCCTTTCGGCCTCGGCTTAGGTCTCGACTAACCCTGGGAGGATTAACCTTCCCCAGGAAACCTTAGGTTTTCGGCGGACAGGTTTCTCGCCTGTCTTTCGTTACTCATACCTGCATTCTCACTTCTGTAAAGTCCACTCCATTTTACAATGAAGCTTCAATCTATACAGAACGCTCCTCTACCACCCTGATAAATCAGGATCCATGGCTTCGGTAATATGCTTGAGCCCCGTTGAATTTTCGGCGCATAACCACTTGACCAGTGAGCTGTTACGCACTCTTTAAATGATTGCTGCTTCTAAGCAAACATCCTGGTTGTCTGGGCAATTTTACATCCTTTCCCACTTAGCATATATTCAGGGACCTTAGCCGATGGTCTGGGCTGTTTCCCTTTTGACTATGGAGCTTATCCTTCACAGTCTGACTCTTAAGCTATAAAATTCCGGCATTCGGAGTTTAATTGGATTTGGTAACCTTGTAAGGTCCCTAGTCCATTTAGTGCTCTACCACCAGAATCAAACACTTAAGGCTAACCCTAAAGCTATTTCGAGGAGAACCAGCTATCTCTGAGTTTGATTGGCCTTTCACCCCTATCCACAGCTCATCCCCTAAGTTTTCAACCTTAGTGGGTTCGGGCCTCCACAAAGTTTTACCTTCGCTTCACCCTGGCCATGGATAGATCACTCAGTTTCGGGTCTACAGCATACAACTAAACGCCCTATTAAGACTCGCTTTCGCTCCGGCTCCGTTTAATCAAACTTAACCTTGCTGCATACTGTAACTCGCAGGTTCGTTCTACAAAAAGCACGCAGTCAGCACCTAATGTGCCTCCTACTACTTGTAAGCATATGGTTTCAGGTTCTATTTCACTCCCCTCCCGGGGTACTTTTCACCTTTCCCTCACGGTACTAGTTCACTATCGGTCAATAAAAGTATTTAGCCTTACGAGTTGGTCCTCGTAGATTCCAACGGAATTTCACGTGTTCCGTTGTACTCAGGGAATCATGTGAGAGACTGTCCGATTTCACATACCGGGCTTTTACCGTCTATAGCTAACTTTTCCAAGCTATTCTGCTATCAAACAGTTTTATAACTCTCATATGCATCCACAGCTGCACGTCATAATCCCTACAACCCCTGCTGAACAAAACCTGTAGGCTTTAACATCCAGCAGGTTTGGGCTGCTACCCGTTCGCTCGCCACTACTAAGGTAATGTCTAAATTGATTTCTTTTCCTCAGGTTAGTTAGATGTTTCAGTTCACCTGGTCAATCTTGCTGTCCTATATATTCAGACAGCAATATTACCCGATTAAGAGTAATAGGTTTCCCCATTCGGAAATCTCCGGGTCAAAGCCTGTTTGACGGCTCACCGAAGCTTATCGCAGCCAACCACGTCCTTCATCACCTTTTATTGCCAAGGCATCCACCATATGCTCTTACCAACTTAATAATCTATGATATCGCTATGAAGTTTTCAAAGAACAACCATAAAAATTGGATTTTTTATTCTCTCAGAACTAAATAGTGCAGGATCGACATTATTTCTTCCAGGTTGTTAACCGTAGAAAACTTTTACTCCCTAGAAAGGAGGTGATCCAGCCGCACCTTCCGGTACGGCTACCTTGTTACGACTTCACCCCAATCATTGGCTCCACCTTAAACAGTTTCCTCCATTGCTGGTTGGTATACTGTCTTCGGGTGTTTCCGACTTTCGTGGTGTGACGGGCGGTGTGTACAAGCCCCGGGAACGTATTCACCGTAGCGTTCTGATCTACGATTACTAGCGACTCCTACTTCATGAAGGCGAATTTCAGCCTTCAATCCGGACTTAGACCTACTTTAAGAGATTAGCTCCACTTCACAGTATCGCAGCTCTTTGTATAGGCCATTGTAGCACGTGTGCAGCCCAAGGCATAAAGAGCATGATGACTTGACATCATCCCCACCTTCCTCCAGTTTACACTGGCAGTATTCCAAGAGTGCCCAGCCGAACTGATGGCAACATGGAACAAGGGTTGCGCTCGTTGCGGGACTTAACCCAACATCTCACGACACGAGCTGAC
>CAZSXW010000010.1:0-16920 GCA_964610385.1 uncultured Actinomycetota bacterium
CAAATTTAATTTTGAATTTACTTGAATACGTGTAATTGAAAAATGAACATATCTGCTTTCATTCTTAAAGTTTCGTAAACTAATTTATCTTGATTAATCTCATTATCAGATTCCCTAGATTTTATTCTTGTACATAACATTCTTATAAAAGGATGCTCTTTAAGTCTGATTTCTGGAATATCTTGAATAATATTAATAAACTCATTTTTATGAATTAATTTTGCCATTGTATTTAGAAGTGTGGTCTTCCCAGAACCCATAGAACCTGCAATTAAAATATTTCTTCTTCTTTCAATTGAATCTTTTAAAATATCGTAATTATCTTTACTGAACATACCTAATTTCAATAAGTCTTCCAAATTAAAATCTATACAATTAAATACCCTTATGGAAATATAAACTCTATCTGAAATAGGAGGAATAACTATTGAACACCTACTACCGTCATAAAGCTCTGTATTTAAAAATGGGACTCTTTGATCAACAGTTTTACCAGTATTGCTTTTTATTCTATCTATTATTAGATATACTTCCTCTAAATTATTAAAAACTTTTCCTAGATATTCTTTTACTCCATTTTTTATTATTACCATCTCATTATCTTGAATAAAAATATCTGTAACCTCTTTATCCTGTAGGAATTCTTCTAATATTCCCAATCCGAAGATTTCTGATAATATTCTATCAACCAAACTGTCTTCAATATGAAAATTTAAGCAAGGATATTTCTTCTCAATTTCGTTCTTTAAAACTAAAAATAGCCTCTCCCTAAAATCATCCCTATTTAAGAAACTACTATTAATAAATGCATTATCACTTTTAATTTTTTCTTTAACTGAATTTATTACTTCCTTTTCATCATTTTTAGTTATTTCACTTTGTTCGGAAATTCTGTCTCTTAACATCATTCCTATCCTCAAAATCGATTCCTTATAATATCTTACTAACTCCTTTAAAAAATCTGGTTTTTAAAACATAATTTTTATTAAATAGAAACTTACTTTTATCAAATCTACGGTCATATGGCACTAAAGCATAAATTGGTATATTAATAATTTTCGATACATCCCAAACTTTAAGGAAGGTTAAAAAATTCTTTTTATTCATTATTAATTTTATACTGGATTTTGGTATAGAGAATTTTTTCTTCAACACATTAATTAAACTTGACACACGTGAAACGCTCTCCAGAGTATATTCACTTACAACAAATATCTCATTTGAGAGTCTAAGCACATCTAGAACCAGACCATTAATGATTGTTTGAGTATCCACTATGATATAATCATATTCATTTAAAATATGATTAATTAAATTATTGATTACTCCTTTGTTAATATTTTCGGCAACAAGAGGATTAGATATGCCTTTTAAAGCGTCCAGATTATTACATATATTTTTAACAAACTTACTATAATTTTCTGGAAACCTAAGAGCAAGCTCAAGTGACTTGTTTCTTTCTATATCAAATATAATACCAAAATCACCAGGTGAACTATCTAACTCTAATAGTAGAGTATTTTTCTTTTTTCTTTGCGAAAAAAACATCCCAAGAGCAATAGCAATTGACGTTTTCCCTACTCCACCTTTATTTGAAACAATTGAAATAATGTTTTTCCCTTTATTTCTATAATTCTTTCTATTTAAAATACAAAAATCATTTATTTTATATTCATTAGCATTATTATTAAAAAAAAAGTCTTGGTCTTTTTGATCTATAAAAGTTTTCATTTCATAAAAATAAATAATTAAATACTTTCCATAATAATTTTGTAATTATCATCCTTAGTTAATCTAGCTACAATAGGTGCTTCTTCAATACTACATTTAAGATAAACACTTGAAGTATTATCTTCGCTGTTTATAAGGATATTCTTATTACTATTATTAATATTCCTTTCGATACATACTATTTCTAGATTTCTTATAACAACTTGACCGTTAATTAGAATTATATTTTCAGACAATTCCAAAGTGCTCTTACTAATATAGTCCTCATCAATAAAAAAATATTTACTTTCATTTGATGCATCCTCTTCTTCTCCATAATAGTCATGTCCATTCGTATATTTAGAATTATTAAAAATCATTGAATTAAAATACTCAGAAGGAATGAAATCCTTATCTACTATGGTTGAAACTATAGATACATAATCACCATTTTCTAACTCCTCTAATATAGGTTCTATGTGCTGTATATTAATTGCTATTAAAACATCGCCAGGTGTTAAACTATCAAAAATATCTGTTTCTTTTTCTTTACCAAACATATCTTTAGAAATATAATCATCTTTTCTTCTTTCAATATTGATTTTCTTTCCTATAACATCTTTTTTACTTGTCAAATAATTTTCAGGAAGAGAATTTTTATAATATTCCTTTAAATATATATCATCTTCTTTTATCTCTTCTCCCACATTAATATCCCTAGACATAACAATTATTTCTTTTCTATCAAGGTAATTACTTAAAAGTAAATAAAATGCTAATCCTATAATAGCTGAACCTATAATTGCTAATATTAAATATTTTCTATAATACTTTTTCATTATGCCCCTTTTAATCGCAGGTTAATAAATCAAAGACCTTATCTGTCAGACGACTAAAACTTCTAAGATTGTTAAAATTAAAATTTACAAACTCTGATTTCTGTCTTAAAATTTTATCCTCCTCTAAAAAAACAAAATCTTTGAGATTTAAAAATTGCTTTATTTGTGTTTTTATCAGGTTCAGTTCATTTATTTTTTGAAATTTATTTACAATCAAAATTTTTTCCAAATCATTATATAAAAATTTATTACATACACTTATAAGTCGGCTGATGCTCCCTAATGTATAATCGGAGACCATTATTAAAAGGTCAGCTAAATCAATTACACCTAGCAGTAGATCATCAAATTTGTTTGGCAAATCAAAAATAATTAAATGATATTTTTTCTTAGCAATATCAGCTAAACAATATATATCCTGCAGATCGATTTTCTTTGACATTTCATAGGTGGGAGGAGTCTGTAAGATGTCTAAGTTTTTCTTAACGTTTATTACAGAATTTTCTAAGGATTCTCTATTATAACCCTCAATAAAATTTAAAATATTTGGTGATCTTGGAATATCAAGATAGTAACTAATATCGCCTCCTCCCTCAGAAAAATTTAAATCTACAAGTAAAGTCTTGACTTTATTCAAAATATAACCTAAGAAAATTGAAATCGTTGTGCTACCAACTCCACCCTTTACCCTAGATAGTATTATTACCTTCTGTTTAATTGTCTTGATACTTTTATCTGAATAATTGTTTTCCTGCCCTGAGACTATATTATCTTCAAAATTTTTATTAGAACTTAGTAAATCACAACCTTTACTATTAACCTTTTTTTCATCATTTATATTGTTAATCTCCTCGGATAAACTTTTACTTTTTTTAAGTTTCTCATAGGATACTTTTTTATACTTATTATCAT
This sequence comes from uncultured Actinomycetota bacterium, assembly GCA_964610385.1. Taxonomy (GTDB): domain Bacteria; phylum Actinomycetota; class Humimicrobiia; order Humimicrobiales; family Humimicrobiaceae; genus CAZBSE01. Next base: position 3,462 of record CAZSXW010000010.1, read on the forward strand.
TACTTTCATTCTCCTGATTTGACTTACATATAACTTTTTCTTCTAATACATTGTTAGAACCTAAAATCGTCTTCTTTATACTACTCGACCTCGACAAATAACTAATAATATTTTTAAAGCTAAATCTCCTTTTATTTTCCCTTAGCATTTTATTTCTTGCTTCTTTAAATAATATACTTTCCAACTCTTTTTCACTTATAGGCCACTTTATATCTTTACCCAAGATATAGACATTTATTTTTTTCCTATTAGCCCTTTCTAAAATATTTTCTATATTAGATATTCCTTTACTTATAATAATTAAGTCTATTTTTTCATATTCTAAAATAAAATTTACTGCAAAACTGCTACTTAAATTTATAAAATTAAATTTATCGCTTAACTTCTGAAACCTTTTAAATGTCTCTAAATCCCTATCAGCTAAAATAATATTGAGTGAATTCATATACCTATTTGTTATATCAATTAGATTAGTAATTTAGCCCATAAGCGCCATTGAATAATTGCATAATTTAAGGCAATGTGTTTTAATAGAATAAAATATATTAATAACTATGTCAATACAATTTATATACTAATTTTATACTCTATGATAATATATATTACTTATATAATAATGAGATACAATCAAATGTTAATTTAAATGTACATACTAAATATCTTTAAAAGGAAAGGAGTATTATGGAACAAATAATCGGAATCACAAATGCCAGGAATAATATTAAAGAAATAGTGGATATAATCTCTGATAAAAACGAAATCTATATCGTAACCAGAGACAGCAATCCTGAAGTCGTAATTATGTCTTATAAAAAATATATTGAAAATAAGAAACTTATAAACCAAATATGGGAACTCAGATATGAAAAGTCAATGCAAAAATCCCAGCTACAGTTTAAAGAATGGCTAAAGCAAAAAGGTTACGACATAAATAACTTATCTGAAAAAGAAATCCTTGAAATGATTAAAAATCTTCAAATAAATAATAAATTTCAATAAAAAGGATATAAGAATTCAATACAATTAATATTAAATTAAAATTGTTACTTCAGTTTTTTATGTTTAAAACATTAAAATGAAGAACCATAATAATTACGCTTTTATAGATGGGCAAAATTTACATGAGACAGTAAAAAAATTCAATTGGTATTTTTGTTATAAAAGATTTTCAGAAATTCTTAAAAATTTCTATGGAGTATCAAAGGCATTTTATTTTATCGGCTATACACAAAGCAGAAATTGCAGATTGTATAGGTCTTTAAGAAATGCTGGATTCCATTTATCTCTAAGAAAACCTATTATAGATGATAATAATCAAATTAAAGCAAATGTAGATTCAAATCTAATTACTCATGCGCTTGCTAAAATCAATAAATATAATAAAGCAATAATAGTTGCAGGTGATAGTGATTATTATTTTTTAGTTAAATATCTTATAAGACAGAATAAATTATTAAAAATTTTATTGCCAAGTAGAAATGATAGTTCTAATCAATATAGAAGTCCTATTCTTTTAAATAAGATTGCTTATATAGAGAATATGAAAAAATACTTCTAAAAAAAGAAATGGATAGGCTTGAAATAAAACCTATCCAACCAATCAGAGCTATTATTCTATAACTATTTTGTGTTACTTGTCAATACCGTTGAACTTTAATAGCACTAGACCAATAAAAAACAATATCCTGACCTATAAAATCTCAATATTTTAAATATCCTAATGCAGGAGTTTGGATAATTTGTAAAGTTCCTCATCGATGGGCTTGGTCTCCTTAAATGCCTCCTCCAGTGATACCGAGGTTATCTGACCGTTTCTCATAACTGCCATCTGGCCGAACTTTCCTTCATGGACCAATTCTACTGCTTTGGCGCCCAGCCTTGTGGCAACAACTCTGTCAAAGCCAGTCGGCCTTCCACCCCTCTGAAGGTGGCCCAATATGACCACTCTGGTGCTGTGACCGGTCCTTTTTTCAATTTCTTTGGCAACCACGTTACCGATGCCGCCCAGCTGCACGTGGCCGAAAGCATCAAGCTTTTCAGAAGCAGTCACCTGCTCTTTTTCCTGGGCAGGTTTTGCCCCCTCGGCAATTGCTATTATGGTAAAGTCCTTGCCCCTCTGCCTCCTTTTTTCTATGACATCCGCTATCTCTTTGTAACTGAAGGCTACCTCAGGGATCAGGATTATATCAGCTCCGCCGGCAATCCCCGCATTGAGTGTGAGCCAGCCCGAGTCTCTTCCCATTATTTCCACTACCATTACCCTGTGGTGGGAGCAGGCCGTAGTATGAAGCTTGTCAAGGCAATCCGTAACGGTTTCAAGCGCCGTTGCGGAACCGATGGCAAAATCGGAATAATTGATATCATTATCTATGGTCTGGGGAATGCCTACACCCTTTACGCCGTACTTTGTAAGCTTTGTTATGACACCGTTTGTATCATCCCCTCCTACGGTTATCAAGGCATCCAGTTCCAGTTTCTTTATATTTTCTTTTACTTTCTCCACACCGTTTTCTATCTTAAAGGGGTTGGTTCTGGATGTTCCTATAATGGTACCTCCTTCTGCCAGTATTCCGGAGACCATCTCCCTGTCCATTTTAACAAACTTTCCTTTTATCAGGCCTTCCCATCCGTCTAAAATACCGATAACCTTGTACCCGTAATCCGATGCCTTGGCATAAATAGCCTTAAAGGCGGCATTAATAGCCGGAGAATCTCCTCCGCCGGTCAAAACACCTATCTTCTTTATCATTTTTCATCCTCCTTATGCTACAAAACAAATCATTTTATATTAAATAAACTGGCAGCTGCTAAAATTAAGATTATACTGATTATATTGATTTAAGCCAATTAATCAACCCAATTTCTTGGCTATGATCTCGCTTACCATCCTAGGATTTGCCTTGCCCCTGGTCCTGGCCATCACCTTTCCGATTAAAAAACTTATGGACTTTTTATTGCCCTGCCTGAACTGCTCCGCCGGTCCTGGATTTTCCTTAATCACTTCATCAATAATGGGTTCCAGAAGCCCCTGGTCGCTTATCTGCTCCAGGCCCCTTTCTTTTATAATACTGTCAGGATCCTTACCAGTGGCAAACATTTCCTCAAAAACAGACTTGGCCATCTTTGAGCTAATCTTGCCTGCCTCTATCACATCAAGCATACTGCATAAATTTTTTGGCGTCACTTTGCTCTCGCCTATGGCCATCTTCTCCCTGTTTAAAAGGGCGCTGAAATCCCCCATCAGCCAGTTGGCAATATTTTTAGGATTATCATAACACTCACAGCACTTTTCGAAATAATCCGCCATCTCTCTGCTGCCGGCCAAAAAACTGCTGTCGTATCCGGACAGGCCGTACTGTTTTTCAAATCTTTCTATCTTTGCCGCAGGCAGCTCCGGGATGGTATTTTTAATTTCTTCTATAGCCTTATCTTCCATATACATGGGAACAAGGTCCGGCTCCGGAAAATACCTGTAATCATGAGCCTCTTCCTTGGAACGCAGGGGCTTGGTTGTCTCGGTCTTGCTGTCATAATGCCTGGTCTGCTGTATGACCTCTCCGCCCTCCTCCAGGACCCTGGTCTGCCTTTTCACCTCATATTCAAGCCCTTTCTGTAGGAATTTAAAGGAGTTTAAATTTTTTATCTCGGTCTTTGTACCTATCTTTTCCTCCCCCGCTTTTCTTACCGAAACATTGGCGTCACACCTCAGACTGCCCTCCTCCATGCTGCAGTCGCTTACATCAAGGTACAGGATTAAATTCCTGAGCGCCATCATATATTCCCTTGCTTCCTCCGGCGACCTTATATCAGGCTCGGTTACTATCTCCACAAGAGGAGTTCCTGACCGGTTAAAATCAACTATGCTGGCCTCGGACTCGCTGATCCTTCCGGTCGTTCCGGTGTGGACCAGCTTTCCGGTATCCTCTTCCATATGTACTCTGGTTATTCTCACCCTCCTGACATAATCCCCCATATTAACATCCATATGACCTCCTGTCCCCAGGGGTAGGTTATACTGCGAGATCTGGTAATTTTTGGGCATATCAGGATAAAAGTAGTTCTTCCTGTGGAAAATGGTATATTTCTGTATTCTGCAGTTAAGCGCCAGTGCTATTTTTATGGCATATTCCACCGCTTTTCTGTTGATGACCGGAAGTGAACCCGGGTGCCCCAGGCACACCGGACAGGTAAAGGTGTTCTTTTCCTCTCCGAATGAAAGCCTGCATCCGCAGAACATCTTGGTCCTGGTATAAAGCTCAACATGAGTCTCCAGGCCTATTACAGATTCATATTTTTTCTTCATCTCTCCAGCCAAAATATAAAAGTCAATAATTTAAAAAATATTTACGACTACAGTTTAGGCTTTCTGTCAAAACCTATTGCCTCCTCCAGCCTGCGCGCCGTCCTGAGTACATTGTCCTCGCGCAGTACGTTACCTATTATCTGTACTCCTATGGGAAGCCCGTCTCCCGACAGCCCGGCAGGGATCGATACAGCTGGCAGCCCCGCCAGATTTACCGGTATGGTGCAGATATCCGATAGGTACATAGTCAGTGGATCTTCTATCTTCTCGCCGATCTTAAAGGCAGTAGTGGGCGATGTAGGGGAGACAAGTACATCGTACTTCTTAAAAGCTTTTTTAAAATCGTTTATTATTAAAGTCCTTACTTTCTGCGCTTTTTCATAATAAGCGTCATAATATCCGGCCGACAGGCAGTAAGTCCCTATCATTATCCTTCTTTTTACCTCGTTTCCAAACCCTTCCGCCCTGCTCCTGCGGTACATCTTCCGCAGCGTCTTCTGGTCCATGTTCCTGTATCCGTACCTCACCCCGTCAAATCTAGAAAGGTTAGAGCTTGCCTCGGAAGGGGCTATAATATAATAGACACTGAGTGCGTATTCCAGGCTGGGTAGTGATATCTCTTCGACACTGCCGCCCATCTCCTCTATCATCTTAAGGGCTGCCTCGACTGCTTCCTTGACTTCCCGGTCTATTCCCTCCACCATAAGCTCCCTGGGTACTCCTACTCTCAGGCCTTTTATATCCTGATTCAGACACTTCTTATAGTCAGGGGCCTCTCCGCTTATCGAAGTGGAATCATTTTTATCATGCCCGCAGATGACATTCAGCAGTGCCGCACAGTCTTCTACATCCCTGGTAAGCGGGCCTATCTGGTCCAGGGAAGAGGCAAATGCCACAAGGCCGTATCTTGAAACCATTCCGTAGGTAGGCTTAAAACCAACCACCCCGCACAGGGAGGCAGGCTGTCTTATCGAACCTCCTGTGTCCGACCCGATAGAGCATATGGCTTCCCCCGCTGCAACGCAGGCCGCAGGACCTCCGCTTGATCCTCCGGGTACCCTGCTTGTATCCCAGGGATTCCTGACCGGCCCGAAATGGGAGTTCTCATTTGACGAGCCCATTGCAAACTCGTCCATATTTGCTTTTCCAATCAGAACATAGTCCTGTTTTTCAAGCTTCTCTATCACAGTGGCATTATATATCGGTATATAGTTTTCCAATATTTTTGACGCACAGGTGGTGGTGACACCTTTGGTGCATATATTGTCCTTAACCGTCAGAGGTATACCGGTAAAGTCAGAGATCTTACCGCCGCCGCTTATAAGTTTATCGACCTCTGCCGCTTTTTTAAGGGCGCTTTTCTTTTCCAGCCTGATATAGGAATTGAGCTTCTCTTCCACCGCCTCGATTCTGGAATAAACGCTTTCCGTTATCTCGGTACTGGATATCTCCTTTTTTCTAAGCTTATCATTCAACTGATGCGCGGTAAGATAATTTATATTCAAAACCCCTCCCTGCTAATCTATTTTCGGAACTTTAAAGCCGCCGCTTTCTCTGTCAGGTGCATTTTCCAGTGCAGACTCCTGTGAAACCGATTCCCTGGTTACATCTTCCCTGTAGACATTCTTTACATCCAGTACGTGTGATGTGGGCGGGACTCCTTTGGTATCTGCACTGCCTATGTTTGCTATATGGTCAAGTATCCTAATCAGCTGAGAAGTAAATTTTTCCACCTCTTTATCGCCGAACTCCAGCTCGGCCAGCCTGGCGACATATCTTACATCATCTTTGGAAATCTTTTCCATCAGTCTCCCCTTTAAAACAAAGGTAATTTAAAACCGGATTTAAAATAACATTTTAGCAAAGATTTTACCCCTTTAATATAATTTTATAATCTCAAGTTCTCCCAGCAGGATAAGTATTAAGATAAGATTATATACCCCGTGAAGGAAGATCGCCGGTATAAGTGACTTTGTCTTCTCGAACATATAGGCCAGTATCCAGCCGATGATCATAAGGGGTATAAAACTGTATATTTCCAGGTGCACTGCGGCAAACAGCAGGGAAGATAGAAATAGCCCGGCGTTGACCCCCCAGCTCTTCTTAAAAGCTGAATATAAAAAACCCCTGAAAAAGACCTCCTCGCTGAACGGGGCGATCAATGTCACCACTACAAGCAGGATATTGCTTGACAGACTTCTATTTCTGACCAGCACCTCTATCTTGCTGGAAGGTGCCTCTATGGAAAAAAGCGAGTTCATCAGAAACACATACAGGAAACTTACCAGAAATATTGCCAGCAGGGCAAGGAAGGAATACCATACGGTCTTACCGATACTGTAATATCTCAAGCCCAGGTCCCTCAAGTGCGACTTTCTGCGGTGTATGGCAAAATACCACACCACTCCCAGCATCAGTACTATCTGAACCCCGTAAAGAACGGAAAAACTTATATTGCTTATATTGGAAGAATTAAAAAATTCCCTGTCACCGAAGATTTCAACCAGTTTTATAGAGCCGAAATAAACCGCTACCAGAACCGCTGTCAGAAATACAAGTGCTATCAGGGCATCAAATGCATTCCACTTTACATTTAAAACATTACTTTCCTCGCTGGATCTATCCGTATCTCTCCGTGTATTAAATCGCATATGTGAAAACCTTCAAATCTGTCAATCCTTGATCATTTTCTTAAATTCTTCTTCGGATATTATTTTGATACCCAGTTTTTTAGCATCATCCATCTTGCTGCCCGGGCTCTCTCCCGCAAGTACCATATCGGTCCCTCTGCTCACACTGGAAGTAACCCTGCCTCCGAAACCTTCTATGATCCGGCTGGCCTCACTCCTGGAAAATCCCTCAAGCTTTCCGGTAAGGACAAAGGTCTTCCCGGAAAAAGCTTCTTTTTCTTCCACCTTTTTCCGCTTCGAGCTTAGATTTACCCCAGCATTTTTCAGCTTTTCTATTATCTTGCGGTTCTGCTCCTGCTTAAAAAATGTGACTATGCTCTGGGCTATCTTGGGCCCTATTTCCTTTATTTTTTCAATTTCGCCGTAGCCCGCACTCATAAGGCTGTCAAGGTTTGGAAACACTGCTGCGAGGACATTTGCTGTATGAGAGCCCACGTATCTTATCCCCATTGCAAAAAGCACTCTTGAAAGGGGCTTTTTCTTGCTTTCCTCTATTGCGCTGGCCAGGTTTTTGGTTGATTTCTCCTTGAAGTTTTCCAGAGATAAGATATCTTCATATTTAAGGTAATAAATATCTGCCGCGTCCCCAATAAGCTTTCCAGCCAGCAGTTTTTCCACCACGGCCGGACCCAGCCCCTCTATATCCATCGCGCCTTTCGATGCAAAGTGGACTATCCTTTCATACTGCTGTGCCGGACAGGCCATCGATGTACACCTCAGCGCCACTTCGCCTTCCGGCTTTACCACATCAGAACCGCATACCGGACATTTTGCGGGCATCTTAAATTTCCTCTGGCTTGAGTCTCTTCTTTCCTTTATCACCTTTACGATCTCCGGTATCACATCCCCCGCCTTGTGCACCACCACCCAGTCTCCTATCTTAACGTCCTTTCTTCTTATCTCATCCTCATTATGAAGGGTAGCATGAGAGATTGTGGAACCCGCCACCGTAACCGGCTCCAATACTGCCACAGGAGTAAGCGCCCCGGTTCTCCCCACACTTACTTTAATATCCAATATCTTTGTCACTTCCTCCTCGGGCGGGAACTTGTAGGCGATCGCCCACCTGGGATTTCTGGAGGTCTGGCCCAGCTTCTGCTGATAGGAGAAATCATTTACTTTTATCACGATACCGTCTGTTTCATAAGACAGGTCCTTCCTCCTGGTTTCCCAGCTTTCTATATACTTCTTCAACTGGTCAAGACTTGCTGCCTTTCCTATATGAGGATTGGTCTTAAAACCGACATCCGATAGGTATTTTAACATCCGGTAATGGGTTAATATATCAAGCTCTGGCGGAAAGACTGCTCCGTAAATAAAGATATTTAATTTCCTTTCCGCTGTTTTTCTGGGGTCGATCTGCCTCAGCGAACCCGCAGCAGCATTTCTGGGATTGGCAAAAGTGGCAAGCCCTTCCTCTTCCCTGACGGTATTTATTCTTTTAAACTCACCTTTTGCCAGATATACTTCTCCTCTTACTTCAAGCCTTGCCGGTATCTTTTCTCCATCTTTTTTAAAAAGTTTTAAAGGGATGGCTTTAATAGTCTTGAGGTTCGAGGTTATATCCTCGCCTATTACCCCATCTCCCCTGGTGGCACCCCTTACAAACCTGCCGCTCTCATACGTTAGAGAGACCGCCGAACCGTCTATTTTGAGCTCACAGACAAACTCTACTTCTCCTCCGCTTTTTCCCAGATCCTTGTATACCCTGGTAATAAAATCCTCGAGTTCCCCGAAGTCGAATACGTCCTGGAGGCTGAGCATCTTCTCTCCGTGCTCCACAGTGGAAAAACCTCCTTCTATGGGGGCGCCTATCCTCTGCGTGGGGGAATCATCTGTCACCAGTTCGGGAAACTTTTTTTCCAGCAGGGTCAGGTTCTTAAGCAGCATATCATATTGGTGGTCGCTTATAATGGGGCTGTCTTTTATATAGTAATAGTAATTGTGCCTGTTAAGCTCGTCCCTCAGATTCTCTGCTGCCCGCTCCGCCTCTACTCTGCTTATGTTTTTAATATCTAATTTGAGGAGCTCCTCTAATTCCATTTCCATGTCTTTTAAGTAATTTATTCTGTCTATTTGATTATACAGATTATTATTTTCATAGTTAAGTACTAAAAAAGATTTTAATAATTCCTGCAGTGGAGTATTTATATTATCTACGGAGTCTCAATCTAAGACTCGAGTAAATATTCAAGGTCGTACTGCCCGTAAACTCTTTCCTTCTCTTCTTCCGCCTCTCGGAGCCAGTAGCTTCTCTCCTGGTATGCTCTATCGATCTCCCCTTTATCAAAAGTCGAATAACGACCGCTTTTGTAATATAAAAGAACCTGGCCTACGGCCTCAATATCACTTTCCAGAAATTTCATCTCAAACTCATAATAATCCTCCAGCGGCGCGGGGATGTACATCTGGCTTAAATCCTCTTTTAATCCCTTGGAGGCATTAATCCTCTGCTGGGTTATCTCTTTTAATTCACTGGTATTTGAAATCTGCAAATCCAGCTTCTCCGATAATTCACCGACCTCAGCAGTAAATTCATCCTTCAGTGCCCTGTAATCCTGGTCAAATTCCGCTATTTCCCTGGCTTCGGCGGATCTTATCTCTTCCAGCATTTCCTTTTCTCTCCTGGCATCTTCTTCTGCCAGCCTTGCCGCCTCTATTTTGGCCTCCTCTACCAAATAGACGTTGCAGCTTACAAGTATAATTATTACTGTTATTACTGCTGTCAGGATTATTTTTTCTTTAATCTTCATAACCACTCTCCCCGGTAAAATCCCATTCCAGGGGATATAGGTTTACAAGTTCCGCTATGATAATAAACCTCTTTGCAGCGGAATATTTAGGATGGCAGGTGGTAAGCAGAAGTTCCCTCTTGTAAGACCCTTCAAGCACATAAACATCTTCAGGATTTACAATATTCTGGCCTTTAACCGCATAAGCAAATACTTCACCACTCATGGTCTCAAGATAAATAAGGTCACCATACACAAGCTCGTCAATCCTTGAGAAAGGCGAACCATAAGTCGTTCTATGACCTGAAATGGTACATCTGCCTATATCTCCGGGAAGCGGGGTCTCCTCAATATGTCCTGGCCCCTGCTTCAATGTCTGGTCGTCGGAACCTTCATATGAGACCCACTCAAGATCGATTTTAGGAATTGACAATTTAAGCGGGAAAAAATCTTCCGCAGTCAGCCTTTTGTAATCCATCGCTCCTTCCTTATCAGCAGTAATGTCATAAGGAGGATAGTCTTTTTCAACCATTTTATCGGAGTCAGCTACACTCTCATCTGACAGAGCCTGTTTTTGGCTCTCCCATAAAGCCAGCTGGGCTTGCCTATCTTTTTCAACTAAATAAGTCGCAACAATCAGGTAGACTAAAAATATAATACAGGCAGACATAAAAACATACATTATGGCTAGTACTATTTTTAATCTTTTGGATTTTAACTTCTTGGTCATTTTAAAATGCCAAATTTATTAGAAGCTTAATTGTTTTCTATTACAACTGGGTATTCTTTTTCTATCCATTCAAGAATTCCACCAATGTCATAAACATATTTAAAACCATTCTCCACTAGTATATTTGCTGCATTTCTACTTCTGATGCCAGAATGACAATAAGTAATTATAGGTCTATTTTTAGGTAAGTTCATTCAATCTGCTGCCAAGTTCTTAAATCGGAATCATTACTGCTTCTTTAATATGTCCCTCATTGAACGCGTCAATCGTCCTCACATCTAAGATTAAATAATCCTGATCATTATTTATAATTTCATAAACTTCTTCAACAGAAATTTTATTAACTTCTGAATCTATTTCTTCCGTAGCTGCTGTTTCCTCTATGTTTATCTCGACATTAGTTTCCGCTTCCACTAATAATAGTAAGGCTTAAAAATACAAAAGCTATTATTATATTCAAAATGAGATATAAACTGTTATTTATCATACTTTTATCATCATCGTCAATTTATTAATTAATCTATATTACAATAACAATTATAATCAATAAATGTTAAAGATAAATAAATTTTATAAATTAAATTAATAATGATAATATTTTCGTTATGAACGAGAAGAATTCTTGAAAACACTGACTGCCCTTCACTTGTTCTATCTACTTGCACTCCAAAATATTTCTCTACAAGGAGACTCGTCATATTTTCCAGAATAATTGAGTAACCGATATTTAAAAATATAGACCTGTTTATATTTATACTGTAAAATCTATATTGTCTATAGTCATAAAAAAGGAAGGAATTGCTAATGAATGATAATATTAAGAAAAAAAATAAAAAAAGTTATGGAAAGGCGTCATTTGTCTTTACCATATTAATTTTTGTATTAATAATAATTTTTTTCGGTATTTTTTCATGGCAAAACGGTATGATAAGGAATACGGTCCAACTATTAAAGTATAAAGATTCCTACCAAGCTGTATTTTTAACTAATGGTCAGGCATATTTTGGAAACATCACTGAAATCACCAATGAGTATATAATCCTAGAAGAACCCTATTCTATTAAATTGCAACAAAAGCAAACAGATGGAGAAGAAGAAACAGCACAATCAGAAGTAAAACTCCTGAGTATAGAGGATGAATTCTATAAACCAGTGGGTTATATGTTAATTAAAAAAAGTCAAATAAACTTTATTGAAGAACTTCAAGATTCTTCACAGATTATTGAAATTATAGAAAATTATTAAATACTTTTTTGGAATTCAGAACAGATTTCTCTAGTAGAATACCATTCATATTAATAATAAGATAACCCAGATTTCTAATCTGGGTTATCTTATCTTTACTAATATTCTTTTTAAAAATTTATAAGCTATACAGCCTTACAATCAATTAACTTAATCCAGAATCTTAAATACCCAACCTTTATCCTTATCTTCAGATTCCTTTACTAACTTTTTTCTCTTAAATATAGAAACCATTAGTAGTACAAATCCTGCGATTACAGAAAAAATACCCGATATAGGAATAACAGGATTCATTCCCGTAAAAGGTAATTCCATAATACCTAGCACTTCTAGTGTCTCATTTGACCTATTAAAACTGTATGACCGCTGTGCATTACTGACTACAATCCCTGTAATATCAGCCATCTGACCGTAACCTGCAGGAACAGTAGTCTCTGCAATCCTATAGGTATCAAACGGAAGATTAGACCAGGTCACAGAACCGTTGCCAGTGATTCTTCTTTCTCCGCCTACTGCAGCTCCAGCCGAGTTATAAAGAGTAAACCCAGCAATATCCGTAGAAGCAAGACCGCTCTTAGTCAAAGTTATAGAACCGTAAACAGTGACTGTTCTTCCATTTGTCCTGCTAAAGCTGAAGTTCTTCTGCGCTGAACTTACTACTATTCCTGTAATATCAGCCATCTTAGAATATCCTCCCGGTACAGTAGTCTCTTCAATCCTATAGGTATCAAATGGGAGATTTGTCCAGCTTACTGATCCATTTCCTGTAACAGTCTTTTCTCCAGTTACTGCAGCTCCACTGGAGTTATAAAGGGTAAATCCTGCTACATCTTTAGAATTAAGGCCGCTCTTAGTCAAAGTTATAGAACCATAATCACTTTCTTTTACATTATCCCTACTGAAGGTGTAAATCTGCTGGGCTGCTCCTACTATAATATTAGTGATATCAGCAATTGGAGTATAGCCTACTGGTGTGGTAGTTTCCACAATCTTATAGGTATCCCAGGAGAGATTATCCCAGATTATAGATCCATTTCCTGTAACAGTCTTTTCTGCGCCAACAGCGGCTCCACTTGAATCGTACAAGGTAAATCCTGCAGTATCCGTAGCATCAAGACCGGTCTTATTAAGAGTTATTTCCCCAGGTATCCTTGGGTCTGCTATTTCTGTTAGAAGAGATGCTTTTGGATTATCTTTATCTATAGTAACATAAGCATCCGGTGCCAGTAGATACCCTTGTGGTGCTACTGTTTCTCTCACCCTATAAGTTCCGAATTCAAGGTTAGTCCATTTATGATATCCTCCAGAACCAGGACTTAAAGTAACAGTATCAATTAAAATCCAGGATCCCTCTTTCCATAGTTCAAAAGTTGAGCCTTCCAATTTAGCACCATTTGTTTTATCAGTCTTTTGAATTTCAATTTCACCCAGTTCAGGAGTATTAACTGCACTTAAAGTATAGATTAGTTGCTCACCTGCTCCGGTTCCAATGTTATATGGACCTGAAGGAGTAACGGTTAATGTGTAATAATAGGTATTTGACGGATCAGGTGTTTCGGTTAAATTATATGTACCATATTTAAGATTCAACCATTCGGCTGTTGGATTGGCTACACTTACCGTATATGACTGACTGTAACCTAAAGGGCCGCTAAGAGTAAATTCTACACTGTCCGTTCCCAGAAGGCCACTCTTTATCAATAAAACCTTGCCGTTAGGGGTATTTTCCAGAGCATCGGCAAGGGTAACCAGAGTTCCG
>CAZSXW010000010.1:17020-19776 GCA_964610385.1 uncultured Actinomycetota bacterium
TTAGCTCTCCATCAACGGAGAAGATGCCGATTACTGCTCCATCCAGAGCATTGCCGTCGTTGTCCTCTTTGTTGACTTTAACCTTGCCGTTAGGGGTATTTTCCAGAGCATCGGCAAGGGTAACCAGAGTTCCGTCCTCGCTGGTGGTCACCGGATACCATCCGCTGTCACCTGTATATCCGCTAGGAGGAGTGATCTCATGAATATAATAAGTGGTGTCAAGATCAAGACCGGTAAAGGTAACGCTGCCGCCACTAGATGTCTGCCTGTCTACCTCAGAGCTTAGCTCTCCATCAACGGAGAAGATGCCGATTACTGCTCCATCCAGAGCATTGCCCTCGTTGTCCTCTTTGTTGACTTTAACCTTGCCGTAACAACTATAATTCTTAAAATATATATCTTTAGATCCACAACCACCACAACGGCTATCTGATATTGTAACATTTCCAGAATTACCAGGGTAATAACTATAACCATTTAGAGAAAAACTGGTATTGTATCCAGTAGTAGTTTCAGTTATGGTGTAGGTATCAGGAGGAAGATTTTCAAAAGTAGCAGTTCCACTACCTGTTATGGTTACTGAGCCTACATTGTTTGGGTCAGGAGATATGGTAAAAGTAAATACCTCATTTTCAGAAACTCCCTGACCAAGAATCTTATGGACTTCTATCTCTCCTTTGTGGCAGACATGACTCAGCACTAACCTAGCACCACACTGTGGTGCTAAGACCGTAGCACTTGCACTCAATAGTTTATCATCAGCAGAAGTTCCAATATAAAAATGCTGTGTACTTGTAAGTACTTTACTGGCAGTTACAGTAACTGTACCTGCGTTCTCGAAAGTTACTGTTAGAGTTCCAGCTGTCGGACTACCTGTTAATTGATTCAGTATAAAATGCCATACTACTGGATCTGTCAAGCCCCCATCATCAGAATCCTCCTCAGGAAAAGTACTGCTATCAATAGGTAAAGATTGGCTTATGAAAATATCAATAGGACAATTAGGAACCCAAATTATTGTTTCAGCTTTAGTAACATAAATATCTTTCGAATATGTCCCGCCATAACCATCATAATTGTCATAAATCTCTTCGAAACGATACCAATTATCCGTAGTTACTGGATAATAAATACATCCATTACTATCAGTGTATTTTGTATCCTGTAATACCCAACTATCACCTATTTTTTTATAAATATTAAATTTTACATTTTTAAGCAGAGGTTCTCCCGTGTCCTTGACCCCATCATTATCATCATCGCCAAATTTATAAAGCTTTACATGGCAGTCAGTAAAACTAAGTACTTCAAGTATATTTCCATTTGAATCGGTTATCTGTACTAGATAATTCTTACCAATATAATCTATAGAATATCCATCATAGGTAAAACATCCATTCTCATCGGTTGTTATATAAATATCATCAACAAATGTCCCATCTGCCCTTAGAATCTTTATAATTAAATCCTGATACGGCTGGTAACCACTACCAGTTATAATAACCTGCTCATCATATGTATAATCATCTTTATCAGTCGTGGTTTTCCATATAATGTTATTTTCATATAGAGGACTATCCTCAAGTATCGTGAAATCCAGATTCTCCCGATCGGCAAATTCTGGGTCTATTGATATATCATTTTCACCAGGTTCCACACCCTGATAGTCCGTTTCGTTTCCAAATACATCATTATAGTCTACTACTATGTTATTTCTGGTACCATCAACTACAATTCCTTCCTCATTAAATGCTATAATGTTATGCTCGATATTTGCATCATCTGCAGATATGACTATACCTACGTCATTATCCACTATTATGTTATTCTGGATATTCAGACCGGAATCCATAGTTATATCTATGGCTGTGCCGTTGCCCGAGAAAGTATTATCGATTATATCTATATTTGTCACATTTTCATTATTTATATAAATGGCACTGCCTGCATAATTTACAAAGGTAAAGTTATAGAAACTCAGATAGCTAAGGGAGTCACTGTAGTAAAAAGCAGAATCCAGCACCGACTGACCATCAAACACAACATCATCATAAGCAATAAACTTTATAGAAAGATCTTCTTCTTCAGTTTCATTTTCAACAGGAACTTCCTCTTCAGTTTCAGTTTCAACAGGAATTTCCTCTTTCTCAGTTTCAGTTTCAATAGGAACTCCCTCTGTACCGGTTCCGGTACTGTCCAGATTTACACTTGTATTATAAGTACCTGGTAAGAAATATAATGTATCACCATTTACTGTATGGGATAGTGCTGCATCTATAGTAAACGGATCATCTATTGTCCCGGTACCTTCATCAGTTGCGTCCGTTGATACCCAGTATTCTGTAGTATCAGAGTTATAATCTGATACATGAACCGTGGTGGATTTACTGTAAGCATTACCATTAATATCAAGTATAGTTAGTGAAAGAGTATAATTGCCGTCACTGGAGTAAGCATATTGCGGACTCTCCGATGGTGAAGATGTACCATCACCAAAATCCCAGAAATACTGGAAAGGATCTATTCCCTCAATAGATACACTAAAAGTGGTTACCTCTCCTGCTCGAATATAACCATTTTCATCTGTAGAAAAACTAATGTCAATCTCCACTTCCGCAATTTCTTCATCTACCAGTTCTTCTTCTATAATTTCATCTTCTGGCACTAGTTCAGACGTTACCTCGACTACTTCTTCTTCAGCTGTCTCTTCCTCAGTTCCATTTTCACCTAATATTTCCTCTTCTTCAGCTATTTCT
>CAZSXW010000010.1:19876-22224 GCA_964610385.1 uncultured Actinomycetota bacterium
TCATCTGAACTATCTGATGCTTCATCTTCAGTAGAATCCTCGCCAGTATCTTGCTCAGTTGTTTCATCATTAGCAGAATCTTCACTAGCATTCTCATCAGTTGATTCCTCTGCAGTCTCCTCTTCACCTGATGCTCCCTCTTCTTCAGCTGTCTCTTCTTCGGTTCCATTTTCACTTGATGTTGTTTCCCCTTCAACTATTTCTTCATCTGAACTATCTGATGCTTCATCTTCAGTAGAATCCTCGCCAGTATCTTGCTTAGATGCTTCATCTTCTGCTTCCTCATCAACTGCTTCATCATTACTGTTCTCTCCATCCGGTGTTATCTGCTCTTCACCTTCTTTATCTTCAATCATTTCCGTCTGATAAGCTTCTAGTTCAGCTTTAGCTATCTCCACTTCATTCTGAGCATTACTAAGATTTGCATTTTTCTCATTTAAAACTTGTTCAGCGTATGAAAGAGCAGCATTTGCCTCATCTAATGCAGCTTTGGCTTGCTCAAACTCAGTCTTTGCCTTATCTAACTCACTTTTCAAAGCCATTAATTCAGAGTTAGCACTATTATATTTAGCTGAAGCCGACTCTAATTCAGCATTAGCTTTTTCTGCAACTTTTTTTGCTACATTTATTTCTTCTTCGCTCCCGTTTTCTTTTACTCTTTCATAAAATGAGTTTGCTTCTTCTGCAGCAGCTTGAGCGAAGACTAACTTTTCCTTTAATTTCTCTACTTCCGGGCTAGCTCCGGCATAGCTTTCATTCGCTTTAGCTAATTTTTGCTTTGCTTCCTCTAAATTTACCTTAGCTCCATCTGCAATTAATCTAACCGAAGCTAGGCTACTTTCAGCTTCCGTAACCTCAACATTTGCACTTTCTAATGCTATTAATGCTTTTTCATATGTTTCTTTTAAATCCTCCTCTGAACTTCCAAATATCACTTCTGGAATAATCCATAAAAGAAGAGCGATTATAACAATAAAAGCTACTATCCTAGTTATTCTTCTATCTTTTATATAAGACATATTCTACCTCTCCATATTTTAATTTTAAAATAAAAAAAACCGACCATTTAGTCGGTTTCGCTATTAGCTCCACTTTCTCCTAAGCGTCCAAATTCAAAGAAAGCTTCATAGCTCCTAAATATTAAACTTATTTTACAGAACTTTAGAAAGATTATAATATACTCATCAAAGTTTTGTCAAACTTATTTTAGATTTTCTTAAAAGATATATAATACAATAGCGGACTATATAGAATTAAATGGTACTTCTAATCTGGTAAAATTATTCCCTGTTAAAATATTTTCAAACTACTTTCCAATTATTTAACTACTGCTTTTTATTTCTGTATCCCTCTTAAGAAGCCTCGAGATCTTAACAGAGACAACGCCTCCTGTAACAATCAGTACAAAACCTACAATATAAAGATAGTCTGGATATTTGAATATCCAGACTATCTTTTGCACTTTATGTGCTCTACTTATTGAACGTCAGTTTATTTCTTCCTTCTGAATCTCTTCTTTAGAGAAGTTATAAACATTGCCAGTCCACCCAGTATCATTGTTATACCGGATATTGGAATAGTAGGATTCATTCCTGTAAACGGAAGTTCCTGTATACCCAATACGGTAAGTTCTCCTCCACCAGGTGGAGTAGTAGGCGTATTATCTATAACTACACCTATTACACCTGTATTACTGGCATTTACGATCACAGGCACATCGTCTGCTTTCGTATAACCGGCGGGAACTGTGGTCTCAACAATCAGATAACTTCCCCAAGCAAGGTTTCCGAAGGCAACTTTTCCAGCAGCATCGGTGAACTTCTCTGCCCGTACTACAGTGGTTCCCGTAGAATTAAACAGAGTAAATCCAACACCTGCCATACCAACGCCATTTTCATCTACTTTAGTTATCCCTATCTTTCCAGTTTTTCTCGGGTCTGCTATTTCCTCCTCAAGTTTTGGATTTGGATTTTCACTACCCACTGTAACATAGACATCATCGCAAAGTAGATATCCCTGCGGAGCTGCTGTTTCTCTTACCATATAATTTCCATATAGCAGATTATTCCAGGTATAGCAGTTACTACTGGTCAATACTACCTCATATATTTTTACCCACTCAAAATTAATATATGCTACTGCTCCATTAGGGCCCGCAGCATTGAATACTTGACATTCTTTCCACAGCTCAAATGTTGATCCCAGCAGTGGCTCTCCATTAGTGGCATCTGTTTTACAGATGGTAATGGAGCCTCTCAATAACTCATTAAATACTGGTGAAGTAGGAAGACCGCTTACCGTACCATCATCAGCAATAGATATAAGAATATCATCCATTTGAGCGAACT
>CAZSXW010000010.1:22324-65206 GCA_964610385.1 uncultured Actinomycetota bacterium
TGTCGAATTCGGCATCCTCGGAAGGAAGTGCTTCAAAGGTCTTCTCAAAGGAAACGTCATATCTATTCAACTCATTAAATACTGGTGAAGTAGGAAGACCACTTACCGTACCATCATCAGCAATAGATATAAGAATATCATCCATTTGAGCGAACTCAGGCGGAGTTGAAGTTTCAACTATCACGTAGTCTCCAGGTAGAAGATCAGTAAATTCTACCATTCCATCGCCACTTAGGGAGTCATGTCCCAGAGAAAGTCCGGTTGGATTACCAGAACCATCATCGGCATAGATGTCGAATTCGGCATCCTCGGAAGGAAGTGCTTCAAAGGTCTTCTCAAAGGAAACTGGGTATCTCGACACTTGCTCATTCTGAACAGTTATATAGACATTGCATGCTAAGTATACTGGACCATCTGTATCTATAAACTCGTAATCACTTGGTACATTTACCTCTCGAACTTCATACCATTTCCCCTTTACAAGATTATTCCAGATAGTAACGTGGTTATATTCTTCCCAGATCTGTTTTTTACTAACTAATGTCCATCCGTTACTTGTAGGATTATCCGGGTCAAAATCTTCTTCTGAATCATTCACATATAGTTCTGCCCAAAATTTTTGGTCATCGTTATATACATTGGTAACATTCTTCTTAACCCCTAATTCACCTTCTTTTTGTTTATTTATGAAAGTAATGGTTTTAGGACTTGTATCCAGAGTAGTTTCGATAGTTTTATCTACTTCAGTATAATTTGGGTCATCTGTTTCTACAGCTCTATATCGCTTATCCATTACAAGGCCTGTCCATTCAGCATAACTGGTTTCAGAAAATGGTTTTGTTACTCCTCCTTCAACATCAACCCAGTTCCAACCTTCTTTAACCTGAAGTTTTGCATAGAATATATGAGGATCATCAACTGGTTGATTATATTTTGTTTTTACATCCTTAATAACTCTTATGGAACCTGTTATAGCTTCATTATGGCAAACATGGCTAAGTACCAGATTACTATATTCACACGAATCTACTAATGCATAAACATAATTTGACCCAGTATATACTAGAGTATCATCTGTAGGTGTCCATACCCAAAAATGCTGTTGGCTACCACTATCGGGTGTTCCTACAGGATTTTGTGCTGTTGTACTAAATACCCCTGCACTAACAAATTCACCATAAATAGTTGCAGGTGGAGTACCACTATCAAGCCCATTAAGTACAAAATGCCAGACAACACCTGGAGTAGTTATTCCACCATTATCTCCAGGATAATCATTCGGAAAGGTTGCACTACTTGCTCCTTGATGCGGAGTATGTAGATTAACTTTAACATCTACACAACCTATAGGATCATTCGGAACATCTATAGTTTCATTATGGTTAATATCGCCTTCCCACTTGTCACCAGTATTAGGCTCGTATCCCGAAGGGGTGTTCAGTTCCTCGATTTTGTAATGATCGTCTCGCATATTGTTCCATGTTGCATTACCCGAAGAGTTGGTCGTCCTTGTGCCTTTGCTATCCCAGTGCCATCCGCTGAAGAGGCCCCATTCCCATCTCCATAATTTAAACTGAACATTTTTAAGATCCGGCTCACTGCCATTCTGGTGATCACTGCCGTCTGTATCGCCAAACTTATGCACAGTTATACTGTTACCCCAGTCAGTAAAAGTGTTAGTAGCTACAACAGTACCACTTTGATCAATAGCCTGAACCAGGTATACACCGGTAATTCCATCCAGCAGGTAACTATAATTTTTAAAAGAACCATTACTATCAGTTGTCACTGTACCGGCAGGAGGATCTATTGAGCCATCTGGTCTGGTCACTTTTATGGTATATACAGTATCAGCATAGAACCCGCTCCCTGATATATACACCGTTTCTTCCGGTGCATAATCTTCCTTATCAGTCGTTAGAGTAGGGTTGTATGCAGCAGCTTTTGTTTCTTCTAATGCAGCTAAAGCCGCATCAAGCTCTGCCTGGGCATCAGCTACAGCCTGTTCCGCTGCCTCTACTGCTGCTTTGGCTTCATCTGCTGCAGTCTGCGCATCTGCCAGTGCTGCTTCAGCATCATCTGCTGCAGTCTTTGCCGCATCTAATGCTAAATTTGCATCATCTGCCGTAGCCTGTGCATCTGCCAGTGCTGAATTTGCATCATCTACCGCAGCCTGTGCATCTGCCAGTGCTGAATTTGCATCATCCAAAGCCTGTTCCAATGCTTCCATGTCTTCATCTTCACCTGCTCCATCAAGAGCTGCCTGTGCATCCTCTACAGCCTGCTCTGCTGCAGTAAGCGCTGCTGCTGCATCTTCTGCTGCAGTCTGTGCATCTGCCAGTGCTGAATTTGCATCATCTGCCGCAGCCTGTGCATCTGCCAGTGCATCGTCTGCTTCCTGAGCCGCTGCCTGGGCATCTGCCAGTGCATCATCTGCTTCCTGAGCCGCTGCCTGGGCATCCGTTAGATTCGCCTGTGCATCTGCCAGGGCCTGCTGAAGTGATTCTATACTGGTAGAATCACCCTCACCAATAATATTAGAAGGCATTGACAGAAGAACAAGAGAGGCGATGACCAAGAACAACACTACAAATTTCAATTTGTTTTTAATATAACTCATTTTATATTCTCACCTCGTTTTTAAAATAATTTTTAACTTTACTACTCTTTATTTTTACCCCCTCCTTTTTATTAATTTATCTATTTAAAACTGACCTTCATAGCCAGTCGAATTGCCTTGATCTCCAATTAACTGCTATTAAATTACTCCATAAAACACAAAAACCGACAATTTAGTCGGTTTCGCTACTAGCTCCACTTCCTTCTAGCGTCCAAATTTAAAGAAAGCTTCATAGCTTCTAAATATTAAAATTTATCTTATATTACTCTTATAGAACAGTAAAAAGATTATAATATATCTTTTATGTATTTGTCAAATAAACTTAATAAATTTTAAATCCATTAATCTTCCATTGGATAGCCCTTTTGTTCCCATTCGACAACACCTATCCCACCAACATCGTAAATCTGGGTAAAACCGTTAGCTGCCAGTGTCTGGGAAGCCACCCCGCTCTTATTACAGCTTGAACCGCTGCAGTAAACGACAATAGGTATATCTGTCGGAAGCTCAGCCAGCCTATCTTCAATCTGGTTATAGGGAATATTTACGGCACCCTTTATGTGACCATTGTCATACTCACTTTCTGATCTCACATCCAGGAAGAAATAGCCTCCATCTTTATAAAATTCGTAGGCTTCGTCTACAGAAATTTCTATTATTGCATATTCCTCTTTCGTTTCCTGTTCTCCTACTACTACCGGATAATTTTTACTCATCCATTCTGTAATACCACCGCTCATATTGTAGATTTGGGTAAAGCTGTTTTCTACCAGAAGATCGGCTGCCGTGCTGCTTCTTCCCCCGCTCTTGCAGTAAACTATTATAGGCTTATCCTTTGACAGCTCGCCGAGTCTTCCTTCAAGTTCATTGACAGGGATATGTAATGCACCTTCAAGATGACCCTCGCTAAATTCTTCCGGTGTCCTTACATCCAGAAGAATATAATCTTCATCGCTGTTCATAATTTCATAAACTTCCTCGACAGAGATATTTTCAACAGATGTGATCTCACCTGCCTGTGTTTCCTCTTCCGATGCTGTCTTTACTTTAGGGATTTCTTTAATATCGGCAAAAATTATAAGTCTTCTTGTGGCAAAATATTTGGGAGTACAGGTAGATAGAATAAGAGACGGATAATCGGTATTTTCAAGAACGCTTAAATCATCCGGATATACTGATTCTTGACCTGTGACAATATAAGTGAATTTTTCATTTCCAAATGTCTCTATAAATATCTCATCGCTCTCTTCAAGCTCATCCAGTCTGTTAAAGGGAGCTCCATAGGTAGTCCTGTGCCCTGCCACTACACAGGTGCCCACTTCTCCCGGAAAAGCCGAACCGATATAAAAACCGGGACCCTTCCTGAGAGTTGCATAATCGGTACCCTCATTTACCAGCCAGTTCAGGTCAATTTCCGGAATGGAAATTTGAAAAGGCAGTTTCATTTCAGTATCAATGACCTCTATATTCCTTTCAAGTACCTGT
Organism: uncultured Actinomycetota bacterium; assembly: GCA_964610385.1. GTDB lineage: Bacteria > Actinomycetota > Humimicrobiia > Humimicrobiales > Humimicrobiaceae > CAZBSE01. Next base: position 26,430 of record CAZSXW010000010.1, read on the forward strand.
CCGTTTTCCAGGTCATCTGCACCCTGGACATATGCTACTCCTTCCTCCCAGGCAGCAAGTACGCTATCTTCTCTTCCGGCCATGACAAAATTGGTATATAGAGGGAAAATTATGACCAGCAGTCCTGCTACTATCAGTGTAATTCCCGAATATCTGATTATCTTTCTCTTATGCCTTATGAAAAATTTCTTTAACTTTTCTAAAATATTCATGACAAAAATATTATCATTTTCTTAGATATTTATAAAATTTACTTTTTTAAAATATCTTCAATTTTAAAACCTGTAATAAAAAAACCGACTATTTAGTCGGTTTCGCTATTCGCTCCACTCTCCCTAAGCGTCCAATTTATGGAAAAGTTTCAAAGCTCCTAAATATAATATTTTAATTCTACTTATATTAAACTACTTTGTGGGTATTATAAAGATTTTCTTAGAGATGTCAAATGTTTTTCTAACTCTTTTTAGAATTTATAGCGGTCCTGCTCATCAGTGTGATTACTGTGCAAGATGATACTATTTATTGATACCGCAGACTTACAAACGTTGATTTATAAATACTTAAATGTTTTAAACATTATATTTACATAATATTCAGCACTTTGACAAATATAAGTATTTATACTATTATTAATATTAATTTAGATAACGAAGGTCTTGGTAGAAGCAGAAGGGGTAAGTTTTCAAAATTATTGGACGCCTATTTTAACTTACCCCGTTTTTTATTTTATCACATATTTTCCTATAATCAATAAACTCTACTCAGTTTCTTATAATTTTGTGATAAAATTATCAAATCACTCTAATAAATCTATTACATTATACAAATCTTTTTATATAATCTATACTCTGCTGTCAGTCTAAGTATGAATGGGCATATAATATCTTGTTAGTCAGAATATCAAATGTTTTTACTGCATCCATAAGATCCTTATCAAGCGGATCTACAATAGCACTGTCAAGACCCCTGCTTAAAAGAAGCAGCAGATAAGTACGGTTAAGAAGGCTCTTGAGCTCTGGAGGAGAAGATTGAGATACATTACTCAGACCCACAATAGTCCTGGGGTCATCATCAAGCCCCATCATATCCTTTAACTGCTTGAATACCTCTAGCGCTTTTAAACAATTATGGACCTGTTCCTGAAGGACCGCTACCGGAAGTACTATAGGATCCAGGTATAGATCTTCCATAGGTACGCCATGTTCCAGAGCAGAATTCACTATATTCATCACTATCTCAACCCTGCTGTCTACATCCGGAGGTACACCTTTTTCTGTAAGTGCAATACCTACGATTTTACTATTGTACTTCTTGGCCATAGGCATAAGAATATCGAGTTTGTCCTTATCTCCGGTAACTGAATTAATCATAGCAGTACCCTTATGGACTTCCAGACCAGCCTCAATGGCGCTGATATTCTTGGTATCCAGAGCAAGAGGTACATCTATATTTTCCTGGATGCTCTTTACAATCCACTGCATAAGCTCTTCGCCCTTTTTTGTGGCCGGCCCTATATTTATATCTATGTAATCTGCTCCCGCCTCTTTCTGCTCTTTAGCCATTTTGATTATTGGTCCTGCATTTCTTTCTTTCAAAGCGCCGCCTACTACTTTTGATACCACACTTATATTTTCACCTACTACTAACATATATATCCCCATTCCTCCAAAAATTACAATATATTAACTGATAATTATAACACCATATAAAAAAAATTTTTCACTAAAACTTAAATTTTAGTGAAAAAATTTTTCATATTATAAATAACCGTTTCATCCTTTACTGGTCATAACTAAACCACTTGTTATAGATATTATTGTAGGTCCCGTCTTCCATCATCTCTTCTATGATCCCGTTGACCTCTTCCCTTAATTCACTTCCTTCATTAAAGACAATACCATATTCCTTATTGGACTCCACGGTATCCAGTACACTGTAAATTCCTTCATTCTCAGCCATCATACTTACGATTATGGGCAGTGAGCATAAAACACCGTCAATATTTTTATTCTTGAGGTCATCAAACATCAACACCACATCCTCATAATCCACCATTTTATAGGTCAGCAAATAATCTTCATCCAGGTTGGTCCTGTTTATCTTTAAGATCCCTATGGACTTTCCTTCCAGGTCTTCCTTGATCTTTATATCAGTTTCGCTTAAAGCGACTAACATATATTTCATCACAAAATATGGAATTGAAAAATCAACTAGTTTCTCCTTCTCTTCATTTATGGGGATTGCTGAGATTATCATATCAAGGTGCAGGTCTTCCGGGATCTGGTATGTGAAATCCCACTTAATCGATTCTATTTCCAATTCCTTATCCATTCTTTCCGCTATTTCTGTGACGATATCTATATCAAACCCCACTATCTTTTCATCTTCTATATACACAAAGGGCGGTAGAGTGGTATCGCATCCTACTATTATTTCCCCCTTCTCACGATTTTCAATGGTGCTGATGTCCTTGCTTTTACAGCTGATTGAATAAAACATCAATAATACCATGACAAAAATAAGGATTACGTTAATGGAAAATAAGAAAACTTTTTTTATTTTTACTTTAAAATTTAAAAACATCATTAAAATCTAATTTACAATTCCTTATCCCTCTTTTTTTCAGTAAGCTAAATTCTATTAAAAATATTTTATTTTTCAAGCATTTATTTAATTAATTATTTAATTCTTCATTTGATTTTATTTCCTACTTATTATATGTTACAATATCAAATATAATATAATAATATTAAATATTAATATCAGCTATAATTTCAGCAGCTGAAAGAAAGGTGCTGATATTGAAACATTGTATTTAAATATAAAATTATATATTAATTTGATTTTTACTTTAAAATTTTATATATTATTGAAAGTTTTTTATTAGAAGTATATTTATGAATATAAAACAACTAAGTCATAAAAGAAAGTTGGTGAAAAAATGACAAAGAACAATAAAAAATCTGAAGAGATAGGAATAAACGGCCTTAATAGTATAAGCAATCTTGAAGCTGAGATAATGAAGATTATATGGGCAAGAGATAAAGTGACAGTAAGAAAAGTACACGAAATAATGTTAAAGAAAGAAATCGAGAGCAAGGAACAGGGTTTTATTCCCTATACAACAGTGATGTCAACAATGACTACTCTGGCAGAAAAAGGACTTTTAAAACAAGATAAGACCGCAAAGACCTATGTCTATTCTGCAGTAGTTGATAAAAAAGAACTGTCAAAGAGTATCATAAAATCAGTTTCAGATAAATTGCTTGAAGGAAATACCAAAACCATGGTCTCCAGGTTTTTGTCCGATAGTAAAAATATCTCCAAAGAAGGTATAAACAGGCTGCTCGAGGAAATAGACAAATCTTAATAGGATCAGCCTATCTATATTAACTATCTATATTAAAACAGAATTTTATTTTAAAAATAAATAAATATATATTCTTAATATTTAATCACGTATTAAATCCTGAACTGTCAAACTGTTATTCCTTACATTTTTAAATCTAAATCAGTGTAGCAAATATATAGCAAATAATTTTATTTTTTGTATTACAAAAGCAATAATTTTTATATAATTTATACTGATAAATATGCTTTTTTTAGAAATACTGATAGATTACATTATACCGATTATTTACAGCAGTTTTTTAAGTCTGGTAGTAGTCCTGTTTATATTATTTGTTTTCAGGATCAAGGACTCAAATATAAGGATACTTTTTCTCTTCCTGCCTCTTATAAAGCCATTCGTAACCATTTCTGAGAGAATTAGTAAGTCATATTACCAGGTGGAACATCCAATTGGTCTATTTAGATTACCAGATCCAAATAATATATTCAGAGCATTTGAAGAACTTGAAAAGGGACCTGCAGTCTTTTCCGACATAAACTATTTAGTTTTGTTGTTTATAATGATCAGCATTATAACAATTCTGATCTCAAAATGGATCACTCTCTACCTCTTCTATAGAAGCCTTGCCCATGAAGACATGGTCAGTAGAAAAGACGTCCCTGAAATTTACACCATCATAGATAGTTATATTAAAAAAACAAAAACCAAAGCTCCTTATGTAAGCTTAACACACAGGTATTATTTTTCCCCTTTTGTGATAGGAATTAAAAAATTCATACTGGTCCTGTCTCCAAAACTAATGGATGTCTTAAGTACTGATGAAAAGGAAATTTTAATCCAACATGAATTATCACATATTAAAAGAAATGATAATCTTATTGGTTGGTTTGCATTGGTACTGCGGGATTTGCTCTTTTTTAATCCGTTTTCTTATATTGCATACTCACTTATAAGATCCGAGCAGGACAAAGACAGCGATAAACTCGTGGTTAAATTTACGGGAAAGCCAGTAAAAGAAATAGCTAAAAATATTCTTAATACTATTTTAAAAATAAAATCTATTTCAACATCAAAAACCGTCTCCGTACCTGTACAGAGCTTTACTTTCTCACTAATGAGTTTCTTTGGACAGATAAAATTGAAAAATAGGATTAACTCAATCCTTAAAGCTAACCCAGATAAGATATACAGCCATATTTTCCCAAAAATACTTATGTATATTTTGTTTTCAATACTTCTTATATTTCAGCATATGATTGTAATAAATATAAACGGTTTTTATCTATTTCTAAGATAAGTTAAAACAACTAACCAGCACGTGTTATAATTTATCAGTAGAACAGCTTTAAAAATATAATATCAAGGAGGTCTGACTTTGAATAAAGCCTGCAGACAGGAAGATAAAATAAAGCAAGTTATAAATCTTTTGGAGAAAAGAGGAAGAAAAGCCCTGGAAATGGCCAAAAATATAATTTTAAAAGAGGAAATCGAATGCAGTGAGGTCCGTAAAGTTTTAAAATACTTCATAACCGAGTACTGCCATGATATAGTCAGACCTGCTATACTATCCCTTTGCTGTGAAGCGGTAGGAGGAAATCCTGAGGTAACAATCCCTATAGCAATTTCTATGATATTTACAAGCGGAGGTTTAGATATACATGATGACATCATCGATCAATCAAAGATTAAGAGGTCACGCCCGACAGTTTTAGGAAAATTTGGTGAAAATATGGCTTTAATTGCCGGGGACTTTCTCATATTCAAAGGACTTACATTCTTGCAGGAAGCAGCTAAAAAGGGAATTCCACCTGAAAAAATACAGGTTATTTATGACATTACTAAAAAAAAGTTTTTTGAATTAGGGGAAGTAGAAGCACTGGAACTCAGGTTTCGGAAGAGGATTGATGTTACCCCAGATGAATATATTCAGTTAATAAGAAAAAAGGCAGCTGATACCGAAGCCTATACTCAAATCAGCGCCATTACCGGCAACGGATCTAAAAAAGAAATCGAAGCCCTCGGTAAATACGGTCGACTCTTAGGTATGATTTTTTTACTGAGAGATGACACTATAGATATGATGGATTTAAAAGAGTTGTCAAACAGGATTAAAAAAGAGTACTTACCATTGCCTATACTTTTTGCCTTACAGGATCAAAAAGCTAAGAATAAGCTTATATCCCTACTGTCAAATAAGATATTGATAAAAAAATCTGTCCGGAAGATTGTAGAAATCACAAAGGATGCCGGGGGATTTGAACGTTTGGAAAATGTTATTAAAAAACTGGCCAAAGACAGTTACAGTGCTATACTCAATATAAAACATGAGAAAAAGAACTTACAGCTCCTGGTCCAGGCTGCACTTTCGCCATTTAAATAAATAACAGCATTTTACTGCCCGTACCGACTGATCATAATTTGATAGTAATAAATATAAATAAATTAAGTGTATTTTTAAAGCATATATAAATTATATACTGTAAACATTAAAATATTTGTATTTTCCTTCAACAAGAATTATTTTATAATATTGATTTCATATGCTATAATCGAATAAGAAATTTTCTTTTACTATGAAAGGACGGACCAATTGAAACATATCAATAAAACTAAAAATCTCTGGAACAATGATCTTACTCTTAAAGGGTTAAAAGGTGATGTTAGTCCTTTATGCTGCTTTGTCTACTGCTACTGGTATATGAGTAGAAAATAACAGCACTGACAGAGCTAAAAATGAGACTATTTCCAAGTAGTTATAATTACTCCTGCAGGATAAATTCTAGGTATACTCTAATAAATAATACATTGACCGGTGCGCTGGATATAATTGAAAATTACATCTGGGATTTAGTAAAAGAAAAAAAGTTTGATTTCATTGATGCGGAACCTCTCTCAAATCTTGTTGAGAGAGGTTATCTCTTTCATGACCTAAAAAAAGAAGATGAATTACTGGTTGCTCTTTATGACAACTATATAAAAATAGCATCTTCAAGACCGTTGCGGTTCGTTTTCTGCCCTTCTTACCAATGCAACCTGAGATGTACTTACTGCTTTCAAACAAACCTGCCTGCCAATCCTAATAAATTTATGAGCCCAAAAATACTGGATGACTCCATAAATGCTGCAGAAGAAATATCGAGAGAAAAATCCGGTAAAGTCGACTCCGTAGAATTATTCGGGGGTGAACCCCTCCTTTTAAAAAATAAACCTGCTGTAAAAAAGATCCTTAAATTTGCACAAGAGAAAGATGCCCCTATAACCATAGTTACCAACGGTGTAATAGTTAAGGATTTTATAGATATATTGATACCAGTAAGAGAAAAAATAGAAATGCTTCAGATAACTGTTGATGGACCCCCGGAAATTCACAACAAACGAAGGAAATTTCCATCCGGCAGAGGAAGTTTTAATAAAATATCCGAGAGTATAGACCTGCTTTTAAAAAATCATATAAATACTAATATGAGGATAAATATTGATAATACCAATATAGAATATATTCCGAAGCTCTATGAATATGCTTCTGATAAGAGCTGGCTAAAACATCCAGATTTTAATATTATGCTGGCACTTGTTATGGATCACAGCACACTGGACTATAACAATGTAAGAATTCATGAAGAAAAACTACTGGAGAGATTGATTAAAATATATGACGAATACCAGGAACTGGAAGATAGCTTTGGTTTCCATATGTTTAAACCGCTGCGGCATATAATAGACATAGTAGAAGGTGCACCAAATGTATCACCCAAATTTATTAACTGCGAGAGTAATTTACTGGAACTCAATGTCTTATGCCCCGATGGATATATATACGCCTGCGGGGAATCTATCGGAAATCCCGAGTATGCCATTGGGAGATTCAGTCCCAAACTTGAATTTTATCCTGATATAAAAAAGCTTTGGACCGAAAGGACCATACTTAATATCGAAAAATGCAGAAAGTGTAAATTCGCCCCTCTCTGTGGGGGTGGCTGCACTTATTCTTCCATTCTTATTTATAAAGATAATAGTAAACCAATCTGTGAAAGATTCCAGCAGGTTCTGGATACATTCCTTAAGTTAAGGGGAGAAAAGATATTTAAAAAATACTTAGACAGTTTTAAAGACAGCACACTAGTTTGACTTTTTTAAAGCACTGCAGAATCAAATTCCACCTGCGTCTTCATTTTGACTATCAGTTAATCCTGAGTATGCTCTTTGCCGCTTTTAAAGTATTCGAAAGAAGCATTGCAATAGTCATAGGCCCTACGCCGCCGGGGACCGGGGTAATATAACTTGCCTTAGGTTCCACGCTCAAGAAATGAACATCACCTATAAGAGTTGTACCTTTCTTTTCAAAATCCGCTTTTCTCCACTCTAACAGTTCTTTATCTGCATCCTCTTTAGCTATCCTGTTTATTCCGACATCAATTACGACCGCGCCTTCTTTGACCATATCTCCTCTAATCAGATTTGGCCTTCCCGCGGATACTATCAGAATATCAGCGTTTTTTGTATGATAGGCCATATCTTTCGTCTTGGTATGGCAGACAGTGACAGTTGCAGACTCATTTATCAAAAGCAAAGATATCGGCCTTCCGACAATAACACTTCTTCCTACTACCGTGGCTTCCTTTCCCAATATTTTTATACCCTCCCGCTTGAGCATTTCTATAATACCCGATGGTGTGGCAGGCACAAGGCATTTCTGCTGGGCCACCAGCTTACCCATAGAGACCGGGTGGAAGCCATCCACATCCTTTTCAGGATTTATTGCTTCAAGTACCATATTTTTATCAATCTGTTCCGGGAGCGGAAGTTGGACCAGTATCCCATGGATGTCGTCATTATTGTTTAACTCGTCTATTTTCCTTAAAATATCCCCGGTGCAGACACTTGCCTTCATTTTTATTACCTCAGACCTAAATCCTACTTCCTGGCATCCTATCTGTTTGTTTCTAACATAAACCTTTGAAGCAGGATTATCTCCGACTAATATCACAGCAAGACCCGGCATTACACCCTTCGACCTTACTACTTCTTCTACTTCCTGCTTTATTTCACTTTTGATGATCTTGGAAATTTCCGTGCCGCTTATTATCTTTGCTATTCAAAACACCCCCTCCGGTCATTTATATTAAGTATCTACTGCTAGAATAATACATACATTTTAAATGCTTATATGTTTTTAGACAATAAAAATTAAAGAATGTTTATTATAACCAGTTAGATAAATCTGCTTATTTTTTAAGACCTATACTGCTATTTCTTTAAAATAAGCCTACAATATTTCCATTCTCATCAATATCGACCTTGGTACCGGCCGGTACTTTTGGAAGACCGGGCATAGTTCTCATCTGTCCCAGCAGGGGATAAAGAAACCCTGCTCCCACCGAAGCTCTTACATCTCTTATCGGTACCTTGAATCCGGTAGGCCTACCCTTAAGATTTGGATCATGGCTCAGTGAAAGATGGGTCTTTGCCATGCATATAGGCAGCTTTTCAAAGCCCTGCTTGGTATAAAGTTCTATCTTTCTTTCGGCTTCAGGCGCATAATCCACACCATCAGCCCCGTATATTTCCGTGGCTATTATCTCGATTTTTTTCTTAATGGGCCAATCCAGAGGATAAAGGAACTTGAATTCTGAAGGTTTCTCTGCTGCTTTTACTACAGCTTCTGCCAGTTCCGTACCTCCATCTCCTCCATTCAGCCAGACTTTGCTTACTACTGCATCTTCAGCACCAGCAGCCTTGGCTTTCTCTCTTACTACTTCTATTTCTTCAACTGTATCGGAATTAAAATGATTAATTGATACTACCACAGGGACTCCGAATAACTTCATATCTTCTATCATCTTCTCCAGGTTTTCACATCCTTTTTCGACAGCTTCAACATTTTGTTTTTCCATAAGCGCCTTATCAACGCTCTGTCCTGGTATGAATTCAAATCCTCCACCGTGCATCTTTAAAGCCCTGATAGTGGCAACTATCACAACGGCATTCGGTTTAAGACCGCTGTACCTGCATTTTATATTCATGAACTTCTCTGCACCGCAGTCTGCACCAAAGCCGCTTTCTGTAACAATATATTCTCCCAGCTTTATAGCTACCTGATCGGCCAGAATAGAACTGTTTCCATGAGCAATATTGGCAAAAGGACCCGCGTGAACGAAACATGGTGTATGCTCGATTGTCTGAAGCAGATTTGGCTTTATGGCATCTTTCATAAGTACCGTCATCGCTCCTGCAGCCTTCAGATCTTCAGCGGTGACCGCCTTGCCGTCAAAAGTCGAGCCTACGACCATTCTTGCCAGTCTCTGCCTTATATCCTTAAGGCTTGTGGTAAGTGCCAGAATAGCCATAACCTCTGAAGCAACCGAAATATCATAACCGGTTTCTCTCGGTACTCCGTTTAAAGGCCCCCCCAGTCCAATAATGATATTCCTAAGAGCTCTGTCACTTACGTCGACCACTCTATTAAGAGTTATACTGAAGGGATCTATATTCAATTCATTACCCTTCATAATATGGGTGTCCAGAAAAGCTGCAAGTAGATTATGGGCAATGCTTACTGCATGGATATCACCGGTAAGATGCAGATTAAAATCCTCCATAGGTAAGACTTGCGAATATCCGCCTCCGGCAGCTCCGCCTTTTATACCGAATACCGGCCCCAGAGACGGCTGCCTGATACAGGTTATGGTTTTCTTCCCAATCTTATTCAGTGCCATGCTGAGGCCTATCGTATTTACAGTCTTTCCCTCTCCAAGAGGTGTGGGAGTTATTGCAGTCACGTCTATGTATTTACCGTTAGGCCTGTCTTTAAAATCTTCAAGGACATCAAGACTGACTTTTGCCTTGTAGTTACCGTATAATTCAAGATATTTTTCATCCAGACCTATAGAACCTGCTATCTCTCTGATATCTTTCATCTCTGCTGCCTGAGCAATTTCAATATCACTTTTCAACTTAAAACTCCTTTCGCCATTTTAAAATTAATAATTAAAATCTTACTGGCTGGCATACCCTTTAAGAAACTTGGGTACTTCTCCTGCTTCCCTGGGACCTACCACAACCTTCCACTCATCTCCCAGTTCTTCTTCCAGCTCACCCTGAAGCTGGGCCACATAACCCGGCACTATAATTTCTTTTTTCTTTACCTTATCCGCAATTCCACTCTTTTTCACAAATTGAGCTATCAATTCCGGGACAAATTTCCCTGCTGCCCAGGCGGTAAGCACTGACTGTCCTTCAACATCCATAACCATCAGCCAGGAAGGCACCTTACTTGCTTCGACTTCCCCAGAAATAATAAAATAAGTCAGTGAAAAGTTTGTAGTTATCAGGACCGGAGAATTTTCATCCGGGCTTCCTATCTCATAAATCTTTTGTTCTACCTGCATAGGCCTCCTGGGATCGGTATATATATTCTGCCTGTATACCAGCAGTGGAAAAATGTTTTGATTGTCTGCATTGGAAAGGACAATGATCGAACCGTATTTGGCTACAAAAACAGAGGCGATCAAAGCTTCTTTTAACGGGTCATCGGTCATCTCATCGGGAAACACTATGGTAGGATATCCTAAAAGCCTGTTTTTCTGTTTTATGGCAGCCATCCTTAATATAATCTGGTTGTAAAAATCACTTTTAAAATCTCTTGAGCCGACATCTATCACCAGGTTCTTTATTCCGGCGCCGCGCATTTTTTCGGTTATAGTCGCCACGTCTTCAAATGATTTACCTTTAACAGCTATGGGGCAACCGATATTTTTTCCAATTTCAATAAAAAGATCTACATTTTCACTTGTAGCTGCATGGATCAGGGGCTTGTTATCCTTAAGTCGTTCTGCTGCAGCTTTTAATGTTTCAGAATCTGATGATACAAGTATTAAAGGCTTTTTGGTAAGCGAAACTACTTTATCTATAACTTCCAGGAATTTCTCTTTACTCTTTGACTCGTTCTTAATACAGACGGCATCTATTTTTAATACCTGTCCCACTCTCTCATATTCAACTTTATTTATACTCTTGACCATCTCTTCTATCTTGCCGCTGTCCATATTATCTTTAACAGTCACAGCGAAAGCATTCTGATTTACAAACGTCCTGTCATGCCTGAACATCACCGTTTCTTCACCAACCGTAAAAGAATCATCTCCTGTTCCGACTTGAACTTTAAGTATCGGTGGCTGAGAAGCTTCTGAGAGCGCTTCCTTGGCTTCATCCGAGATATGAGGGCATTTCTCCAGTTCAACCTTACCTGCTGCCAGCTGCATGGCAAATGCCAGACAGGTGGGAAAACCGCAGTCCTTACAATTTGTTTTTGGTAATTTTTTAAATATCTCCAGGCCGCTTAATGCCATTTAAATTCTCTCCTTACTTTAATATTTAGAATAATCTATCTTATGTTTATTATTTTTACATCATAGGTTCCATCTCCAGAACCGAGTGATTTACCTTTTTTATCCATTCCTGGACCTGTTCTTCAGTCTCAGCATCCTCCTCAGTAGCAATTTTATCCAGAAAATTATCAATGCCTATTTCTTTTGCTCTTGCTTCCAGTAACTCGCCTATCTCTTCCTTTAATATTTTAGGCATCCAGACCAACCTCTTAAGACCACCATCCGCTTTTATAAATTTCTTTGAAGCAATAAAATATTTGCTTATTCCAATAAAACCGGGTGTCTGGATTCCCCCGCCTACCATTCCTGCCATGGTAGAAAATTTCATGCCGCTGGGAGTCATACCGGAATATTCCCTGTTTACCGCCATAATACCGTTTATAGAAGGAAGTATAGTCGCGATTACTTCAAAACAACCGCAGGAGGTCATGGGATTGATTATCATAGAATAGGCAGAAAAAGACTCCAGGTTCTGATTTGAAGCCTTATAGACAAAGTCATTTACCCCCTTCCATACACCCAGATTAGCATCCAGAGTCTCACCCTTCTTGATAGGCTGATTGGGACCGGTGGGATTTATTTCATAGGCAGCCTTGCAGTCCAGCCAGTTATATGCACCGCACAGGCCCGGCCTTTCGGGTGAAATAGCACAAACGTGATTGGGCGCAAATGACTGGCATAGCGTACAGGAATAAAAAGTATCTACCGATTCATCTGTCAGATTCTGAAGTCTCTCATCTCTGGCCCTGAAAACTTCCTTTGCTCTTTTTTTAAGCTCTTCTACATCTTTCTGATTGGTATATATCTTAACCCGGATCTTATCCATAATATTTCCAAAATCCGAATGCATCTTGGCATGAAGTATGGTCCCCAGGTGCTTTATCTTGAAACCGCTCTTTACTGCTTCCTTGCTGAATCTTACCCAGGCTATATCTCTCTGCCCCATATGAAATATGCCCGTAGCATAATTTAAAAAATAATGTATCTGTCTTTCCATCACCGGTTCAAAATCTTCCTGCATCTTTCTTCCATAGACCAGTACTTCGATTCCCAGTGGCAGCACTCCTCCCTCTTTTACATCATCGACTTCCGGCCCTTTGACTTCGATCTTACCGTCCTCCACTTCCGAAGAATCTGCCATATGAAGAAACTCCACTGCATCGCTTTTATTTCCACCAAACTCAATGTAGGTGTTTTCCTTCCTTACCCTTTCTCCCTCAAAAGCAGGTCCGAAAGCTACGGGAACATCGACTTTATCCACAGTGATCTTAAGGCCTCTTATCTCTATGGCTCTTGAGACGATCTCATCATCTGGTACATTGGAGACCACATGTTCATAAGTACAGACTCCCCTGGGAAGTATCTCTGGAATATCAGTATCAGCTATGGTTGGAAATCCGTAATTTATAGCACCGGCAGCATTGGCATATTTTTCTTCATCTACCTCGCCCAGCGCCAGGACAAATGCAAATACCCTGTTTTTATTATAGAGAAGCATTCTCCTATAGTCGCCCGGCTGAACCCCGCCAAAACTTAATGCAGCCCTGGCCGCAAAACCAAGTGAATAGATAGTCGCGCTTATATCCTTACCGAAGGGGACCAGTCTGGTATCCCACCCCAGCTCAACTCCTTCTTCCTTTAATTGTTCCGCCATTGTGGTACCGTTAGTAGAAGCCGACATAAATACATAGATATTTTTTTCCTGAAGTTCCCTTGCTATCTTGACCGCAGTTTTACTGTCCTTACAGGCTCCTACACAGGCAGCAAAACCGGGTGCCGTCCCGTCCACAAACTCGATTCCTCTTTCCCTTATGATCACATCTGTTGCCGCTCCTACCCAGATACCATCTACCGGCGTAGGTCCGTCTAAGTATTTTATAGCTTCTATTATCTCTTCCGCCCACAAAGTAGCGATCCCGGCATCCAGCGTTCCACCTAAATAGGGCAGCCATAATTCTTTCCTAGGAACGGGAGGAAGCAGCTTTTTTGCTTCAGCAAGCACTCCCCCGGCATCCGATAACTTCTCGACTTTTATACCCGTCATGCTGTATACAATAGGAAGAAAATATCCCGTATCGGGAAATTCTACTTTTTGATCCTTTCCGTGCTTTTCAATACTTTCCTTTAGTGTTTTTTCTGCACGGTCAACAATCTTATAAGCACCTTCTATAGCACTTGTTGCAATGATCTTAGACATCTTTTAAAGCCCTCCTTGCCTCCATATCAAGTAAAACCCTTTCCTTCTTGGTATCTATCTTAAGTGCCTTCCTCTTTTCCTGTATGACATTTATTACTTTATTTAAAAGTTCATCTATATCTGCAATATATTCCAGCTGGCCTCCGTATTTCTCCTGCCAGACCCTGGTCATTATATTTTTTACCTCCTCACTGGACTCAACAGGGATCGGTTCGCCGCTGAAAACAGTATATACTCCTGAAGCAGCTACATATGTACCTATCGACAGTGCCTTTTCACTCATCCACTCGGGAGCGATCCCCGCAACCGGCAGTTCACTTATATCTTCTCCCAATCCGCCTTCCTGTACCACTTCCGATAAGACGGTAAGTATTCTGGAATTATCCACGCATGAACCCATATGAAGTATGGGAGGTATTCCTACTGCCTCACATATGGAACGCAGACCTTCCCCTGCATATTTCATGGCATCCGGCTCCATCATTCCGCACTTGGCAGTGGAAATAGCTGCACATCCAGTCAATACCACCAGATAGTCCCTTTTTATAAGTTCTCTGGTTAAATAATTATGGTATTTGTCGTGGCAGTGCCTGGCATTGTTACAGCCGACTACAGCTACTGCACCCTGTATCCTTCCGTCAATGATAGCGTCATTTAAAGGCCTGAAGGACTCTCTGAATTTTCCACCCAGCATATATTTTATATATTCATGTGAAAATCCTGCCACAAGATCAGCAGTCACTTTGGGGATATTTACTTCTTTTTTCCTCTTTGGGAAATTATCTATGGCCATTTTGATTATCTCCCTGGCAAGTTCCGGGCCGTTGTCATCTTTAAATTCCATATGTATGGAACCGGCAATCTTACATTTGGGGGAAGTCGTTACCAGTTTTGTATGATATTTTTCGGTAAGCTTACCAAGTGCCTGCATAATGCACTGGATGTCTACTACCATCAGTTCTATGGCACCGGTCATTATCGCGATTTCCTGTGAAAGAAAGTTCCCGATAGGTGCTACTCCCTGCCTCATCAGGATCTCATTGGCAGTACAGCAAATACCCACTACATTTATTCCTTTAGCGCCTTTACTTTTAGCATAATCGATAAGTTCCTTATCTTTTGAGAGTTCGACGATTATCTCGGATAAGGTGGGCTCATGCCCGTGGATCACCAGATTGACTTCATCCTCTTTCAAGCATCCCAGATTAGTCCTGGCATTCACCGCTCTGGGAGTATTAAACAATATATCAGTGATCTCAGTGGCTATCATGGAACCGCCCCATCCGTCACCTATAGCACACCTTATACCCTGGTCCAGGATATGCTCGGCATCCTGGTCTACACCCATATGGGTTCTGTGCAGTATTTCTACTATTTCTCTGTCCACTCCTCTTGGCACTACGTTATGTTTTCTCCATACTTCCTGTCTTTTCGGAGGCGCCATTTTTATTAAATCTACTTCTCCATGCTGCTGTCCAAAAAGAGAAAGCGCCTTTTCGGAAGCCTCCTTGGCAATTTCTTTTATATCCCTATCGTCTATTTTTATATCAAGATTCTTGGCAAACTTCAGAAGTTTCATTTCATCTCTGATTTTCAGTCCCGGCGCCTTATCTTCTGCGACCAGGCCTAGCAGGTGTGCCAGGTCTCTTCCATGATCAGAGTGAGCTGCAGCTCCTGCTGCAATGTGCCGCGCCAGATTTCTTGCAGTAATAGTACTAATGGTAGCACCGCACAGACCTACTTTATCTTCTCTGACTCGACAGGGACCCATCGAACAGTTCTTGCAGCAGATCCCTGAAATTCCAGAACCGATAGGGCAGCACTTCATGTTCTGAGCTCTGTCAAAAACCGTCTGTACTTCACCGGCAGCCATTTTCTCCATTATCTCCTGAACGGCCTTATCATCACTCAATACATCAGAGCTTTTCTTGTCTTTATCTTTAACCATTTTTTATTAACACATCCCTTTTATTAAAAATAATTTTTAAAGTAATTCCTTTATTGTCTCCTTTATCAAACTGACTGCCTTAGGATGCCTCATCACCAAAATATCAGCACCAGAAAGCAGCAGGCTCATGCAAGATATTGTCTCCCAGTTTATTCCTCTTTCTTCCTGATCGCCCCACTGAGGATAATCTTTCTGGCTCTCTTTGACTTCTTTTACCTTCCAGATCTCAGGAGCAATGTTATTTATAATAGGCATTTGAGTCATTTTATCATCCTGCATCAGCGCAGCTATTTTAAGTCTCTCCATAGCAGAATAGCAGTACTCCAATCCATACCCCAGACCTGAACTCGCAGGGTCCATCACTATCCTGTCTGCAGATAATCCCAACTGGGTGAGCAGTATATTTAACTGCTTGGCAATGTTTACATCAAGAGAGTTTACTGCGGCCACATTATTGTTATAACCCATCGCTGCAGCCGCCGTGGTCTTATAATTGTCCTCTTCCACCCAGCCCATTAAAATACTGGCGTCTTTGTTTTTTTCAGAGACTTTTTTCATCACCTCGGCGATCTTTTCCAGCGGGCCGGCTCCGTATACTATTAAGGGTTTACCAATGGATTCTCTTACCGTCTTGGACAATTCTGCAGCATCTTCAGGACTCATATCACCATCGTCGGGATTTATACTGATAAGATTCAGACATATGGCATCAGCACCATACTTACTGATACTTTTTTGGGCCCACTTTATAGGATCATCAAAAACATCATCATAGTATTTACTGACAGTCTCCGGCCAGTCTTCAGGTTTCCTGTCATATACCTCAATAGCAATAATGGGATTGTTTGGTATTTCACCTTCAAAACCATAGAAGGGCAGAGCAGTCTCTCCACCGACCTTAGTTTCCGTATCCACTTTACCCAGTGTTACCACATTTATTTTTCCGTTATATAGATTTTTCGGAATTTGAAAACTCAATCTTCCTCCACCTCTCTTCCGGTTAATAATATTTTCCTATCCATTCGATATCATCTAAAACAAATAATAATCTAAAACATTCTATCATTTTCAATATAAAACTCCAGGTTATTTTAAAATTTTTTGGAACAATACAAATATATAAAAATCTAAAATTGAACATTTGTGCATAAAGTGAACAATTTTCTATATTATATATTAAGACTTTCAGATTTCAAGTTATAAAACCAGTTTTGTTCTTGAAACATGACCCGGTTTTAAAGGTTATTGTTTAAGTTTTTCTATTATTGTTTCTGCCTGTTTTAGTGAAAGACTTTCTTCCGGAATATCAAATATAGATCTGCCGTCAATATCCATTTCATAAATGTTATTATCTATATTTATAATGCCGAGCAGATCAAGATTCTTTTCCTCTATATATTTTTTTATCCTGTCATCTAGTTTTTCATCAACCCTGCATACTACCAGAAATATTTTCCCCACATCGGTATCTAATTCTTGCGCCAGATCCCTTATCCTCGAAGCAGTGAGTATCCCCTTTGGAGAAGGATCGGAGGTTATAATGAGATAATTGACATTGCTTGTTGTCCTTCTGCTTAAATGTTCCATACCTGCTTCATTATCCATAACTATATAATTATAATTATCCTGCAGCACATCTATATATTTTTTAAAAAGATTATTAGCATAACAATAACAGCCGGGTCCTTCTCCTCTCCCCATTACCAGCAGATCAAATCCTTTGCCCTCGACCAATGACTGATGTATGTTCATTTCCACCATTTGATCTTTGTAAACACCCCCGGTCATCCGTGGTGCTTTTTTCTTAAAATCTTCCCTTATCATACCTATGGTATTTGAGACACTTACTCCCAGCAACTCGTTAAGATTCGAATTGGGATCGGCATCCAGTGCCAGGACGGAACCCTTATTTTTTCCAATCAGGCTTCTTATAATAAGACTCGCCGTGGTGGTCTTGCCCGTTCCGCCCTTACCGGCTAATGCTATCTTCATATTCATTTATACCAAGACCTCTTTATTTAGCTCCTCTTTCTTTATTTCTCTTAAGTGAATAGAAACTTTCCTCCACCGTGGGAAAATCCTTCATATCGGTAAAAGGTAGAAACAGACCCGCTACATACCTCTCCATAAATTTCATATTTACGCTTAATTCAATATATGTGATATGCTCTGCTATTTTAGAGCTCTTCTTGTATTTATCTTCGGAAAGCAGACTCAGGTAAGATCCCGTTACCGAAGTATTTCCCATGAAAAAATATCTATTGATATCTATATCAGGCAGCATCCCGATTACTACCACATTCCTGATGTTAAGATGTTTTCCAAGCCCGCCTGCTATATATATCTTCTTAAGGTCATATATGCTGAGGTCTACTTCTTCAAGCAGGGTCTTTATTCCGGCATAAATAGCTGCTTTTGCCCTGATCAAATTATTGATATCGACCTCACTTATATATATGTCTTTTTTAGTTGCACTGTCGCTGGAATTTACCAGCAGGTACCGACAATCACGCTCGACACATCTAAGGTATTTATTTCCTATGTCCTGATTGAATTTACCCTTCCTGTCAATCACTCCCTTAAGGTACATCTCTCCTATAATATCGATAAGTCCCGAGCCGCATATGCCCTTAGGCCTGCCTCCGCCTATTACCCCGACCCTGCACTTATATGTCTTCTGGTCTATAAAAACTTGTTCTATTGCTCCATCTACTGCTCTGATCCCGCACTTTACTCCTCCACCTTCAAAAGCAGGCCCTGCAGAACAGGAACAACCCATCATCCAATCTGAGTTTCCCACTACCAGTTCACCGTTTGTCCCGAGATCCAAGAAAAGTGACAGCTCTTTATCTTCATACATACCTGTTGACATGATACCCGACGTTATATCCCCGCCAAGATAGCTTGCCACTCCCTGTATGCTGTAAACATGCGCATTCTTTATATGCTTTATACCGACCTCTTTTGCAGTGGAATTTGAAAATTTATTGGCTACCGTAACATAAGGCTCCTCCCTTATATATCTGGGAGGAACACCGTAAAAAAGATGCATCATAGTAGAATTACCTGAAACCATCACAGAAACAATACTGTCCACATCTACCTTTGAATCTGCCAGCAGCTCTAAGATCAATTCATTGATCGAATCCAATATTACTTCTCTTAATTTAGCCAGCCCGCCTCTTTTATTGGCATAAATTATCCTGTTTATAATATCTTCACCAAATCTTATCTGAGGATTGTATTCAGATTCCGAACTGATTATTCTTCCATCAGCCAGATCCACCAGATATATTACCAGTGATGTGGTCCCTATATCCAATGCCAGACCATAGCTTTTCTTACCTGAACTGCCTGGCTGGATATCTATAAGGGTGCTGTTTTCCTTATCTACGATTACTGTGACTTTCCAATCCTTCTCTCTTAAAACCTGGGGCAGCTGCCTTATTATATGAATAGGTACAGTACAATCTTCTATACCCAGGTTTTCCCGGATGCTTTTCTTTAATCTAAACAGATCACTGGTCCCGTAACTTAACGAAGGTTTACCAACTGATATAGTCTCTTTTCGTATCCAGGGTTTTATTTCAACAGACTGGAACTCATCACTGCTTATCTCAGAATATGATTTGGAATCGATATCGGCAAATCTCCCTTTTTCTATTTTGGCCTTTTCTTTTTTCTGCTTTGGTATCTTAACTACCAGGTCACTCCGTACCCGGGACTGGCATGAGAGTACATAACCAGTCTCTTTTTGTTTTAGAGATATAAACTTTGATCTCTTGGTACTTACTTTGCCCTCTCTTATACGTACCTTGCATCTACCACAGGTCCCCACACCTCCACAGGACGAATCGATATAGATTCCGCTGTCAAGTATGGCCTGCTTTAGATTATAATTTTGTGGGACTTTTATTGATTTGCCGCTGGGAATGAACTTTATCAAATATTTTTTTGGGTTGTTCATTATTAAAATTACAACCTTTTAAACTTACCAATTCAAAGTCAAATAGCTAAAAAACAAAAAGAAAACCACCAATTTTAGAAATTATATTATATGCGCTTTTAAAAAGCAAAATGGAAAGACAGTGCCATTAAAAACCTGCCCTTCCATTTTTTCTCTCCTTATTTTTATTCTATGCCTTACATATTAAAAATAAACCACCTGTTCTGATTTACTGTTTATCTTGAGGTTCAATCTTTATAACCCACATCAAGACTCACTGCAGTTTCTTCATCATAAATTGAGACTATTACCGCTGCTAGGTAAGTCCCGTTATTTGCTGTGACATAATAAGATGCATTGCCTTCGCCTGCTTCGGTCTTCGAGCTAAATTCAACAGTCCAGCCCTCGGCAGGAAATTTGTCCATATACCAGTTGTAAATCCCCTCTCCATCATCAGAGGTATTGAAATTTATTATAAAGTAATCTTTACCATCTTCCTGCCAGGTCATTGTAGATTCAGGAGTCATATTTGGATATACTGGGACTACGCCGGGAAAGTTTTCAGGCAGTTCGCTGCTCATTCCCCAGGATGTCTGGCCTTCATCCGTGGTAACGGTGACCTCTCCTTCACTTATATCTACTTCAGCCTGACCGCCTTCACTTTCAATACCCTCTTCTATCGCCGATTCCATTGCTTCCTCTGAAATTGATTCTGCTATTCTTTCTCCTACCTTAGAACATCCGCCGCCAGAGAATAATAAAAAGGCTGCTAAACTCATTATCATTGCTATGGTTACTATTTTTTTCATCCTTGGTCTCCTTACTATTTTTTAGTATTTTAAATCAATTAAATCTATTTTACTAAATTGAAGTTTTTTATAAAGCCCAAACTTCAAAAAATAATAAAATCAGATAAATTTTACATCAAAGAAGCATTTAATGCTGCCTATCAATATCTAATTTATAAAAGCTCATAAAAGCTTCACCAGGTATCTCAACTCTTCCTATTTTTTTCATTCTCTTTTTACCTGCCTTCTGCTTTTGAAGCACCTTTCTTTTCCTGGTCACATCTCCACCGTAAAGCCCTGAGGTAACATCCTTCCTGTATGGAGCAATTCTTTCCTTGGCAATCACCCTTTTACCGATTGCTGCTTGTATGGCCACCTCAAAATTCTGCCTTGGTATCAGCTTTCTTAGCTTCTGGGTTATCTCCCTTGCCAGATAATAGGAGTTTTTCCTGTGGACTATGATAGAAAGTTCATCAACTTTTCCCCCTGCCACCAGTATATCCAGCTTCACCAGATCTGAAGGTCTGTATTCGAGAAATTCATAATCCAGCGAGGCGAATCCGGAAGTTATTGATTTTAGCAGATTAAAGAAATCCACGATTATTTCTGAGAGAGGAACGGCGTATTTTATCTCGACTCTCTCCATCGAGATATACTGCATATCCTTGAAATCACCCCTTTTCTGATTTACCAGCTTCATCACCTCTCCGATATAATCCTTGGGGGTGATTATTGTGGCTTCTACATAAGGTTCTTCTATTTTCAATATCTTTTCCTGAGCAGGGAAATCAGAAGCCCTCTTTACCTCCACTGTCAAGCCGTCACTCTTTGTTATTCTATAGACCACAGTAGGAGCAGATGTCAGTAGCTTAAGACCATATTCCCGTTCAAGCCTTTCTTTTATGATCTCCATATGAAGAAGTCCTAAAAACCCGCATCTAAAACCAAAACCAAGAGCGCTTGATGTCTCAGGGATAAAATCCAGAGAAGAATCATTGAGTGAAAGTTTGGCAAGAGCATCTTTTAGATTCTCGTAATCCCCTCCTTCAAGAGGAAACAGACCGGAGTATACCATTGGTTTGGGTTTCCTATAGCCCGGCAGGCTTGCTGCAGCAGGGTCTTTTTTGGAAGTCACAGTATCGCCTACCATAATATTTCCCACTTCCTTGATCCCCGTGATAATATATCCTACCTCACCGGCAGCAAGGATATCTTTTTTTATCATGTCGGGCCCGAAAATTCCCACTTCTTCGACTTCACTGGCAAGACTTTCTCCCATAAATTTGATCCTATCACCCGTTCTTATGCATCCATTTACCACCCTTATAAGCACCACAACACCCCGGTAAGAATTATACTGAGAATCAAAGACCAATGCCTGAAGCGGCATATCAGGGTTCCCTTCTGGATGTGGTATATCGCTGGCTATTCTTTCCAGTATTTCACCTATCCCGTGACCGGTCTTGGCACTGACTCTGAGTATTCTTTCTTCCTTAACACCGAGAACACTACTGAGCTCCATTGCGACCTCATCAATTCTTGCACTCTTTAGATCGATCTTATTTATAACTGGAATTATCTCCAGATCATTATCAACTGCCATATAAACATTGGCCAGAGTCTGTGCCTGTATTCCCTGGGTAGCATCGACCACCAGTATCGCACCTTCACAGGCAGCCAGGCTCCTGGAAACTTCATAGCTGAAATCCACATGGCCGGGAGTATCTATCAAATTAAATATATACTGCCTGCCGTCTGTCCTGCTGTTATAAAGGACCCTGACTGCATGAGCCTTTATGGTAATGCCCCTCTCTCTTTCCAGTTCCATATCATCCAGGAATTGATTCAGCATCTCTCTGCGGCTTACAGTCTCGGTTATCTCTAAAATCCTGTCGGCCAGGGTAGATTTCCCGTGATCTATATGAGCGATTATGGAAAAATTTCTTATCAATCTATTATCTGTCATAAAGTGATAAAATAAATTATTTTAAAAGCTTATTTACTTTTTTTAAATTTTTTAAATAAACTCAATACAAACTTTATCTCTTCCATTTTAAATAAAAATGTACAGCCCGTATAAATACCGGCACCGACAATAATCGCGGAAAGCAGGATAATTATAAGCGACCATAGACTTTGATAGGCATAAACTTCAATCCACTCCCATAAAAAATAAAGCACGGTACTCATCACAATCACTGCAGCAAGGATCTTGCCGTATGATATGATTATCCTCCTCCCCCCAAAACTTCCAATCTTTTTTCTCAGGATAATCGCCAAGATCGCCACATTACACATCGCGACTATTGTGGTGGAAAGTGCAAGACCACTTACATCCATATATTTTATCAGGACCCAGTCTAGAATAAGATTTATGACTATTGAAATACTTGCGACTTTAAGAGGCGTCTTCACATTTTTAAAGGCATAAAAGACACGATTCAGAAGCATAAGCAGACCAAAGAATACCAGGCCCATACTATGAAATATCAAAATAAATGCTACTTTCCTTGTATCACCGGCGGTAAAATTATTATGCTCAAAAAGGACCTTTATGATAGGATAGCTTAAGATCATCACCCCCGCAGCTGCCGGAAGCATTATGTACCCGATTTCCCTGACACCAAGGGAAAAGCTTTCTTTTATTCCAATAATATCGTCACCAGCCGCCTGTCTTGATATCAAAGGATAAAGCACGGTTACAATTGCCACGGTAAACACGCCAAGGGGCAGATTCGCGACTCTCCATGATAAAGTCAAAGCAGTGGTATTTCCGCCTCCAAGATTTAAAGCAAAAAAATTATCCACACTGTTATTCAGCTGCACTGCACCAAGGCTTAACAGGATAGGAAGCATCAGAGAAAAAATCTCTCTTACCCCCTTATGCTTAAAATCGATCTTGAACCTGTATTTTAAAGGTGATGTCCTGAGCTGGGGTATCTGTATTACCATATGGAGTATTGATCCCACCATTACGCCGATAGCCATACCATATATGCCCATGCTGTTAAAAAGAAAGACCACAAAACCTATGGTGATTATATTCATAACAAAAGGAGCAAGTGAAGGTACGGTAAAAATATTATGTGAGTTTAATATTCCCGTAGCCAGTCCAGACATAGACAGCAGAACCAGGGAGAATATCATAATCCTATTCATTACTATAAATTTATATACATCCATCTGATTATTTGCAATTCTCGTAAGGATAGAACCTATTTCGGGAGAAAAAATAAATATAACGACTGCAATAATAAAAAACACTATCAACATTATATTTATGACCGAGCCAGTAAAAATCCTTAAATCTTTTTTCCTGTCATTTTTAAGATATGCAGAATAAATAGGTATAAATGCCGCCACTATCAGACTTTCTGCAATTAAAATCCTGAAAAGATTGGGAATAAAATAGGCCCATGTAAAAGCATCGGTCTCATAGGTAATGCCGAAATAACCAGCCATTATCTGATCTCTTACCAATCCGGAAATTTTTGACAGCAGGATAGCTATTACCACCATGAATGTGGCACTAAAAATCCTTTTCCTTGAAAGTAAATAGTCTTCATCCATGACTACATTATATTACAGATGCCGTTAAAAAACGTATTATATCATTTAAATCTGTGCAGTAATAAATATTTTTATTTATCTAAAAAAATGTTAAAATGTATCCTCGTTTAAAATTGATAGACACATGAGAGGAAAAGTCAGATGCCGAATATAAAGTCACAGGAAAAAAGAGACAGGCAGAACATTAAAAGAAGAGGCAGAAATAAAACGCTTAAAGCAAGAATAAAGACTGACCAGAAAAGACTTGCTGAAGCTATAGATAAAAAAAATGTAAAAGATGCCGAAAATGAACTTAACTTGTTATTTAAAGACCTTGATAAGGCAGTTAAGAATGGTGCAGTTCATAAAAATTTCTCAACCAATAAAAAATCAAAAGCAACAAAACTTGTAAACTCAATAAGAAAACAGAAGACCTGAGACCACTATTCAGGTACTTATATCCACGATTTTCAATATCATCCTTTTGACCAGGTTATCATCCTGACCAGAATCACTTCTAAAACTCGTATCATAATTATTTAAAAGCTTGAATACTTTAATTATTTCGGCTTCGGTATAATTATTGCTCCACTTTATATATTTACTTACCAGCTTACCAATAAAATATGGAGGTACTTTCATACTGTTTTTGATATAGTCTGTTACTGACTGTCTGCCGTTCCCGCATTTAATATATAGAAAGCATTTAAACATCCTGTGGACCAGTGTCACAAGTCCTATCATACTTTGCTTCTCATCCAGCAGAGGCTTCAATGCCTCAAGACTTCCCTTCTTATCCCGCCTGCCGAGGCAATCTACCAGGTCAAAAATTTTCATTGAATAAACACGGCTTACCAGAAATCTTACCGTATCCTCATCGATCACTTTTTTAGTTTCTGAAGCTATATAATTATAAAGTTTTTCATACTCCTTTTTAAGCAAGCTTAGATCCACGTTTACATTTTCTATCAGGAGTGATGCAGCCGGATCAGTGAATTTTATCCCGTCGGATCTTGATCTTTCGTCAAGCCAGCTTTTAAGCTCGCTTCCACCAGGTACTCTTAGCTGCTTGATGGTACCGGTTTTTTTAATCAGGTCCACCAGTTTCGGATTTAATTTCTGCTTTAAGGAAGTAAGAATAAATACTATGTCGGGACTCTTTTTATTATTTATTGAGATCAGTTCCATGATTTTCTTACATAATGACATGGAGGCTTTCTCAATATACTTTACTACCGCTATTTTTTTGGAAGAGAACAAAGAAGGAGTGCTTATATAATTGTTAAAGCTTTCCTCATCGATCTCTTCCGCTCCGTCAAAAACCTTAAAATCCGTATCAATATTGATCTTTCCCTTGAGGAACTCTTCAATACTTTCCACTCTTTCGTCCAGTATTGAATCACTGCTGCTTATATATAGATAGCATGGCTCCAGACTCTCCAGCTTTATAGACTCTTTTTTTAATCTGTCATCCTTTACATTTATCATATCAAACTATATCAATTCCGATTGCTTTCATTAATACTGGTTTTTCTAATAATTATAAGGGCTGCAGATAATATGACCAGAAATATTATATAATAAATCACTATATCTTTTATATGGTAATCATTAAAATTTATAATAAAAAAATCTGTTTTAGATAAAGTTTTAACCACCATCAAAATATAACTAAAAAAGACCGCGGATGATCTGATTGTAAAGCAGCCTATGGGAGGCCATAATATACTGACAAAGGAAGAAGCTATCAGAATAAAAAGAAGGATGTAAAACACCGGTAGTATTAAAATATTGGCAACCGGCGATATCAAAGAGAATCTCTTAAAAAAGTAGGCCAATATTGGAAAAAGGGCTGCCTGTATGGAAAAAGTCATAAGGCCGATTTTCATAATAAAATTTTCTCTGTATTTTGATAATGATAAAATGCGGCCGGCTATCTTTCTCACCACCGGGTAAATAAAGATTATTGCTGCCATAGAGCCGAACGACATCCATAATCCCAGATCATAAAAAAAGCAAGGATTAAAAAGTAGTATTATAATATATGAAAGGTACAGTAAAAATCTGTTATTATATTCCCGGTTCCAATTTGAAGCGAGAAACACGAAAATAAATACAATCGAGGCCCTCAGAGTACTGGCTCTTCCGCCTGTTATAA
Organism: uncultured Actinomycetota bacterium; assembly: GCA_964610385.1. Classification (GTDB taxonomy): domain Bacteria; phylum Actinomycetota; class Humimicrobiia; order Humimicrobiales; family Humimicrobiaceae; genus CAZBSE01. The sequence continues at coordinate 52,755 of CAZSXW010000010.1, forward strand.
AAGTGTAAAACGCCAGTAATATGACTGCAGCCCAGAATGCAATAAAAGAAGGCTTTATCTTCCTGACAAGTATGTATATCATGGATATAAAAAAAGAAATATGAAGCCCGGAAATTGCAAACAAGTGATATACTCCGCAGTCTTTAAAATCTTCAGAAATGTACTCGGGGATATTATTTCTGTTACCGAGTATCAAAGCTTCTGCTATACAGGCATTTTCAACTTTCAAACTTCTATAAAAGGTATTTTTAATGCAGCGGTAAAACCTCCCGCGCAGATAGAATATTTTTGAAGCCAGGCTTCTGCATTCGATTTTTTCCATATTTCCAGTCTTTACATCAAAGTAAAGGCAGTCATGACTTACAATTTCAGACTCACCGGGATCCACTTGTTTTAAATCTCCTCTCAGCCTTAAATAATCATCCCTTAGAAGAGATCTGGTTCCCGTACTGTCAAGCCTGATATTTAGCGGTTCATTTATAGAGCAAAAATTTTTTAGATTTCCGCTTCGGTCATATGCATATATACTTCCTGTCTCCAGTAAAAAGTTTAAGCTACCGAAATAATAATAAGGATGGTCCGAAATCCTTCCTTCTATAACCACGTCATTACGGCAAAAATCATCGTCGCTGGATATCGTTAATAAAATCTTCTTACTTTGACCGTATCGATATATACTGATAATTGAGTTTCCAATAACCAGTAAAATAAAAAAAGGGATCACTATCTGAACGAGAAACTTTAAAAAATTTTTTTCAGAATCGGGTTGAAATGACCTTGCAGATAAAGTGATTAAAGAAGAGCCTAAAGGAAACCTTTTTGAAAGCCTCCTTATCATCATAACTTCTAATAAAACCAACAATAAAACAAATACAGCTTCTAAGGCAATAATACGTGGACTGCGATAATTGTATCTGCTTCCTATATAGATTCCTGCAGTCAATCCGGCAGCCCAGAAAAGATAAAATTCACATAATAGAAAAGACTGTATTTTCTGTTTTATACTACTCAAATAGATATAAGCTGCTTGATTTTCTCATATTTTTTTTCTCCTATACCGGTAACGTTTCGTAATTCTTCTTTAGCCTTGAACAGGCCGTTCTTATTTCTGTAATCAATGATGTTTTTTGCAGTCACGGGTCCTATCCCTGGTAGTGACTCGAGCTCCTCCAGGCCTGCGCTGTTTATATTTATAATCCCGTTTTCCGAGTAACTGCCGTTTTCCGAATCACCGCCGGTAAAAAATAAAAAACCGCCACTGCCAATTTCCTCTATCGAGGGTATATAGACTCTCTGTCCGTCAAATACCTCCTGCGCAAGATTGACTATCTCCAGGCAGGCATCTTCGCTCTGACCGCCGGCAAGTTTTAAAAGGTCTATTACCCTTGATCCTTTTTCTATCTCATATACTCCTGGTTTTTTTACTTCACCGCAGATATAAGCTTTTATAATTCCACTACTCTGTATCAGGTCCTCATCACTGGCTGCCTCTTCCCCATTTACCGTTTTGCCCGGATCAGTGCTTTCTTCTTTTTCTGTTTTTGGTTTATCATCTGCTCCGGTACTGTTCCCCCCATCGGAAAGATCCAAATTGCTTTCCTGATAATAACTTTTAAGAATATTTTCCTTTCTTTTTATCTCAACCTTCTGATTTATATAAATAAAAATGAAAGCAGTTATTATTATGAAAATAAATCCTGGTATAATAAAATAGAAATATCTCTTTCTCCTATAGCTGATTTTATCAATAAAAAATCTTCCCCTGCTTATCTTTTCCTTGAAATCAAATAAATTCATCTTTTGTATTATGAATAATTATGCTTTTACACATATGTATTATAGCATAAAATTGGCGATTTCAAAGCATTATATCAACTGAATATTTCATTTTTTTAATCATCAAGCTTTAATAACCGGATAATTATGATTTTTCTATTTATAATAAAAATATTACTGGATATTATTAAATATTATGATAAAATTATTAACTATTACAATAATAAAACTATATAAAGAACTTTATATATTAATTAATCATAGGTAATATGGGAGTCTAAAAGGGAAAAATGGAGTTTAAATATATAAAAGAGAATGATATTTTGATCATAATACTCGCACACAGAAAAATAGATCATGTCGAGCAGGTCGGGCCTATCAATATACATTTTTCTATTGATAAGAGGCCCATAATTATAGAAATATCAAATGCAACCAATTTCCTGAAAAAAGCTCTAAACTTCACAAAGAATACTGAAGATTATAAGCGTTTAAAATCATAGATAAAGCCACATTTTATCAAAGAGTATATTATGTCCAAAATAATATTAATATTGATAGAAAATGAATTCAGAGACGAGGAAGCAGTTTATCCTTACTATAGGTTCAAAGAAGCCGGATATGAGGTGAAACTTATCGGGCCTAAAAAAGGAAAGGAATATAAAGGTAAATTCGGAGTAGTCTTAAAATCAGATCTCGATGCGTCCGAGATAAATCCGGAAGACGTAACTGCGGTAATAATCCCCGGTGGATACGCACCCGATAAAATGAGGATACACAAGGACATGGTCGATCTGGTAAAAAACGCTTCTCTAAAAGGAAAGATTATAGCGGCAATATGCCATGGAGGATGGATGCTTGCAGAAGCTGATATAGTAAGGGGGAAGAATGTCACCGGTTATAAGGCAATAGCGACAGACCTAAAAAATGCCGGTGGCAATTATATAGACAGTGAAGTAGTAATAGATGGCTGTCTTGTGACTTCGAGGACTCCCGATGATCTTCCCGCATTCTGCAGTTCGATCCTCAAGATTATAGAAACTTCCTCTACGGAATAATACATATTCTTTATTTCCTAATCCCTGACTACAAGATTAATAAGCTTATTCGGGATGACTATTCTTTTTACTATCTCTTTACCTTCAATGAATCTATTTACTTTTTCGGATGAGAGAGCATGCTTTTCTATATCTTCCGAAGAAGTATCTAGTGGCAGCTCCATCCTGTCTCTCAGCTTTCCGTTTACCTGAAATATTATGGTGACCAGTTCTTCTTTTGCTATCTCCTTATCATAATCCGGCCAGGGTACCCTATGGATACTTTCATTGTTCCCGGCTCTCAACCATAATTCTTCGGTAATAAATGGTACTATGGGAGACAGCAGTATCAGCAGTTTTCCAGTCAGCTCCCCCACAAGAGCCGCGTTTTTATTACTGTCTTTTACATCCTCCTGGTACTTATACATCAGATTGACCAGTTCCATAACAGCGCTTATGGCGGTATTGAAGTTAAATCTATTTAAAATATCATCGGTCACCTTCTTTATGGTCTGGTGTAATTTTCTGTATATTTCCTTTTCGATATCATTGAACTTGCCTTTTTTAAAATCTTCCTTTATATCCGCTTCGGTCCCGCCTGCCAGTTTTATATTCCTTACCACAAGCCTCCATAATCTTTTTAAAAACCTGTTTGCCCCCTCTACCGCACTGTCACTCCAATCGACCGGGCTGTCCGCCGGCCCCATAAAGAGTATGTAAAGCCTTAGAGTATCTGCACTGTACTTATTGTAAATCTCGGAAGGATTGACAATATTGCCCTTGGACTTTGACATTTTTTGCCCATCCAGATTCACGACACCATGGGGAAAATATTTAATAAAGGGTTCCTTAAACTTTACAAGCCCAGCGTCATATAATACTTTAGTAAAAAATCTTGAATATATTAGGTGCATTGTGGCATGCTCTATTCCCCCAATATACTGGTCTACAGGCATCCAGTAATCTACTTCTCTATAGTCAAAGGCAGCCTGTTCGTAATGTGGGCTGCAGTACCTTAAAAAATACCATGACGAACAGACAAAAGTATCCATAGTATCTGTCTCCATCCTGGCCTTGCCCCCACATTTGGGACAAATGGTATTTACAAATTCATCACAATAAAATAAAGGGGACAGACCTTTTGGCTTAAAATCTATATGGTATGGAAGACTTACAGGCAGGTCATTCTCCGGTACAGGGACCATACCGCATTTTTCACAATATATAATGGGTATGGGAGCACCCCAGTATCTCTGCCTTGATATAAGCCAGTCCCTTAATTTATAATTCACGCAAAAACTTCCCATACTATTCTTTTCAATATAGGAAGTCACTTCCTTTTTACCTTTTTCCGATCTTATACCGCTGAATTTTCCGGAATTTATCATTATCCCTTCACCAATATATGCGTCACTCAGTTTTTTATGGTCTTTACCGTCAGGAGATATCACTTCCTTTATCGGAATACCGTACCTGGATGCAAATCCAAAATCCCTTTCATCATGTGCGGGGACTGCCATTATGGCTCCGGTCCCGTACTCCAGCAAGACGTAGTTTGCGATCCATACGGGAACTCTCTGACCGTTTAAAGGATTTATTACATATCTGCCCGTAAAACAGCCGATTTTCTCGACTTCAGCTGAACCACGCTCTATATCACTCTGTGCCGATATTATACTTTTAGCCTTTTTGATATCCTTCTTAAATTTTTCATCAGTAATTATTTTATCTACCAGCGGGTGCTCCGGTGCAAGGATAAAAAAGGTGACTCCGAATAATGTATCCGGCCTGGTGGTAAACACAGGAATAGAAATACCTTCACTTCCATCAAGCTTGAAGTCTACCACAGCTCCTTCGCTTCTCCCTATCCAATTTCTTTGGATGGTAAGCACCCTTTCCGGCCATCCGCCCTCAAGCAGCTTCATATCATCAAGAAGCCTCTGGGCATAATCTGTTATTTTAAAAAACCACTGAGAAAGTACTCTTTTTTCAACCGGGCTGTCACATCTCTCGCACTTTCCTGAAATGACCTGCTCGTTTGCCAGAACAGTCTGACATGAATTACACCAATTGACCGGTGCTTCTTTCTTTTCTGCAAGACCCATTTTGTAAAACAGCAGGAAGAACCATTGAGTCCATTTATAATAATCAGGCTCAGAGGTTATTATCTCACTGCTAAAATCGTAACTCATCCCCATGGCTTTGAGAGCTTTCCTCATCTTTGAAATATTTGTCATGGTACTCTCTTTGGGATGCAAGCCGTCTCTTATGGCTGCATTTTCTGCAGGAAGGCCGAAAGCATCAAATCCAATGGGATGCAGTACGCTATACCCCTTTCGGGAGTATACTCTTGCTATGACATCCCCTATGGTATAATTTCTGGCATGGCCCATATGCGGTTCGCCCGAAGGATAGGGGAACATCTCAAGAACATAATATTTGAGATCCCCTTTCTGGTGCTTTGGTGAATATACTTTTTCTCTTTCCCACTTTTTTACCAGTCTTTCTTCTATTTCATGAGGTCTGTATACCTCATCTTTCGGTTTTTTTACCAAATCCTTTTCCTTTCCGGGTCATTCTAAATTGACTTAATCCCATTTGACTTCCCTGGAATCTTTCCATAATTTTTCAAGCTTGTAATACTCTCTCAGCTCATTGGTAAAAATGTGAATAACAAAATCATCATAATCAGCAAGTATCCAGTTCCCCTCTGAAAGCCCGCACACATTGATAGGGTAAAGTCTGTCTTTTTTAAGCTTTAAATATATCTCTTCCTGTATTCTCCTGGTCAATCTGGTATTTCTTGCACTGATTATTATGAAGTAATCGGTGATGATTAATCTGGACCTCATATCCAGTATTTTTATATAATCCGCTTTCTTCTCATCAGCAATTCCGGCGACTTTTTTTACTATTGCCCTTATATTTACCGCTTTCGGCTTAGGGTTTCTGTCTTTCACCATTCTTTTTACCACTGATCCGCAAAATCACTCCCCAAAATTACGCTAATATCGACATTGTGCACATTATTATCCGGGTAATTTATTATCCCCATACCAAGTCTCTCCTGGATTTCTTGAGCTATTTCAATCACTCCTGCCTCGTTGCTAAATATGTTTATCTCAGTCTGCGTATAATTATAATTGTCAGCATTTGTCGCTTCAAGCATTTCTAAAACCTTTTCTTCATCATTAAAATGATCTTCAAGTATATCAGAAACCGCATGAGCTATCCCACTAACAGTACCACTCCCATTTAAAACAATTACCTTTATCAGCTCATCTTCGGTACCCTCTTCCGATGAACCTGTGACTATGTCTAAATAATCCTTCCCCAGAATTATTATAATATCTACATCTCCCGGCCCATTCTCCCTTGTTTCTATATTTCCTACGCCTAGTACTTCTTTGATTTCATCTGTAGCAGCTAATGAGTTTTCGTCTTGAGAATAAACTAAAATCTGTGTAGTTTCATAGTCACCTTTGTTTTCCTCATTACCCGCCTCAAGTATCTCATATTTATTTTTACCGTTCTCAAATTTCAAGTCCTCAAAGATTTTAGAAGTGTTCGCTGCTAAACCACCAGCTCCTGGATAATCATAAGTTCCATTTAATATTCTTATTACTATAGTATCCGTAAAACCTGTAACTTCCTTAGATGCAGCTTCCTCCAGTCCAAATATTTCAGCAAGTCCGGAAATGTCCTCTACCACATAGACTATTTCCTCTTCCGCCAGCTCAGTAAGAGATACGTCTAGAGGATAGACCTTGTCTTTATCGGGCTCTATTTCGGAAAATGTAGAGAAGATTTCCAGTTCTTCTTCCATGCTGAGATCGGTATCAATAAAATCATCTATAAGGTTTAGATTGGCTGAAAGCTCTTCTTCATTTTCACCCACGATCTTTTTTATCACTGCGTCCAAAAGCAACTTCTGTTTGGTAACATTTCCTATGGGGATATCTCTTTCCATACCGCTAAAAAATTTCAGGAAATTTAACGCCTCTGTCCCGTCGATCAGATTCTCACCCTCTTTCAGCTCAAAGGTCGAATTGTCGTCATAATTCTTAACCGTCATCTCCTCATCCAACTCCAGATTTACCCCGTTTAGTTTATTGACTACATTATAAATATCCATAAGGATATAATTATTTACTTCCATATCCATACCCAGGTTTCTCTCCAGGGTAAGGCTTAATAAATCCGGCCCTCCCAATTTTATAGATTCTCCAACCAGACCTGCCCCTGTGCCAGGTACATCAAGCAAGGTCTTTACCGGAATGCATAGAGTTATCAGTTTTTCTTCTATGCTGTAATATCTTGAAAACATTATTGAACTCACTTCGGGTTCAAGCAGATCCTGATCCGCACAGGCTATGACTATGTTCATATCCTGGGTAAGTTCAAGAGAACTCGGTATATTTATCCTTTCTTCATCCGGGATCTCGACTTCGGTAGAGATCAGGCTTTTTATCCAGGGAATGCCCCAGAAGACCACTGCTACAGCAACGACTACCAGTATCAACATTATTCCCACTATCTTGAAAACAGCTCTTCTTCTCCTCTTCTTCTGCTTCATTCTTTTGGTCCTGAAACCTTCGCTTTCTACACCACGATCCGCCTGATCTTCAAATTCAAAATCTTCATCCTTAAAGAAGTCGTCTTCAACATCACGCTTTTCTTTCCTATTACTGCTCATATCCTCTAAATCTTCCTCATTAAAATCTTTATTTCCGAACTTATCTTCATCGTCATCAAAAGACATTTTAAATACCTCCGCAAATATTGTTCCATATCTTACTGGTATCAGGATGCAATAACCTGTTTCTTTTTATAACATACATTATATTCTTTTTATAAACCTCTAATAAGCATAAATCAATGTTTTTTAGAGCAAGATCCCTGCACTTTTCCACACCATCATAATCTCTACTTCTCTCAATTTTATCAGAAATAAATAAAATCTTATCCTCCATACTCATGTTACAGTATCCGATGGTATGAAATTTTATCGCCTTAAGCACTTTTTTTTTAGAAATACCGAAATCTCTTGAAACCAGATGGGCACCTACAAAACCGTGTATTAAAGGCTTTGATTTTAATATAAAACTGCTTACTTTCAGTTTATCGTTTATCGTCGTTTCTACCAGCTCTTCATAACTAAATACCTTACCATAATCATGAAGAATGCATACAATACCAAGATTAAAAACATCCAGGTCAGCGGGATGTTTTTTCACCATTATGCCTGCATACTCCAGGGTATTGATAGAATGCTGGTATAAAGAAACGGGCATAACTGACCTAATCTTTTCCATCAAACCTTTAAGATATTCTTTTTGCCCTGTACTTAAATCAAGATCATTTATAAAGTCCATGTTTTAATATGTAATTGCAGACCCCTTCGGGTACCAGATAATCTATCGGGCGGCCACTCCTTAATCTATTCCTTATGTCAGTTGAAGAAATAGATAGGGCCGGTATCTCCATAATATATATTTTCTTATAGGATTCCTCATCACTGCTGAAAAGTTTTTTCCTCAGATCTTCTATTCTTGTCATATCGTATCCAGGTCTGGTAGCAGCTATGAATTTACATAGCGGGATTATTTCATCAGTGTTTTTCCAGGTAAGTATTTCTAAAATAGCATCGGCACCAGTAATAAAATACAGTGATGATTCCTTACCATATTTTTTCTTCAGCTGTCTTACCGTATCTATGGTATATGACTTTTTTTCCCTGTCTATCTCAATCCTGGAAACAAAAAAATTGCTGTTAGAAGAAGTGGCAATTACAGTCATTATATACCTGTCTTCCGAGTCCACTATTTCCAGTTTGGTCTTATGCGGTGGATTACCCGTGGGTATAAAAATCACCCTGTCCAGATTAAATTGACTTAATGCTTCCTGTGCAGTAACCAGATGGCCGTTATGAATAGGATTAAACGTTCCCCCCATAATACCTATTCTTTGACCTTGCTTTTTATCTTTTACCATATTATTTCCTGATCTGGCCGTTACCCAGCACTATAAACTTATTGGTAGTCAGCTCCCTTAATCCCATAGGTCCCCGCCAGTGAAGTTTCTGAGTACTTATTCCGATTTCCGTACCCATCCCGAACTGCTCACCGTCTGTAAATCTGGTGGAAGCATTGACAAAGACAGTCGATGAATCTATAGCGCCGGTAAAATAAACCGAATTTTTATAACTTGAAGTGATTATGGTCTCTGTATGATGTGAACCATATCTGTTTATATGTTCTACCGCTTCTTCTATACTACCTACTATCTTCACTGCCATTTTATAATCCAGATATTCCTTATACCAGTCCTCTTCAGAAGCAGCCCTGAGGGATGGATAGATTTTTTTGGACTCGCTGCAGCCCAGGAGTTCCACGTTTTTGGATTCAAGCTTCTTGAGAACTACAGGAAGCATCTTAGCAGCTGCGTCTTTGTGCACCAGCAACTTCTCGGCCGCATTACAAACGCTTGGCCGCTGGGTCTTTGAATTTATTATTATTTCAGAAATCACATCTTCACTTAAGTCCTCCAGCATATTATCAATATAGACATGACAGTTTCCTACTCCGGTCTCGATCACCGGCACCTTGGAATTTTCTACCACACTGTCTATTAGATTCTTGCCCCCTCTCGGGACAAGGACATCTATATACTGCCTTAACTGCATTAATCTCACTGCATCATCTCTGCCGGCAGTGGGGATAATCTGTATTATACTATGCGGGAAATTATTATTTTCCAGTGCTCTGCCCATCACTTCGACCAGCTTCTTATTGGTATTTATAGCATGGGAGCTTCCTCTTAAAACAACGCAATTCCCCGCCTTTACACACAGAACTGAAGCATCCACAGTAACATCCGGCCTAGCTTCATATATAATTCCTATTACCCCCAGCGGGACTCTGATATTCTTTAAAATCAATCCGTTTGGAAGATTATAACCGAAAATGACTTCTCCTACCGGATCTGTAAACCTGATTACTTTATCTATACTTTCTGCTTTTTTTTCTATTCTCTGCCTGTCAAATCTCAATCTGTCCAACAGACTCTCGGATATTCCTTCCCGGGCAGATTTTTTCAGGTCTTTTTCATTCTCTTTTATAATCTCCCCGGCACTGCTTGCAAGATATTCCGATATATCAGAAAGTATCTTGTTTTTGACTGCAGTACCTGCACTTGAAATAAGGCCGGTACTTTCTTTTGCTCTTTTTGCTATTTCTAAGACTATATCCATAAGCTTTCCTAATTTTAGTTATTATAACATAAAACCGCCCGGGTAAATTAATCTTTAAAAACTACCAGGCAATCTCTGTGAATCACTTCACTGCACATTACATCATTAAACTCAGATAAAATCTTCTCCTGATTCTTGCCCTTTATTTTCAATATATCATCACTGGAAAAATTACTTATACCCTTCGCTATCAGCTTATTGTGCATGGAAAATACTTTCAAGGTATCGCCTTTATTGAACTTCCCCCTTACTTTTAACACTCCAACAGGCAGTATGCTTTTGCCCTTATTCAATACCGCTTCTTCTGCTCCCTTATCTATGATTATGGCTCCCTTGGTCTTCATACCGAAAGCTATCCATTTCTTTATGCTTTTTACCCTTTTCATGGCCCGTGGAGCAAAGAAAGTCCCAACATTTTTCCCTTCAAGTATCTCATCAAGTACGTTTTTTCTTCTGCTGTTGGCGATTATGGTCTTTATACCTGAAAACGAGCATATCTTTGCCGCTTTTATTTTGGACTCCATTCCACCAATACCGTAAGTAGAACCGATACCCCCTGCAGCACTCTCAATATTTTTATCTATTCTGTCTATATATGAAATAAGCTTTGCATCTCTGCTGACCCTTGGATTTTTATCATACATCCCTTCAATATCAGTTAAAATCACCAAAACATCAGCTTCTGCTAAAACCGATACCAGGGCTGCAAGCTTGTCATTATCTCCAAACTTTATCTCATCTACAGCCACGCTGTCGTTTTCGTTAATCAGCGGAATAACACCTAAATCAATCAAATTTCTTATGGTATTCTTGATATTCAAGTACTGCTCCCTCCTGGTAGTATCCTCCTGAGTAAGCAGTATCTGTCCTATTTTCAACCCGTTTTCGGAGAACAGGTCACCATACAATTTCATAAGCTCTACCTGGCCTATAGAGGCAGCCGCCTGGAGCAGAGTTATTCCACGCGGTTTTTTTGGCATATTTAGATCTTCAAGGCCAGCTGCTATGGCGCCGCTGGTCACTATTATAACCTCCATACCCCTTTTGACCAGAGAGCTTACCTCGTTTACCAATTTCTCTATATTGGTCCTGTCCAGTCCACCTGTTTTTAAAGTGAGACTGCTGGAACCTACTTTTACCACCATTTTTTTGATATTTTTAAGATATCTTCTTTTACCTGTCATAATTTACCCCGTATAAAAAGTCTATTCCACAAGTGAAAAAACCAGATCGCCGATTATCACTGTACTTCCTTCCTTAACACCCATCTTCTTTAACCTGTCCGCGATTCCCATTTTTTTAAGCCTGCTTTTCAAATAATCCAGTGCTTCCTCATTGCTCAGGTCCGTCATTGCCACCATTCTCTCTATTTTCTTGTTCTTTACTATATATTCACTGTTATTCTTTTCAATTTCAATTTTATCTGCTCCCCATTTACCGTCATCCAGGCTGTAGACAATTACTTCCTCCGCATTACCGGGACCGCCTTCTATATCCTTCCGCAGCTTCCTTCTGTGTCGTTCTACCCTTTGATATAGATCTTTTACTAATCTATCAAGACCCTTCCCTGTGACTGCAGATATCAGAAATACTTTTTTACCGCTTTTATCTTCGATGGTCTTTTTGATCCTGTCAAGTTCACTGCTGTCTGAGACCAGATCCATTTTATTTACCACAACCAGATAATCTTTTTTATATACATCAATATTATATAGTCTTATCTCTTCTCTTAAAATATCAAAAGTCTCAATTATATCCTGCATTTTATCTATAATCCTCTGCCCGTCCAGGATCACTGCAAGAACGGAGGTTCTGGTTATGTGTCTCAAGAATTTATCTCCTAGGCCTACTCCCCTGTGAGCGCCCTCTATCAATCCGGGCACATCCGCAACCACAAAATCTTCATCGTTTATTTTCACCATTCCAAGATTGGGGGTCAAAGTGGTAAAGGGATAATCTGCAATCTTGGGTCTTGCAGCCGATATTCTGCTAATTATAGTAGATTTGCCTGAATTTGGAAATCCGACCAGGGCTACATCAGCAACCAGCCTTAATTCCAGACCGATCCAGAAACCCTCTGTTTTCTCCCCTATTTCCGCGAAGGAGGGAAATCTTCTTTTAGAAGAGACGAAGCTTGAATTGCCCCTACCTCCCACTCCACCTTCAGCAATAACGACCTTGCTCCCAGGGCTGCCCAGGTCCGCGATTATATTTTCCCTGTCATCTTTTATTACTGTTCCGATGGGTACTTTTATTATCAGATCTTTACCATCTTTTCCGTTTTTATGGTTTGATTCTCCCCTTTTCCCATTTTCAGCTTTGAAATGTATTTTTTTCCGGAATCCATATAGTGTGCTTAGATCTCCTGTAGCCTGTATGATCACATC
>CAZSXW010000011.1:0-39328 GCA_964610385.1 uncultured Actinomycetota bacterium
ATCAGCTATTGTATCTTTAAGTTTATATACTGTCTAACAGGAGGGGTTCACCCCATAATATTAAATAGATTATTAAATAATTAATAAAATGGAAAACAAGTGTAGTTCAAACAAAAGTAAATCGACTAATATACATGATAACATAAAGAGGTTTATTAAGCTTTTCAACATGGATTTATTCATTTATATTAAATACTGAATATAATTTAATAAAAGGATTAAGATGAAAGCATTAAGAAAAATAAAAAAAGGTAAAGGTAATGTTTCTATTCAAGAGGTCCCGGAACCCAGAATAGACTCAGATGAAGTACTAATGAAAGTATGGGCTGCAGGGGTCTGTGGGAGTGACCTATTGATTGAAGATGATAAGCATTTTTATAGTCCTCCAGTCACATTAGCTCATGAATTTTCAGGAGTAGCCTATAAGGTAGGAAGAAATGTAAAAAAGATAAAAGTAGGAGATCATATTGTTGGTGATATAGAAACACCTTCTGGATGGTTGGGAGTGACCAGAGATGGTGCATATGCTCCGTATATGTCTTTACCAGAGAATGTATGTTATAAATTACCTGAAGACTTTAACCTAGATCATGGAGCAATGACAGAATTAGTTACTGCTATAATACACATAATGCAGGAAAGAACTTCAGTAAGGGCAGGTGATTTTGTTGTTGTTGTTGGGCCAGGTCCTATGGGTTTGCTGGGGGTACAGTTTGCAAAAATCAGAGGAGCATCAAAAGTAGTTTTGATTGGATTAAAGAAGGATAAAAGAAGACTTGAAACAGGGAGAAAAATAGGGGCTGACTATATACTTTATTCGGATGAAAGTCCTGAAAAGACTGTTATGGACCTTACTGATGGTAAAGGTGCTGATTATGTCCTTGAGGCAGCAGGTGCCAGAATAGGAGACAATATTATAGGAGCGCAACATGCAATAGATTGTGCCAGAAAAGCGTACGAGGGTGAGGGTGGAAAAGGAGAGATCGCTTTTATAAGTTTATGGGGTGAACCCATTACACTTGATTTTGACAAAGTATGCCTTGGCCAAATTAACATTCATGGAAGCTGGAGTTGGAATGGTTCAGAGACATGGGAGAGAGCAGTTGAAATGATAACTAGTAGTGTATTTAATTTAGATGCTTTGATTACCAATACTTATAATTTAGAGGACTGGAAAAATGCATTTCAAAACTTAAGAAAAGGTGAGGATATAAAGGCGCTTATTTGTCCTAACGGCAGAGATTGGATAAAAAATAAAATTTAAGATACTGGAATAAGTACCAGAATAAGTTAGATGTTTTCTTAGGAAAAATAATAATGAGCTAAATGCTTAATTCTTGTATAAAAATATCCTTATTTAGACAAATGATTTTAGTTCTAACTTTGTCCACTGTCACCAGCCAGTTGAGGAATTCTATGATTTTGGTATTCCTATCCACTTGGGCACCTTATTTAGATACTTTATGTAAGTATCCCCATATTTTTCTTTGCAGTAACGTTCCTCAGAACCAGCAATAATATTTACTAAAATAAAAAATAGTATAGCCACTAATAGAATAATCCATGAAGCAGTAGCTATACCTATTGCAATTAAAGCCAAGAGACAGGAAAAATATAATGGATGTCTAGAATACCTATATATTCCCTTAGTTACAGGCTTATCAGTAGGAGTAGTAATAAAACTTATACTAGCAGCAATCAACAATGCTGCCGCTGATAAAAAGATAAAAAGTCCAATATAAAACCATGCTGTTCCTAACTTAAAAGGTAGGAATATAGCATATAAAAACGCAATAGCTGTAATAATATTAGCTATATGGCCTATAACTTTATCTCTTTTGCTTAGTTTCATATCAGGTGGTGTACCTAATTTCTTATAAGCTTCTTTATTAATTACCCAACCTAATAATGGAACAATCAAAAAGATGACTGTAAAAATCCAGGTACTCCAGAGACCAATTTCGAAAGCTGGTATAATTTGCATAATTTAAATCCTTGAACCTCACTGGAACTATTATCTAATGCGTATTTCATATAATTATACTACTAAAGAAGGTTGAAAACAGGTTCTAACCTTACTTATTCTGGCCAGCTAAGTCAATTATATTCCTTAATTCTTTTAAAAATTGGTTCGAAATTTCGCAACCCGGGGCAGCCATATTTTACTTCCTTATTTGATGAAGAACCTAAACTTCTTATGATAATTAAGAACGGAGGTAAGAATAATAAGTACAAGTAAAATAATTATATTGATATATAGAATACTGTTTTTTGAATAATACTCTGAAAAATACCCTGAAAGATACTGAAACACCATTATCCCTAAGTTGGCAAAAGCCAGCAGTAGTCCTGAAGCCGAATTGGTATATTCAGGAAATAGTCCTGATGCTATGGAAATGGTAATTGAAAAATTGCCGGCAATAGCAACACCAAATAGAAATATCAGGATATTTTTAAATATCAAATCTTGTATAAAAAGAATTCCTACGAGCAGGAAAAAGGATACTATAAAACTAAAAAGCAGGATACGCTTTTCCCTGAAGTGCTTGATCAATTTGCTCCGCAGCGCCATACCAATGAAAAGAGCTGCACCGTATATGGCAAGAAAAAGAGAGCTAATGTCAATTTCTATATCAATACTCTGAAAATAAGATGTAAACCACATAAAGAAAGTATTCATAACGGAAATGTAAAAAAAGATTATTGCCCCGCACATGATAAAATTGGTATTGGAAATAATCCTTCTGTTAGCCACAAAAAGGGTCTTTAGATTACTGGCTACACGGACCATCTTTGGTACCTTAAGCTTCAATAAAAAAATCATTAAAGCAAACAGTATTATAAGACTAAAAAGATAGAAATTACGCCAATTAATATTTATAAAAAGCATAAGACTAACTATAAGAGGCGCAATAATAAAACCTGCTGTATTTCCCATGTTTACTTTAATTAGGATCGATGTCCTGCGAGTTGAGTACAGGCTTCCTATAATAGAAAGATTTCCTATAATCAGGACTCCTACTCCCAATTGCAGTAGGAAATACGCAACTATAAAGATGGGAAAAGAATGTGAAAAATACAACATGATGGAACCAGCTATGCTCACTCCCAATCCAATATAAAGTACTTTCTTTAGACCTATAAGCTCTATAAGGTTGCCGGCACTTATTGATACTAAAAACAGGGCAAAAACACTTAAAGAAATAGCTGAACCGATAAAGTCCAGTCCTACTTCCAGCTCTTCTGAAATAAGCGGTATTAGGGGACCAATGAACTGCCTTGATACAGACAGCACAAGCACCTGTGAAAATGCAAATACCAGTATCTGATTTTGCCTAATTCTATTAGTAGTCTTATTCGCCACTATAAAAATTTTAAAAAATAAATCTTGGTCTTAAAATATTAATCTTAAAACATAAATTATTCAATTTTAAATTTCAGGGATTTTAAATATAAAAGAGCATGCAGGATAAAATGCTTGAAAGTATAGAGTTGTCGGAAGAGTTAATCGTGTCAAAATGGTGCCCAGGATGTATATTGGCCGGTTAATAAATAAGCCTTTTAAATTAATAATTTCCCTTAAAATAGGATTCGAAATTTCGCAACCCGGAGCAGCCATGATTAGTTCGTCTTTTAAAATTAGATCAGTTTTTAGGGTAAATGCAAGGTGTACTAATTTCAATAATTCCGGTATTGTTAATATATGTTTTCTTTATGTAATTAATTGTTAAAGGATTAATAGCAGGTTCTTTAAAAGAATAAAATAAATCTAAAGGAGGATTTAGATGGTTCAAAAAAATGTATTGTTTGTTGGTGAGACATGGACTGTAACTAAATTTCACACAAAGGGTTTCGATGTGATTCCGTTAGGGGGATTCGAAGATTTTTCTATATACTTGAAAAAAGGTCTGGAAACTTTCAAAGACATAAACATTACACATATTCCTAATCATCTTGTGTTGAGTGCATATCCGCAGACAATGGAACAAATTTCAAAATTTAATGTAGTAATAATAAGTGATTGCGGAAGAAATACTTTGACTATGTATCCAGATATGTTTAAAGTCCCTATGGGACCTGACAAAGTTAAATTAACTGCAGATTATGTAAGAAACGGCGGTTCGCTTATAATGGTTGGCGGATATGTGGCTTTTCAGGGATTCCAGGGGAAGGGTAATTATCATGGAAGTGAAATAGAAGAAGTTTTACCTGTAGATATTATGGAAACAGACGATAGGATTGAAAGTACGGGAGGTGTAAAACCGAAGGTTATAAAAGGAAATCATAAAATATTAAAAGATATTTCGGATGATTGGCCTAAATTTCTCGGTTATCAGAAAGTTATTCCAAAGACTGACTCAGAAGTACTTGTAACTATTGGGGATAATGAAGATGCATTTATAATTATAGGTAAAGCCGGAAAAGGGAAATCTATGGCTTTCACCTCTGATCTAGCACCACATTGGGGAACGGATTTTGTTGTTTGGAAAGACTATGGAAAATTCTGGTATAACGCAATAAGTTGGTTAACAGAGTGATATTTATTATTTTGTCTGTAGAGAGTCTTTTATATTTTTTTGTTATCCTTCTCAATCTGTTTATTAGATCAGATTATTTTTTTTAATTAGATTTACAACATATTCAACTGCCTCATGCGGTTCATCTACTATTTTATAAAGTTTCCTGTCTTCAGGGTCGATAGTAGCATTTTTTTTCACAAGAGACTTATTTATCCAATCATATAAATCCTTCCAGTAGCTGCTTCCATAAAGAGCAATTGGGAAATGTTCGATCTTACCGGTTTGTGCAAGAGTCAGTGCTTCAAAGAGTTCATCCAGTGTACCAAAACCGCCAGGGAAAATAATATACCCTACTGAATATTTAACAAAAATCATTTTCCGGACAAAGAAATAATGGAACTCCAGAGATATATTCTGGTAGGGATTTGGCTCCTGCTCAATAGGAAGCTCTATATTGCAGCCGATTGAGAGTCCGCCTGCTTCAAATGCACCTTTGTTTGCTGCTTCCATTATACCAGGGCCGCCACCAGTGATAACACCCAATCCATTTTTAGTAAGGAGAGTTGCAGTTTTAGTGGCAGCCTTGTAATATTTATTTTCAGGTCTGGTACGTGCAGAACCAAAAATAGAGATGCATGGTCCTACTCCTGAAAGTGCATCAAATCCATAAACAAACTCGCCCTGAATGCGCAGTACACGCCAGGGATCAGTATTTACAAAATCTGATGGCAAAGCTTTTGATGACTGCAGTAATTTTCTATCTTCATTCGAGTGATTATATTTTTTATTCATTGTTTGAATTCCTTTTTTCATTTTTTACAATTTCAAAATATCATATACTACATAAAAGGAAAAGAATCCCATACTTTTGGTTATTATTAATAGAACATTATTTTAAGCTTTTTCTCAGCTTTTTATTGTATAAATAAACACTAGTGAATTGAAATTGAGCATTTTTAAAAATATAATTTTATTTCAAAGGAACAATAAATGAAAACAAAGAACTTTTTAATTAAATTGGTAATCGCAGTTGTGGTTTTTATAACCTTATTTTCAATATCAGGTTGTACTGCCATTCTTCAGCATCTCGGTAAGGATACAGAACAATCAATAGAAACAGAACAATTGCAGGAAGAGCAATCACAGACGGCGAACCAGGGTCCAGTCAGAAGTGAATACAATATACTTTCGGAGTTTAATGAGGCCATAAGTACAGTGGCGGAAGAAGTAAAGCCCTCTGTGGTAAACATAATGGTAAAAGTAGTACAGAAAGACATATTTGGAAATTCACAGGAGGGAGAAGGCGTGGGTTCCGGTATAATATTTTCCTCTGATGGATATATACTTACCAATAACCATGTTGCAGGTGCAGCGGAGGAGCTTACAGTTACTCTGTATGACGGGAAGGAATTTCAGGCAGAACTTATAGGCTCGGACAGCACTACGGATATTGCAGTCATAAAAATTGAAGCAGCCGGCTTGCAACCTGCCGAGTTTATCTCGATTGATAATATTGATGTGGGTGAGCTTGCCATTGCAATAGGAAGTCCTTACGGGCTCCAGCAGACAGTAACCCAGGGTGTTGTAAGTGCCATAGGAAGGGATATACAGATCTCTTCAGATTCATATCCTATGGTTGATCTTATCCAGACAGATGCTGCAATAAATCCCGGGAACAGCGGCGGTCCTCTGGTGAATTCTTCAGGCCAGGTATTCGGAATGAACACCATGATCTACTCTACGTCAGGGTCAAACGCTGGTGTAGGTTTTGCCATACCGAGTGACACGGCAGTAAATATTGCAGACCAGATTATCAAAAACGGCAAGGCAAGAATTCCCTATACGGGAATTGAAATGGGTGAAAATACAACGGACATAAAGGGTATTTTTATAAAAAGTGTAATGCAGGGTTACCCTGCGGAAGAAGCCGGTATCAGGGCAGGGGATATAATCACTGAATTTGCCGGTAGAGATATGGAGACACCTTATCAGCTGCTGGCTCAGCTATTGAGGCATAATGTTGGTGATGAAGTGACAGTTAAAATTTACAGAGATGGAGAATATATTGAATTAAATCTTATTCTTGCCGAATCACCGCAGCGGCCCGCTGCATAGATTATTATATATAGAAAGGGTGGTGTAATTAATTTATATAACAAATAAGATATAATAATATATAATTATGGATTCTTGGAATAACCTGGGAAAAATACTTATATTTATAGGTATTGGCATTGCCATTATGGGTGGCATTATCTTTCTTTTTTCCAAAGCACCGTTTTTTGGAAAACTCCCTGGTGATATCATTATAAAAGAAGAGAACTTCAGCTTTTACTTCCCTATTGTAACAAGTATAATCATAAGTATAGTTCTCACTATAATAATAAATATTATAATCAGGATATTTATGAGGAAATAAGACGAGATGATTTATAAATCATCCAACATCCTTTGAGTTGGCTAACCTTTTTTAAAATCAGGGAGTAAATCTAACTTCAAAACTTATATCACTATCACGATAATACCACATGTCCAGATCATTATTATTATCCGTAGCCATTCCGGTAAAAATAATTATAACCTGAAACCTGTCCCATCCATCATCTATAGTCTGCTGTAGTTTCGTTTTCAGTTCAGGAGAAGTGCATGCGAAATTGTGATAGTTGAATGATCCTATTACTTCTCCGGTAGCATCAAAGTCAGGTCTTGATGTCCATCGGGACGAAAGCATACAAAGTGGTTTAAAAAGAGATAAATCTCCTTTCTGGTCATGGGAATAAAACCATAAGTGTGCCGAATTTATGGTCATCCCTGAAATTTCCGAGATATCAAAACTTATGTAACTCATATATGTACTGTTGTTCTCATCATCACCTACCTGATATCTTGTTCCTTTATATCCTTCATACTGACCATATGAATAGCCACTCTCATTTGTATCAATAGGTAATTCTATAAACATTTCAGTTTGTTGATACATTACATCAACTGTCTCTGTTCTTGTGGCAGTTCCACCATTTCCATCATCTACCTGTACAGTTATAGAATAACTGCCTACTGTATTGGGGGTGGTCCAGATCATTGGATTAGTACTATTATCATCTATAGAACCCCCGGTTACACTCCACTGATAAGTTATAGTGTCGCCATCTGGGTCGGATGCAATAGCAGTTACATCATATTTTACATCAGGGACTATGGAAGGATTTGAAAAAGTTATGTCAGTGATCACCGGATTATTATTTCCGTTTTTGGTAGTCTTGCTGCATCCCCAGCTGAGATCTACTGAAGCTTTGTCAGAGCCTTCTGAATTGGTTGCAGTAGCCTCAAGTGTAAATGTCTCACTGGGGTCACTTAAGTTTACCTGGGCTTTCCTTTCTCCCCAGGCTCCCCCTGAATCATCCCTGTTCCATTTGACTTCCGGAGTGGGATTTCCAGTGACATTTGCCTGGACTCTGTAGAAACATATACCATCAGCTGCAGTGGCATCCTGATATATTTCAAGTGCTATTGTGGGTGCTGTTTTTTCTTCCTCTTCTGCTGTTTCCTCCCCTGATTCTTCTCCATCTTCTTTTTCTTCAGTTTCTTCTACGGTCTCTTCAGTTTCTTCTTCAGCTTCATCTTCCGTAGTTTCTTCCTCTTCTTCCTCTACAGCTTCTTCTTTCTCAGCTTCTGATCCAGTAAGTATACTGCACTGGTCAAAGAGGGCAGCAGTTCCAAAAAGAAAGATTATAGTTAATGCGGAAATGAATATAAATAATCTATTTTTTCTCATAATACCTTCAATTAAGTATTGATAGTACCCGTTGGAATTTATTATACTATTTTTCTTTAGTTTGTTTAAATAAGCAGGTATATCCAGTAAATATATGGTGTAAAAGATATTTTAAGTTACAAATCATCTGGAAATTTTGAGGATATTTGACTTGTAGAGTTAGAATAATTACCAGAACTTGAAGAGCAGATAGAACAAGTGATAACTAAATTCCAGTGGGAGATTTTAGATGTTTTGTATATAAACGAGATTTAGCTTACTATTCTTTTTTATTTTAATCTATAATAATGCTGAAGATGTACTCTTTATGAGTAAGAAAGGATTAAGTAAAGGAGGGATTATTATGAGTAAATATAATTGGAGCGGCTGGGCAAGTATAAGCAGGCCCAAATGCGGATTAAGTAATGATCCGATTACTGTTGGTAATAATAGTGATGGCAGAATGGAAATTTTTGCCATTGGCGGGGATGAAGCCCTATGGCATAACTATCAGAGAAAACCTAATGATATACATTGGGCCGGGTGGTCAAGTCTGGGCAAACCAGGTAAGATCTCTTACCTAGATAGTCCTGTTGCATTGAATAATCAGGATGGCCGAATGGAGGTTTTTGTTACCGGTTATACTGCCGGTACCACTGCCTATATGGGTGGTGAACTCTGGCATACCTCCCAATCAAAGCCCAGTAAGGGACCATGGACTTCCTGGAAAAATCTGGGTTCGCCTTCCAAAACTGTAAAGATAAACAGAATTGGTGCAGGGCAAAATAAGGACGGCCGCCTGGAGGTTTTTGCTTCAGGAGCTGTTTGGCCCAAGATAAGCCCGGAAGAGAGTATCTGGCATATATGGCAGAAAAAGCCAAATAAAGGAGACTGGAGCAAGTGGGCAAATCTGGGTAAACCAAAAGGTGTCAATTCCTTGACTAATCTGCCTACTGTGGTGAGTAAAAATATTGACGGAAGACTGGAAATTTTTGTCACTAATGGAAGTCTGTGGCATATGTATCAATCCAAAGCCAATACAGGACCGTGGATCGGCTGGGGCAACATGGGTAATCCTGCAAACAAGACATTCAACTTGATACCAGCAGTAGCGGCAAAGAACAGTGACGGCCGCCTGGAGGTATTTGCTGTAGATTATTTTAATGGAAAAGGCTATAGCAAAGGTTCGTTGTGGCACAGATATCAGCCAAAACCCGGCAGAGGACCCTGGATAAACTGGGGTAGTCTTGGGAGACCGGGAAATGTACCTCTGATAAATGAGCCTGTTGCTGAGTGTGATAGTGATGGCTGTCTGGTAGTATTTGTTGCCAACTTTGAATCTTCTATTTGTTATAGGTATCAGATGGAATCAAAAAAGGGCCCCTGGAGCAGCTGGTACAGTCTGGCTAAACTACCTGTATTAGGTATCAGTAATATTTATGCTATCGGGAAAAATGCAGATGGAAGGTTGGAAGTATTTGTCAAAGGTGTCGGTAATGGGATAAAAGATGAACTATGGCACAACTGCCAGAAATAAGAAAAGTTTTATTTAATGAGGTCGGAAAAATCCTGCCCGGTCTTAAAAATCTTGCAATCCAGGTGAAACCAATTCTCCGTTACGGGAATAAAAAAGAAGTATTTTACTCTTATCAAAATTAAGATAAATATCTGTATTCTTCTGTAATCCGGCCAGGTCTTCCATAAAACATATGACATTTATAGTATAATTTCCAAATTTGCACTTTATGCTTGCTTTTGGTGGGAACTTCTGTATTAAATCAACTTTTACTTTTATCCCAGCTTTCAAAGGTTTAACTGAGAAATTTATATTTTCAGGTCTGATGCCAAGTATCAGCTTGGGTTCTTTGCGTAATTTTTCCAAATCAACTTTATTTGTGTAGTTTTTGATATCTATTGCATGATCATCAAAGTAAAATTTATTATCTTTTACAGTACCGTTAATAAAATTCATTCCCAGTGTTCCAAAAAAATCAGCAGTGAATATATTTTTGGGGTAATGATAAATGTTATGGGGACTATCAATCTGAACAAACCTGCTATTATTCAGCACTGCTATTCTATCAGCCAAGGCCATGGCCTCGCTGCTGTCAGAGGTGACATAAATCGTAGTTGTATCTAACTTTGTCACCAGCTTTTTAAGATAGGTTTTGGTATTCATTTTTATCTTGGCATCAAGATTGCTCAGCGGCTCATCCATTAAAAGAACCCTTGGTTTATCTCTAATGATTGCTCTACCTGTGGCTACCCTCTGTCTATGACCCGCTGACAATTCTTTAGGAAGGAAATAAAGATATTTATCCACCCCGACATCAATCATTTCTACGGTAGATTTTAATTTTTGGGATATTTCTTCCTGGGGATATTTTTTCAATCTCAGAGGGAAAGCTATATTTTCCTTTGCTATCAAATTAGGATAGAGAGCATATTCCTGAAAAACCATAGAGATATTTCTATCGGAAGGTCTTAAGTTTGTAGAATCAATATCATCAAAATATATTTTACCGGAATGATCTGTGTCTAAACCTGCAATAATTCTGAGCAACGTGGTCTTGCCACAGCCTGAAGGGCCGGTTATGCATAAAAATTCTCCATCGCCTATATCTAAAGAGATATTATCAAGTATGAGTTGTTTTCCGTAATATTTGGTGATGTTTCTAAGAGCGATCTTTGACATTTTAACTCATAACCCTTATGAATTGATAAAATAAGTCCTCTAATATTATAAACTTTTTTAACTTTAATATTAAATGATTAAAATGAACCGATATTACCCGGAAATTCATCCACTCCATTAAGATATGAATCGGAAAGAATATTATACTTCTGACTAATATCACTCTGTATAAATGAATAAGGGCCTAAAATTTTACCTATAAGACCATTTTTATTTATGGGAATTGTATCTGACTTTTTACCAAAAACAGTAGCAACTCATTTACTGGTGGTATCGGTAAATTCTGTCTTATATCCGGTAATCCTATTTTATGTCTATTTTAGGGAAATTTTAAGTCGCCATTATTCATATCCGGGAAGCATGCCATATATATCAGGTTTAAGTCCCGTAAAAACAGGACCGTAGCCGTCAACTGGCTCGGGCTCCGTAAATTTAAGTTCACTGGAACTCTCACCTATATACTCTACGGTATAAATATTATAATTATACTCCTCATATTCTCTATCTGTAAAAAAAGCAGCACCATTTTCATCGGGGCCGTAAGCGGGAAGTAAATCGTTTGCAGGATCATTGGAAATATTGGTGGCCATTCCCATTGACAGCTCTAATTGTAGACCTTCATTATCTACAAGAGGTACTACCCATATATCATAGTTCTCATTCCTGTCTGATACAAAAACCACGTATTCTTCACCTGGGAAAAAAGAGCCGTCGAAATCATTCCAATCCCCAAAATCAGTACGCTGCATAATATTGGAGCCGTCTGCATCCATGGTATATATCTTATTTGCTCCGTCTTTGTTACTGGTAATCATTAACTGATTTTCATCGGGGCTGAAATCAGGAAGACCATCAAAGTAGGAGTTGTCAGTAATTTGTGTCAGGTTGCTTCCATCGGTATTCACTGTAAATATTTCCATATTATCAGGTTCTTCTTCGCCTACAAAGCCGGAAAAAACTATTTGATTATCGTTGGGGCCGAAATCAGGGGAAAGGTCATCTCCTTCTCTATCAACTACTTTAGAAACTGAGTCACTTTCCAAATCATATATATAAATATCTGAATCCTCATCCCCTTCCATATAGGAACTAAAAACTATCTTGGTATGGTCGCTGTTAAAGCTGGGGTCAAAATCACCGGTGTCACTATCATAAATCTTTACGGGTTCACTCCCATCAAGCATGGCGGTGTAGATACAATAACCACTGTAGGTTTGAGAAGTAGGATCGTCGAGGTTCGAATGGAAGGTTATGTCATATATGACCACTTCTATAGTCTCTTCCTCTTCTATAGTTTCTTCTACTGATTCTATCTCATCTTCTGTTATCTCGTCTTCCGAGCTCTCCTCTAATTCCACGGCTTCTTCTACGGCTTTTTGGCATTTTGAGACACCAAGAGTAGAAAGAAGGCCAAATGAAACTATTATTACTATTAAAATTTTTAATATCCTTGATGAAGACATTTTTTACCCCTTTAAAAGTTTTAATTTAACAAATAAGCTATTTACAGCGGTAACTTATGTAATTCTAACATATAGGCTGGTTATGGTAAATTATGGTGCTGTAAAAATTGGTCTATAAAAATCTTACAGTTCTCCATATTCTTTTCATTTTTGTTCTGTAAAATAGCTACCATAATTAAAGAAAGCTGTATTTGTGTTATCCGCAGGACTGGTGATATGGTGGTATCTATTGAAAAACAGTAAAACAGAAGGATTCTTATTGCTGTGGACATAAATCGAAGGGTGTTGATTGGAGATTATTAAAATAAAAAATATAATTTCTATGATATCGTTGATAGTATTTTTTTTCGTTCTCGGCGCCTGCTCGGGAGAAGAAACGGGATTGGCAAGATCAATTTCGGCTCAATCGTCAGTCCCTTATGGCGAAGGCTATGATTCAGCCGCTGTATCGGAGCAGAGTTCTTCCCTTACGGCAGACATAATTTCTGTTGATTTTGACAGTGACGACCTGGATTCAAGTTTAGAAAGCTCTGTAATGTCGTATATTAATCTCAATGGTGATTCGATAAGTCTGGTTGGCAGCGGTGCTTTGATTATGGGCTCGACCGTAACTATTACTTCAGGGGGAGTTTACAGCATTAGTGGTACTTTAGACAATGGTCAGATTATAGTCTATACAGATAATAAGGATCCTGTTAAGCTGGTTTTTAATAGTGTAGATATAACATGTTCAAGTAGTGCTCCTGTCTATATCATGAATTCCAAAAAAACGATAATCACACTGGCAGAAGGTACTGAAAATTTCGTAACATACGACAGCCCGTACCTTTCCGAAGATGATAATACGGACGAGCCTGATGCAGCTATTTACAGCAAGGATGACCTTACTATCAATGGTGAGGGTTCTTTGGCGGTAAGTGCCAATTGTCATAACGGTATTGTTGGAAAAGACAAACTTAAAATAGTCAGTGGAAACATATCGGTAAAAGCAGCCAGTGATGGTATTAAGGGGAAAGATTTTCTCGCTGTTTTGGAAGGAAATATTACAGTGGAAGCAGGCAATGATGGCATGCAGTCCAACAATGCAAAGGATGCGGATAAGGGATTTATCTATATTAAAAATGGCATGTTCGATATTACAGCCGGGACGGACGGCATTAAGGCTGAAACATATATATTGATAGAGAACGGTACTTTCTCTATATGCACTGGCGGCGGCAGCATTAACAGCAGTACTGATAGCGACAAATGGGGTAATTGGGGTAGACAAAATGACTCTGCTGAGACTGAAAATAACTCGAGCGCGAAGGGTATTAAGGCCGGTACTGGTGTGATTATTAATGGAGGTACTATAAATATAGACTCTTCCGATGACTCTATCCATTCGAATGACAGCATAAAAATCACGGGAGGAGATATTATTCTGTCTTCCGGGGATGATGGCATACATGCCGACTCTACTATTGAGATTAACAATGGCAATATAAGTATTACCAAGTGTTATGAAGGAATTGAGAGTGCAAACATCACAATTAATGATGGGGATTTTAATATTTTTTCCAGTGACGACGGAATTAATATTGTAGGAGGTAATGACAGGTCTTCGCTGGGTGGAAGACTGGGTCAGAACAATTTCGATACTTCGGGTAACAACTATCTATATATCAACGGAGGCTATGTTGTAATCAATTCCGGTGGCGACGGTATTGACATTAACGGTTCGATAGAGATGACCGATGGTACTGTTATTATAAACGGTCCTACTGTAAACAATGAGGGAGCTATTGATTATTATTCGGTTTTTGATATCGATGGCGGGTTTCTTATTGCTGTCGGCAGTCCCGGCATGCCGGAAGCTCCCAGTACATCATCGACTCAGCATTCAGTGATGATTAACCTCGAATCACAACAGCCGGCTAATACGATGATCGGTATCGAAACCGAAAACGGTGAGAATATCATTTCCTTTTTACCTGAAAAGGCATATCAGTCAATTGTTTTAAGCTCACCTGTTCTAGAAAATGGGATGGGCTGTATGGTTTATATGGGGGGCAGTTCGACAGGTGAGTCCAAAGACGGTTTATATACAAACAGCACATATACGGGTGGAAGTGAAGTCGCAAGTTTCACAATATCGAGCATGGTGACTGTTTCGGGTACAAGCGGCGGTGGGATGCCGGGCGATGGACATAGATTCCATGACGAAATAGACAGGATTCCCGGGCAGAGATAAACAAATTGTTTTTTATAAGATCACTCTTTTATTTGAAATCATGATAATAATAACGACTATACCGGTGAGCGGCGCTATGGGAATAAATGCCGTACAGGTAAAAAAAGGAAAATTTATATGGATATATTTTTAAAATATATATATAATATTACTATAATATTTAAGATTTATTCTATAATAATGAGGTAAGATGATTATGGCAAGAGAAACGAAAAAAGACCGTTTCAGGCGAGTTGCCGAGAAAAGAGTACAAAATATCCTTAATGCTGTAAGAAGCTTATCCGGGCTGTCAAATAAAAAAGTATATGAATGGGAAACGGGACAGCTGGAAAAAATATGGAAAGCAATAGAGCAAGAAATAGTAAACTGTAAAAAGAGTTTTAAAGAACCCGGATCAAATCTATTTAAGCTTTGAAGAGTAAAGAAATGGAAACTGACAGTATTTTGAAGAGCAAGCTTGGATCTATTGATGGAAAGGATTACGGCGCTTATCAATCGCTTAAGGGAGAATATAGTTATTTTGGATTCAAACTGTCAATTGATCAAATCCCGAAAGACCCTTATGCTCCTCCGCATACGGGAATATACCGTGTGATGGTCAAGAATGAATTTTTCAGCCGATTCGGTAACATATTTGATACAAAGGTAAGCGAGTTAGCTTTTCGCGATTTTCTGGCGCGGAATTTTTATAAGGCCTCCATAAAAAAAACTAAAGGAAGAAGAGGAACGGGCAACAGCGGTATTATCACAATTGCCAGGCCTGGACAAGCGATACTGGAGAGAAATTCCATTATTGCAGACAAGGAAATCATTGAAGCACGGTTTTTCGTGGGCCTACCTGCTGACGGACGGAAAATCAATTCTCGGATCTGTAAAGTAATGCTTTTTGAAGAACTGCCTGAAATCATCAAACTTGCTCTCTTTCCTGGAAATCTGGATATGAATGATCTTGAAAAACATATAAAGACAGCAGAAGATGCTGAGTATTTAAGATCCAGGCTTGAACAACTTGGTCTGGCGGCATTTATCGCGGATGACTCGATTCTGCCCCGCAGGAGCGGCACAAGTGACGAACCCCTGGATAGAGAGTCGGCGATCCCGCTCAGATCACCTAAAAGTCTGCTGGTGGAAATCGATTTGCCCCATTCGGGAAAAATAAAGGGAATGGGCATTCCAAAAGGAATAACGCTGATTGTGGGTGGCGGGTATCATGGTAAATCTACCCTGCTGGATGCGATTGCGATGGGCATCTACAATCATATCCCCGGTGACGGTAGAGAAATCTGTATATCCGATTTCAGTACGATCAAGATACGCGCCTACAGCGGCCGATATATTGAAAAAGTGGATATTTCAACATTTATTGACAATCTTCCTTTGCAAAAAGACACGACTCGTTTTTCAACAGAAAATGCAAGCGGAAGCACATCCCAAGCAGCCAGTATAATTGAGGCGATCGAAGCAGGTACAAAAGTACTGCTGATGGATGAAGATACATGTGCCACAAATTTTATGATCCGTGATCAAAAGATGCAAAAGCTTGTTAAGAAAGACGATGAACCAATAACCACCTTTATTGATAAAGTAGGGGACCTCTATGAAAGCAAGGGGATTTCTACAGTTCTTGTTTTGGGAGGAATCGGTGATTATTTTGATGTATCAAATACAGTTATTCAGATGAGGAATTATAAACCGATAGATGTAACGGTTAAAGCACGCGAGATCTCCGGTTCTGCGTCTGATAAACGTTTATATGAAGGAAAGGAACACAAGATCAACCTAAACAAGAGAGTTCCTGTAAAAGATTGTATCAATCCATATAATGATTATAACAGGAAAAGCATTTATTCAACGGAGATAAATAGAATACATTTTGGTAAAAATATTATCGATCTTACTGATATGGAACAGCTTGTCGAACTATCACAGACAAAGGCTATAAGCGAAGCGATATTATATATCAGTAAATATATTGATGACAAAACTCCCTTAAAGGGAATTATCGACTATTTAATGCTTCAAATAGAAAAAGATGGTCTGGATATTTTAAACAACAAACCATCCGGATATTTTGCATGCTTCAGAGGTCTTGAGCTGGCTTTCGCCATTAACCGTTTAAGAAATTTTAAAATAAATTAAAAAGACCTGGAGTTATTTTAAGGACATCAAGAAAGTCTAAACCTATATTTTATTTTATAAGAACGTAAATAGCTCATAGATCAAGAAAGCAGGCCATACAATAGCTTTAAGAAATCCTAGCACACCGCCCCAGAAAGTTACTGCCTGTTGGATGAAGTAAACTGCCGAACCGATAAAAGCCATAAAATAAGCCGCCCCTATTATTCCTGAACTGCCTTTCCCATTAGCCATTTTATTCTCCTTCCTTTTGCTGTTATAATTTAATATTTTATTATAAATGTATTAAAAATACATTATTAAATTGAGAAATTGTCAAACTAATGAAATAATGACATATAGGAAATAAGAGGTATAGAAGAACGTTTAAGGACTTGGAAGTTATTAGAGAAAACGCTCTTACCTCGAGAGGAATTACATAATCCCTATCCTTTTTATGGTAGTTAAATTTGGTTTAAAGATATCCTTGATACGATAAACTTTTTTAAGGCTGCTCAGTTAAGACAGCTGTTTCTCCTGTTGCTATTTATTTGATATCATCCTGAATACTTTTGTGCCGCATTTTGGGCAGACTCCGCTGATAGCCTTCCTATTGTTTTTCATTGTAACTTCCTGAGCATTTTTAATTTCAACTTTTTCCTTGCATTTTACGCAGTAAGCTTCCATTTATTTCTCCTTTTCTAAGATAGTTACTTAGTTTATTATATAGCAATAAGTGATTTTTTATAAATATTTTTTATTTAATTATAATAATAGATAATTTACTAAAAAAAACCCAGAGATATATAATTAAAAGGTATATGATATAAAATATAATTGTTTTAAAAACTTATTTGTAAAATATGTTATTTTAACAAGGAGGAAAAATATGTATATGAAAAATGTACTGAAAGTTTTTATGATTAATGTTGTCTTATTCTTCTTTGTTTTTACTATCAGTTTTATGGCTGCCTGCGACGCACCAGCGGCTACTGAAGAGGCAATAGAGGAAAGAGCAGAAGAAGGGGAGGAAAGTAAAGGAGAAGAAGTTGAAGAAGCTGAAGAAGCGGAAGTAGTAGAAGATGAAGGACAAACAGCTGAAGAAGAGGAAGAAGAAGTTGAAGAAGAAGCAGCAGTAGATGAAGAGGAAGAAGAAGCGGCAGAGAATATGAAAATCGAGAGTACTGAATTCGGAAATAATGAGATGATACCGGTAAATTATACCTGTGACGGAGCGAATATAAATCCTCAACTTACTATTAGCGATGTTCCCGCAGCTACTGAAAGCCTGGTTTTGATTGTAGATGATCCGGATGCTCCTGGCGGAACCTGGGTTCACTGGACAGTTTGGAATATTGATCCTTCAATCACAGAAATCCCGGAAAACAGTGTACCTATGGGAGCGGTAGAAGGGATAACAGACTTTGGCGAAACCGGATACAGAGGACCCTGTCCGCCTTCAGGTACCCATCGTTATTTTTTCAAGCTATATGCCCTGGAAAATACCTTGGAATTGGACAATTCTGCAGCGGTTCAGGATATAAATGAAGCAATGGATGGTCATATACTGGAAAGTGCGGAACTTGTTGGTCTATACGGGCAATAGGTAGAGAAAAAACACCCATAATTTTGCTCGCCTCTTTTTAGATAATTATTGCAAAAACTTAGTTTTGTATTAAAATGTTAAGTATATCTAACAATTACTAAGTTTTACGGGAGCTTGATTATGAAGATACTGGTCTACGGTGCGGGTGTTATCGGAAGCATATTCGCTTTTAAGCTAAAAAGCGGAGGAAATAACGTTACGGTACTGGCAAGGGGCAAGAGACTGAGACAGCTTAAAAAATATGGGATCATTATAAAGGATAAAATATTTAATGAAAATTTTAAAACTGATATAAAGGTCATTGATAGATTAAAACCGGATGATTATTACGACCTGGTCTTGATAATAATGCAGCGCCAGCAGGTGAGCAAAATACTGCCTATCCTGAAAAAAAATCGTAAAGTCCCTACTTTTATTTTTATGGGCAACAATGTCAACGGTGCCGAAGAATATCTGAATTTTCTTGACCGAAAAAGAATCTTATTGGGATTTGGAGGACCAGGAGGGTATCGAAAGGATAATTCCGTAATTGCTGCCTATGTAAGAGATTATTGCATTTTATATGTTGGAGAACTTGATGGAGTAGTAAGCAGCAGGATTGAACATATTAAGTTTTTCAAAAAGCAGATATTAAAGTCGAGATCCCTAAAAGCATAGATGCATGGTTAAAAACCCATGCCGCGCTTATAAGTCCGCTTGCAGTAGCAGCTTATACTTTAAGAGACAGGGGTACGAGGTTAAGAGATGAGGACAAGAAAATAGTTCTGTCTATTAAAGCTTTTAAAGAAAATTTAAGAGCGCTCGAAGAATTAGGGATCACCATACTGCCGAAAAAAATTAAAATAATGAGATTTATACCGGTATATTTTTTGAAAAGAAAATTGAAAAGCCTGCTTAATTCCGAATTTGGGAAAATAGCATTATCAGGTCATGCGGATTGTGCACGGAATGAGATGAAAAAGATAATTATGGATTTCAGGAACTTGGTACGGGATGTCAAGACGGATATGAGTGCCAATGACTATCTTTATAAAAAACAAATAATATAAAAAGTTAAGTTGATTACTGCAAGTTAAATTAAATCAGGCCCAATCTTTTATATGCCGGTGCTTTGTTTATGGTTGTATCCCGATTAATACCATAGTTATACGAGAAGTAATCCGCTTTTTGAAAATAATTCTTGACATATATAATCCTACAAGTATAATAAGTATAATTAATATGAATTGTATAACTAATATGAAAAGTAGGAAATTATGGAAGTGACAAAAGGAAAGTATATATTCGGCACTGTGAAAGTGGGTGAAAAAGGGCAGATTGTAATTCCAAAGGAAGCAAGAGAAATTTTTGATATAAAGCCTGGTGATGATTTATTGGTTATAGGAGATGAAAAAAAAGGAATTGCAATAGCAAAGGCAAGTGTTATGAAGAATCTTGTCCACAAAATATTAGAGGGAATGGGCGAAGTTAGAAAAAGAGCAGGAAAACCTCATAAGTGATTTAAAAACTGTGTAAAATTTTTATAGAGGATGTGAAATGGTAGGACCAAGAATTCAAGAAACTGGTGAAGGCATACAGGACGAAACATCTGTCAGATTGTTTGATAATTTTAAAAGGATGATGAGGGACAGGGGCTGGCTGGAGACAAGCGGTGTTTTAAAAGCGGGAATAGATAAAGGGTCTATTCTTGAGATTGGCTCCGGTCCTGATTATCTGGGACTTGAATGGTTAAGTAAGACAAAGGCGACTAAACTGATAGGTTTGGAGATAAGTTTAAATATGATCAAGGTTGCACAAAAAAATGCCGGGGAGTACGGACTTAAGTCCAGAGTAAAATATATTAAAGGCGATGCACATAAATTGCCTTTTGCAGACAATAAATTTGACGGAGTTTTCAGCTGTGAGTCTTTGCATGAGTGGGTGGAGCCCTTACTGGTGTTTAGCGAAATATACAGGGTTTTAAGATCCGGAGGTAAATTTTTAGTGGCGGATTTACGTAGAGATATGAATCCTCTGGTGAAATACCTTATGAAATTAATTGCGGGATCCAGAGTTATGAAAGAAGGACTTCTGTCTTCGATAAATGCTGCCTACACTCCAGGTGAAATAGATGAAATTCTAAAAAGTACGGATATTGAAAGTTATAAAGTCCATAAAAACTTACTGGGCCTGAGTGTAACAGGCTAAAAAATATAAATAAGGTATTGGGGGACAGGAGGAAGATATAATGAAATCTTCAGAGATAAATTTTCATTATGAGATTATGTGTTTTTTTTATAAAGTCCGGGATTTTTTTAGTCCTCCTTTAAATATGTTGAAGGAGGCGGACATTAATCCGGGGTATGGTATTCTTGATTTCGGGTGCGGTCCGGGCAGTTATTCTATTGCTGCTTCTAAGGTAGTTGGGGAAACAGGTAGAATTTATTCACTGGATATTCACCCCCTTGCAACGAAGAAAATCAAACGTACAGCTGCGAAACAGGGATTAGGTAATATAGAGACAATACAGTCTGATTGTAAAACCGGTCTGCCTGACGGAAGCATGGATGTTGTTTTGCTTTATGATGTATATCATGATTTATATAATAGATCATCAGTATTAAAAGAATTACACCGTATACTGAAACCTGAAGGCATATTATCTTTCAGCGACCATCATATGGGAAAAGAGGAAATATTATCGGAACTAACGGGGAAAGGTTTATTCAAATTAAAAAAAGAACATAAGAAAACATGTAGTTTTATAAAGATTTGATTTATTTCCTACAAAAATTAATATTTTATATATGACAGTATAAAAACAGCTATTATCTCTGGTGCTTACCGGATGTATGCTGCTACTGGTAACTTACCTTTTCTACTCCCTGTACCATTGCTATCCAGGTTGAGCCCGCATTGAATGAAACTGTTTTACCATTATTGTCTCTGAATATGAAAGGCTCATATGCACTTCCCCGATACCAGCTTCCCTGAATTGCTTTTCCATCAAGGAAAATAAAAGCGGTTCCGCTTCCGGTGGTCCTGACTGACATGTGGCCATACTTATCAAGCGGGCCCAGGATATCCGTGGCCATTACCACTATGTTTTTTGCTGTTATATGCTGACCGGTATCATAATCCAGGTGAGCGGTGCCTCCCATATATCTGAGATAATAATTTCCGCTCCTATTGTAAATATATCTCACATCAAAGCCCCGCGGCGCGTAGGCCTGGGTTGAGAAATCTATATTGATATTGGTGACATTCCCCCTCTCTCCCTCTGGGGCTTCAGCTTTATATGAAAAGGGTATGCCTCCGCCTTCAAGCGGATAGCCAAGCTGAGCTGCTTTTTCTCTTAATTTTATTACTGACATAAAAGCCGTATGTTCCTGTATTGAGCTTCTGTTCCAGTCTCTCCAGTAAGGAGCCTGTCCGGTAATGGAACTGTAGCCCGACCTGTCTGACATTGCACTTAAAACATACATTCCCAGGTCTTGTATTACCTTATAGCATTCGGGATAAGTACCAAAAAAAGCGTAAATAGGATCAAATCCCCTGGCGATTTCCGCATAATAGGGTCTTGCACTTCTTACGGGTCCTACTACGGGTGCACTATTGGAATTGTAAATAGCCACAAATCTGGTTATCCCGTATTCATCTACAACCTCGAAAACTACATCTGCAAAGATAAGTCCGGATTGAGGTCTGGCTGCAAAGCTGTTTTCAACCATTACTGCGACAGGCCTTGTGCCTGTTCCTTCACCAGGTAGGTCTGATACCGTCTGCGGCACTTTTGATTGGCTGATCCATCCTGAAAGAGGGATTACTGACATTAGAGTTATGATTAAAAAAGATGTGATTAAAACTAGGTAAAAAAATTTTCTTTTATGATTCATAAGAATAATTCCATTCCTTATATCCTTAATAAAATTTATATCGATTATAACATCATTTTTAATCCATTTGCCAGTTTAATTTAAAACTTAAAAAAGAATTATTTTTTATTTAAAATATTGTAAAATAAGTCTCATACATTAATTAGGGAAAGGAATGCTTTGGAGAACATTGCCATAGTCACTGATACCACATCTGATATACCTGAAAAGTTGGTTGAAAAGTATAAAATAACCATAGTTCCTCTGTATGTAGGATTTGAAGGTAAGTTATATCTGGAGGGAAAAGAAATAACAGGTAAAGAAGTATACGAAAAATTGCTGGCTGGGGTAAGAGTACATACCTCCACGCCCTCTGTAGGGGATTTTATGAAAATCTACAGGAATTTGATCAAGAAAGAGAAAAAGACTTTGATCTATTCTATACATCTCAGTTCAAAACTCTCTTCGGCTGTCAATTCAGCAGAGCAGGCCAAAAAATTTTTCCCAAAGGCAAGGATTAAGATTATTGATTCAAAAACTGCTGCTATTAACCTGGGCTTTATTGTCCTGGAAGCTGCCAGAGCAGTATCGCGAGGTGAAAGCGAGGAAATGATAGACAGCATCATAGATTATTTAAAAAAGAAAAATAAAATGTTCGCCACTTTTGAGAATTTTGAATATTTGTTTAAAGGAGGAAGGGCACCTTTCCTGGGAAAATTTCTGGCAAGATCAATGATATTAAAACCGATCGTCACCATAGGAAGTGATGGTAAGGTAAAGCTTAAAAAATTTGTAAGAAATAAAAGAAACTCTATTATTGAACTTTACAGGCAGATAAGAAAAGATCCGTTTTCTACTGGTAAAAAGAAGATCGGAATCTTTTACGGTTCTGACATAAATCCGGCACTGGAACTTAAGAAGATGGTGAAGGAAGATAAAAAGATTGAAATCGATGAGCTGATTTTAACCGAAGTGACCACGATTATGAGTGCTCATACCGGTCCGGGGATCTGGGGAATATCTTCCTGTCCTGCAATACCTAAATCATCAAAAAGTATGAATTGGAGGTTTATTATGAATACAGATCTTAGCAAATTATCGGAAAAGAGTATCACGGAACTAAAAAAAGCTCTTAATGATTTATCTGTAAA
This sequence comes from uncultured Actinomycetota bacterium, assembly GCA_964610385.1. GTDB lineage: Bacteria > Actinomycetota > Humimicrobiia > Humimicrobiales > Humimicrobiaceae > CAZBSE01. Next base: position 23,392 of record CAZSXW010000011.1, read on the forward strand.
GAGTAAAGATGCTATAAAATATGTTTCAAAGGACCTATCTGAGAAGGGTAAGGTCGTCTTGAAGGGTGCCCTTAGAAATCTTTCTGAGAAGAGTAAAGATGTTTTTGATGATATTTCCGAAAGAAGTAAAGACATTTTTGATAATCTGTCTATAAAAGCAAAAGGAGTCACAAGTGAATTTTCCGAGAGAGGTAAAGTAACAGCGAAAGATTTATCTATAAGGGGTAGGGAGAAAATAGAGGATTTATCCGATAAAAGCAAACAAGCTTTGAAGAAAGCTCTGATTGATTTATCGGAGAAGAGTAAGGCTGCCTCAAAGGATTTTTCCGATAAAAGTAAGAAGGCTTTAAAAGAAGCTCTGATAAAGTTAGCTGATAAGATTGAATAAAAGGGATAAATATCATAAGCATAGACACAATACTATAGCCAATATCAAAATAGCATTTTTTTTGAATCTTGGTTTTGCCTTTATTGAAATAGCCGGTGGTTTATGGACAAACAGCCTGGCAATAACATCCGATGCTTTACATGATCTCGGAGACAGTATATCGCTTGGATTATCCTGGTTTTTGGAAAGATACTCGTTAAAGAGGAAAGATGAAAGATATTCCTATGGCTACAGAAGATACTCACTGCTGGCTGCATTGATAACAGGCCTGATATTGATTGCAGGATCGATTTATATATTATCTGAAGCTATACCAAGGATATTTAATCCCGAACAGTCTAATGCAAAAGGAATGCTGCTGTTTGCCATAGCGGGGATGTTGGTAAACGGTATCGCTGTACTAAGAGTAAGAAGAGGAAAATCTTTGAATGAAAGAATCGTTTTCCTGCACCTTTTTGAAGATGTACTCGGTTGGACAGCTGTTTTTACAATAAGTATTATAATGATCTACAGGGATATACCCATACTGGATCCTATACTTTCAATAATAATCACTTTATATATCTCTTACCGCGTTTTTATGAACCTAAAAAAGACGTTTTCTATATTTCTGCAGGCAGTTCCTGAAGGAATAGATATAAAGGAAATAGAAAAAAAACTGCTGAAGATTGATAAGGTTATAGATATTCACCATACACATATATGGTCCATAGACAGTCTTAATAATGTGTTTACGACTCATATTATAGTAGAGGATGGTATAAACAGGGAAGAGCTGAATAGCATAAAAAAGAAAGTCAAGAGAATAACCCAGTCACTGGACCTGAAGCATTCCACTATAGAGATCGAATATGAAAGTGAATTCTGCAGATTAAGAGATAAGGAATGCTTTTAATTATCGGAGTGAAAGACTCTGTAATCTCCTGTCAGGAAATATTGGACTCTTTCACTGATACTTACAGCATGATCGCCTATTCTTTCCAGATACCTGCTGGTAAGCAGGATATTGGTGATTATCTTTGTGGCATCTTTATTGTTATAGCTGGAAGTATATAGATTTTTTATAATTACTTTCTGCATGTCATCTACGTCATCATCTATTTTTCCCAATTTAGAGGCTAATTTAATATCCTTGTTCTTAAATGCGCCTGACGATTTTGATAATTCCAGTATGACCAGATTTTTCATTTCTACCAGTAATTCTTTAATATTTTTATTCAGGTATGGAGTTTTAAGTTTGGCTAATCTTTTGGTCACCTTGGCGATATTAACGGAAAGATTACCGATACGTTCCAGGTGTATGATTATATTACTTATGGAGTGAAGGTATCTCAAATCAATGGCAACAGGTTGATATTCTGCCTGCAGTACTATACATTTCTCTTCAATTGCAATCTCATAATCATCTATTTTGACATCTTCATCTATGACTTTCCGGGCTAAATCAGTGTCGTGATCAATCAGTGAATTCACTGAATTGCGCACGGCATCTTGAGCAAGGTTACTCATTGATATTACATTTTTAGTTATTATTCCTATCTGTCTGTAAAATTTTTTTCTCATATTATTTATTCTTTAAATCAATACTGATTAATATCAAGTAAATTTCTTGATATACCGTATAAAAGGTCTCCTATTCTTTCAAGGTGCAGGACAATATCTGAAAATACGACACCAGACAATGGCATACATTCGCCTTTTTGAAGCCTTATCAGATGACTTATTCTTATTTCTTTTACCATCGAATCTATTTCAGATTCAATTTTTTTACACTCCTTAAACCGTTTTGGATTATTGGCTTCTATGCCCGATATCACTGTGTTATAAAGGTCGTTGACTTTATTATATACCATATCAAGTTCACGAGTAGCGACTTTAGTAAAGATCATTTTGTTTTCTTCCTTTACAAGCATTAGATATAGAATGCTTTCAGAATGATCACCTGCTCTTTCCGCATCATAAGCTATATGGAAAAGATTTGTCAATTTATTGGAAAGTGTTCGGCCTAATGATTGCTGGGAGATTTTGGTTAGATATCTTATTATATCTTCTGTGATGCTGTCTACAGCTGATTCTCTATCAAGTAACTTCTTTTCTATAATAATATTTTTTTTATACAATCTTTCAAATGCCAGTTCCATCATGGTCTGTGTGATTTTGGTTACCCTTAATAGTTCCTTTTTTGCCTGTTCCAGCGAGAGTGAGGGAGTTTGGATCAATCTTTTGTCAAGATAAAGCGCATTTTTATGCACTGTTATATCTTTTCCCGGGAATAGTTTTGTGACTATCTTTTCAAATAGTCCAATCATTGGAAAAAGTATTATAGTTGTTGCTACGTTGAAGACAGTATGAATATTTGCTATCTGGTGAGGGATACTTTTTCCAGTCAAACTTACTATTATAGGCTGAAGTTTAAAACCATATAATAATATCACAAAAAATATGGTGCCAAAAATATTAAAAATCAAATGTGAAAAGGCAGTTCTTTTAGCGGTAATTGTTGTACCGATACTTGATATTAAAGCAGTGGAACAGGTTCCGATATTATCTCCTATCAAAATAGGGATGGCAGCTTCTATAGGAAGAAGCCCCTGGGTACCAAGGGCTATAAGAAGCCCTATTGTGGCGGAGCTGCTCTGCAGCAAGACAGTAAGTCCCAGGCCAGCTAAGATCCCATAGAATGGATTGCTGCTGAAAACTAAGAGGAAATTTTTAAAGACTTCGTTTTCCTTTAATGGTTCAAGTGCGCCTTTCATCACAGTCATCCCAAGAAAAATAAGCCCAAGTCCAATTATAGTCATACCAATGTTTTTGTATCTTCTCCTCTTGCTTAAAAAATGTAATAAGAATCCTATGATGATCAAAGGGAATGCCAGGATGTCTATTTTAAAAGACACGATCTGGGCGGTAATTGTTGTACCAATGTTTGCGCCCATTATTATTCCTATTGCCTGCCTTAGAGTTATAAGGCCGGCATTTACGAAACCCACTGTCATTACAGATGTTGCGCTGCTGCTTTGGATCAGCATAGTTGTAAAAAGACCAACCAGTACAGTGGACCACGATCTTTTAGTTAGGGTATTTACTACTGTTTTTAGTTTATTTGATGTGACTTTCTGAAGACTATTGCTGAGTCTGCTTATACCGAAAATAAAAAGGGCTAACCCTCCAAGTACTTCTATTACTAATTTGGTATACATAAAAAAGGCAAATTGAAATTTTAATAGTCCATGCTGATTATAATAAAATATAGTAGATTATTGAATAGGAAAATTTATTCAGTTGGTAAATATGATGGTGACGATCCTTGTGTCTCCTCTGTCCATAACGCTTATCCCGAGCTTCCTGTAATAGGGACTGTAAATGTTTGCTCTGTGGACTTCGATATTCAACCAGGCGTACATCACAGCTTCGGGAGATCCCAGTGACGCAGGAGAGCATTTGTAAATGTTTTCGCCGCCGTAAGCAAAAACCACTCCATTCTCTCTAAGGATATCAAATACAACTTTACCGTCAGGCGTATGGTGTTCGAAGTAATTTCTGTTATACATGTCTGCATTTCTCATGCAGGCGATATTTGTCAAAGCCTGATCGGTATTTAATATCGGAATGCCATTTTTTATCCTTATATCATTGATAAGCTGGAGTAGTCTGGCTTCAATGTAATTCAGATTCTGTACCTGACTTACCTCTGTGGAAGAATTGGTCTGTTCCTGGGTAGATTCGGATGTATTTTGCTGAATCTTCGTATCTTTTTTAAAATTTTGGATTTCTTTATTTTTTTGAGCCAGATCATTTAAAGACTCGATTAAAAGGAGATTTATTTCTTCGGCGCTGATTTGGCTGCTTTCAATAGTTTCGGATTTTAAAGCAATCGTATCGGGCTGATTTATGTTCTTTTTACTTTCAAGAACCGAATAAGAACTCTTGTTAAGAATAGGTGAACCAAAACTATATATATCATTTGATTGGATAAATGATACTATTCCGTAAGCGATTCCTGCTATGAGCAGTGGTACTATGATGATAGCAGCAAACACTGCTTTGTTTATACTTGATCTGGGTATGATTACTCCTATTTAATATCTTTACCGAATCAGGAAAATTTTAACAAAAAAGCCGCTAAAAAAGAATAGTAAGATGTGTATATATTTTTTTAAAGTTACTAAATAAAAAACTGTACATCGGATTTTTGAGCCTGTTCGATGAAGAATCCTACTCCTACACAGGAATTTATTTCAGGAATCATCTTTTCTCTGGGAATTTCCAGTACTTCCATACTCATCTGGCATCCGTATAGTTTTACTCCCAGATCTATAGCCATCTTTCTTAGTTCGGGTAGAGTATAAACTTTTTTTGCCCTCATCATCTTCCCAAACATCCAGCGGCCCAGACCACCAAAGCTGTATTTACTGGGTGAAGCTTTGCTTATATCGCCTCTTTCCATGATGCCCATCATTTTACCTAAAAAACTTTTACCGGTCAGAACTCTTTTCTTTAAAGCCCTGAGTCCCCAAAAAGTAAAGAACATTGACACTTCCATACCGGAGGCCGCTGCTCCTGTTGCCATGATAAAAGCAGCCATCAACCTATCAAGATCACCACTGAAGATTACCATTGCAAGTTTTTTCTTTTTTTTAACGGACATTATATTGATCCTCCCAGGTTATTTTTTATATTTAAGTACATCCGTTACGGTTTTGTTCCTGGACTGTATTGTTTCTTTTAATATCTCACTTATAAGATCATATGCTTTTATGATTTTAGGATTTGTTATTGAATAATGAATGTTATTACCCTCTCTTCTTACCTTTACGACACCTTTTATCCTTAATATAATACTATCAATTAAAATATTATATATATTCTAATATTGCAATATTTATAAATCGTAAGATATTAAGAAGACAGCAGAGGGAAGCATAATTGAAATTTTCGATTATCTTATATTATTAAAGTTAGATTAAAGCTTCAATAATAAAACGTATTCCAAAGTAAAATAGAAATAGACTGCAGGCAGCCAGGATCCCGTTATATATTTTCTGATTGAAGAACTTACGGCCGGTGTTTATTAAAAATCCGATAAATAAATACCAGATAAAATCTGCGCTGATATGACCTAAATAAAAAGAGGAAATCCCCGGGATGTTGAACTCTACACTTTTTATAATAAAAGCTGCTCCTATTGTTATCCACCAGATGTACCAGTATGGGTTCATTAGGCTGATCAGGATACCTTTGATTATTACTATACCGGTTGATTTTCCGGTGATTGTCCTCTTTTTTACTATGGATTTGAAATCGATGATATATTTCTTCCTGAAGATTGAGATTATGATATCGACCCCTAGATACAGCAGGAACAGACCTCCAAGTATTCCGATTATTTTCACGATGAGAGGATTTTCAAGATACTTAAGCACTCCAAGGAAAAAACTTATCACTACAATCAGCTCAAGCAAAGAGTGTCCTACAACAATGAAAAAAGAAGTCCAGAAACCTTTTTTGGCAACACTGCTGACAACGAGGGTAAGCATCGGTCCCGGTGCCAGTGCTCCTGAGAAGGCTACCAGCATAGAGCCAATAAAGATTTGATAGATATTATTCATTTTTAAAAATATAAGACGGAAGTCTTAGCTTTATTCTGATATGACCTTATTTTCAAGCTTTCCGATATTTTCAATTTCACAGGTTACCAGATCATCCGGGTTAAGCATTTTTTTCTCTTTCATAAAGATACCAACCCCTGCAGGTGTACCGGTTGATATAAGATCCCCGGCTTCCAGTGTGATCGACCTGGAGATATAAGATATAAGTTCATATACTCCGAATATCATCTCTAATGTATTTCCATTCTGCCTGAGTTCACCGTTCACGAAAGATTTGAGGTTCAGATTTTGCGGATCCTGTATTTTATCTTTGCTTATGATTGCTGGACCTATAGGCCCGAAAGTATCAAAACTTTTAGCCCTGTACCACTGATTCTCATTTTTCTGAATGTCCCGGGCGGTAATATCGTTCATTATGGTATAACCGTATATATAATCAGATACTTTTTCGGCGGAAACATTTTTTGCCTTTTTGTCTATAATCACTGCCAGCTCGACTTCGTAGTCAAGTTCTTTAACTTCCCGGGGGTAAATTATATGATCACCATTTTTTATAATACAACTGCTGGCCTTGGAAAAAAGCACTGGTTTTGTGGGGAACCGACCGTCCTGTTCTTTTATATGTGATCTGTAGTTCATTCCAACGCAAATTATTTTACCCGGGATGTAAGTTTTAATATCGGGTTTAAAAATCATTTTTCCTCTTTGTAGTTTTTTAAGTTCTAATTAGTATTCTATTCTAATTATTATCAGCCTTTTTAGGAAGACTTTTAAGAAAATTATTTAAAATCAGGATTTGTCGTTTAAATCAAGTTCTTGACAAAAACAATTTGTTTTGGTATTTTAAGTTTCACTTAATAATATCTAGTTTCATTATTTAAAACTTTTCTATGGTAGAGACATTAATAAGGTTTTTTAAAATAATCGATTTATTGGAAAACAGCAGTGAACTGAGACTCAAGGATATTGCAGACAAATTAAATATAGATAAAAGCACGATCCATAGGTTTTTAAAAACATTATTAAAATATAATTTTGTCAGGATGAATCCAAGCAATAAAAAATACAGCTTAGGATTAAAATTCTTAAATATAGCTACAAAAATAATTGATTCTATAGATATAAGAAATATTGCGCACAATCATTTGATTAAGCTTGAGGAATATTCAAACGAGACTATACATCTAACAACATTTGATGGGAAGAGGGTCGTTTATATAGATAAAATAGAGAGCATAAAGCCCATCAGGATGTATTCAAGAATCGGAAACGTTGCTCCAATTAACTGTACTGCTGCAGGTAAGGTAATCTTGGCTTTTCAAAAACAAAGTGTCATAAATAGCGTAATCAAGGACCTCGATTTTATTCCGGTTACAAAAAATACAATTACCGATAAAAAGAAGTTTATTGAAGAATTAGAAAATGTAAGAAAAAAAGGGTTCGCAGTTGATAATTCAGAGCACGAAGAAAATATTTGTTGTATTGCTGCACCGATCAGGGATTATAGCAGGGAAGTAAAATATGCTGTAAGTATATCTGCCATAAAGACCAGGATGAGTTTATCTAAACTGATTACTTTTAAAGGTATTTTAATGGATAAAGCAAGTATAATTTCGAAAGAATTGGGATTCATTGAATAATAATTTCTCGACCTAAGTTCTTTTTTAAAAATTAATAGAATTTTTTAATTGGCTATAAAAATACAATAAAGTGAGGTGATGAGTATTAGATAAAAAGAGATTTGTTTATGATGACTTTTATAATTTCTTTAGCAAGGCCATAACACAAACAAATCTCAAAAGAAATTTATCAGAGATAATATAAAAAGTAAAGTAACGGGGGAGGTGGTCTTTAAGAGAAGATATATTTCTTATGAGTATAACATAAGTTTCTAAAGGAAAGGAAATGAAAATGAAGAAAACGTTATTATGGATAATAATAGTGATGATAAGTATGTCAATAGTTGTTACTTTTTCGTTAATAGGTTGTGAGAAAGCAGGAGCAGCAGAAGAAGAAGCAGTAGAAGAAGTGAAAGAGGAAGTAGAAGAAGTAACGGAAGAAGTAGAGGAAGTAGAGGAAGAAGTAGAAAAAGTAGCACCTGGAACATACACGATGAAGATCGGGCATTCACATGGAACTGATATGCCAAGACATCTGTCTCTGTTATTTTTTGAGCAAATAGTTGAGAAAAATTCAGAGGGTGCAATAGATGTAGAGGTATATCCAGGTGGTCAGCTTGGAACCGAAGCTGAGATGACAGAATCAGTAAAGATGGGAACTCTGGAAGCAACTAGAGGAGGAAGCTTTGATATAGTTGCAAAGAAATTAGTACTTTATCAGATGCCCTTCTTGTTTGATAATGTAGATGATTTTGTAACAATTGCAAGAGGGTCTGTCGGAGATGAAATTGCTGAGCAAGGTTTAGAAGAGGGAGTTGCTATTCTTGCAACCGGAGATGCAGGAGGATTTAGGCAGTGGACCAATAATGTAAGGCCACTTTTGACTCCGGAAGATGTAGAAGGACTTAAGATAAGGACTCCTCCGATAGAAAGTCTTGAAAAAATTTGGGAAGCTTTAGGTGCAAATCCAGTTTCCATTGCTTATGCTGAATTATATATGTCATTAAAGACAGGTGTTGCAGACGGACAGGAGAATCCGATTGTCAATATTTATGACAAGAAGTTCTACGAAGTTCAAAAATATATGACATATTCCAATTATCAGATACATCCGGATCCCTTCTTCGTAAGTGCTGCCTGGTTGGATGAATTGCCTGAATATCTCTATGATATTGTTGTTGATGCAGCTAAAGAATCAATGAAATACAGCGACACCTTGATGAAGGAAAAAGAAGAAGCAGTTAGAGACACAGTAGAAGCAGGATTTGATCAAATTGACACATTAACAGCTGATCAGAAAGCTGTATTTATTGATATGTGTGCACCTGTATATGATTACTTCATTGATGAAGGATGGATTACTCAAGAACTTTTGGATGCAGCACGAGCTGAGCTAGAATAGAAGATTGACAGCGCAAAGATTAACAGAGCAATATCATATAAAATGAAGATATAAGTAGGGAAGTAAAATATAGGAAAGAGGAAGTGTATTTACCTTTCTCTTTCCTATATAAGAAGGGGTATTTATGGGAGAAAGATAATGAGAATACTTAAAAAAATTTTTAGCGGTTTATTTATCGGTCTGGACAACGGCATATTTTACTTGGATTGTACACTTATGGGTGGTGTGGCATTCTGTGTAGTAGTAACAGTGCTGCTGAGATATATTTTTAACATTGTTTTCAACTGGACAGAAGAGTTAATTGTTTTTTTATTTATTGCTTCAACTTACTTCGGTTGTATCTTAGGTATAAAAGAGGATGAACATATTAAAATATCACTATTAAAAGATAAATTACCTCCAAAAGTTAAAATAGTCTTTGATGTATTTATAGACTTGGTTATTATTACAGTTGTAACAAGTGCGGCGTATCTTAGTATAAACTGGATTGAAAAAGTAGGAAGACCAGTGACAGCAGGTCTCGCTATACCATTTGCTTATATCTATTCAATGGTACCGGTATCGTTTGCATTAATCACACTATATGAGATAAGGGAAATAGTTCTAAGAATTAATGATTTTAAAAACAGGATTAGGGAAACTTAATAATCTTATAATATTTAAAGGGAGAACATCAGAAGGAGAATATTAAAATGTCAGTAGCAGTATTAATAGGATCATTTTTTATACTTTGTGCTGTGGGTGTTCCCATTGCTTTTGCCATAGGCGGAGCAAGTTTATTGTACCTGGTAATTTATAGTCCGGAATTTACTGCCATGGTTCCGCTTCGCATTTGGGCAGGAACAAATAGTTTTACCATGATGGCTCTGCCTTTATTCATATTAATGGGAGAGCTGATGAACAGGGGCGGGGTTACAAAAAGGATTATAGATTTTTGTATGTATCTGGTAAGGCCTATCAAGGGGGGGCTTGGTGAAGTCAATATAATTGCCAGTATGATTTTCGGCGGTATCTCGGGTTCATCAGTTGCGGATACTTCAGCAATCGGCTCGGTACTGATACCGCAGATGGTTGAAAAGGGTTATCCTAAGGAAGTAGCTGTAGGTATTACAGTAGCCTCATCTACAATGGGGATGATCATACCGCCCAGCATCCCTATGCTTTTATATGCCATGATATCGGGTGAATCGGTAGGTGCTTTGTTTTTGGCGGGAGCAATACCGGGGATTTTAATTGGATTTACCCAGCTGGCACTAGTCTACATTATTTCAAAAAGGAGACGCTACCATCCAGAAATTGTAAAGTTTGATAAAAAGCATTTTGGCCGTACTATGAGGGATGGTTCACTTGCAGTAATTATGCCTGTTCTGGTTGTTTTATCCATATCATTTGGTGTAGCTACGCCGACTGAAGTCGCGGGTATTGCTGCTTTATATGCATTATTATTAGGATTTCTCTTATATAGAGAATTAAAACCAAAAGATCTAGTGGGTGCCATCAAAAGGGCTTTTCTATCGTCAAGCACTATCATGATTATTATTGGGTTTAGCATGATTTTTTCATGGATTTTAGCCATAGAGCAAGTGCCTCAAGCAATAGCTAATTTCTTCTTGGGATTAAACGTACATAGATTTTGGATTTTATTGATATTGGATATTATCATTTTAATTATAGGAACGTTTATCGATGTTACACCGGCGTTATTGCTGGTAGTACCTATATTGCAGCCGGTAATGGCAGGTCTTGGAGTAGGCGGACTGCAATTTGGGGCTATCATGATAGTAGGAATTGCAATTGGTCTTGTCACACCACCGGTCGGTATGTGTTTAAATGCGTGTGCTAAGATCTCTAAGATGGAAATTACACAAATCTTTAAAGGCGCACTGCCTTATATAGTTTGTAATTTTATAATTTTGATATTAGTAACATTCATTCCAGCACTTTCGACATGGCTTCCGAGTTTATTCTTTTAGATGGGTCGAATTAAGTTATATATAAGAGGAACAGTATATAATATTTAGTAAAGCAAGTATCGGAGGGGACGAAAATGGAAATTAGAGAACCATCAAATTCAAAAGATGCAAAGTATTACACCACAGATAGGCTGAGAGAAGAATTTTTAATAGAAGATTTATTTACAAGTGGAAAAATCAAAAGGGTTTACAGCCATATTGATAGAATAATCACAATGGGCATTGAACCGGCAGGGAATGCGATTGAGCTGGGACAGGATTTAGATACCATGCGTAACCTTGGTACAGACTTCTTTTTAGAGAGGAGAGAATTAGGAGTCATCAATATGGGAGACAGGGGCACTATTACAATTGACGGTAAGAAGTATGATATGAGCGCGAGAGACGGTCTTTATGTAGGAAGGGGTGCTAAGGAGGTTTTGTTTGAAAGTGTAGATTCAAATAAACCTGCAAAATTTTATTCATTAAGTGCCCCGGCACATATGAAATTTGATACTGTTCATATAGATATTAATAAAGCCAAAAAAATCGATATGGGAAGCGATGAAAACTGCAATAAAAGAGTCATAAATCAATATATTCAGCCGGATGTAATGGAAAGCTGCCAGTTGTGTATGGGATTGACACAGATGGCGCCTGGAAATGTATGGAACACAATGCCCTGTCATACTCACGAAAGGAGAATGGAAGTATATGCATACTTTGATATACCTGAAGATGCTGTAGTATTCCATTATATGGGAGAACCCAGTGAGACAAGGCATATTGTTGTAAGAAATGAGCAGGCAGTGATATCTCCAAGCTGGTCTATACATTCAGGGTGCGGGACAAGTGCATACTCTTTCATCTGGGGAATGGTAGGTGAGAACCAGACATTTACAGATATGGACCATATTGATTTAAAAGATATGAGATAATTTTTTATGATTGAAAGGGATGTAGGCATATGATGTTAGACAAATTTAACCTAAAAGGTAAAGTAGCAATAGTAACCGGCAGCAGCACAGGTCTTGGCCAGGGGATGATAATAGGTCTTGCAGAAGCAGGAGCCGATATAACAGGTGTAGATTACGTGGATGCAAAAGAGACCAAAGAAATGGTGGAAAAAATAGGAAGGAAATTCCTGGAAGTAAAAGCAAACCTACTAACTACGGAACCTATTGAAGACATAATAGATCAAACGGTGAAAGAGTATGGCAAAGTAGACATCCTAATTAATAATGCGGGCATCATCAGGAGAGAGGATGCAATAGATTTTACTGAAAAAAACTGGGATGACGTAATGAGCATCAATGCAAAGACGTTATTCTTCTTTTCACAGGCTGTTGCCAGACAATTCATAAAACAAAAGACAGGCGGAAAAATAATCAACGTTGCTTCAATGCTTTCGTTCCAGGGCGGGATCAGGGTACCCTCATATACTGCAAGTAAAAGTGCGGTAATGGGATTGACCAGAGCACTGGCAAATGAATGGATCAAATATGATATAAATGTCAATGCCATTGCTCCTGGATATATGGCTACTAATAACACCAGAGCATTGAGGGAAGATAAAGTCAGAAGCAAGGAGATACTTAACAGAATACCGGCAGGAAGATGGGGATTACCTGAAGATGTGGCCGGGGTTGCAGTATTTTTAGCCTCTGAAGCATCAAATTATATCAATGGATATACAATTGCTGTGGATGGCGGCTGGCTAGCCAGGTAAAATTTTAAAGTCGCAATAATATAGCGGCAGTATATAATGTAAATTTAATATAGATGATAGAATGTAAATATATGAATAGCAGCAATTTACGAAGAGATATTTGGTATAGAAAGCCTGGATATTGGAAAAATAATTTTATGGGGGATTATAATGAATGATGTTCTTAAGAAGATAGGAGACGTGGGCTTAGTTCCGGTCGTGGTCATGGATGATGCAGAACTTGCGGTACCTACAGCAAAAGCATTGTTGGATGGCGGTCTTGATATTATGGAGATCACAATGCGTACGGAACAGGGCATAGAGGCGATAAAAAATGTCAAAAAAGCTTATCCAGATATGCTTTTAGGTGCCGGTACTGTCTTTACCGTAGATAAGGCAAAAAAATCTGTGGATGCGGGTGCTGAATTTGTTGTATCACCTGGGTTGGATTCCGAACTGGTTGAATGGTGCCAGAAGAAAAATGTGGCTATAACGCCCGGAGTTATTACACCGACAGATATACAACAGGCTTTGAAATATAATCTTACTATACTTAAGGTTTTTCCTGCAGGAGTTTATGGTGGTGTTAAAGTATGTAAAGCGCTATATGGTCCATTTAGAATGGTTAAATTTATACCTACCGGAGGGGCAAATAAAGACAACCTTGGAGATTATGCAGATAAAAATTTTGTGCATGCAATAGGAGGAAGCTGGTTATGTAAAGCTTCGGATATAAATAATAGAAATTTTGATAAAATTACCCAGAATATAATTGAGTCTATAAATATATTACTGGGCTTTGAGCTTGCCCATATTGGAATTAATGCAGAGAATGAAAAAGAATCACTGGCAGCAGCTGAAATGTTTTCAGATGCCTTTGGTTTTGATCTTAAAAAAGGTAATTCATCTAATTTTTCTGGTACAGGGATAGAAGTAAACAAGTCAAAAGGATTGGGGACTATGGGCCATATAGCAATTAGAACTAATAATATCCCGAGAGCAGTATATTATCTGAGTAAGAAGGGTTACGAAATAGATTGGAGCACCAGAAAAGGAACTGAACAGAAGACAGTTGCAGTGTATCTAAAAAATGAAGTAGGTGGTTTTGCTGTACACCTTTTACAGAAATAAGGGAGGAAGATAAATGAATATAAAAAGAATAGTGACTTTTGGGGAGATAATGCTGAGACTAAAATCACCTGGTTATGAAAGACTTTTCCAGTCTCCTGTTCTGGAAGCGACTTTCGGGGGTGGAGAAGCGAACGTGGCTTTATCACTATCAAACTTTGGTTTCGATGTTGCTTTCTGCACGGCGCTGCCAAAAAATAGAATTGGAGATGCATGTGTGCGTGAGTTAAAGCGATTTGGAGTTGATACTTCTCTAATAATCAGAAATGGCGGAAGGATGGGAATTTATTATCTTGAGGCAGGTGCAGACCAGCGTCCTTCGATTGTGGTTTATGATCGGAGTTATTCAGCCATAGCTATAGCAAAAGTCGGCGATATAGATTGGGATAAAGTTTTTAATAATGTAGACTGGTTTCATATAACCGGCATCACACCTGCAATATCGGAGAGTGCTATGGAACTTTCATTTGAAGCGGTAAAGAAAGCCAAAGAAAAAGGAATAACAATATCCTGTGATTTTAATTATAGAGGTAAACTCTGGAAATATGGGAAATCGGCAACTGATGTAATGCCAGAACTTGTAAAACATGTAGATTACGGTATCGCAAATGAAGAAGACTGCCAGAAGTCTCTGGGTATCAAGGCAGATGTAGAAGTAGAAAGCGGAGTTCTTGATGCAAATAAATATAAGGTTCTCAGTAAAAAGGTTTTAAAAATTTTTCCCAACCTGAAAGCTTTAGCCATAACCTTGAGAGAGAGCATCAGTGCCAATATAAATGGTTGGTCCGGATGTATGAACGATGGGAAAAAATTTTATTTAAGTAAGAAATATGAGATCAGTGATATAGTAGATAGAGTAGGCGGTGGAGATGCATTTGCGGCTGGATTGATATATGGTTTGAACAATTATGAGGACAAACAGGAAGCATTGGAATTTGCAGTCGCGGCCAGCTGCCTGAAACATACAATAAAAGGGGATTTTAACATAGTATCAGTTTCTGAAGTGGAAAAGTTAAAACAAGGCCATGCTTCGGGAAGGGTGCAGAGGTAATCTAATTTTAGTCTTTTATCTATCTCATAGACCAAGGGAGTTATATTTTCAATATATGATCGGTAATTCACTGTTTATTTATATTGAAAACAACTGTTTGACATAATGAAAATAAATGTATTACAGAAAATATTGAAGCATTTATTTAGAATTTATAAAATTAAAGTTTATATATTGTCAATTTGATGACTATAGAAGTACTGCACATTAGCGGTATGATTTGTTGGAAAGAGAGGCAGTGTAAGTGGCAGTAAAAGATAGCAAGACTAAAGAAAAAAATAAAAATGATTCTTATATACAAGGAGATAATTATAATCTGCTGCAGAAGTTGATAAATAGTGTCTCTGATCATATCTATATCAAAGATAAGCAGAACAGATATGTTATGGTAAATAAAGCCAAGGCTGATTTTATGGGTAAAGAACCCCGGGATTTAATTGGAAGGACGGATTTTGATTTTTTCCCGCCTAAAAATGCAAAAATCTTTTCTAAAAACGATAAGTGGGTTATCAAAAATAAAAAACCTGTTAGTGATATATATGAAAATATAACACATAAAGATAAGGAATTTTGGTTCTCCTGCAATAAAACACCCTGGTTTGGTAAAAAAGAGAACATCAAGGGAGTCATGAGTATATCCAGGGACGTGACTAAAAGAAAAAAGATGGCAGATGATGCTCTTAACATAAAAAATATCTTCTTCAACGCGTTAATGGACAATATACCTGATTCGATTTACTTCAAAGATACAAAGAGCAGGTTTGTTCTAATCAATAAAGCACTGGCCGATAAATTTGGATTAGAAAAACCAGAGGATGCCATTGGTTTGACAGATTTTGATTTCTTTGATGAAGAACTTGCCAGGCCGCGTTTTAATGGTGAACAGCGTGTCATAAAAGAAGGTAAACCTTTTATAGAACATGAAAAAGTTGAGATTATTGAGGGCAGGTCGGAAAAATGGGTTGCTTCAACTAAGGTACCCTGGTATGACATAAATAATAAAATAATGGGAATATTGGGAATAACCAGAGACATAACAGAAAAGAAGAAGGCAGAAGAGAAAATAAAATACCTGTCCTT
>CAZSXW010000012.1:0-29805 GCA_964610385.1 uncultured Actinomycetota bacterium
AGGCTTGGTCCTTTCAAATTTTTGCTTAGCCATAATATATCCTTTCTTTGTTTTTCTTAAAGTTTATCCAATCTATATTAATTAATTATCTAAACTGCAATACTGCTGCCTTTAAACCTCTCGATTATCTCATCCGCTACTCTGCTAGGTGTCGGTTCATATTTTAAAAACTGCATAGTGAAAGTAGCTCTACCCTGAGTCTTTGATCTCAGGTCCGTAGCATATCCAAACATTTCTGCAAGCGGCACTTCTGATTTTATGATCCTGTTTTTATTTCTCAGCGTGACCGATAATATCTTTCCCCTTCTGGAGTTAATATCGCCGATCACTTCACCCATATATTCGTCAGGGACTACGACTTCAACATCCATTATCGGTTCCAACAAAATCGGCAGGCATTTTTTCATTCCTGTTCTGAAAGCCTTTGAACCGGCGATTCTAAATGCCATTTCCGAAGAATCGACTTCATGATAAGAGCCGTCTAAAAGTTTAGCCTTTACCCCTATCACCGGGTACCCTGCCACTTCGCCGCTCTGCATGGCGTCATCTATTCCTGTTTCAATGGGTTTTATAAACTCTTTTGGTATGACTCCACCTTTGGTCCTATCCTCAAATTCAAATCTTTTTTCATACTCGATCGGCTCGAAACGTACTACGACATGTCCATACTGGCCTTTTCCTCCGCTCTGCCTTATATATTTTCCTTCCACCTGTGCTTCCTTGGTTATAGTTTCCCGGTAAGATACCTGCGGCTTTCCTATATTTGCACTTACACCAAACTCCCGCAGCAATCTGTCCACTATGATCTCCAGATGAAGTTCACCCATACCCGAAATAATTGTCTGACCGGTCTCGCTATCGATTTCTATTCTAAAAGTAGGATCCTCCCCCGCCAGTTTCGATAATGCCTTGGCAAGCTTATCCTGATCTACTTTTGTCTTGGGTTCTATTGCAATCGCCAGTACCGGCTCGGGAAAACTGATGGATTCATATTTAACAGGTTTTACCGGGTCGCATATGGTATCGCCTGTATTTACATCCTTTAAGCCCACAACAGCTGCTATATCACCACAGTAAGCTTCCTTTAACTCTTCCCGGCTGTTAGCATGCATTTCCAGTAATTTACTTATCCTGTTTTTTCTGCCGCTGTTGGTATTTAATACCTGCGCCCCGCTTTTCAATGTCCCGGAATAAATTCTTATATAGCTCAGACTACCTACAAAGGGATCGGTCGTTATTTTAAACACCAATCCGGAAAAAGTTGCATCATCGCTGACTTTTATTACAATTTCATCCCCATTGTCCGGATTTATCCCTCTCGGTGATGGAACATCATTAGGAGAAGGTAAAAAGTCAACAACCGCATCCAGCAACGGCTGTACACCCTTATTTTTAAATGCAGCACCACAGAATATGGGAACACCATTTACATTTATAGTTATTTCCCTGATGGCTTTCTTTAATTCTTCTTCACTTATTTCCACATTATCTATGTACTTATTTAAAATAACATCATTATAATTAGCAATATTCTCTAAAAGTTCCTGCCTGTATTTATTGGCAGTAGACTCTAGCTCCGGAGGTATATCCTCATATTCAAACTTAATACCCATTTCATCCTTATATACAATAGCTCTCATACTGATAAGATCGATTATTCCCACGAATTTTTCTTCACTGCCGATAGGTATCTGAATGGGCAGTGGATTGGCTCCCAGCTTTTTCTTGATCATATCCAGAACATAGAAATAGTCAGCTCCGCTCCGGTCCATTTTATTGACGAAAGCAATCCTTGGTACATGATATTTATCAGCCTGTCTCCAGACAGTCTCAGACTGCGGTTCTACACCTCCGACCGCACAGAATATAGCAATCATGCCGTCAAGGACTCTCAGTGACCTTTCGACTTCCACTGTAAAATCAACATGCCCGGGAGTATCAATAATATTTATCTTATGATCCTTCCAGAAACAGGTTGTAGCAGCAGAAGTAATAGTAATACCTCTTTCCTGCTCCTGTATCATCCAGTCCATTACTGCTGCACCATC
This sequence comes from uncultured Actinomycetota bacterium, assembly GCA_964610385.1. GTDB lineage: Bacteria > Actinomycetota > Humimicrobiia > Humimicrobiales > Humimicrobiaceae > CAZBSE01. The sequence goes on from CAZSXW010000012.1 coordinate 2,049, forward strand.
ATGGACCTCTCCCATTTTATAAGTCTTCCCCGTATAATACAGAATACGCTCAGTAGTGGTCGTCTTCCCGGCATCTATATGAGCAGTTATACCTATATTCCTTGTATTTTTTAATGATACTTTTCTAATCATATATATCACCCATGCTACCATCTGTAATGGGCAAAAGCCTTATTAGCCTCAGCCATCTTGTGCAAATCTTCTTTCTTTTTAATGCTGCTCCCTGTATTACTGGCACCGTCTAATATCTCAGCAGCCAACCTTTCAGCCATGGTTTTTTCTTTCCTTCTACTTGAAAAATCAACTATCCATCTGATAGCCAGAGTAATCGCCCTTTCCTGAGAGACTTCAACCGGTACCTGATAAGTAGCTCCACCGACTCTTCTTGGCTTCACTTCCAGTATGGGTTTTACATTATCGAGGCATTTATCAAGTATTTCTAATGGATTTTCCTTGGTTTTTGCTTCCAGGATCCCAAGACTTCCATATACTATTTTCTCAGCAATACTTTTTTTGCCTGCTTTAAGGATTTTATTAATAAACTGAGAAACTATCTTGCTTTTATAGATAGGATCTGTTTTTGCTTTCCTTTTTTGAGGTTTACCTTTTCTGGGCACCTGATAACTCCTTATAAATTACTTTGGCTTTTTAGCTCCATATCTTGATCTGGAAGATCTCCTGTCTTCGACTCCAGCAGTATCCAACGCTCCTCTAATGACTTTATATCTGACACCCGGCAGATCTTTTACCCTGCCCCCTCTTACCAGCACTATTGAGTGCTCCTGCAGATTATGTCCTATTCCGGGTATGTATGCCGTTATCTCAGCCCCGTTAGTAAGCCTTACCCTGGCTACTTTTCTAAGAGCCGAATTGGGCTTCTTTGGGGTATGAGTATATACTCTGATACATACACCCCTTCTTAAAGGGTTTTCCTGCAGAGCAGGAGTCTTCTTTTTCTTTTTTAGTCTCTTCCTTCCCTTTTTAACCAGTTGATTTATAGTAGGCATAAATATTTTATCCTCTACCTCAATTTAATATTAATACAATTTAAAAACAATTAATGATAATCTTTCTTGAAGACACGAAAAAAGAGATTATCACCTAAAAATTAAAATGTCAATATAAAAAATACCTACCCAGAGGTGTTTTATTGGACTATTTTCACCGGTATTTTAGATATTAATTTCTATCTCCTTTTCATCTTCACCTTCTGATTCCTGAAGGATTTCTATTTCATTTTTACTGTCTTCCTTATAACCCGGATAATCTAGCTTATAGTCCCTGAAGCTGTTCATACCCGTACCTGCAGGTATTGCCTTACCTATTATCACATTTTCCTTTAATCCTACCAGGTTATCTACCTTATTGGCTAAAGCTGCATCCGTCAGCACTCTGGTAGTTTCCTGAAATGAAGCAGCAGAAAGAAAACTATCAGTTACCAGCGAAGCTTTTGTTATACCCATTAAATTCTGAACGGCTGAGGCCGGCTTTCTCATATTAGAAATCAATTTATTATTTTCCTTCTCAAATAAAAGTCTGTCCAGCAGCTGTCCGGGAAGAAAACTACTATCACCGGGATCGATTATCGTTACTTTTTTAAGCATTTGTCTTGCTATTACTTCAATATGCTTATCATTTATATCCACACCCTGAGCCTTGTAAACATTCTGTACTTCCTTTACCAGATACTGCTCGCACTCTTTGATCCCGTTGATCCTTAAAATATCATGGGGATTCTTTGGTCCTTCCGTCAGCTGATCTCCTGCAGAAACCGTATCTCCTTTTTTAACACTTAATTTGGCTCTTGTCGGCACCTGATAGATCTTTTCCTGTTTTCCGTCCTTACTTTTAATGGTTATTACTCTAAATCTTGAATCTATATCTTCTATTTCGACTTTCCCCGATATCTCTGCTATAAATGCATGTTCTTTTGGTTTTCTTGCTTCGAATAATTCTACCACCCTGGGCAGACCGCTGGTTATATCGATACCCTCGAAGGTCTTCTCATGCTTATGAACATGTGTCTTTCTCTTTGCGGTAAGGATTAATTTGGCAAATATTTCTCCTGCTTCTACATTTACATTCTTATTTATCTGCAGTATCTCGCCTTTGGGAATAATAACATCTACAACATCACCTTTCTCCATCTGAACCTGGAAAAATAGTTTATGCGGAATATGCTCTATATTTATTTCAATTATTTCACTGGTATCCTTTTCAGTAAAAATACTTTTCTTTAAATTCAGCTCTGACAGCAGTTCTTTCCTGAATATCAGTTTACCTTTAACCGGTGATTTTATTGATCTCTGAATTACGGTGCTGGCTACTCCTCCTGTATGGAAAGTACGCATAGTCAATTGCGTACCAGGTTCTCCAATAGACTGTGCAGCTATAATCCCAACTGCTTCGCCGATCTCGACTATTTTAGCGGTAGCAAGGTCTCTGCCGTAACATTTTTGACATACCCCTGATTCTGCTTCGCAGGTCATAACCGACCGTACTTTCACACTCTCGATATTTGCATGTATAAATTTCTGCAGGTGTTTCTCGGTAATCTCTTCATCACTTTTAATTATATTCTTTTTTGTATTGGGATTATTGACGTTTTCCAGGCATGTCCTTCCAATCAAATTGGTGTTGGGCTCACCTTCAAGAGTCAGGACATAAAGACTTATGCCGTCTTCTGTCCCACAGTCATTGATTCTTACCATGGTATCCTGGGCAACATCAACCAATCTCCTCGTCAGATAACCTGAATCAGCAGTCCTCAGGGCAGTATCGGCAAGTCCCTGTCTGGCACCATGAGTAGAAATAAAATACTCTAAAACAGTAAGTCCTTCTCTGAAATTTGATTTTATAGGGCTGTCTATTATATCTCCTCGTGCATTTGCCACCAATCCCCTCATGCCGGCTAACTGGCGTAACTGTTTGATATTTCCCCTGGCGCCTGATGTAGCCATCATATAAACCGGATTAAACTTGTTAAAATTCTTTTCCATAGCGCTGGCTACGCTTTCATTTGCCTGAGACCAGGTCTGTATCAATCTCTGATGTCTCTCAAATTCAGTTATCATTCCCTGCTTATAATAGTCCTCGATTTTTTCAATTTTTTTCTCTACGTTGTTTATGATCTTGGCTTTTTCCTCAGGGACATCTATATCATCAATTCCTATAGTAAGACCGGACCTGGTTGAATATTTAAATCCCGACCCTTTAATAGAATCCAGCATTTCAGCAACTACATTTTGAGGGTATTTGCTTATACAGTCAGAAATAATAGTAATAAGTTCTTTTTTATCCACTTCTTTATTAACAAATCTATAATCCTCGGGCAAAGATTTATTAAATATTATTCTACCCACTGTAGTCTTTATTATCTTATCATCGATCATGACCCTGATGGGTGTGTGAAGTGATATAAAATTATAATCATAATCTAAAATAGCATCCTGGGCACTATTATAAAATCTTACTTTTTTATCCTGTTTCTCCCTCTCGGAAGTCAAGTAATATATTCCAAGTACCATATCCTGAGAGGGAACTACCACCGGCTCGCCGTTTGCAGGAGATAATATATTATTTACCGAAAGCATTAGAACCATAGATTCGGCTCTTGCTTCATTTGATAGAGGTACATGAGCAGCCATTTGATCGCCATCAAAATCCGCATTAAACGGTGGACAGACCATGGGATGAATCTGTATCGCCTTGCCCTCTACTAAGATAGGCATAAATGCTTGTATACCAAGCCTGTGAAGTGTCGGTGCACGATTAAGAAGAATAGGATGATTTTTAATCACCTCTTCCAATATGTCCCAGACTTCGTTACTTGCCCTTTCTACCATAGTCTTGGCACTTTTTATATTTTGAGCAAATCCTTCGTCAACTAACTTTTTCATAACAAAAGGTTTAAATAACTCCAGAGCTATCTTTTTGGGAAGCCCGCACTGTTCCAGTTTAAGGTTGGGGTTGACCACGATTACCGATCTTCCCGAATAATCTACTCTTTTACCCAAAAGATTCTGCCTGAATCTGCCCTGTTTACCCTTGAGCATATCACTAAGTGATTTAAGCGGCCTGTTACCGGCACCTACTACTGCTCTGCCTCTCCTGCCATTATCAAAAAGCGCGTCGACAGCTTCCTGCAGCATCCTTTTTTCGTTATTGATGATTATCTCCGGAGCTGCAAGTTCCAAAAGCTTCTTGAGTCTGTTATTCCTATTAATGACCCTCCTATATAGATCATTTAGATCAGAAGTGGCAAATCTTCCGCCGTCCAGTTGTACCATGGGCCGCAAGTCTGGTGGTATTACCGGAATTATATCCAGGATCATGTATTCAGGCCTATTATCAGAATCTATGAATGATGATATTATCTTCAGTCTCTTGATGCTCCTGCTTCTTTTTTGCCCCTTGGATTTTTTTATGGTTTCCTTAAGCTCTATAACCTCTTCTTCACAGTCGAGGTTTTTAAGCAGTTCTTTTATGGCTTCCGCTCCCATTCCACCTTTAAGATACTGACCATAAATTTCCTGCATTTTTTTGAATAAAGCTTCATCAGAAACCAGCATCTTTTCCTCTAAGTTAAGGAAAAATGTGTCGGCTCTTTTTATCAGTTCTACTTCCTCTTTATATATTTCCTCCTCTTCTTCTAAAAGCATGTCTGTCTCTTTTAGGATTTTATTTTTTCTTTCCTCTGAATCCAATTCATTTATCTCATCTTTAGTAATATCCTCATCAATATCACTCTCGAAATTTTCCTCTGTTTTTTCTTCTATCTCCTGAATTCCATCAGGGTTTTCCTCATCGACAATATCCTGGCCCAATTTATCAATATCATCTCTATTTTCCTGTATTTCTTCCAATCTCATCTGGTGCAGTTCTCCTGCTTTATTTAATGCTCTCTGGTATAGCTTTTTTATTTCTTCCTGCTCATTTTCTATCTTTTCTTTGTTAATACTTGTTATGATATACGAGTCAAAATAAAGGACCTTCTCTAAATCCTTGGGGCTTATATCAAGGACATATCCCATCCTGCTGGGGACTCCTTTAAAAAACCATATATGCGATACCGGTGATGCAAGCTCGATATGCCCCATCCGCTCTCTTCTTACATTAGATCTTGTTACTTCAACTCCGCATCTTTCGCATATTATTCCCTTAAACCTGACTCTTTTATATTTACCGCAGTAACATTCCCAATCCTTTGTAGGCCCAAAAATCCTTTCACAGAACAGTCCGTCTTTCTCAGGTTTTAGAGTCCTGTAATTTATAGTTTCAGGTTTTTTCACTTCACCGTTCGACCAGGACCTTATTTTCTCCGATGAAGCGAGCCCTATTTTTAACGCATCAAAATTATTTACATCCACATTTACAACCATTTGCCAAATCCTCCTAAATTAATTGATTTAATCCGAGTAATATCAATCATTATTTTATTTTTTAATCTTATTCTTTTTATCCTTGGTCGTTCCTTTACTTCTTTTACTAACCGAATTTTTCTTCGCAGTCTTCTTCTTACTGGTCTTCTCTTTTACAACTTTTTTTACTGCTTTTTTCTTCTCTGCTTTCTTTTTCTCTTTCTTTTTTGTTTTCGCTTTTTCTTTAACCGTTTTCTGCGCGGCCTTCTTCTTTTTCTTCTCTTTCTTATCTTTCTTTACTTCTTTCTTCTCTAACTTCTCAGTTTTTTTCTCTTTTTCTTCCTTCTCTTTTACTTTTTCTTCTTTCTTTTCCTCTTCTGCTTTTTTGGTCTTTTCCTTTTCTTTAACCTTACCTTCCAGAGATTTTTCCTCCTTTAGATCGATCCCAAGATCCTCTACGGTTTTCATAATCTCATCTTCAGACCTGGATACTTTTACTTCCTCCCCCTCTTCTGAGAGTACTTCCACATCAAGGCCCAGACTCTGCATCTCTTTGATAAGTACTTTGAATGATTCAGGAATACCAGGTTTTTCTATATTTTCTCCCTTTACGATAGACTCATATGTTTTAACGCGTCCTGTCACATCATCTGATTTTATGGTAAGCATTTCCTGTAAAGCATATGCGGCACCGTAAGCTTCCAATGCCCATACTTCCATCTCCCCGAATCTCTGCCCCCCAAACTGTGCCTTGCCGCCAAGCGGCTGCTGGGTTACCAGGGAATAGGGACCGGTAGACCTGGCATGTATTTTATCATCCACTAGGTGTAGTAATTTCATGACATATACATAGCCTATAGTGACATTATCGGATAATTTCTCTCCACTTCTACCGTCGTATAGAGTAGTTTTTCCACTTTTGGGAAGCCTGGCTGATTCTAACAGCTTTACTATATCATCCTCTTTAACACCTTCAAAAATAGGTGTTGAAACATAAATGGGGTTTTCCTCCTCACTATTTTTCTTTTTATTATTCCAGCCCTTATGAGCCGCCCATCCAAGATGAGCCTCAAGAACCTGCCCTACGTTCATCCTTGAAGGAACCCCGAGAGGATTGAATATTATATCTATTGGTTCACCATCTTCAGTATAGGGCATATCTTCTTCGGGAAGAATCACTGATATCACTCCTTTGTTGCCATGTCTTCCTGCCAGTTTGTCACCAATGGAGATCTTTCTTTTTTCAGCAATGAATACTCTTACCAGTTCATTTACTCCCGGTGGAAGATCATGTCCTTTTCTCCTTGAAAATAATTGAACATCTACTACTTTCCCGCCTTCACCATGAGGTACTTTAAGTGAGCTTTCCCTTACCTCCCTGGCTTTTTCACCAAAAATCGCTCTTAAAAGTTTTTCTTCCGCTGTTAACTCTGTCTCGCCCTTTGGAGTTATTTTACCTACCAATATATCTCCGGGTTTTACCTCGGCTCCGATCCTTATAATCCCTCGTTCATCAAGATTTTTCAGAACCTCTTCTCCTATGCTTGGTATATCCCTTGTTATCTCCTCTGCTCCTAATTTTGTTATCCTGGCTTCCACTTCCTGTTTTGAAATATGAATAGAGGAGAGGATATCTTCCTTCACCAATCTCTCCGAGATAATAATAGCATCCTCGTAGTTATATCCTTCCCAGGACATAAAAGCCACCCTCAGGTTCTTTCCCAGTGCCAGCTCACCTGAATTGGTAGCAGGTCCGTCAGCAATCACCTGCCCCTTCTTGACCTTTTCACCTTCCTCTACTATAGGTTTCTGATTTATACAGGTCCCCTGGTTTGACCTTTTAAATTTATATAGATTGTGGATATAATTCTTTTTATTTTTATAATTCACTTTAATGTGGTCCGCACAAACCTCTTCAACTATGCCGTCATCTCTGGCAAGAATCATAACTCCACTGTCTCTTGAGACTTCTTCTTCCATACCGGTTCCGACCAGCGGCGGTTCAGGTTCTATCAACGGGACTGCCTGGCGCTGCATATTAGATCCCATCAATGCTCTGTTTGCATCATCATGTTCCAGAAATGGTATCAGGGATGCAGCAGCACTAAATATCTGTCTTGGCGATACATCCATGTAATCCACCATCCCCGGCTCAACAGTCACTATCTCATCACCTAGACGGGCCATTACTCTTTCTTCCGCAAATTTTCCGTTCTTTCTGACTTTCGCGGTAGCTTGTGCGATTATATAGTTCTCTTCATTATCTGCAGACAGATATTCCAGTTTATCCGTTGATCTACCGTTAATGACTTTCCGATAAGGTGTTTCTATAAATCCATATTCATTGAGTCTCGCATAAGTAGAAAGAGATCCTATCAATCCAATATTTGGTCCTTCGGGTGTCTCTATCGGGCACATCCTTCCGTAATGAGAAGGATGTACATCTCTTACCTCAAATCCCGCTCTTTCCCTACTTAATCCTCCCGGGCCGAGAGCGCTTAGTCTTCTTTTATGAGTGATCTCGCTTAAAGGATTAGTCTGATCTAAAAATTGGGAAAGCTGCCCGCTTCCAAAAAATTCTTTTAAGCTTGCAACCAGTGGTCTGATGTTGATTAGGGATTTAGGAGTTATCATGCCGGCTTCCTGAGTGGTCATTCTTTCCTTTACCACTCTTTCCATTCTGGAAAGACCGATCCTTACCTGATTCTGAATAAGCTCTCCAACATTTCTGACTCTCCTATTGCCGAAATGATCGATATCATCTATCTCTCCTATACCACCCATCAGCTGTACCAAATACTTTACTATCAGGAATATATCCTTACAATTTAATATATATTTCTCACTTGTGTCTATACCTATTTTGGCGTTGATTGCATTAAGCTTGTTGAGGATATTCTTGTCTGTTTCATCTATCAGCTTTTGATTCATTTTGTATCTGCCTACTTTTCCAAAATCGTACCTTTTGGGATTAAAAAATAAGGAGTTTATAAGATTCCTTGAACTCTCAACCGTTGGAGGCTCTCCAGGCCTTAATTTCTTGTATATTTCTATTAGTGCTTCTTCCTCGGTCTCGGTAAAATCCTTCTCCAGAGTATTTTTAATGCAGCCCTTTTTGTCATATGGGCTAAAAAGGTTAAGAAGTTCCTTATTATTACCGAATCCTACCGATTTCAGAAAAACAGTAAGCAGGAACTTTCTTCTCCTATCGATCCTTACATATGCTATATTCTTTTTATCGGTTTCGATCTCGATCCATGAACCCCTGGTAGGTATTACTTTACACATATAGATATCTATTTCAGTTTTTTTATCTATATCAGTATCAAAATATACTCCCGGGGAACGGACAAGCTGAGATACAACTACTCTCTCCGTCCCATTGATTATGAAAGTCCCTTTTTCTGTCATCATAGGAAAATCTCCCATGAAGACTTCCTGTTCTTTGATCTCACCGGTTTCTTTATTAAAAAATTTTGATAAGACCTTTAAAGGAGCACTATAAGACATATCCTGCATCTTACATTCGTCCGGAGTTGAATTTACATCATCAAAACTATAATTAATAAATTCAAGCGACATATTACCTGTGAAATCTTCGATAGGTGAAATATCTTTTAGGGCTTCCATTAGCCCTTCCTCTAAAAACCACTGGAAGGATTTTCTCTGTATATCCAGAAGATGCGGCATATCCATTACTTTAAGAATTTTGCCAAAACTATACCTATCGATCCTTTTGATTTTTTGCATTAATTTGTTCTCCCCTTTTTTATATTCTAAGTTTTATAAAGCAGTAAAAAATGATATGTTTAAGTTAAAATAAATACCAATGCGCAGCCATAATACCTATATAAAATAGCATTGGTAAATACTTACAGGAAAAACTGACAAACTAATAGTTTATCAAATATAAGTCAACTGTCAACTACTTTTTAAATATATCGAATTAAAAAATATTATTTTATTTCTACCTCGGCACCTGCTTCTTCCAGCTGCTTCTTCATGTTTTCGGCTTCTTCTTTTGATACTTTTTCCTTGACCATGCTCGGTGCTTTATCAACCAGTTCTTTAGCTTCCTTTAACCCAATACTGCTTAGAGATCTGACTACTTTTATGACCTGTATTTTCTTTTGCCCTGCTGATTTTAGCTGAACATCATATTCCGTTTTTTCTTCTGCGGGTGCTCCTCCCTTCGATGTAGCCTGTCCTCCACTAGCAGCAGTTGAAGCCGGAATGGCCTGAGCGCTTACTTTGAACTTCTCTTCAAGGGCATTAACCAGCTCGGAGAGCTCGATGACCGTCATTTTATCTATTGCCGCCAGGATTTCTTCAATCACTTTACTTTTTACCGTAGCCTTCGCTTTTTCTTTTACTTTAGCTTCCTCTTTCTTTTCCTCTACTGGTTTAGCCGGCTCTTTCTTCTCTTCTACCTGCTTGGTTTCTTCCTTGGGTTTTGCCTCTTCCTTCTTCCCTTCTACAGGTTTGACTTCTTCCTTCTTTTCCTCGGCCGGTTTTGCTTCTTCCTTCTTTTCCTCGGCCAGTTTTGCTTCTTCCCCCTTTTCCTCGGTTACTTTGATTTCTTCTTTTGCTTCACTCACTTTTTTGTCGTCCATGCTCTTTTCCTCTTTTTCCTCTGCTTTTTCACTTGACTTTTTTACTTCAGCCATTGATCCTCCTTAATTGTTATTTCTCTTTTTTTCCCTGATGGCATCCAGTACCAATACCAGATTACGCGTTAGGGAACCCAGAATATTGATTAATTTAATAATCGGCGATTTGATTAATATCGCCAGATTGGCAAGCAATAATTCTCTACCTGGTAGTTTTGCCAATTTTTCCATTTCTTCCGAACTTAGAAGCTTGTTTTCAAGTATTCCCGCTTTTATTTTAAGCGCATCCAGTTCCTCCGAAAAATCACTTATCACCTTTGCAGTTGAAATTATATCTTTACTGCTTACTACAATACTGGTAGGTCCTTTCAATATTTCCTTAATATTTATATCCTTAAAGACTTCTTCAGCTGCAATAAGCGCAAGAGTGTTTTTTATTATTCTCAGATATGAGTTTATCTCTACCAGTCTGTCCCTTACCCTTACAGCATCCTCAGCCTTAAGTCCGCTGTGATCGGTGAAAATAAGACCGCAATCACTCTTGAATATCTCTCTTAGCTCATTTACTTCATCTACTTTTTCTTTTTTAACCACATCGACCTCCTGACCTGATTTTTAAAAACACAAAATAAAATCGACCCCAATCACTTTTAAGGCCGACTTAATCACATTTTAAATCAACCTCGGTAGGAAATTAAGTTAATCGATAACACCTACTGTCTTGGGCTGCTATCTTATATTATATACTTAAACTAATTCATTATTTTCTCAGGCCACCTCTTCTGCCTCCGCACTTTTACTCTGGTCAATTTTTATACTCGGGCCCATCGTAGCCGAAACATAGATACTTTTTATATATTTGCCCTTGGCCGAAGCCGGCTTTGACTTTATAACTGCATCGACCAGAGCCGCATAATTTTTTAGCAATTCTTTCAGACCAAAAGATACTCTTCCTATGGTGCTGTGCACAACACCATTTTTATCAGTCCTGTATTCCAGCTTTCCCCTCTTTGAATCCTCTACTGCTTTTTTAATCTCAAAGGTGACTGTCCCCGATTTAGGATTCGGCATCAATTTCCTTGGTCCCAATATCCTGGCGATCTTACTTATATTTTTCATCATATCCGGTGCTGCAATGCAAACTCCAAAATCCAGCCAGCCTTTGCTGATCTTATCCACAAGTTCTTCTCCTCCTGCATAATCCGCTCCCGCCTTCTTTGCTTCCTCTACCTTTTCACCCTGGGCAAAAACCAGTACCTTGGGAACTTTCCCTGTTCCATAAGGAAGGACTATGGTCCCTCTTACCTGCTGGTCAGCTTTTTTGGGATCTATACCCAGATTTATACTTATATCCAGGGATTCATCAAAGCCGGCATAATGGTTTTCCCTTACCCAGCTTATTGCTTCCTTTGGACCTAACGGCTTGCTTCTATCCAGTTTCTCCAATTTTGACAAATATCTCTTTCCTCTTTTCAAGCTTTCCTTCTTTCTTTTGTCACTTCACACCAGCGTTATAGCCAGTCGCTAACAGGAAACATATCAGGAACCTATTTTTACTCCCATATTTTTGGCAGTTCCCTCTATTATTTTAACTGCCTGCTCCAAAGTCCTGGCATTTAGATCTTTTAACTTTATTTTTGCAATCTCTTCAATCTGTTCCTTTGAGATTTCTCCTACTTTTTCCCTATTGGGTTCGCCTGATCCTTTTTCCAGATTTAAAGCTTTTTTTATAAGGACCGCAGCCGGTGGAGTTTTAGTTATGAAACTGAAACTCCTGTCTTTGTATACAGTCAAGATTACGGGGATTATCATCCCCTGTTCTTTTGCTGTCTTTTCATTAAACGCCTTACAGAATTCCATTATATTCACGCCGTGCTGCCCGAGTGCAGGACCCACGGGAGGAGCGGGATTTGCCTGGCCCGCTGGAATCTGTAACTTTATCTGTGCTATGACTTCTTTAGCCATTAATTACCTCTGATCAAATAACACCGTATTATACATACTTGTAGAAATATTTCAATTCTCTCTTATATCTTGGATACCTGATTAAAATTTAATTCAACAGGAGTCTGTCTCCCAAAGATCGAAACAAGAACTTTCAACTTACCCTGATCCAGATTTATCTCACTTATGGTACCGTCAAAATTTGCAAACGGCCCTGTGGTGACTTTTACCGGCTGCCCTATCTCAAAATCGGTTTTAGGCTTGGGTTTCTCGGTATCCTGTCTTTTCATGATCCTCTTGACTTCATTATCCGACAGAGGAATCGGTTTATCTTCTCTTCCCACAAAACCTGTTACTCCAGGGGTATTTCTCACCACATACCAGGAATCATCATCAAGATGCATCTTTACCAGAAGGTAACCCGGAAGAACCCTTTTGGATGAAACCTCCTTCTTTCCGCTTTTGATTTCGACAACATCTTCTTTAGGGATATAAATGTCAAAAATTTTATTACCCATATTCATTGATTCTATTCTGTGCTCCAGGTTTGTTTTTATTTTGTTTTCATATCCTGCATATGAATTTATTACATACCATCTAGGTCTCATTATGATCACCAAAAAATTAAATCTTTGCTATCAAATCCAGCATACGTATAAAGCCAAAATCAAAAATACCTAAAATGATAGCAAAAATAATGATAGTAACTATAACTATTATGGTATAATTCAAAAGTGCTTTTTTTGTAGGCCAACTGACTCTCTTCAGCTCGCGTACGACATCTTTTAAAAATTTAACAATCCTTGAAGGAAGTCTCTTTATGAACTGCTTCCAGTTCATTTTTTTCTTTGGCTGTGATGGCGGCGTCTTTCTTTCCTGCATCTGCCTTTCCAACATTGCCTTTTTTCTGTATTTTCTTGAAATTTTTCTCTTAGCCATAAATCATCCTTTTTTGATTACTGGCAGGGCTGGAGGGACTCGGTCTTTCGTCTCACTCCGCTCGCTCACGTAACCGCAGACTCCCTCGTCTTCGACTCAGTCCGTCTTTTCGAGTCCCGCAAACATGCCACCGGCATATTTACCTCAACTATCTTTGCTTTTCTTAACATTTTATACATATTTTACTGGCAGGGCTGGAGGGACTCGAACCCCCAACACCCGGTTTTGGAGACCGGTGCTCTACCAATTGGAGCTACAGCCCTAACGGGTCTCCTTATGAACAGTGTGTTTTCTACACCATTTACAATATTTTTTTAATTCTAATCTATCAGTGGTATTTTTTTTATTTTTATATGTACTGTAATTCCTTCTTTTACATTCAGTACACGCAAGAATTATTACTTGCCTCAAGTTTTTTCACCAGTTTTTATTTTCATTAATATAAAACGCAAACTAATAAACTAACACTATATTTATTTGATGTCAACAGCAAAACCTCACTCTACTAATTAGGATTTAAAAGTACAAACTTTTAATTTTCCTCAACTCAAATCCTAAACTTTAAATAATTTACATTTTAAATATATTTTGAAAATATTACTTCAAGGTTTTTGTATAATTCTAAAAATATTTTATAATTTCTCTTATAAACAGCCCTAGGATTCGGATAATAAATTTTTCTAATTTCCACTATGTTATCAGTAGCACTTTGTAAATCTTTATAAAAACCCATTTCAACTGATGCCATTACTGCTGCACCAAGTGATGCTTGTTCATTAATTTTCATTGTTACAATTTCTTTGTTAAAAATATCTGCCTTAATCTGATTCCAAACATTGCTTTTTGAACCTCCACCAAACGAAATAATTTTATTTGAATCAATGTTAATTTTTTTCAAATATTCTAGATTTTTTTTAACCAAATAAACTAATCCTTCCATAACAGATCTTGCAAAATGAGCTCTTTTATGTGAGATTTTAATTCCATAAAAAACCCCTCTTGCATTGGGATTAAATTCAGGAGAATTAATCCCGATAATATATGGTAAAAAGATTAAACCATCAGACCCTGGAGATAATTTATCTATCTCACCATCAATAAAGCTATAATCATTATCATTATAGAAATTATCTTTAAACCACTCAAGACTGATACCACCACTTTCACACACAATCGAAACTATATAAGTATTCGGAACCGCATTGTAATGGAAAGGTATCCTATACCTGTTAATTAAAGGTTTATTAACAACTGAACTAATAGAAATTACTGTACCAACTGTTTCACTAATTATACCTTCCTTATTATTACCCACACCGATCATACCAGCCATTTGATCTACCGAACCTACATTTAATTGAATATCATCAGAGAAATTGAACTCTTTTAAATTCGTCTTTGTTAAAGCCCCGGCATTTTTACCTGGTTCAATTAATAATGGCAACTGCACTCTATCTATATTTACGAATCTTAAAATATCTTCCCAATATTTTTTATTAATAACATCTAAATAATAAGTATAATTATAAATTGTGTATTCCGAGATAAATTTACCGGTAAATTTATAAATAATATAATCCTTCAACAATAGATATTTGAAAGCCCTTTTGAATATCTCCATTTCATGATTTTTTATCCACAATAATTTGGTAATAGTCCAGGTTGCAATAATATCCGCCTGTCCAGTAATTTTATAACTCTTATCTATATCGAAGTTAGCTTTTAAAATGTTGCATTCATTCTGAGATCTATTGTCTAACCACGAAATTGCCTTTCTAAGCGGTTCATTATTTTTATCCAACACGACTAAGGTCTCTGCCTGACTGCACAAAGAAATTGCGGTAACTTTTTTGGGATTTATCTTTGACTTCAATAATAAATCCATAATACCCGTTTTACAAGCGTACCAGTACTTTTCAGCATCAAACTCCACAAAACCATTACTGATATCCAGTTCATATTTAATGGAATGCATACATATTGTTTCAAGATTAGAATTAAAAATCCCAAATTTTATTATTGTTGTACCTAAATCTAGAGTAACAATATATTTTTCCAATTTGATTATCGCTTTCTGGTTCAGATAACTTACTATTATTAAAAACGATTCCTTATAAATAGTATAATATAATTTCTCTTAAAAAAAGAATCCAGATAATTTTTACGATATTTAAATTAGAGAAAGTCGATATAGAATTGATTATGAAAAAATCCTATAATTTACTACAGCTAATAAAAAAGTAAACAATTTACTCCTATATTGATTATATGATTTTTTAAATTTTATAATGGTTCTAAATTTTTAAAACTTAAAAAATTTTCTATCTTTATATTTTCTCACCATAAACAAACTTGATGGAATCTTCATTTACATATTCTCTCCAATCCTTGTCATGTTTTTTCATCTCGTCTGTTTGTGTGACTTTTTCCCAGGCTTCGTAACTATCTACTTTTATAACTTCAAATATATCCCAAATTTTTTCAGGTCCTACTACAAAATATATATTGAATTCTTTCACTGCTTCGAAGCTGTTCACCAATGGTTGGTCTACTTCCAAAGAAAATTTTTTATATTCTCCTAAGCTTACCCCTTTTCTTAGTTTGTAAACCATTATCATTGTTTGCATTATTTCCCCTTTTTTAAATAATAAAAAATAACTTTTAACTTGGCCTATTTGCTATTTGGTTAATTCTTTCATCTTCAAATATACTGTCATTCATCACATCCGGTTTAGAACTTTCCAAAAGAAGCATATCGGTAACACCTGTAAATCTATGTTTCTGATTCTGGGAAACTACTTTTATATCACCCTGTCTCATTATTTTAGTTTGACCCTCAATTTCCATTTCTACTTCGCCTTTAACTATATAGAAAGTTTCATGTTTTACTATATGATAATGCATTGGACAAGTTTGGCCCCTAAAAAGAAAAATAAATTTTCCACAGTATCCTTCTTTTATATTATTCACTATATCGAATTCTGAGTCACCAATATTATAGAAATCATTTAAACCTAAATGATATAATATTGCAGGTACATCGGGTAATGTCAGCCCCCACGAAGATACTTTGTCCCTTATCTTTTTTACAATCTCTTCCTTTTCTTTTCCTGTTAACTCTAAATCTTTTTCACTCATAAATACTCCCCCTTTCCTACTAAATTACTTAAATATCACAAACATATTTAATTTCTTCAATTTAAAGGATTTTATTATGAATATTTCTTACAAATCCCACTTATCTATTGTTTCTTCCAATATTGTATAATTATATTTTTTTGGTAAATCAAACTTCATACCATAATATCGCTCTGGTTTTGCAAGATCGATCGGAATAGAAGTTTTACCATTATTCAATATATATTCAGACGTCAGCTTTGCCCCTATAGGACAATAGGGTAGGCCGGCAGAATAACCAGTATTTAAAAAATAGTTCTCGCAACCCGGTATTGGCCCAATATAGGGAAACCTATCAGGTGTCATACAAAAAACTCCAGCCCATATCCTAATTATCGAAACACCTTTAAACATAGGAAATCTAGATTTTATTACCGAAGCATGATTTATAAGGTCTTCATACGATACCCTTTCGTCAAAATGTTCCTCAACACACTCTGGAATTCTTACTGGCAAGGAACCAATTACCACATTACCCCTTTTCTGTTGAGCACCATATCCATATCTTCCCTTGTATGTTGATTCCCATGATATCAACGGAACCATAGGGACTGGTTCGGTAACAGAAGTAATATTATTTACAGGAAAAATAGGAATCTCAGGGGCAAACTCTAGTGACCATGCATTAGCACAATTAATTACCATTTCATTAGCTCTTATTTCACCACGACTTGTCTTTACACCAATAGCTTTGCTACCCTTGAATATGATTTTTTCGACTTTTGTATGTAATAATATTTTTGCATTATATCTCTTATAAGCTGCCATTGCATAAGACCAGCTAAGTTTTATAGGATTAACCGTCCCATCAGTACGGGTGTATTTACCGCCCTGCACGTCTTTACTCAGGTTGGGACAATATTTTATTAATTCATCCCTATTTAAAAATTCTACAACATCATCTCCTGCTTCTTTTTGTATATTTGTAATTTTTTTCAATAACTCTGTTTCCTTATCACTAGTAGAAAAATCAACACTGCCAAATTGTAAAAACTCAATATCGTAACCTAATTCGTCACTTAAGCCTTCCAATACTTTTAAATCAGCACGAACCCACGGTAAACGTTTTCTGACACGTTCTCTAGTAAAAGTTCTACCGTCTATCTGTGCAAAACAAGAACCCATTCTACCAGAAGCACCTGAAGCAATTGATCTCTTTTCAATTATTAATACATTAAATCCGCCTTTAGCTAAATAATATGCAGTACCACAGCCACTAATTCCTCCGCCTATAATAACTATATCAGCTTCCTTTGGTATCTCCGTATCCCTCATCAACTACACCATCCTTTCACTCATAAGAAAACTTTATCGAAAAACATAATTAATCTAAATCTCATCAGCTAAAACTTCTGCCTTTACTGGTCTTACAGGATTTCTTATCTTAATTGGTCTTATTTCCGACATAGGTTTTTTAAGTTCTTCATTAAGGATCCTCGCTATATTCAAATAACATGTTTTAGATTGGCAAAGTCCCATACCAGCTCTTGTCGCCCTTTTTATATCATCTACAGTACTTGCTCCGGCTTTTATAGCATCTTTAACTTCATCAATTGTTACCTCTTCACATCTGCAGACGAAAATCGGAAACTCTTCATTCTTATTACTTTTGACCATTTTTCCTCCCTAAAAACTTATAGCACGAACGATTTCATAAAATTTTTTTGGAACCGCAATAACAACCATAGCAGTTTTATTTTTCTTTCCTGGTTTTATTACCTTTTCTACCCTTGCTTCGCAGACTGGATCCCCTTTGGAATTACAGCCTTTTACAATTTGCTTTTTTTCTGGTAGTGGACTTAACTCAAAAGGAATGTGTATTAGGGACTCAGTATTAGAATAATTTTTATCGATCATAAAAATACACAAACCTGGACAAACTGTCACACATAAAGCACAGCCATCACATTTGACAGGATCAACCTTTGGTAGATTAGTAATAGGAGTACCTACAGTAATAGCACCTTTTTTACAAATGTCTTCACATGGATTACAAGGTATATCTTCATCGCATTCAATAACGACAACAGGGCCTCTTTCAAATGCCTCTTTGCCCGGATAACCCGGTATTTCCTTTTTTCTCTTTAAAGTTATTATTCCATCATTTCCATCATTAGGAAGTTTATTTAACATATACTATTCTCCCTCTATTAAGTTTTTAAATTTTTTCAAAATATCTCTTTTTCCCATTGACCTCTCTTTTCCAAAAGTACCGATCCTTAAATTTTCCAGCCTACCACTAATTTCTTTTTTAATCTTCGAAGCTTCTCCAGACTTAATTTTTCCTAATTTTCTAGCAACTTCAATCCCTACCAGCCTTCCTTCATCCATAGCAGTACTAGCTTCCTCAACACCTGTAATATCCCCTGCAACGTAAATACCCTTTCGAGAGGTCTCCATATTATCATCATGAAGTACTACAAAACTATTTAGGTTTTCAATATAAGAGATCTTTAGATCCGCTGAATAGCATAACTCATCAAAAGGTTTTAATCCGGTTGCAAGGCATACCAAATCACAAACTAATTCTATTTCCGAGCCTGGAAGAACTTTAAAATTTTTATCAACCTTGGCTACAACAACACTTTCAACAATAGGGTTCCCCTTAGCTTCAATAATAGTGTAATTTGTCAGTATAGGTATTCCAAGTCTTCTAATTTTACCGGCATGCACCTGATAACCTCCTATTTTTGGCAGTGCTTCTATTACTCCAACCACATTAACATTTGCTTGAGTTAATTGATAAGCTACAATCAAACCTACATTACCAGACCCTATAACCAAAGCATTATTGCCTGGTTTCACCCTTGATATATGCATCATATTTTGTACTGCCCCTGCGCCCATTACTCCTGGTTTCGTCCATCCTTTGAAATAAAGAGACTTTTCCAAAGCACCTGTCGCTATAAGGAGATTTTTAAAAACAATAGATTCTTTCTTTTTCCCTTCAGTATTAAATGCTACAGTCGAATTAGGATATATTCCCCAAACAGTTGCATTTAATAAAACTTCGACATCTAGTTCATTTATAGATTTCAAAAGTTCTTCACCGATTTGAAAACCTCTAATCCCCGCCATATGATCACGACTTCCAAAAAATTTATGTGTCTGCAGAAATAACTGCCCCCCAACAGTATCATTATCATCAATTAGCAGTACTTCTACTCCATTCTTTGCAGCTTCTATCGCCGCACATAGACCTGCAGGTCCTGCTCCTACAATAACAAATTCATTATTCATTAGTTACCTCCCATTCACCTAAACCATGCAACGACTTAACAACCATACCATCACGGACTTTTGTTATACATGTTCTAATATTGGGCTGACCATCGACCTGCATAATACAGTCTGTGCAGCGACCCTTATTACAAAAAACTCCTCGGGGCTCTTTATACTTTGCAGTTGTTCTGTTGACTTTTAAATTATTATCAAACATAGCTGCGGCAATCGTATCTCCCTCAAATGCCTTGATCTTTTTACCATCCACAGTAATATTCACAATTTTCCTGTCTTTAATATCATCCAAAATAGGATGATTTTCTATACGCATCTTACAAACCTCCACATATTAAAAAGATATAATTACAAATTTTAAATTTCAAACAGTAATAATAGTCTCAAAACCCATAAGTTTATTAAATATTTCCAATTCTTCTTTATAATCCCCCAAAACCAAAGCAAAATGATCACCGGTACAATTCTGAGTAAAATGATCCCACGCTCCAGCTCCCTTTAAAACAACTTCTGCCGCAGGCCATTCTTCCAATACTTTATTGGACTTAGAAGAAACTCCCGAGATTATATGGCCAGAATAATTACCACGGGGATACGTTTCGTCAATCCTAAAAATTGTAACTTTTTCCCCACTTTGAAGTGTATAAGCTTGTGTAACACCCCCACCCTTTGAGCTTTTTATCTGTGGGTACAATTTTACATCTTTAGAATTCTTAGGAATAGAAGTAGGAGCAAAACCACAACTAATAAGCTGTATAGAATTATTTTCCTCACAGGCGCCGACTATATCAAGGAACATAACTGGTTTACCCGATAAATAGTGCAGTATCATCATGCTTATAGTCTGATGTATATCACCTTCACAAGCAGCCATTATTCCATTATCTACCAATAAGGCATGCGACAGGCAGGAACATCTCCCGTAATGCATACCCATTTCCGGGTCACATTTTGTATTAACAGCACTTAGCTCATAAGTATCAATTATTTTTTTATATGCCAAATACATTTTCCCATTTTCAATAAGCTCTTTAGTATCCGTTTTTTTAGTGTCTACCACTGTATAGCGATTCATTATATTCTTGGCAATTTCTTTAGCATTTTTCTCATCAGATTTATTAATCTCGTTAATTAGGATATTTTCACCTATATGCTCAACTGATATCCCAAATTTTTCTTTTATTGTAATTGCGTCAAATGTTGCAGAATACATCCCCATGGTATAATACCCTATAAGCCCAATATGGTCTTTTTTTAATTTATTTTTTACTGCAGCAACTTTAGCCAATTTTGTAATTTTATTTATTATTTTCGGATCATCTGGTGGACCTGTTAGAAAGAAATATTTATCCTTAAAACCCATCTGATCCAGGCTATTTTTTATCTCTATTGCTCCCGTAAATCCAAACGTTCGTTGACTGATATTACATTTCATTCCAGGACCAAGGTTGTTATATGTGTACATTATAAAATCTTTTTCGCCTAATATATTTAGCGCTGCAAGGGCAATATTTGCATTAGTCCACGTACCAATCATCATAATAAATAAATCAACGTCCTTTTCCCTAAAATCTTTGGCTTGAATAATCGCATTATCTTCGTCAAGAACATATTTTTTAGGCATTACTATTTCGATGTCATTTTTAAGAAGTTTATAACCAATCTTATCGTAATACGGTTTTATTATTTCTGCCGTTTCCTGCTCAGGCTTATAAGCTATATGCATCAATCCCACTTTTGGTTTTATATTTAACAAACCTTATCCTCCTTCAATAATTTAAATTATTTTAATACTCACTAACGCAACTTAAAATTTCTATAAATTTTAAAGATATTTTTTGTCAAATAACTGCTTTGAAAACATATTTTATAATAACATTAAATTTTAAAATGTCAAAATAAATTTTAAATATTAAATTATATTTATAAAAATTATAATAGCTAAATTATTCAAATTGTGGAATAAATATGTCATATAAAATTTAATTAAAATTCAAATAGAGACTGTAAAAATTCAAAGAATAAAAAGGATTGATAATTAATTTCTGGTTTCTATAATGGATTTTTTAAAGTTAACATTAAAGTCTTTACTAAAACTCTTTACTTTCATCCTTATTGTAACTGATT
Source organism: uncultured Actinomycetota bacterium (assembly GCA_964610385.1). Classification (GTDB taxonomy): domain Bacteria; phylum Actinomycetota; class Humimicrobiia; order Humimicrobiales; family Humimicrobiaceae; genus CAZBSE01. The sequence continues at coordinate 23,443 of CAZSXW010000012.1, forward strand.
TTCTGAACCTTAAAATTGAGGCATTTATAAAGTTTATTAAAAATTTAATTTTTTTTCAATTACTAGTTTGTTCAACTATCGTCTGCCTAAAAATGCGCTTATTACATGATATGTAATAGCGCTCATATTTTTACGATTATCATTCTTTCAATCAGCTTGGCCAATAAACTTTGAACCGGTTATCATGCTTACAATCTCATCAGGAGTAGTTTCATCTACCTTTCTAATACCTACTACTTTCCCCAGCCTCAATACGATTATCCTATCAACGGCTGCAAAGACTTGTTGAAGATTGTGGCTTATTAAAATTATGGAAATATTTTCTTTCCTAATTGTGTTAATCAATTTTAATACCTGTCCAGTTTCCCTTATACCCAGGGCTGCAGTAGGTTCATCTAAAAGAGCTAAGTTTTTACCCCATGCAACAAATCTGCTTAAGGCCACTGCCTGTCTTTGCCCTCCGGATAGATACTCTATTTTTTCCCTTATAGAAGGTATTTCAATACCGACTTTTTTTAGTACCTCTATTGTCTTTTTCTCCATATTTTTTTTATCCAGTACTTCAAAACCTATAATATTTTTATATAGTTCCCTGCCAATAAATAAATTTGAAGCCGAATCGAGATTTTCACATACTGATAAATCCTGATAAACAGTCTCAATTCCTAATTTTCTTGCATCAATTGGTGACTTAAAATTAACCTTTATTCCTTCAAAATAAATCTTGCCTTCATCCGGTGGGTAGTTGCCAGAAATTATTTTTATAATGGTTGATTTCCCGGCACCATTATCCCCAACAATTCCCACTACCTCATTTTTATATACTTCAAAATTTACATCATTAAGGGCAACAACACTGCCAAAGCTTTTAGAGATACTTTTAACCGCTAATAATACCTTTTTACTCTTTTGGCTTCCCATTCCTCCTCCAAAAAACAACGAATAGTTTTATTTAAACATTCTTTTCACAGCATCAAGGGAAACAGCAACCAGGATCAATGCTCCTCTCACAACCCCGGTAATAAATGGAGAGGCTGCAGTAATGTTCAGAGCACTGTGTATGGAGCTTAGGATCAATGCCCCTGCAAATACCCCGGTAAGTGAGCCGACTCCTCCTGACAAACTGACACCGCCAATTACGACTGCCGCCAGCACCTCGAATAAGAAGCCGCTCCCCGTATTCCCGGTTGCGCCGTTTGCTCTCGCAGCTATCAGCCATCCTGTCAAAGCGGCAACTACGCCACTTAAGATAAAGACTTTATAAAGAGTCCTGTTAACGTTTATTCCGAAATTATAGGCAGCATTTACATTGCCGCCTATGATAAATAGATGCCGGCCGAATCTGGTTCTTCTAAGTATGAATTCAAACAAAATATATAAAAATATCATCAGATATACCATTAGAGGTATGTTTAAAAATTTAGTGACATCGATAAATCTAAATGCTGCGGGAAGATCGTTCATTGCCCTAGCACCTGAAATCCATATTGCCAGTGCCCTTACTAAAATATAGGTACCCAGGGTTACTAAAAATGAATTTATTTTCAAATTAACAATAAAAAAGGCATTAAATGCCCCTATTAAGGCACCTGCGGCAATGATTATTAAAAAACCAAGCCAGGTGTTTAACAGTAATCCAGAAGCATTATAAGATGCGCAAAGCCATACGCTGGTCAGTACTGCAAAAGCAGCAGTTGACTCTACAGACAGATCGATATTACCGCTTATTAGCACATACGTTTCGGCTATTGCCAATATGCCTATAAAAACAGAGTGATAAATAATGCCTATGTAGTTTTCCAGTGAAAGGAAATTTTTAATGCTTAATGAGAAAATCAATATTAAAACAATAAAAATACCCCACACTAAGTTATTTAAAAAACCTCTTACAATTTTTCTACTTACTAATGTCTTATCACTTGTGCCCAATAACATATCCCCCATTGAAAACTGTAAAAAATCTCTTTTGCCTCATAGTAAATTAAAAATAATTTTTTTTTAACTGTAATCATTATTATTTTACGAGTAATAATAGTTAAACTTTGTATGCGGATTTAAAAACTTTTATCATCTTCTTTTTTAGACACTCTCTCAGGTCAATCATCGAATTGTAGCAAATATTGAAAGCAGCTGGGTAACCTTCATATTTATCCATATTTTTTTCCATGCTTTTCTTGAATAATATCTGAAACAAAGTTCCAGTGTTGAACTTTACTACACCTGACTTAATAGCTTCACCGACCTGCTTATCAGATATCCCTGTACATCCATGACCAGAAATTGGAACACCTCCTGTAATATTAAAAATTTTTCTCACTAACTCAAAATCAGGTTTTGGCCATACCTCTTTATAGCATTCATGATAATTACCAAAACTTGGTGCTAGGCTATCTATCTTAGTTTCAAGACAAAATTTTTTTGCTTCTTCTGGTATAGTTTTGACCATCGGTTTTGATAAATCATTTGTATAACCATCTTTTGTCAATGGCATTCTCCCTAATGAAGCTTCTACAGTAACACCCATAAAATGAGCATATCTAACAATCTCCCTGGTTTGTCTAATGTTCTCCTCTAAATTTAAACCTAACTCAGCACCATCGAACATTACTGAAGGGAAACCACCTTTAATACACTTAAAGATTAATTCAGGTTCTACGCACTCATCAAGGTGCAGTACTACTGGAATATCTGTATCCTCTGCATATGTCTTTACCAACGACACCATCGGTTTTATCCCAAACTTTTTAACTACTGAAGTATTTATTATTAATATTATCGGTGATCTTACTTCTATTGCTGCATCTATGAATGCTTTAACACTAAATTGATCCCAAATCTCTGCCGCACATATGCCATATTTCTTTTTTATGGCATCTTTTTGTATATTTTTTAAATTAACTAGTGGCATTTTTTCCCCTTACTTATGACATTTTTCCAAAGTCTTTTATATTAAGATTATTTTTAATGATATTTTTAATAATATCAATAAATTTTAAAATGTCAAATTTTATTAAAAAAAATATATACTTTTTATAAAATTTAAAAATTATAAGATTTTATAATTCAACAACTTCAAATTCATTAAAAACCAAAGACACCTATAAATTCTTAATGATTTTTCCCATTAAATGAATTATTTAGAGGAATTACTATAAAAACAACAGTAAAGGTATTTAAAATAAGCTTGTAAACTTTTGACCCTAATATGTCTTTTTATCTTACAACCAATATGACTTAAAAACAGAAATCCTAACATTAAAACTTATTCAAAATTATAAATTTATTGCCGTAATTTACTTTAATCTGAAATATCTAAATATTCTATAAATCCTCTAAGCAGCAGTACACCAGCAGCAGCGCCAGGATCTTCAGTTCCTTTAGATCTTTCTGAATGGTAGATAGCCTTGCCATGAACCGGTGTCATATTTTTGGTAGATTCAAGTCCTTCCTTTGCTGCTCTATAAGCTAGGTCAAATGCCTGTATAAGATTCTTTCCATCTTCTCTGGCTTTCTTGAAAGCATCGGCTACAGGGAGCATCGAATCTATTATAGTCTTTTCGCCAGGTTTTGCTTTACCCCTTTCCATTATCCCTTTTATAAAAGCAGAAAACATCAGAGAAAAATCGGCTAATCCAACTGCAGATTTCCCCACTACTTCTTTCCCTGCTCTCATAAGACCAGTAGCCATAAGAGTTCCCATAGTGGAAGGAACTGCAGAAGCTAAGGTCATTCCTGCTTTTATAAGTAGTCTTCCTATATCCTGTTCATCTAAGTCCCTTACTTCCTCATCTACTTTTATGAATCCATTTTTCATAATAAGACCCAGGTCACCATCACCCATTTTGGAATCCAAACTAAATAAATAATCCTCCATTTCTACCATGATATCTTTTACTTTAGTAAATATTTTCTTAAAGTCATTTGAATCTAAACTATTCATATATAATACCCATTTCAACTAGCTTATTTCATTCTGTTCAAAGAAGGGAGTCTTAGCAGCTATCTTTAGATATTTCTTAAGCTCATCATCCAATCTCAATAAAGTTATAGACATCCCTGCCATTTCCAAAGAAGTGGCAAACTCACCAATGTAGGGATGGAAAACAGTTATTTTATTTTTTTTAAGAACTTGGTCTACTTTCCTATATACCACATATAACTCTTCCTTGGGTGTTGAGCCAAGGCCATTTACTAACACTGATACCTCATCTCCTGAGTTATAAGGAAGGTCTTTAAGTACAGCTTCCATAATTGTTTCAGTTATTTTATCTGCGGATTCAAGCTTTCCTTTTCCCATCCCTGCTTCGCCATGGATTCCTATCCCTATTTCCATCTGGCCGCTTTCCAACTCAAATGTCGGCTTTCCAACTTCAGGTATGGTACACGGTGAAAGACCGACACCCATAGTTCTTGTATTTGTTCTAACTTTCTCTGCTATTCTTTTTACCTCATCTAATGGTGCCATCTCTTCAGCATAAGCCCCAGCAATTTTATACATATAAAATATTCCTGCTACACCTCTCCTCTTATCTTCTCTCCCTTTAGGAGAAGATGCGACATCATCAGCTGCAATTACAGTCTCTACTCTTATATTTTCAACTTCTGCCATCTCCGCAGCCATATCAAAATTAATTATATCTCCTGAATAATTACCATAAATATATAGTACTCCTGCTCCACTATTTATTTCTTTTGTCACTTTTAGCATTTGCTCTGAACTTGGCGAAGAAAATACTCCTCCTACAGCACAACCGTCTATCATACCCTTACCTACATAACCTAAGAACACAGGAAGATGCCCCGAACCTCCACCAGTAGATATTCCTACTTTCCCTTCTTTCCTCTCGTCTGCCCTTACAATGCATCTTAAGTCACCTTCTACACATTTCAACTGCTCTGGATGTGCTGTAAGAATTCCTTCAAGCATTTCATCTACAAAATTTTTTGGATCGTTTATTATTTTTTGCATAATAATCACCTTTTTTTAACATACTGCCTTTATTAATATTATTTCTATAAAAATAGTATAAATTCTCCATTATTACTATCTAAATTTGCCAAAATCATATCTTAATTGTAATACTTGTAATACTTTTAATAATATCATAAAATTTGAATATGTATAAATAATATTTTAAATTTATAAAAAAATTATAAATTTTAAAATTATTACATACTCCTGTATTTTATATTTAAAATATTTGTTTTTTGTGTTCTAATATAATATTAATTAGAAAAAAAATGGTTATTTCAAATAAGAAATGATAAATATAAAACCTAAAAATATTGCAAGATTAGATAAAATAATAAAAATGCTAGAGGATAAAGGAAATGTATCCATATCAAACTTGGCCAGATTTTTTAACGTATCCGAAATGACAATTTATAATGACCTAAAAAAACTTAAGGGTGATAGTAGAATAATCATTGTAAAAAGAGGAGCAATTTATAAAGATAACAATTATCAAATTGGTATTGATCTCCCTTATTATGAAAGACTTAATAAAAACAAAGAAAGAAAAAAAACAATAGCAAGAAAGGCTTTAAATTATATAAGTAATAATGAAGCTATTTTCTTAGACGCTAGTACTACTATACACTATTTAGCTGAATTGTTATCAAAAGATGATTCTTTACATATAACAGTACTGACAATATCACCAATTATAGCTTTAGAACTTTCTAAAAATAGAAACATTGAAGTTTTATGTACAGGCGGAAAATTAAATAATATACACTATTCCTTCATTACAGATTTAGGACCTTTCTTAAAGGAACTAAATCTAAATAAAGTCTTTATATCTTGTGTCGGATTTTCAATAGAAAACGGTTTTACAGAACAATTAAGTGAAGAATCAAAAATGAAAATTCCTTTGAAGAACTATTGCGAAAATATATATGTCTTAGCTGATAATACTAAATTTAATAAAATCGGTGCTTATACATTTGGACCAATCTCTTTTGCAAAAAGAATAATTACTGATAACTTATTAGACAAAAAGTACTTTAAATTAATTAAAAAACAAAAAGCTGATATAATTTGATATTGAAGGGATAAAAATTCATAAAATATTTAAACTTGCACTTCTTTCACACAAATTAAACTTAATCTCAAATATTTTTACTTTTTTCAATTAATAAATATTGAACTTTAATACTATCCTAATATTAAGAAATTATTTTTCTCCTTTTTAGAGTCTGTATTTTTTACATTTACAGTTCCTAAATATTCTACTTTTAATTATATAATAATAACCAATATTCTAAATTTTTTTATATTTTCCCTATGCAATAAAATCCTGACTTTACCTACTTTATTATCTTGGTGACACTACCAGCACCGATAGTCCTTCCGCCTTCACG
>CAZSXW010000013.1:0-14968 GCA_964610385.1 uncultured Actinomycetota bacterium
CCATCAGCTTATTCTGACTAGTTAAGTCAGTGTCTAAAAGATGGGGTTCATATCACTTCAAAAATTGCATAATAATTATTCGATACTTGAAATTTATCAAGTAAATAAGAATTTATAATTACACTATTAGTAATAGAACTAATTATATCGGATCTTCTACTGAAACTATCCTTAAAAATAATAGTATCGAAATAATCGAATAATCTAGATTTATCTATTAAATCATTTCCATCTGAAAGATATATTTTAAGGAATGAATCGATTTCATTAATTTCACTTGGTAAAATCTTGGTATCAATTTTTATAAAATCATTTAATAACATATCTTTATTTATAATATCAAGATAGGCATATTTTCTATCTTTTATTACATTATCTTCATTAATATCTTTAATAATTGCTTTTACTACATCAGATATATATCCGTTAGTTACCAAATATGCTTTATGTATTCTTTTTCTATCAATTGATGGATGATCTATTGGAAGTTGAACTAATTCATCAATTTCTCCTTTTATCTTTCGCCAAATACTTAAATCTATATCACCTGTTTTTAATTGATAGGCAAGATAATCTCCGTTATTGTCAATTGCAACAATATCTTTTCCCTTTTCAAAAGGTCCATGTTTAGATCTATAAATTATTTTATAACCTTTATTAAGCAATATTTGACAAAAAGGTGTTTGGTAATTTCGCTCATTTGTCTTAGTCAACCAATTTTCTATTGCTTTCTTCTGCATCCCATTCCTTTTTTTTCTTTTCCATTAATTTTTGAAATCTTTCCTTATACTCTTTATTACTTCCCCATTCAATAAATTTAGTTTTAATATATTCTGGATCTGAAAATGATATTGTGGGAAGCATTGGTACTCCTTGATCTGTAAATTCAATACTTACCTTCTCTAACATATCCATAAAAACGTCGAAATCAAACTTTCTACTTTTACACTCTATGATGTTGCCTGATTTTTTTGCAGCATCCTCAACTCTGTCAAATAATAATCTTGATATTTGCTTATTAATATCTTCTATCACATTAGGAATATTTTCTATAATTGCTATAAATCCTTTCTCAATCAATTCTTCTTTCTTATCAGCTAATGTACTTGATATTTCTTTATATTTAGATATCTCTCTTACACCATTTTCACGATCAATTGACATCTCTTTACCTTCATAGTGCCTTTCCTTTCTAATTTGTGATAATAGAGGATGCTTGCTATGTAAGAATTGACTATATTTATTGAGGGATTTATTTAACTCTGCTTTTATCTTTGGAAAATCTGGTAACATTTTTCTATTTAATATTATTCAGTTTTATAAATATAAAAATATTATTTGTTTATTATATCAGAATAGAATAACCAATATAACGTACCAATAGTATCATAACTAATAATTCTTGTACTAAATAGAAAAAATAAATTGAATTAATACAGTTCACCTGTATAATAGTAACTACAAAAGTAAGCTTATACAGTGTGAAAAGTTAAGTATTGCCTAGGAAATATACCCTATTTAACTGGCTTATAGCATAAAAATAATTGGAGTTAGCCTGTAAGCCGGGTTCTGAGCTAAAAAAATATGATTCTATCTTATGTTAAATTATGTATCAATCGTCACTTGTAAAGAATAGTGTTACTAAAGATCTAAAAATTTTTCTTTTATTTTTTCATAATTATAAACAGTTGTGAGGTATAGATATATAGCTATAGTCACATAATGAATAACTAGAACTAACCAATTTTTATCTCTATACCATTTCTAATAGAGCACCTAAAAATTTCTTCTAATCTTTTCATTCTATTTTTATTAGGGGATTTTAACAACTCTAAGGAATACTTGAGGCCCAAACTCTTATATTTAGAAACACTAAATTCCTGATATGGTAGTAATTCCACTTTCTTGACAGATTTTACTTTACTTATAAAACTAGCAACTCCACTAATATTTTCCTCCTGGTCTGTATATCCAGGAATGATGGGGATCCTAATCCATATTGGTATGCCTACCTTATCTATTTGTTTTAAATTACTATAAATTATATTAGGCAAAACACCTGTATATTCTTTATGCTTATCTTTATCTATTTGCTTTAAGTCATATAATACTAAATTTACATAAGGCAGTATTTTTTTTAAATTTCTCCAAGTTGTGTAACCACAAGTATCAATAGCTGTGTGGATACATTTTTTTCTACACTCTTCAAGAATCTTTAATGCAAATTTATTTTGAAAAGTAACTTCCCCACCACTTATTGTAACTCCTCCTTTAGAAATTTTATAAAATGGCTCATCTTTTAATATTTCAGACAAGACCTCTTTAACAGTCATGTACTCGCCAACAATTTCCCTTGCTCCAAAATAACATACCTTTTCACATTCTCCACAAGCATTACACATCTCTCTATTGGTTTTTATCAAATCATCTTCATATATGATTGCGTTATTGCGACAAACATTAATACAGTTAAAGCACCTCTTACATTTTTCTTCATGCCACATAAGTTCTGGAGCATTTTTAATACCTTCAGGATTAAAACACCACAAACAACTTAAAGGACATCCTTTCATGAATATTGTTGTCCTGATTCCTGGACCATCATGTACCGAAAATCTTTGAATATTAAATATCAATCCTTTTGTATTTTTGGACAAATTAATTCCCGTAATTGCTTATATTAAAAATATAGGTATTTACTCTTGGAAAAATAAATATCTACGCTAATTGATGCTCGGTTCTTCTAATAATATCATCTTGAATAATTCTACTTAATGAAATAAATCTTGCGCTATAACCAGTTACCCTGACTATTAATTCTTTATATTTTTCGGGTTCTTTTTGCGCCTTTTTTAAGGTCTCATTAGATACAATGTTAATTTGTACTTGCTGCCCACCTAAAGAAAGATACGTCTTTATAGTCATTGCAAATTTACGTAACATCTCAGGATCTTTTAAAAATATAGGATCAAATTTAATATTATAAACTACTCCACCATCTAAAAGTTTGTAATTAATTTTTGTTACAGACTTTATAGCTGCTGTGGGACCATTGACATCAGTTCCTTGACTCGGTGAACAACCATCATTAGTAGCTCCCTTTGATTTTCTTCCGTCAGGAGTTGCACCTATTGTCAAACCCATAGGAACATTTGCAGTAACTGTTACCAATGACAATAAATAAGGGCCACCTCTGAAAGTCCTATATTCCCTAGATTTAAGATTTCTTGAAATAAAATTAAAAATATTCGCTGCTATAATATCTACATTATCATCATCATTTCCAAATTTAGGCGCTTTGTTTACCAATATTTGCCGTATCTCCTCGCCGGTAGGTATAGTATTTATGTCCTCAAAGTTTGTAACAAGTGCATGAATCAACTGCTTTTTTGAAATTTCTTTATCCTCGAAAATAAGCTTCCCAATTGATGCCAAACTGTTTGCTACGTTTGCAATACCCACCATTAGAATAAAGCTTCCATTATAATCTGCCCCTCCATCTGTAATATCTTTGCCCTTTTTTAAGTTAGCATTCAGTAATGATAAAAATGGATATGGAGACTTAGCTTGGAGTGCTGAATCTAATTGGTATAAATGCTTACACGTTATTCTAATATAGTATTTTAATTGTCTTTTATAAGCATCATATAATTCATTAAAGTCTTTAAAAGATTCAAGGTCTTTATTCCCAACATTTTTAAAAAATTGTATGCCGGTCATTGGGTCTTTTCCATTGTTTAATGTTAACTCTAATATCTTTAGTAGACTAAAACACCTGCCCGAAGATGGCATCCATGAAAAACCATTCCTGCTCAGTTCTGCACAACCTACAAGAGCATAATCATAATTCTCTTCTTCAGACGCTTCAGTCATCCCTAAGGAAGGGACAATTACTTCGTCATTATAAAAGGCCGGTATACCACCTCTATGTTCATTAAGGCATTCACAGCACTTTATTAAGAATCTATCTTGTGTTTTCCTTGATATTCTTGCTGATATTGGAGGCTGATCCATCTTTACATTTTTCACTGCTTCTAAAATCAAATATGATAGTTCATTTGTGGCATCATCGCCTACTCTTGAAAGGCCTCCTATAGTTAAATTCTGAAATATTGTATAACCAGGATTGTAATTAGCAGCATCATAGCTTCTAAATTTATTTATAGATGATAGCTTAATTATTAAGCATTCAATCAGCTCAATCACCTGCTTATTAGTAATTATACCTTCCTGGATATCCTTTTTATAAAAAGGATACATATACTGGTCGAACCGTCCAAGCGCAATCGAGTGCCCGCTGTCATCTATTTGTTGTATAAGCTGTATAAACCATACTGATTGTATGGCCTCTAAAAATGTGCTTGGAGGATTATATGGAACTTTCTCACAGACCTCAGCAATTTTTTTCAGTTCTTCTCTTCTTTTAGGATCGGTTTCTATTTCTGACTGTCTTTTTGCTAACATTGAATATCTTCTGCTAAAATCAAAAGCCGCATTGCAACAAACAGTTACCGCTTCGAAAAACTGCCTTTTCAATTCATCTTCAGGCTTGTTGATGTCTAATAATTCCAATCCCTTTTGTGCTTCTTCTACAGCACCCTTAAGTCCATATTTAATCAATTTGGGGTAATTAATCAAAATATGACCGACTCCGTCAAATTGTGATTCTTGCAGCAATCCTATTTTTATCATTTTCTTTATTTCTTCTGAGTACTGCGTCATTAAATAATCATAAAATGTTTTACCTTGCCACCATTTGCATATCCTCTTTAATTCATCAGTATCTTCCTTGCTTATAAAATAAGGGTCTACTGGCCTATCCGATAAATAATAAGGTTTCCCTTCAAGTTCTTCTGCTAAAAGTTTGACATAATATTCTGGAAATATTGGTACAGCTCTATCTTTTTTTGCCTGATTTCCAACAATCTGTTCGCCTTCATTAATATATATTGTAATATTATTTAATATATACTTTAGCGCTTCTGCTTTTCTTATTATTAATGGCAAATCTTCCGTTTTTTTCCAAAATTCTGTAATAAGTTTAGCTCTTTCAATATCTATTTCAATTTTCGTTGAAAGTATGTTTTTTCTAAGTTTTACTATTCTTTCTGTAGTCGAATTTCCTGTAAATTTTTTTATATTTTTATTTTCCATTTAAAAATGACTCCTTGTCTCATTTTTTTAAAATAATTAAAATAAAACATAAAAATTTCTTTAAAATTCTACACAAGTAGCTACACGTGTTACATTCTTAAATTATATCAATGTTAATTTTTATTGTAAATATTTTTACTTTTATATATGTGACTATTTATTCCTATTTTCATAAAATTTTAATATATCTAAAAATATTAAATTACAAAAAATTTTCATTCAAAAAATAAAACTTGAAATGAGAAGCGAAACGTGTAAAATCATAATGAAAAATTAAACCTAATTAGCAAAGCTAAATTATGAAAAAGTATTTATTAGGCATAGATATCGGAACAAGTTGTTGTAAATCCTGTATTATAGATGATGAAGGTAATCTAATAGCCAATGAAAGTGACGAATATAATCCTTTAATATTAAAAAAGGGATGGATAGAACAGAACCCAAATACCTGGTATAAAGCAGCCTTAAATACAATAAAAAAATTAAGTAATAGCATTGAACTAAAAAAAATCGGGGCAATAGGTGTAGCTGGACAAATGCGAGGATTAACATTTATTAGCAAATCAGGAAATATTGTAAGAAACTCTATACTTTGGAATGATTTGAGAAATGTTGAAGAAGTAAGTGGAATAAATAAAGATTACACCAATATTATACAAAAAGTTACAAAGAACCCATTAAATACTATGTGCACGCTTCCAAAGGTGCTTTGGGTCATAAAAAGAGATCATCAGACCTGGGACAAGACTTATAAAATTATTTTTCCCAAGGATTATATTAACTTCAAACTAACGGGAAAACTGCAGACTGATCTAAGTGATGCTTCCGGTTCGTCCTTCTACGATATAAAAAAACAATATTGGTCTGATGAAATTTTAGAGTTTTTTTCAATTCCTAAGGATAAACTTCCAGATATTTATCAATCAACTTCAATAATTGGAGAAATAAACAAAGAAGCTTCTGAGGATACAGGAATACCCAAAGGTATCCCTGTCATCGCCGGTGGCAGCGATTCGACAGTAGAGTCATTTTCAATTGGATTAATAAATTCAAGCCAATGCAAAATAAGATTGGGTACATCTGGAGCACTCTCTACAATTGTCGACAATATTGATAGAATTTCAAATAATAAATATTATTGCTGGTCATATATATTCCGCAATAGATGGATGTTAGATACGAATACCCGATCATGCGCACAATCAGTCAAATGGTTGAGAGATGTTTTTTATAGGGACAGGCCTAAAAATGGGAAAACATATGAGGAAATAGATGAAGAAGCTCAAAGTATCTCTATTGGCTCGGAAGGGCTTACATTTCATCCATATCTATTAGGCGAAGATGCACCATACTGGGACAGCAAGCTTACAGGATATTTTCTAGGAATTTCTATTAATCATGCAAGGCCTCACTTTGCCAGAGCGGTTTACGAAGGAACTGCATTTTCATTAAAAGACGCACTTTCGACTTTTGGTGGTCTTTCAAGTAAGTTTAAGAAAAATATTTTTATCGGTGGAGGTACAAAAGCAAAATGCTGGCTATCTATAGTAGCAGATGTTTTAGGTATAGACGGAAAAGTAGCTGCAAATGCAGATGCTGCCCTTGGAGCTTCTATGCTGGCAGGTATAAGTATTTGTATCTTTAAAAATGCCGAAGAGGCAATACAAGTATGTAGTAAAACAAAGATTAATATTAACTATAATAGAGAAAATCATAAAATTTATAATGACCTTTTTATAAAATATAAGAAAGAAAAAGAAAGGATAAGCCAACAATGAGAGCAATGGAACTAAACAAACAAAATTTTAAAAAATTCGGAAATATTATCGCAGTTGATGAAAAATTATGTATAGCAAAACTCGAAAATTTTAAATATTATCTTATTGATTCAATTAAAAGTGATTCTGAGATTACAATTGGATTACTTAAAGTCATAAAAAAAATTAATGGTACTGGACCATTTGAGAGACACCACCTTACAGAGGAAGTAATACTTCCTTTAAAAGGTGATGCACTGCTTCACTTAGCAGAACCAGAAAACTCATCCCTTACTTCAAATGATATTGCTACCTTTAGAATCAATCCCGGTATTGGAGTTAAACTATATAAAGATGTCTGGCATGCAATACCAGTAATAGAATCGAGTAAGTCTTTTTTATGCCTTATTCTTAAAAACAAAACAGAAGAAGAGGACTTATATTTTACCGATTGTAAGTAGAAATATTTGGGACTTTTAAACTATAGTTCACTATTTATCCTGCTTTGCTGAAGATCCTAAAGAATCAGCTAGTATTATCGCACCTGCAAGGCTTTCCGCAGTTACTTTAAAATTATGGTTTTTTGCTGCAGGATTATTATCTACTACCGATTTTGCAAATTCTAAAACTTTTTTAAAATCCAAACCATTCAAATTCAAATCATTAAAAGATACTGGAAGGCCAATTTCCACCATGAAATCAATAACCTCTTTTGTTTTTTTAATATCCAGATCCTTTTCTAAGCACATTTGGCAAGCCAAACCAAAAGCAACACCTTCTCCATGCAGCAATTCACTAACTTCCGGGAAAAAAATATGAAGTGACGATTCTATAGCATGTGCTGTTGAAATACCACCGCTTTCCCATCCTATACCAGACAATAAAATAACTGCTTCGATAACTTTTTCAAGAGCTGGTGTGACTATTTGTTTTTCAACCGAAATTTTCGCTACTTTACCATATTCAATTAAAGTATCCAAGCAAAGTTTAGCCATATTCATTACTGTCAAAGTCTGCGAACCACCGGCAAAATTGTCTATTCCAGCTTTAAAACAAGCATTAGCTTCATACCAAGTTGCCAGAGCGTCTCCAATCCCAGCAATGAACAATCTGATAGGTGACTTCGCTAATATATAACTATCAACTAGAACTATATCTGGATTAAAATTCCACTTGTCATATCCAATATTATTACCTTGTTCGTCATACCAAATTGTATATGAGCTAGTAGGTGCATCAGTAGAAGCAGAAGTTGGAATGATTATATTCGGTTTTTTTATCAATGCTGCTATTGCCTTTGAAATATCTAGAGTTTTACCTCCACCTATTCCTATAATAACATCAACTTTCTCTTTCAATGCTATATCCTTAATCCTTTCAGCTTCATGTTTTGTACACTCACCATTAAATATTACTTCACTATATTGAATATCTGCCTCTTTAAAAGACCCATATAAAGCTTCTGATGCAATATTTCTTACAATCTCATCCCATATTAAAATAGGCTTGCTCCCAAGCTTTTTAACATAACTGCTTGTTTCTGAAATCACTCCAACTCCCTGAATATAACTTCGAGGCATTATTACTGCTTTTTTCATTATATATTCCTCTCTGTAAAACTTAACAAAAATATTATTACTTCTTTCTATTACTACTATCAATATTGGATAAATTAATAAAAATAGGAGTATTTATTAACACACATTCCCAATGATTAAAAGTCAAAAAATCCAAGACTTAACTCATTTAAACTTTTAAAAAGATAATACTCACATGCAAACGAATATCACCTCTTAACTCTTGCACTACCACCTTCAATTATGTTTTCCACTTCAGTAAGTGAGGCCATAGAAGTATCCCCGGGAGTGGTCATCGCAAGCGCACCATGAGCTGCTCCATATTCAACAATATCTTGGGGAGACTTGCCAGTTAAAAAACTGTAAATTATTCCAGAAGCAAAACTGTCTCCACCTCCTACTCTATCATATATTTCCAAGTTCTCCCTTTTAACTGCCTGGTAAAATTTTCCATCAAAATACAGTATAGCGCTCCAATCATTAAAATTAGCCGTCTTTACTCCTCTTAATGTCGCAGCAACTGCATTAAGATTAGGATACTTTTTTATGCAAGTATTAATCATCTCCATAAAATTTGCTGGATCTAATTCACTTAAATTTTTATCAATCTCCTTTAACTCAAAACCCAAGCATTTGGTAAAATCCTCCTCATTTCCCAACATTACATCTACATACTCTGCAATTTCTTTATTTACTTCAATAGCTCTCTTAGAACCTCCTACTTTTTCCCATAGAGAAGGCCTGTAATTTAAGTCATAACTAACTACAGTACCACTTTTTTTAGCATATCTGGCAGCTTCTATTATGACTTCTTGGGTAGTTTCAGACAATGCAGCAAATATTCCTCCAGTATGAAACCATCTTACTCCATCTTTAATAAAAATCTTTTCCCAATCTATGTCACCTTTTTTTAATTTAGATGCAGCAGAATTTGCTCTGTCCGATACACCTAAAGCCCCTCTAATTCCAAAGCCTCTTTCTGTAAAATTTAGACCAACCCTAGCATCTCCACCTATGCCATCAAAATCAAACCATTTTATATATTCTGTGCCAATACCGCCCTGATTAATAAGGTCAAGTAGAAGATAACCAATATCATTTTTCACAATTCCTGTTACAACTGCAGTATTCATACCAAAACATTTTTTAAGACCTCTTGCTACATTGTATTCTCCGCCACCCTCCCATACTCTAAAATATCTTGCATTTTTTATACGCATATCTTCAGGATCCATCCTTATCATTACTTCACCTAAAGAAACTGCGTCCCACTTACATTCTGACCTTGATTTAATTTTTAACATTTTACCTCCGTAAAATTTTACTTTTAAAGAAATCTTTTATATCTAAGATTCTCTGATTTCCTTAATCGTGTTTATAACACTATTTACAGTTGAGGATAACTTCTTAAAATCATTATTTTCTATTATTTCTTTTGTGATCAATTTAGATCCTATTCCTACACAATAGACTCCTGCGCCAAACCACCCACTTAGTGATTCTTTAGTAATATCAACTCCACCTGTCGGCATTATTTCTGTCCATGGGCATGGACCTTTTACTGCCCTGACAAATCCAGGACCACCAACTTGTGCTCCCGGAAATATTTTTATCATATCTATCCCCAATTCATGAGCTAACTGTATCTCACTCACACTGCCACATCCAGGACTATAGGGAATCTTCCTCTTATTACACAACTTTGCCGTTTCTACATCCAATACCGGACCAACTATAAAATTAGAACCATGAGCAATATATAAAGCTGCAGTTGGAGCATCTATGATTGAACCAACTCCTGTTATTAGCTCAGGTAACTCTTTACTGCAGTATCTCTCTAGTTCACAGAATACATCTATTGCATGATCCCCCCTGTTGGTCATCTCTACTACTCTTGCTCCACCTTCATAACACGCCAGCACTATTTTTTTTGCTATCTCTATGTCTGAATTATAAAAAACAGGTATCACACCAATTTCATTCATTTTACTTAATACTAATGCCTTATTAAATCTAGCCATGATATAAACACCTCTTAAGCATAATAATAATCTCAATTTAAATTTTCTATGACAGTTAATGCTACTCTCTTTCGCAGTTCTATTAGTGATTCTTCAGAATAAAATGATGAATGTGGTGTAAAAATTACATTATCTAATTTAAGAAGTTTATTTTTTCCAAATTCAGGGGGTTCTTTTTCCAGAACATCCAGACCAGCATTTGCCTCTGTGTGTTTCACTAAAAAATTATATAAATCTATCTCATTTATAATAGCTCCCCTTGAAGTATTTATTATCGATACATTATCTTTTACTAAACATAATGTATTTTTATTTATCAAGCCAGCACTCTCTTTAGTCAGTGGCAGATTTAACGATATAAAATCAGAATTACTCATTAAAAACTTCAGGTTTACTAATTTTATTTTATCTCTATGCTCAAAACCGTCCAATACGCTACTGTCAATATCATTTACTAATATATTATCAAATCCTAATGATATTAATTTTCTGACTAAATTTTTGCCGATCCTTCCTAAACCTATAATACCGATACAATAATTTTGAAATTTGTGAATAGGCCTTATTTTATTAAAATCCCAATATCCACTTCTTATCATTAAATCGCTCCTCTTTAATTTCCTGACAAAATTTAATATCATACTCAGCGCATTATTCGAAACCTCTTCCGTGCAGTAATCGGGGATATTTTTTACCAGCACATTATACCTTTTAGCATCTTCTAAATTTATATTATCAAGACCCACGCCATATCGAACAACTAATCTTAAATTTTTAATACCTTCAAAAGTGATTTTTGATAGTTTTAAATATTGGTTATGAAGTGCGACAGCATCTTTTGCCTTCTTTACTAACTCTTCTTCGGATTTGCATTTCAATGGGATCAACTCTACATTATATTTCGAATAGACGCGTCGCTCAATTTCCAAATCAGAATAATCATAATCGGTAACATAAACCCTATTCAATTTTTACCACTACCTTCATAGCCGATTCAGAATCTTGCGCTAGATTTATTGCTTCTTTAAACCTATTTAGTTCGATAGCTTCTGTTATATAATTCTCCAATATCTTTTTCTCCTTACAAACAAAATCAACAGCATTGCTAAAATCATCATTGCTATATACCCTATTACCTAAGAGCTCTAATTCTTTAAAAACTATATTCATTGTATTTACTAAGGCAGGTTTATGACTTATTCCGACCAGCAATATCTTGCCTCTAACCTTAACTAATGAAGACATATCTAATAAAGGACCTGCTTTCCCAGAAGCCTCTATAAGTATGCCAAACAAATTCCCATTATATTTTTCTTTAATGTAATCTGAAATATTAACCTCTAAAGGATTGAAAACATTAAAGCCAAAATTTTTTAAGATATTTATCCTGAAATCGCTTACTTCACTAAAATAAATATTATTAAACCCTCTTGCTTTTAATATAAGTCCAATCCCTGTTCCTATAGGTCCACCCCCTGTTATTAACAACAATTCATTCTTATCAATATCAATTCTATTTAAAACATGGAACCCTGTGGCAAACGGTTCTGCAAGCGAAGCAGTTTTAAGATCAAACCCTTCAGGTAATTTTAAAATCTTATCATTAGAAACAATAACATATTTAGAAAATCCTCCATCAACATCAATCCCGATTAGTTTTAAATTTTTACAAATATAAGGAATTCCGCTTCTGCATGGTTCACAATCTCCGCATGATATTAAAGGATTAATTACAACTCTATCCCCTTCTTTAAATTTTTTATTTGAGGAATATCTGATTAAACCACTAAATTCATGCCCCATTATTAATGGGGATTTTGCTCTTGGGTGTACTCCATTATAGATTGCAATATCTGTTCCACAAATACCGCAGTACTTAACCTCTACAACTGCTTGGTTGCTTTTAACTTTTTCAATAAACAACTCGCCATTTCTGAGCTTCTTATTGCCATCCCAAAAAACAGCTTTACCTTTGAACTTGATATTCAACTTCTACCTCCATCTGGAACTAATATTACTTTCAAAGCTTTCTTTCTCATTATAAGATCGAATGCTTCCCTATATTTTGTTAATGGAAATTTGTGAGAGATTATCTTTCTTATATTGATCTTTCCTGATGCTAAAAGGCTTATTGCATATTCCCAGGAATTATAAGTTGAGCTAAGAGAAGTACATATGTTGATTTCTTTCATTATGATCCTTTGCCATTTCAGACCAATAATTTCTTTACCTACCATACCCATTGCTATTAATTTCCCATTCTTACATAAAATATCTACGGCACTATTTATGCCTTTTTCACTTCCACTACATTCCACTACTACATTCGCTCCAAAATTTCCTGTTTTATTCTTTATAAAATCTTTTAAATTTGTTCTGTCTATATTAATAACGTGGTCTATATTAAGCTCATTCGCTATTTTTAGACGATGTTCTTCGTCTTCTTCCGTCCCAGCTATTACTACATTTTCAGCACCTATCGCCATGCAAACCTGCACGGCAATCAATCCTATTGGTCCAGGCCCTAGAACAACTACAAATTTTTCGGGAGTAAGAAATCCCCTGTCTATTAAAGCATGGGTAACAGTAGAGATAGGCTCAATAACTGCTCCTTCCTCAAAAGTAATGTTATCCGGCAACCTGTGCAATAACTTTTCTGGCAGCTTTATGTACTCTGCCATAGCTCCATTAATACCCCAGCCTGGCGATCTCTTATAGTCACATAAATGAATCAGTCCCCTTCTACAATAACTGCATAATCCACAAACTTGTTGATGTGGTTCTGATGTTACTCTTTCTCCTATCTTAAAATTCTTTATATTTTTTCCTGCTTTTTCAATTATTCCTGAAAATTCATGTCCCAGTACTACAGGTGGCCAGTAAGGAAAACTATCATGATATATATGTATATCAGTTCCGCATATTCCTGCAGCTTTGACTTTTATAAGTACCTCATCATCATTAATTTCTGGAACTGGTATGTCCTTATAAACTATATTGTCTATTCCCTTTTTTAATTTTATTACTGCCTTCATTAACACCGTTCTCTATTTCTTTAAGTATCTACCTTTTATATTCGAATAATTTTACAATAACAATTTCCAATCTATTTAAGCTTTACTAAATAATATAAATATCTCTTATATCAGTTTACCTACAGCCTCTAAAATGGGCATGTTCACTCTCAAACCACAAATTTCGCCAGTTTTATTAATATGAGTAATTTTTCTTCTAATAAATTGCTCAATGGTAAAAGCTGGCTCCTCTGGATCAGGTACAACTTTAGCTGCAGGCAGTTTAAATTTATTCAAAAAATCAATATCAAATGAACCACAGGTTATTGTACCCTTGGGTGCATCAATAATAAAAATCCAGCTCTTGCTCCACTTCAATTGAATCACTTGAATAAAATTTCCTTTAACAACGATGTTTTTTGTAATTAATTCCATTTTTAAACTTCTATAAATAATTTTTTAACATTTTTTAAATTAACATCTAGACTTTGCATGTTTGCATATTCTGTATAATCTTGATCAACAACTACCCAACCGCTAAAATTTTTTTCTTTAATTATTTTTATTATTGGTTTGAAATCAATCATACCTCTTGCAATTTCGGTAATTCTATATTTTGAGTTAATATAATAGAAACCATTATCAAGAAATCTATCATTCATGTACTTATAATTTGTAAAATTTAAGTCTCCGCCTATAGTCAAACTATTATTTTTAGGATCAATATTTCTAGTTGGCTTCTTATATCTATCAATAAAAATATTTTCCTTTACATCCTTCAAATGTATATAACTTACCCTATCGATATACTTTTTTATGATATGGCATGGGTCAATATTGCATACAAATAAATGTGCGGTATCGGGGCAGAAATATAATCCTGAATCTTTGGTACTATCCATTAAATATTCAAAAGATTCTTTATTATCAAATAACGTACCCCAATGCTGATGCCAAGTTGCTTTTAGACTATTAGAATTGGAAACATCGCAAAGTATTTTTATGTTTTCTACTGCTTTTTTTAATTCCTTGCCTGATTTGTCTCCCACCATTTTTGCTCCACCGTCTAGCAGCAATATATCTGTCTTTAATTCCTTTAGCAGTCTTATTTTCTTTTTAACTAATCCCAGCTCTACAGTCTTAAAATAATCATCATCAATTAAATTCAGATGGCTGTAAAAAGAGGCTAATTCTAAATTATGAATTTTTAATAGCTTTTTCAATTCATCAATACTCGAAAGATAATAATTTAAAAAATCTGAAGCCATTTCTATTCCATCCCACCCGGTCAAAGTAATTTCATCCAGAGCTTTATGAAAATCAATCCCTGATGAATTTAACCAATAATTCATTGCAAAACCATACTTAACCATGTTAACCTCTTTATTCTTTGATATGAACCCCATCTTTTAGACACTGACTTAACTAGTCAGAATAAGCTGATG
>CAZSXW010000014.1:0-7385 GCA_964610385.1 uncultured Actinomycetota bacterium
TGAAAATGAGCCGTGTGCGAATTTCAAAAAGGGGGTCAGGGGCGTGGGGCATTTTTATCCGATGGCGGTGGGTGGGTGGTTTATTACAATATTATATATAAGAAGCAGTTCTATTAACCTTTATAATATACTCTGTGTATAGAATTAAATGGTAAACCCAGGTTTACCATTTTAATATTTATTATCTTCCTATTTCTTTTTTCACTAACCCTAATCTAATACAGTAGCCCCGCAATTAGAGCATATAACTTTGCTGTATCCTTTGGACCAATCAAAATTAATGTAATTACCGTTAGCCAAATTCTCTTCCACTTCTTCTTCTGACAATTTACTAAAATCGCTGTCGTAAGTTATATCTACGCTTTTTATATAAAATTTTACTAAACCACATTTTTCACATTTCATACTAATCCCCTTCCCCGGTAATACTTAGTAGCTCTATCCCCAATTCGCTTTCAAATGGAATAAATTCAGGCATTTTCCCATATTCAATAAATCTAAACTCTCTTAATCTGTAATCTACCGTATAAACCTTATTTTTATATTTAACCTTTTTTAGCATTTCCCCTATCCTTTCATTTAATAGATTTCATAAGATATATAGCCTTCTTTTTTAATTATTCTATCCATTTCAACCAGTAATTTTTTGTAAGACTTTGCCTTCTCCTTGTTTTCCGGTTGATTTGTCCTAGTGCTTTTAAGTCCAGAAATTACTTCCCCAAGCTTTTCTTTTACCTCTTTAAATTCCCTATCTGTTATCTCAATAATACCGTTTCCATAGAAGTTCAAACTGTCATAAAAATCTGTACACTCCTCTAAAATACTTACTATTTCTTGGTCATAAGAGAGATTAAAGCTTGGATATTTGGCGGTTATTATTCTTTTAACCCTATATGCTCTTCTACTCATATTATCTCCTTTCTTTATTTATCAATAACTTCACTTGCTTTTTTTTCTCCAAAATAAAGGTCTCTTTCTATTCCCAGACCAAACTGACCCTTAAAGCTTTCAAGCTCATTAAGACTGAAATATCCCCATTCATCGTTTAAATCGCCAAAGATTGAAACATATCCAAAAAACAACCTTTCTTCCGGGTTATATTCCGTAGCATACCATGTTCCAGCTCCAGAGGGATTAAAGTACTTGGCAATTATTATTGGGTCTTTTATACTTTCCTGAGAACCAATCTCTTTAAACCTTGCTTCTAACTCTTTAGTCATAAGCTTCATATCTTTCTCCTTTCATAATACATTTGGCTTCCAAGCGCTGCCTTTAACGGAAGGTTCTGTCTGGTGTCAAGGCGGAGATACTGTGGTTCTTGCGTGCAAGAATTTTGAGGGATAAATAACGCAAGTGGTTTATGCTCAAAAAACAGTATCTCCCCGTAGGCTTGGCCTTGACACTACATAAGACAGGTTCTTCCGTATATATCTTAGGAAGTCAAATGTAGTTACAGGCAGGCTATTTTATCTATAACAAGTTAGATACCTAGTATGTGACTTTTTTATTGTGAGCAATGTGCGAATTTAAAAAAATGGGCAAAGATTAGATTATTTAATATTTAAATAAAACTGATAAATCCCTTTTTCATTGATACCATTAATTTCATTATGCCTTCCAAGATAATTAATAGTTGGTAAGGCGTAAGGTTTTAAAACTGTCCAATGGTTTTTTATACCAATTTTAAAAAAGATGAAATTAATAAACGCTAAGACATAAAAGCCTTTATATATCCTTATATTCCTTCATTCCGTATTTTTCAATGTAATCCAGAGCAGCTTTTTTTGTCCACGAATTTGGCAAGTGCCTACGCTCTTTAATTTCTGTCATAGACCAGCCATACTTTAGCATAAATGAAACAATCGTGGCTTCCATATGTGTATCAAAAGGCTCAATCGGTACAAGTGGATATAGTATCTTGCCATCTTTAAATATCGGCTTTGTTACTCTGGCAGGTATTGCCTCTGGTCTGTCCGTAACTACTATTTCTTCTGATCCAGATTGCTTTACCTTAATAATATGATGGCACTCTTTCCTTCTAAACTTCCATACCGGGCAGCTGCAACCGTAGTTACCGTCTTCATCAACAGCCACTACATAATAGCCATTTCCGGATGAACTTTTAACTTTCCATTTTTTAATCCATTTCATACTCTACTCCTTTAATAATTTTAATTTTTAAATATATCCAGCTGCTCAAATATCCTTTCCGGTTTTCTTCCCTCTTCCATTTCCTTTTTTATTAAAATTGTGCAGGGTTTTCCCGGAACAGGTTCAACTACCATACTTCTGTAATTGTAGAATTTGGATCTGGGAGAGCTTGCAAAATATTCTCTCCTGGTCCTGTAGTCATATATCCACATCTTTGCTCTCCTTTCTACTCCTTACCGCTAATAAGCTTATTCTGTCTAAAGCTGTAAAATCCACCTGAGGCAACTATTATATGGTCCAGTACATCAATACCTAAGATATTTCCTGCTTTTTCAAGCCTTTTTGTTATTTCCATATCATCATTTGATGGTTCAGGATCTCCTGAAGGGTGGTTGTGCATAAATATTACACTTGCAGCATTTGACAGTATTGCACCTTTATATACTTCCCTCGGATGAACGAGAGAACTCGTCAAGCTTCCGGTCGAAACTACCTCAAAGCTTATAATCTGGTTTTTAATATTTAGGTGCATACATATAAATTTCTCCCTGTCGGACTTTAAAAGACTGGCTGCAAATTCTGACCTTGCCACTTCTTCACTACTTCTGTAACTGGTACTAGCCGTTTTCATCTCTCTAACCATTGACAGTTCTACCTGCGGAATGAAGCTGAATAATTTCTTTTTTCCTGCCATCTCTCCCCCTTAAACTAAAATAATATTTGACTTCCTAGGGGTGGAAGAAAGAGAAGGTTCTGGCTTTTAGTCAATGTGGAGATTTTACGGTTCTTGTCTTTAAGAATTGAGAGGGATAAATAGCTTTAGCGGTTTATGCTCGCAAAGGAAAATACTACATTTACAAAAGACAGGTTCTTCTATTTATCTATTTGGAAGTTAAATATGGAAAGCCTAAAAGGCTTTTGTAACTCCTTTCGTATACTACTTTACAGTTAAAAAAGTCTAATATATAAAGAGAGTTCAGATAATACAGCTATAAGAAAAGGTAAACCTAGGTTTACCTTTTCTGTTTGTTTATTTTGTGTTTCTACTTCAAAATCAGCTAGTTTTTAAAATATCTATAGCATTTTTCCCTTAATAATTTATATTTAGGTGTGCAGCATATAACAGGGTTTGGAGTATCAGCTGTAAGTGAGTTATACAGCAAAATGATCTAAATAATACCCTTATCTCTTTCATGAATTTTCTGTAAAATGCTCATTTTGGACAAACATCCTAATAAGCGTGCCATGCTCTCGAAATCTCGCTGGTTAAATGGAGTGCCTTTACGTTTAGGACTCCTGCTTGAAAAATGATGTAGATTGCCTCTGACTTTTACAATCAGCTCAATCAAACCGTCAATATCATAGGATTTATGCTCTTCTAATAAGAATTTCTCAATGTTAGTTTTGTGTCTTCCCTTAATACCGCTCTTTATCAACCAATCGATAAACCCTCTAAAGGTTTGGTTCTTCCTTAATTCATTCGCTACTGCATAATTTCTGGTTTTTCCTTTCCCATATAAATCCTCGATTATAAAATAATAATTATAAAAAGCATTAACATAACGAAAGGAATGGAATTCTCTCTCGCCCTCTCTAAAAAATGATTTGACTATTGTCAGAAACTCATATTTTTTCTTATTAGAGACAATTTCTCTAAATGTGTCTATGGTCAATAATTTTTTAGGGTCAGGATATTCTTTTTCCGCTAAAGCAAAACTTAAGACATTAGCATTTTTTTTGTCCTCTTCACTTTCGGGTATAATTGTTAAATCTGGGTCTTCCCAATATATCTTTTTTAAATTTGCATAAAAAGATAAATCTGATTCTAAGTATTGGAGTAGCTCTCTCATTTCTTTTCTTACTTTATTACTGGTATTTAAATTTAAATCAAACTTAATCCCTGGCGTATTGCTTGGGGAAATTTTCGGAATTATACCATTGGGTTTTGCTAGTTTTATCCCTATTATAATCTCCTTTAACAACCCCTTTCCATCAGGTATAAGAGTAAAGTCTTTATCTTCAATGGTTGTCTTCAATATAGAATTACCTATAAGGGTTTTAGATTCAACTTTACATTTAAATTCTAATTTCATATATTCTATATAGCTTTCCTAGGAATATTCCAAAAACCATGTAGCAAGAAGAGCTGAACCTGATATCAGAGTAACAATCCCACTGGCAATGTTGTACCATTTTGAAGTTTTATTTAGTTTGCCTACATAATGATTAATATATCCAACAAATTTTTTATAGTCGGGGACTTTATCTACGAGCTGAGGTGTAACATAACTATATCTTGGCCATATTTCTTTAACGTGAGATGCTTCCATTTTTTCAAATTTTATCTTCAAAGCACTAAAAAAGAAACCTAAAGAGAAAAAAACTAATATTAATCCCATAGAAAAAACAAACCACGTCATTTTCACACTCCTAAAAAATTATTGAAATAATAGATTTAAAATGTAAATTAGAATGATTAAATCCAATTTTGCATTTATATAATGAATTGGCATTAAGCAATTTTTCCATAAGCTTTTAAGATTCTCGCTGTATCATAACCATCAAGAATACAGAACTGAGCGTTTATTCCTCCGTGTCTAAGAAGTAAAGTTTTACTTTCTGCTTCTTCAATTACAGCTTCTGATATTTGCCCAATAAATTGGATTATAAAAAGCTCTGCAGGAGACTTAAACAAACGCTGAATTTGATCCCCTTTCTTTCCGCAATGAGATATTTCTAAAGTCTTAATATTTTTTCCTGGACCCTTTAGAAGAAAGGCTGTATTTTTTCTTATGTTATTTACTGATACTCTAGTAGTAAATAGGTCATTTATTTCTCCTCCCCAATCTTTCTTATGTTCAGGCTCATTAATTATATCTTCAAACCAATTTTGAATTTGCTCTTCAGAATAAGTAAGCGGGATTAAATGTTTTATTTCACCAATAGTAACATTTTTTGCTTTATTAAATGAGTCAATTTCATCAATAGAGATATTCAATGGTGCATCTTGGAAAGACGGAAATTGAATATTAGATAAAAGGGTAGGAAAACTTTGTTCAACTTCTTCTAAACCATCTGAGGTTATGGAACACTCGATATTCGTCTCATATTTTAAAAATCCTTTATCTACTAAGAACTTATAAATTCCAAATAAATCATTGCTGTTTGGATCAATTTCTAATTCTTTTGCTATATCTTGATATTTAACAAAATTCCAACTGTTTCCCTCGGATAGTTCATAAAATACTTTTAGAACCTTCCTACGTAGCTCTTTATTTCGGCTATAGATTTCAGCGATATTTTTCTTCTCACTTTTTTTAGTCGGAGGCTCTCTTTTTTGTAGTTTTTCTAATTCTACTGATAGCTTGCTATTTTCTTCGCGCCATGACTTTTGAGCTGTATAAGTAGTAAACATAAATTCTAGAAATGGATCTGCTTTCTCAATAGCTTGTTTGATTCTTAATATACCTAGCTCTGTAAGAATTCTGTAAACATCCTTAGTCCCTAAATTCCAGACTGCTTGTAATGTACCTGATATTTTTATAACACAATTCCAGCGATTTCCTTTATCTAAGGCAGGAGCAATCTCAAAATACAAACCCTCAAAGTCTCCCTGTGGTGGCTCTAAATGTTCACTTGCAAAAATTGCAAAGACTTCATCTCTTATTGATTTGTAGTTCTCTAAAAATCTCATAAAATCCTTAAATGTAAGAGGTAGAATTAATAAATATTTTATCTTATATCTACAGTCAGCTCAAATTTATGTGTTATATACACTTTAAATATAATAATTTAAAGTCGTAAAGTTAAGCTAATATGAATCCTAAAATTTAGGCACCAAATTAACAAGTCAGATTCAACTAGTTGACTCTTTTACCTTCTGTTTTATAGTTAACTTATGAGAGTAATTTAAGTAAAACCTCTAGTGCCAATAATAAATACCCAAAGCCAAATAAAAATATTCATTACTCCTCATTAACTACAATTCCAGGCAGAAAATAGCGATTTTAAAAACCTTTAAGTTTAAACTGACTATTTTAAGGTAAGAACATTCTGGGATTTACCGGTATCCCATTTACCCTAACCTCATAATGAAGATGCGTGCCTGTGCTCACACCTGTATTACCCATAAGACCAATCAAATCTCCCTGACTTACCTTTTCTCCTACCTCTACCTTAAATTCACTCAAGTGAGCATATATGGTTACATATGTAGTGCCATTTTCATCTGTCCCATGATAGATCATAATTCTTTTCCCGAAGTTTCCACTAGTTCCAACTGCAATTACTGTTCCATTAGCTGTTGCTCTTATTGGAGTACCCGTATTATTGGCAATATCTATTCCCTGGTGAATATGAGTTATTCTTACTTCTCCAAATTCAGAAGTAACTACCCCACTGGCCGGCCATATTGAGGGTATATCAGGATTATCTATAATTTCAGGTATTATAAATTTATCAGGATCAAATTCAGAAGATGGATCAATAAGAGGAAGAATCTCAACCAATGCAGAAAACCACTCTTTATGTTTTTCATCAAAACCTTCTGATATTTCTTCATCCAGTAGTATGGCAGTTTCAATTTCGTACTCCTCTTTTTCATTTAGATCATCCAGAAAATCAGTAACATTATTAACTGTCATATTTTCCTCTGAAGTATCGTAATCTAATGATTCCACAAGCTCTTTAATGGAAGAGTAACCCTGCAGTTCAAGTCTTCTCGCCACTTTATATTCCTTCTGAGTAACAACCTCTGTAACTGGCTTGCCGTCTACTATTCTGGTTACTTCTTTTTCTGTTTCAGTTATCTCATATTCAGTAAAATCGACCTTCAGTAGGTCAAAAACACTCTCATTTGGCCTGTTTTCTCTTAGATAATTATCAAGTCTTACTACATCATATGCCATAAAAGAAGCCCAGTTAATTTCTAATTCCTCTGTTAAGGACTTATATAAAGTAAATCCTTCCCTGTCCACCTGGGGAAATAAGATATTAAGTGCAATTGAAAACATAAGAAATGGGATAGCTATAACAATAAATAGAAGTATCAGGATTATATGCCAGTATTTTTTAATAAAACCGGCGCTATAGGCTGATATTTTAGCTATTGTTATAGGTTCGGCCATCACTTATTTTGGGGGCAAATCTTGATTTTCTGTCGTAAACTTCCTCATACTGGACCGGGTCAACTATCTCAAGCTCATATTTTGAAGCCCTTACCTGGATAACCACCC